>NZ_LZJI01000185.1 GCF_001667775.1 Mycobacterium sp. E1747
TCCTCGAGGTCAGTTATTTCTCCGGACTGGGTGCACTGATCGTCTTCGTGGGCGGTGCGGGCTGACCGGACGGCGCCTGGGCCGGCGGCGGGGCGAGGCCAGGGGCCGGCTGACCCGGGGGCGGCGCCTGACCCGGCGCCGGCTGCTGTCCCGAGGGCGGCGCCTGACCCGGCGGTGGCGCCTGCGGCGGGGGCTTGGGCTGGAGCTCCTGCGCCGGCATCGAGTTGAGCACCGGGCGGATGTAGAGGCGGGCGGTCTGCCCCAGGTTGCGGGCCTCGTTGCCGTCGTTTCCGGGCACGGTGATGACCAGGTTGTCGCCGTCGACCACGACCTCCGAACCGGAAACGCCCAGACCGTTGACCCGCGCGCTGATGATCTGCTGCGCCTGCGCCAGGGCGTCGCGGCTGGGACGCGAACCGTCCGGGGTGCGCGCGGTCAACGTGACCCGGGTGCCGCCCTGCAGGTCGATGCCGAGCTTGGGGGCGGCGCGCTTGTCGCCGGTCAGGAACACCAGCAGGTAGACGCCGACAAGCAGCAACAGGAAGACGGATAGGTAGCGGGCAGGGTGCACCGGCGCCGAAGACGATGCCACGTTCCTTCTATCTCCTCGAGAATTGGTTTTTTACCCCGGGACAGAGCCTAGAAAAGACTACGTGCCTCCCTCGCGGCGATCGCGCCGCTGGTGGGTTTGGGCCGCAACTGCGCGTCAGGAATCCTTGGTCGCCCGGTTTTCGCCGAATTCTTCCAAGTCGTCCGTGTCGTCCTCCTCGGCGAGGTCGTCCTCGTCGGGCAGGATCCGGTCGCGGATCGCCAGCTTCATCCAGGTGGTGACCACGCCGGGCGCGATCTCGAGGTCGACGGTGTCGTCCGTGATCTCGACGACCGTGGCCTGCAGCCCGGATGTCGTGTGCACGCGGTCGCCCGGCTGCAACGACTCGTGCAGGTCGATGGTGGCCTGCATCGCGCGCTTCTGGCGCCGCGACGCGAAGTACATGAACCCGCCCATGATGAGCAGGAAGGGCAGGAACAGGATCAAACTTTCCATGAACGGGCCTGTCTTTTCGTAGTGGCTTCGTAGTGGCTTCGTAGTGGCATTTCAACGCCATTGGTGGCCGGGACGACCCACGGGTCGCGCACCTCGTACCGGCCAGTGTGCCATTGCCGCAGGTCGTGCCCGAGCGCCGCGGTCCATGAAATGCGGGCGGGACCGCGCCGGATAGGCTTGAATCGCGACGTGACAGGCGCGCCGTGGTGAGGAGAAAATCGTGGCCGGCCTCGAGCAGACACGCCAGCTGGTCACCGAAATCCCCGGTCCCGCTTCGCTGGAGCTGACCAAACGCCGCGCGGCGGCGGTGTCTCATGGGGTCAACGTCTCCTTGCCGGTATTCGTGGCGCGGGCCTTCGGCGGCATCATCGAGGACGTCGACGGCAACCGGCTCATCGACCTGGCCTCCGGCATCGCGGTGACCACCGTCGGCAATTCCTCACCGCGGGTGGTGGAGGCCGTGCGGGCCCAGGTTGCCGACTTCACCCACACCTGCTTCATGGTCGTGCCGTACGAGCAGTACGTCGCCGTCGCCGAGGAACTCAACCGGATCACGCCGGGCTCCGGCGAGAAGCGCTCCGTGCTGTTCAACTCCGGCGCCGAAGCCGTCGAGAACGCCGTCAAGGTCGCGCGGGCGTACACCCGCAAGCCCGCCGTCGTCGCGTTCAACCACGCCTATCACGGCCGGACCAACCTGGCGATGGCGCTCACCGCCAAGTCCAAGCCGTACAAGAGCGGCTTCGGCCCGTTCGCGCCGGAGGTGTACCGGGCCCCAGTGTCCTACCCGTACCGGGACGGCCTGGTGGACAAGGAGCTGGCCACCGACGGGGAGAAGGCCGCCGCCCGGGCAATCGACGTGATCGAGAGCCAAGTCGGCGCTGACAGCCTCGCCGCGGTCATCATCGAACCGATCGCCGGCGAGGGTGGATTCATCGTGCCCGCCGAGGGCTTCCTGCCCACCCTGCTCGACTGGTGCCGCAATAACGACGTGGTCTTCATCGCCGACGAGGTGCAGACCGGGTTCGCGCGCACCGGCGCGATGTTCGCCTGCGAGCACGAGGGCATCGAGCCCGACCTGATCTGCACCGCCAAGGGCATCGCCGACGGGCTGCCGCTGTCGGCGGTCACCGGTCGCGCGGAGATCATGGACGCGTCGCACGTTGGCGGTTTGGGCGGCACATTCGGCGGCAACCCAATCGCCTGTGCTGCAGCACTGGCCACCATTACCACGATCGAGAGTGACGGACTGATCGACCGGGCCCGGCGATTGGAACGGCTGATCACCGAACCGTTGCTGCGCCTGCAGGCGCGCGATGACCGGATCGGCGAGGTGCGAGGCCGCGGCGCCATGATCGCCATCGAGTTGGTCAAGTCCGGAACCGCCGAGCCCGACGCGGAGTTGACGCAGAAGGTCTCCACCGCGGCCCATGCCGCTGGAGTCGTCGTCTTGACCTGCGGCATGTTCGGCAACATCATCCGGCTGCTGCCACCGCTGACCATCAGCGACGAGCTGCTGAACGAGGGCCTCGAAGTCCTGGCGGGACTGCTGGCCGACCTGTAAGAGCTGGGACCCGACCGGGGCGGTGGGCAATCTCACACCGCCCGCGGGGCGGCGTCATGGTGAAATAAAGTTACTTTAGCTAACGTTTTAAAGGTCGGTGCATCGTCGCACAACTGACTCATAACTTTCATTGCAAGGGACCTGATTTATGTCGACCATCAATCACGACGAGTGGCTCGAGCGCCGCATCGAGGACCTCACCGCCAATGACCCGCAGTTCGCCGCCGCCCGACCCGACCCGGCGGTCGAAGCGGCGCTCGAGCAGCCCGGGCTGCGCCTCCCGCAGGTGATCCGGACCGCGCTCGAGGGGTATGCGGACCGCCCCGCGGTGGCGCACCGCGCGGTGGAGTTCGTCAAGGACTCGGCGAGCGGACGCACCAGGCTGGAGTTGCTTTCCCGGTTCGAGACGCTCACCTACCGCGAGCTTGGCGACCGGGTTTCAGCGCTCGGCCGCGCCTGGTCCAACGACGAGGTGCACACCGGCGACCGGGTCTGCGTGCTGGGCTTCAACAGCGTCGACTACACGACCATCGACATGGCACTGGCCACGATCAGCGCGGTGTCGGTCCCGCTGCAGACCAGCGCGTCGCTGACGTCGCTGCAGCCGATCGTGACCGAGACCGAGCCCACCGTGATCGCGGCGAGCGCCAACCAGCTGCCCGACGCCGTGGAGCTGATCCTGAGCGGCCACCGGCCCGCCAAGCTGGTGGTGTTCGACTACCACCCCGAGGTCGACGACGAGCGGGAGGCGGTGGAGACCGCCCGCACCCGACTCGCGGACACCGACGTCGCGGTGGAGACGCTCGCCCAGGTGCTCGAGCGCGGCAAGGCGTTGCCGGACGCGCCGCTGCAGACCAGCGAGGAGTCCGACCCCCTGGCCCTGTTGATCTACACCTCCGGCAGCACCGGCGCGCCCAAGGGCGCGATGTACCCGCAGAGCAATGTCGCCAAGATCTGGCGCCGCAGCAGCAGGAACTGGTTCGGCGAGAGCGCCGCGTCGATCACCCTGAACTTCATGCCGATGAGCCACGTCATGGGCCGCGGCATCCTCTACGGCACGCTCGGCAACGGCGGCACGGCCTACTTCGCGGCCAAGAGCGACCTCTCGACCCTGCTCGAGGACCTCGAGCTGGTGCGGCCGACCGAGCTGAACTTCGTGCCGCGCATCTGGGAGACCCTGTTCGGAGAATTCCAGCGCATCGTCGAACGGCGGCTGTCCGAGGGCGGCGACCGTGCCGCGGTGGAGGCCGAGGTTCTGGCCGACCAGCGCCAGTACCTGATCGGCGGGCGATACATCTTCGCGATGACGGGCTCGGCGCCCACCTCGCCCGAGCTGCGCGCCTGGGTCGAATCGCTACTCGAGATGCACCTGATGGACGGCTACGGCTCGACCGAGGCCGGCATGGTGTTGTTCGACGGCGAGATCCAGCGCCCGCCGGTGGTCGACTACAAACTCGTCGACGTGCCGGACCTGGGCTACTTCAGCACCGACCGGCCCTACCCCCGCGGCGAGTTGTTGCTGCGGACCGAGAACATGTTCCCCGGCTACTACAAGCGGGCCGAGACCACCGCCAACGTCTTCGACGAGGACGGCTACTACCGGACCGGCGACGTGTTCGCCGAGGTTGCGCCCGACAGGCTGGTGTACGTCGACCGCCGCAACAACGTGCTCAAGCTGGCGCAGGGCGAGTTCGTGACCCTGGCCAAGTTGGAGGCCGAGTTCGGCAACAGCCCGCTGGTGCGCCAGATCTACGTCTACGGCAACAGCTCCCAGCCTTACCTGCTGGCCGTCGTGGTCCCGACCGAGGAAGCTTTGGGGCGCTGGGACCCCGAGACGCTCAAGCCCAAGATCGCCGACTCGCTGCAGAACGTCGCGCGTCAGGCTGGGCTGCAGTCCTATGAGGTGCCGCGCGACTTCATCATCGAGACCACCCCGTTCAGCCTGGAGAACGGCCTGCTGACCGGGATCCGCAAGCTGGCGTGGCCGAAGCTGAAGCAGCACTACGGCGAGCGGCTCGAGCAGCTCTACGCCGAGCTGGCCGAGGGACAGGCCAACGAGCTGGCCGAACTGCGGCGCAACGGTGCGAACGCGCCCGTGCTGCAGACCGTGAGCCGGGCCGCCGCCGCCATGCTGGGCGCGGCGAGCAGCGAGCTGACGCCTGACGCGCGCTTCACCGACCTCGGCGGAGACTCGTTGTCGGCGTTGACGTTCGGGAACCTGCTGCGCGAGATCTTCGACATCGACGTCCCCGTCGGCGTCATCGTCAGCCCGGCCAGCGACCTGCAGGCCATCGCCAACTACATCGAGGGCGAGCGTCAGGGCACCAAGCGGCCCACCTTCGCCGCCGTCCACGGCCGTGACGCGACCGAGGTGCACGCCAGCGACCTGACCCTGGACAAGTTCCTCGAGGCCGAGACGCTGGCCGCCGCGCCCAACCTGCCCAGGCCCACCACCGAGGTGCGGACGGTGCTGTTGACCGGAGCAACCGGGTTCCTGGGCCGCTACCTGGCACTGGAGTGGCTCGAGCGGATGGACATGGTCGACGGCAAGGTGATCGCGTTGGTCCGCGCCAAGTCCGACGCGGAAGCCCGCGGTCGGCTGGACAAGACCTTCGACAGCGGAGATCCCAAGCTCCTTGCGCACTACCGGGAGCTGGCCGCCGACCACCTGGAGGTCATCGCCGGCGACAAGGGTGAGGCCAACCTCGGCCTGGACCCACAGACCTGGCAGCGGCTGGCCGACACGGTCGACCTGATCGTCGACCCGGCCGCCCTGGTCAACCACGTGCTGCCGTACAGCGAGTTGTTCGGCCCCAACGCGCTGGGGACCGCCGAGCTGATCCGGATCGCGCTCACCACCAAGCTGAAGCCGTACACCTACGTGTCGACGATCGGCGTCGGTGACCAGATCAAACCCGGCCAGTTCGTCGAGGACGCCGACATCCGGCAGATCAGCGCCACCCGCGCGGTCAATGACAACTACGCCAACGGTTACGGCAACAGCAAGTGGGCCGGCGAGGTGCTGCTCCGCGAGGCGCACGACCTGTGTGGTCTGCCGGTCGCGGTGTTCCGGTGCGACATGATCCTGGCCGACACCACCTACGCCGGCCAGCTCAACCTGCCGGACATGTTCACTCGGCTGATGCTGAGCCTGGTCGCCACCGGTATCGCGCCCGGTTCGTTCTACGAGCTGGACGCCGAGGGCAACCGTCAGCGTTCGCACTACGACGGCCTGCCGGTGGAGTTCATTTCCGCGGCGATCTCCACGCTGGGGACGCAGGTGCTGGACGACGTCTCCGAAGGCGACGTGTTCCAGACGTACCACGTGATGAACCCGTACGACGACGGCATCGGTCTCGACGAGTACGTCGACTGGCTGATCGAGGCGGGCTACGGGATCCAGCGCATCGCCGACTACGGCGAATGGCTGCGGCGGTTCGAGCAGACGATGCGGGGCCTACCCGAACGGCAGCGCCAGTACTCGCTGCTGCCACTGCTGCACAACTATCAGCAGCCCGAGAAGCCGATCAACGGTTCGATGGCACCGACCGACCGCTTCCGCGCGGCGGTGCAAGAGGCGAAAATCGGCCCCGACAAAGACATTCCGCATGTCTCGGCGCCGATCATCGTCAAGTACATCACCGACCTGCAGTTGCTCGGACTGCTGTAAGGGCACCAAAGACCGATCGCCGGCCTGGTCACAGGGTGGCGATCGGTCTTTGTACGAGCGAATTACTGCTGGGGATGCGGCCAGCGCAGGTATGCGGCGTTCGCACCCGACGCCGCGCCTGGGCGCTGGCGACGCCATCCACGCTTCGGCTCGGGGTCGGCAGCCGTGCGCGGCCTGGTCAGCGCGCCCGAGGAAACCTCGGCCGGCTCGTACGTCGATTCCCGGTACGGTTCGACGGGTTGCGCCCCGCCGGCCGTCGGCGCGACGGGTTGCACGTCACGTGCCAGCCGCACGGCCGTGCGCGCCAGCACCACACCGCCCACGAAGACGATCAGTGCACCCAGTCCGGAGAAATAACTGACCTCGAGGACCGCGCGCTTGCGGTCGGTCGCGGCGACCGGGTCACCGGCGGAGCCGATTCCCAGCAACGGCGCGAACTGGCCACCCACGACGAACCAGGCGCCGGCCAGGACCGCCAGCCAGCCGCCCAGCATGGCGGCGACGCGGTTTCCGGCGACGATCAGCAAGAGGCCGCCCAGCACGGTCGCCGCTCCCGGCAGAACCTCGAGCCAGCCTCGGGCCGTGCTCCACGCCCACTCCCGATCGGGCGTGTAGGCGAAGTTGAAGCGCGGTCCGACAAACGGTATTAACGCCCCCCAAGCTCCCAGAATGACCAGCAGCAGTCCGCTGACCGCGCCTCGCGAACGCGGCATGCTCAGACCGCGGGTTTGGCCGTCTTCTGCGTATTTCATGACATCCCCTCGTTGAATACCGGGCCTGTTTCCGGCCCGGGATGGGTACCCGACGGTTTCCGCTCGTAACCCATTGGCTGCGCAGAACTTCTCACTCGCAGTGACTGTTGAGGCTGGTGAGACAGTTGTTAATTAGTGAGGCCGAGCAGCAGCAGCGCGATCGCGATGACGGGAAAGGCCCCCTGCGTCGCCGCCGCGCGCGCCTTCTGCGGCGCGGACAGTAGCAGGACCACCGCGGCCGCGGCCATGGACCCGACGCCGGAGAAGATGAGCGCCGCGCCAACCGCGTTGTGGCGCAAGATAATCGACGCGATGCCGAGGCCGGTGACGACGGCCAGGAACAGGTTGTAGAAACCTTGGTTGAAAGCCAGCAGCTTGGTGGTCTCCGCCTCATCGGCCGTCGTGCCGAACGTGGCACGGGTGCGCGGTGAGGTCCAGGTCAACGATTCCATCACGAAGATGTAGACATGCAATAAAGCCGCCAGTCCGGCGAATACCAACCCGGCAGTGATCATCGCTCCTCCTCGGGCGTCGAGGCCTGCGCGGCGGGCACGCTCACTGTACCGACCTGCGGTCGCAAGGACGGCCTGGACGCGGAAGGCGCCGGTAGCCAAGGGCTACCGGCGCCTTCCGGTTTGCTACTTACACGCCGGCGTGGTGGTGCCGGTGGAACAGGCCGCCACCGGCGCGCCGACCGAAGAAGCCACGTCCGCGGGGCTCGGCTTCCACCCGGTCCGCCCGCGCCGCGGTCACGCCACGCGTCTCGTCGTACATGACGGGGCCGCCGGCCGGCGCGGCGCCGGCTGCCACCGGGGCCGGTTCGGTCACCACGACGTCTCGCGCGTGCCGCACCGCCAGACGCGCCACGGCCGCACCGCCCAGGAAGACGATCAGGGCGCCCAGGCCGGTGAAGTAGGTGACCTCGAGCAGGGCTCGTTTGAGGTCGGTCGACGCCACCGGTTGACCGAGGTCGCCGACGCCCAGGGTCGACGCGAACGCGCGGCCGACCACGAACCAGGCGCCGCCGAGCACCGCCAGCCAGCCGCCGAACACGGCGCTGGCGCGGTTACCGGACAAAAGGACCAGCAGGCCACCGAGCGCCGTGGCGGCCCCGGGCAGCACCTCGAGCCAACCCTTCGTCACGGTCCACGTCCACGCCGGGTCGGTCATGTATGCCCAGTCGATGTTGGGCCCGAAGAACGGCACCAGTGCGCCCCAAGCACCCAACAGGATCAGGAGCAGCCCGGTTAGGGCGCCGCGGGTACGCGGCATGTACAGCGCGCGAGGGCGTTCATTGTCGTAGCGCGTGGTCCTCATCAGAATCTCCTTCAACAGGTATTACTGCTGTGAGCCTGGTTACCCGACCATGCCGGCGTGTAACCGGTCGGGCGGCCGCAGGCAGTTGGCTGCGCCGGGAGCTGCTGTCGTGTCGGCATGGTTGCGGCCGCCTGAGCAGGCCGAAGGGCGCGGCCACGAACGGTCGCGGGCCGCTTCCCCCGCAAAGGTCACGATTTGGTCGCGCCCCCTTCGCCCGGCTACGCCGCGCTCGGAATCGCCACTACTGGAATTGTGGCGACCCCCTTCGCCCGGCTACGCCGCGCTCGGGATCGCCACTAGTCGAACAGGCCCGGTCCCCCGCAAGCGGGTGGTATCCCCAGGCCCAATCCGGTCACGCCCGCCGGCGGGCTCATGCCCAGATGCGTCCACGCCTGCGCAGTGGCCACCCGGCCGCGCGGCGTGCGGGCGACCATCCCGGCGCGGACCAGGAAGGGCTCGCATACCTCCTCGACGGTGGCAGCCTCTTCGCCCACGGCCACCGCCAGCGTCGAGACCCCGACCGGGCCGCCGCCAAAGCTGCGGGTCAGGGCCGACAGCACCGCCCGGTCCAGCCGGTCCAGGCCGAGTTCGTCGACGTCGTAGACCGCCAGCGCGGCCTTGGCGACGTCGCGGGTGATCACCCCGTCGGCGCGCACCTCGGCGTAGTCGCGGACCCGACGGAGCAGCCGGTTGGCGATCCGCGGCGTCCCGCGCGAGCGCCGGGCGATCTCCTCGGCCGCCTCGGCGCCCAGCTCGATGCCGAGGATGCCGGCGGAGCGGGCCAGCACCAGCTCCAGCTCGGCGGGCTCGTAGAAGTCCATGTGGGCGGTGAAGCCGAACCGGTCGCGTAGCGGACCGGTCAGCGCCCCGGAGCGGGTGGTGGCGCCGACCAGGGTGAATGGCGCTACCTCAAGGGGTATCGACGTCGCCCCGGGGCCCTTACCGACCACCACGTCGACGCGGAAGTCCTCCATCGCCAGGTACAGCATCTCCTCGGCGGGCCGGGCGATGCGGTGAATCTCGTCGATGAACAGCACGTCGTGCTCGACCAGGTTGGACAGCATCGCCGCCAGGTCACCGGCGCGTTCCAGCGCGGGACCCGACGTCACCCGTAACGACGACCCGAGCTCGGCGGCGATGATCATGGCCAGCGACGTCTTGCCCAGCCCCGGCGGACCCGACAGCAGGATGTGATCGGGTGTGCCGCCGCGGTTTTTGGCGCCCTCGATGACCAGCTGGAGCTGTTCGCGCACCCGCGGCTGGCCGATGAATTCCCGCAGCGACCGTGGGCGCAGGCTCACGTCGATGTCACCCTCCCCGACGGCCAGCGCCGGGGACAGCTCGCGGTCGGTGTAGTCGTCACTCATCGCGACTTGCCCAGCAGCGACAGGGCGGCCCGCAGGGCGCCGGACGTCGTCGCGTCCTGATCGGTGGCCAGCACCTTGTCGGTGGCCTCCTCGGCCTGCTTGACGGCGAAGCCCAGGCCGACCAGCGCCTCCACCACCGGCCCGCGCACCGCGTGCCCGTTCACCACGGCCGCGGAAGCGCCCGCCGACACCGCGCCCACCTTGTCGCGCAGCTCGAGCACCATCCGTTCGGCACCGCGTTTGCCGATCCCGGGTACCCGGGTCAACGCGACCACGTCGCTGTCGTGCAGCACCTGCCGCAGCGCCGCGGCGTCGTGAACCGCCAGGGTCGCCATCGCCAGCCGCGGGCCCACCCCCGACACGGTCAGCAGGGTCAGGAACAGGTCACGGGTCTCGCCGTCGGTGAACCCGTACAGCGTCATCGAGTCCTCGCGCACCACCATCGCGGTGATCAGCCGCGCCTCGGTCCCGGTGCGCAGCGTCGCCAGCGTCGACGGGGTCGCGTTCACCCGGTAGCCGACGCCGGCGGCCTCGATGACCGCGTGGTCGAGCGCCACCTCGAGCACCTCACCCCGCACCGAGGCGATCATCGTGCGGCCTTCAGCTTCGCCAGGTACGCCTGCCGCTGTTGCGCGGCCAGCGCTTCGGCAGCGGCCATCCGGGCCATCATCGGCGCCCGCCAGCAATGGCAGATCGCCAGCGCCAGCGCGTCCGCGGCGTCCGCGGGAGTCGGTTTGGCCTGCAGCGCAAGGATTTTCGTGACCATCGCGGTCACCTGGGCCTTGTCCGCTGCACCGTTGCCCGTCACCGCGGCCTTGACCTCGCTCGGGGTGTGGAAGTGGACGTCGATGCCGCGCTTGGCCGCGGCTAACGCGACCACCCCGCCGGCCTGGGCGGTGCCCATCACCGTCGACACGTTCAGCTGGGAGAACACCCGCTCGATGGCGACGACGTCGGGTTGGTGGGTGGCCAGCCAATGCTCGACGGCATCGCTGATCGCGAGCAGCCGCTTGGCCAGCGGCACATCCGACGGGGTCCGCACCACGTCCACGTCCAGCGCGACCACGTTTCGCCCGCGCCCACTTTCCACGACCGACAGTCCGCATCGGGTCAGCCCGGGGTCGACGCCCATCACGCGCATTGCCCGCTCCCACCTCTAGAACAGCTGTTCGATACCCTAGCGGCCGGGACCGACGGCTGTGCGGAGGACACGCGGCGGTCCCGCCGATTCCGGTGCGCGACGTTACGGCGCCGAACGCGTCGAAAAGCTGTTAGCTTTACCCAACGTTCGCTCAAGACAGGTGGCAACGGAAGGGCTCGCGTGGGATCACTGCTGGTCATTATCGCGATCGTGCTGTTCATCGCGTCCATCGTCGTACTCGTCATCGCTTTGCGGCATCCCAAGCAACCGAGTCCCCCACGCGGCCGCCAGGATCCGCTCGCGTTCAACGCGATGCCGGAGTTCGGCCCGCGGCAACTGGGCCCCGGTGCGATCGTGAGCTACGGCGGCATCGATTACGTGGTGCGCGGATCGGTCACGTACCGCGAGGGCCCGTTCGTGTGGTGGGAGCACCTGCTGGAGGGCGGCGACCAGCCGATCTGGTTCAGCGTCGAGGAGGACGACGGGCGCCTCGAACTGGCGATGTGGGTCAGCCGCAAGGACCTGGCGCTGCAGCCGGGCGGCCAGTACGTCGTCGACGGGGTGACGTTTCACGAGTCCGAACGTGGTCGCGCCTCGTTCACCACCGAGGGCACCACGGGCCTGCCCGCGGGCGGCGAGATGGAGTTCGTCGACTGCGCCAATTCCGATGAGTCCCTACTGCTCTCGTTCGAGCGCTGGGCGCCGGGCATGCCGTGGGAAGTTTCGACCGGCAAACCGGTGCTGGCCGGCGAGCTGACCGTGTATCCGGCGCCCCCGCCCTCGCCCTCCTAGGACGCGCCGGTGCCGCTTCATCAGCTCGCCGTAGCTCCTTCGGACGTGTCGGGGCAGCGGCTCGGACTCGCACTCAACGCGCCCGCACCGCCACCGTTGGCGACCTGCCTGCTGTACCACCCCGACGGCGGCGCGCTGCTGCTCGGGGTCCTCGGCGCGTCGCACGTCGTCGCGGTCGAGCAGGCGGCGGGCCGGTTCTCCGAAGAGGTTTCGTGCACGGCGCGCGGCCTGGGCGTCGACCTGCCCGAGCGCACCACCGCTCCCGGCTACTCCCTTCAGTCGCGTACCGACACCTATGACGAGGGCACCTTCCGCCGCCTGGCGCGCGATCTTCGTGACCGCTGCGCGCACGAAAAGGGTTGGCTTGGCGGCTCTTTTCCCGGTGACGACGCCGCCCTGACCGCGCTGGCCGCCGAACCAGACGCGGCGGGCTGGCGCTGGCGGACCTGGCACCTGTATCCACACAGCCTGGAGGCGTCGGGCGGGCAGGTGGTCCACACGACCAGCAGGTGGCATCCGTGAGCCGCAACCGCCTGTTCGTGATCGCCGGCGCGCTGGCCATCGCCGCCACCGTCTGTCTTGTTTTCGGAATCATCTTGTCGCAGAAGAACATTGCCTCCTATATCGCCAGCCACTATCGCGAGTACGCCCACGACGCGAACGGGACGCGTTATGAATGCAGCGGATCCGCCGACGACGTGGCCGACACGCTGGCCGAGTATCAGGCCCCCGAGGCGCGTGCCGCCAACGGCGACAACGAGTACCTGCGCTACAGCAACAACATCGTGACCGTCGGGCCCGACGGCAGTCACCCATGCAGCATCCGTCTGGAAAGCCTGAACGCCGGATACAGCCATGGCGCCTTCATCTTTCTCGGCCCCGGCTTCACACCCGGCTCCCCCTCGGGTGGCGCCGGGGGCAGCCCGGGCGGCCCGGGCGGAACCAAGTGACCTCTAGCCGGAAACGCAAAGGAGACAAACCATGTACCTCGCGATCGATTTCGGATCCACCAATCTCGGGACGATCACCCAAGGCGTGGTCGCCGTCGTCCTGTACTTCGCGGTCGGCGTCGTCGTCCTGACCGCCGGCTTCCTGATGGTGGACGTCCTCACCCCCGGCAACCTGCGCCAGCTGGTGTTCATCGACAAGCGCCCGAACGCCGTCGTCCTCGCCTCGGCCATGTACATCGCGCTCGCCATCGTCATCATCAGCGCCATCGCGAGCAGCTACAGCCAGCTGGGCCAGGGACTCGTCGGCGTCGCGGTATATGGGCTGGTGGGTGTCCTGCTGCAGGGCGGGGCGCTGCTGATCCTGCAGATCGCGGTGCCCGGCCAGTTCCGCGAGCACGTCGACGAGCCCGAGCTGCATCCGGCCGCTTTTGCCACCGCCACCATGCTGGTGGCCGTGGGAGGAGTGATCGCCGCCGCCATCTCATGACCTCGACGGCAAACCGGCAACAGCCGTCGTCGGTCGCTTCGACGGCGCTGCCCGGGCGGTGGCGGGCCGTCCTGCTGGCCGCCGTCGCGGCCTGCGCCGCGTCCGGCATCATCTACGAACTCGCGCTGCTGACACTGGCGGCCAGCCTCAACGGCGGCGGCATCGTCGCCACTTCGTTGATCGTCGCGGGCTACATCGCCGCGCTCGGGGTGGGCGCCCTGGTGGTCAAGCCGCTGCTCGCGCACGCGGCCATCGCGTTCGTCGCGGTGGAGGTGCTGCTCAGCATCGTCGGCGGCCTGTCCGCCGCGGCGCTCTACACGGTGTTTGCGTTCATCGACGACGAGTCGATGTGGATGCTGGCGCTGGGCACGGCCCTGATCGGTGGGCTGGTCGGCGCCGAGGTGCCGCTGTTGATGACCATGTTGCAACGCGGCCGCAGCGGCGCGGCACCCGACACCGGCCGGACGCTGGCCAACCTCAACGCGGCCGACTATCTCGGTGCGCTCCTGGGCGGGCTGGTGTGGCCGTTCCTGCTGCTGCCGCAGCTGGGCATGATCCGGGGCGCGGCGGCCACCGGCATCGTCAACCTGGTCGCCGCGGCCGTCGTGGCGATCGTCGTGTTGCGCCGGGTCGTTTCGGTCCGGCAACTGGCGGTGGCGCTGTGCGCGCTCGCCGCGGCGCTGGCGCTGCTGGCCACGCTGCTGGCGCGTTCGGCCGACATCGAGACGACGAGCCGGCAACGGCTCTACGCCGATCCGATCATCGCCTACCAGCACTCGGCCTACCAGGAGATCGTGGTCACCCAGCGCGGCAACGACATGCGGCTCTACCTGGACGGCGGCCTGCAGTTCTCCACTCGGGACGAATACCGCTACACCGAAAGCCTGGTCTACCCCGCGCTGGGGGCCAGCGCCCGATCGGTCCTCGTGCTCGGCGGCGGCGACGGGTTGGTGGCCCGCGAACTGCTGCGCCAGCCGGGCATCAGCAAGATCGTGCAGGTGGAGCTCGACCCGGCGGTGATACAGCTGGCGCGCACCACCATGCGCACGGCCAACGGCGGCTCCCTGGACAGCCCGCGCGTCAACGTGGTGATCGACGACGCGATGCGCTGGTTGCGCTCGCCGCACCCCGACGTCGTCCCGCCGGGGGGCTTCGACGCGATCATCGTCGACCTGCCCGACCCCGACACCCCGGTGCTGGGCCGGCTGTATTCGACGGAGTTCTACGCGCTGGTCGGGCACGCGCTGGCCGCCGACGGGCTCATGGTCGTGCAGGCCGGCAGCCCGTTCTCGACGCAGACCGCGTTCTGGCGCACCACCTCGTCAATCCGCGCCGCCGGGTATGCGGTGACGCCGTACCACGTCTACGTGCCGACGTTCGGCGACTGGGGATTCACGCTGGCGCGCCGCGGATCCAGCCCGCCCGCACCCACCGTGCCGGCCAACGCGCCGCCGCTGCGCTTCCTCAATCAGCGCGTGCTCGATGCCGCGACGGTGTTCCCCGACGACACCCGCCCGCGCGCTTTGGACCCGTCGACGCTGGACAATCCGCGCATCGTCCAGGACATGCGGCACGGATACGACTAGACGCGCTGGGGTCGGCCCAACTAGTCCTCGTCGAGGGCGGCCAGCACCTCGTCGGACAGATCGACGTTGGTCCAGACGTTCTGCACGTCGTCGCTGTCCTCCAGCGCGTCGACGAGCTTGAACACCTTGCGGGCGCCGTCGACGTCCACCGGCACGCTGACCGAGGGCTGGAAGCTGGCCTCCGCGGACTCGTAGTCGATGCCGGCGTCCTGCAGGGCGGTCCGCACGGCAACCAAATCCGTTGGCTCCGAGATGATTTCGAAGCTGTCGCCCAGGTCGTTGACATCCTCGGCGCCCGCGTCCAGCACGGCGGCCAGCAGGTCGTCCTCGGTCAGGCCGTTCTTCTCCAGCGTGACGACGCCCTTGCGGGTGAAGAGATAGGACACCGAGCCCGGATCGGCCATCGTGCCGCCGTTGCGGGTGACCGCCACCCGGACCTCGCCGGCCGCGCGGTTGCGGTTGTCGGTCAGACATTCGATCAGCACCGCCACGCCGTTGGGCCCGTAGCCCTCGTACATGATCGTCTGGTAGTCGGCGCCGCCGGCTTCCTCGCCGGCGCCGCGCTTGCGGGCGCGCTCGATGTTGTCGTTGGGCACCGACGTCTTCTTGGCCTTCTGAATGGCGTCATAGAGTGTCGGGTTGCCCGCCGGGTCCCCGCCGCCGGTGCGCGCGGCGACCTCGATGTTCTTGATCAGCCGGGCAAACTCCTTGCCCCGGCGCGCGTCCTTGACGGCCTTCTGGTGCTTGGTGGTGGCCCACTTGGAATGGCCGCTCATCGGTGTCTCTTTACCTCTTCTGTCTTCGAAAGTTCGCCAGACGAGTCTACGTGCACGCCTAGCGCGGCCCGTCGCTCCGCTCCCCTTTCGCCTCAGGGGCCTCAGCGTCACCAGAACCGGAGGATGGGCGCCTTCCCGAACGTGATATCGCCGGTGCTATCAATTTCGGCGACCACATCATCCCTGGAAACGGCGTCGGGTGTGCACCCACCGCATCGGGTGTGCGCTCGCGGCGGCGGGTGTGCGCTCACGGCGGCGGGCGTGCGCTCACGGCGGCGGGCGTGCGCTCACGGCGGGAATCCCGCCGATTTCCCGCCCTGGACGCACCCTGAAAGCCTCCAGCGCACACCCGAAAAGCTGAGGCGGCCCAATGGGTCAGGCGAGCCCGTTGACGATATCGACGAAAAGCTGGTGGACGCGGCGGTCGCCGGTCATCTCGGGGTGGAACGCCGTCGCGAGGTTCCTCCCCTGCCGCACCGCGACCGTGTGCCCGGACGCTTGAGCCAGCACCTGCACGCCCGCGCCGGCCCGCTCGACCCACGGGGCGCGGATGAACACCGCGCGCACCGGACCGTCCAGACCGGCAAACGCTACGTCGCCCTCGAAAGAATCGACTTGACGTCCAAAAGCGTTGCGCCGCACGGTCATATCGATCGCCCGCAGCGGCAGCGCCTCCCGGCCGCCCGCGCCGGCATCCAGGATTTCGCTGGCCAGCAGGATCATGCCCGCGCACGCGCCGTAGGCGGGCAGCCCGTCGGCCAGCAGGCCCCGCAGCGGCTCCAGCAGCTCCAGATCCAGCAGCAGGTGGCTCATCGTGGTGGACTCCCCGCCGGGTATGACCAGCCCGTCGACCTTCTCCAGCTCGCCGCGTCGCCGCACCGGCATCGAATCGGCCCCGGCCTCGCCCAGCGCGGCCAGGTGCTCGCGGGTGTCACCCTGCAGCGCCAGCACGCCGATGCGCGGCGCGTTCACTGCGCGGTGGGCTGAAATCCGCGCGGGAAGCGGGTCAGCCCCTCCTGCATGACCGCCGCCACCATCTCGCCGGACTGCGTGAAGATTTCGCCTTGGCACAGCGAGCGCCCGCCGCTGGCCGACGGCGACGACTGGTCGTAGAGCAGCCACTCGTCGGCCCGGAAAGCCCGCATGAACCACATCGCGTGGTCCAGCGACGCCACCTGCAGATGCTGGCGGACGTCGAGGTGGTTGACCTGCGCCGATCCCAGCAACGTGAGGTCGCTCATGTAGGCCAGCGCGCAGATGTGCAGCACCGGATCGTCGGGCAGCGGGTCGCGGTGGCGAAACCACACCTGCTGCTGGGAGGCCTTGCCGGGCGACAGCTGCAGTTGGTCGCGCGGCACGATGCAGACGTCCCACTCCTCGAACTGCTTGAAGCCGGCGTCGTCGAACACCTTGAGCGAGTCCAGGCCGGGCAGCCCGACGGGTGGCGGTGCCGCCGGCATGCGGTCCTGGTGGTGGATGCCTTCCTGATCGGTCTGGAAGGACGCCGACATGGTGAAGATGGTCTCGCCGTGCTGGACGGCGTTGACGCGCCTGGTGACAAACGACCCGCCGTCGCGGATGCGCTCGACGAGGAAAACCGTGCGCTCCTTGGCGTCGCCGGGCCGCAGGAAGTAACCGTGCAGCGAGTGGACCTGGTAGTGCGGGTCTACGGTGCGCACCGCCGACACCAGCGACTGCCCGGCGACGTGGCCCCCGAACGTGCGCTGGAAGAATCCCGACTCGGGACTGAACACGCTGCCGCGGTAGATGTTGACCTCGAGTTGCTCGAGATCAAGGATCTCTTGGATCGCCACCAATAGCCCCCCGGCTTACCAGCCGCGTTCGGCCAGCCGGTGGGGCTGGGAGATCTGCTCGACGTTGATGCCCACCATGGCCTCGCCCAGCCCGCGCGAGACCTTGGCCAACACGTCCGGGTCGTCGTAGAAGGTGGTCGCCTTGACGATGGCGGCGGCCCGCTGCGCGGGATCCCCGGACTTGAAGATGCCCGAGCCGACGAAAACGCCCTCGGCCCCGAGCTGCATCATCATCGCCGCGTCGGCCGGCGTGGCGATGCCGCCTGCGGTGAATAGGGTGACGGGCAGCTTGCCGGCCCGGGCCACCTCGACCACGAGCTCGTAGGGCGCCCGCAATTCCTTTGCGGCAACGAACAATTCGTCTTCCGACAGCGAGGTCAGCCGGCGGATCTCGCCGCCGATCGCCCGCATGTGAGTGGTGGCGTTGGAGACGTCGCCGGTGCCGGCCTCACCCTTGGACCGGATCATGGCCGCGCCCTCGCTGATGCGCCGCAGCGCCTCGCCCAGGTTGGTCGCCCCGCACACAAATGGCACGGTGAACTTCCACTTGTCGATGTGATGGGCGTAGTCCGCCGGGGTGAGCACCTCGGACTCGTCGACGTAATCCACGCCGAGGCTCTGCAGGATCTGCGCCTCGACGAAATGACCGATGCGCGCCTTGGCCATCACCGGGATGGTCACCGCGGCGATGATGCCCTCGATCATGTCGGGGTCGCTCATCCGAGACACCCCGCCCTGGGCGCGGATGTCGGCGGGCACCCGCTCGAGCGCCATGACGGCGACGGCGCCGGCGGCCTCCGCGATGCGGGCCTGCTCCGGGGTGACGACGTCCATGATGACGCCGCCCTTGAGCATCTCGGCCATGCCGCGTTTGACTCGCGCCGTTCCCGTCTGGTTGGCCTGATTCGGCCGTGCGCCGCTCTCCACTAGCTCCTTCTCTCCTTGAATCCCGCGCTTCCACTCTAGTGGGGAAAACAAACCCGTTTTCCCGCCGCTTCCAACAGTCGCGCCAAGCACCTGCGACGCGCGTCACATTGTGTTAGAAATTGCTTCAGCTATTGCGAAACCGTTGCTGCTGGTGCGAATCCCTGGGTGGCAACCCTAGTCCCACCGGCCGAGGCGGTTGGCCGAGAAGGGGCCTCGGGTGTTGCCGGATTACGTGCTGTTGCCGCCGGAGATCAATTCGGCGCGGATGTACGCGGGGCCGCGCTCGGGGACGATGTGGACGGCGGCGGCCGCGTGGGACGCGTTGTCCGCCCAGCTGGCATCCGCGGCGAGTTCCTTCGAGTTGACGGTGTCCACCCTGACGGGTGGCGCATGGCAGGGCCCGGCATCGATGACGATGGCGACGGCCGCCGCCCCGTACGTGCAGTGGCTGACCGCGACCTCCGGGCAGGCGGAGTTGGTGGCCAACCAAACCCGCTTGTCGGCCGGCGCGTTCGAGGCGGCGTTCACCGCGACGGTGCCGCCGGAGGTGATCGCGGCCAACCGCGCGCTACTGGCGACGCTGGTCGCGACCAACATCCTCGGTCAGAACACCTCGGCGATCGCGGCGACCGAAGCCCAGTACGCCGAGATGTGGGCCCAGGACGTGGCGGCGATGACCGCCTACGACGCCAGCATCCGGACGGCCGAGGCGACGTGGACGCCGTTCAGCAACCCGCCCCTCACCCTGACCAGCCTGCCCATGCCGACGTTCACCTCGTTCGGCCAGGAACTGCTCCAGGCCCTGAGCCAGTCGTTAACCCAGCAACTGATGAACCCGATGACCCAGCTGCAGATGCTCTCGACGCCCGCCCAGTTCGCGATGGAACCGATGAACACGGTGATGGGCCAACTGGTGTCCAGCACCAATCCGCTGGTGGGCGGCGCCGGCACCGTCCCCGCGCTGGATCCGGTCCTGGCGTCCAACGTCAGCCCGGGCGTCGGCAGCCCCAGCCCCATCGCCGCCCAGCTCGCCGGGCGCGTCGTCTCGGCGAGTACGGGCCGGGCCGGCTCGGTCGGCTCGCTGTCCGTGCCCTCCAGCTGGGCCGACGCCGCGGCGCCGGCGACGGCACCTACTCCGGCTGCCGTGGCGCCCAGCAGCCCGGTCACCCCACTTTCCGTGAGCCCGCTCACCACGCCGCAGCTGCCCTCCACTGGCCTCCCCGGGCGGGCGACGGCCCAGTCGATCGCCGGACCGCGGCAAGTTCTCGCCGCGCGCCCGGCGCTGAATTAGCAACGGGGGAGCGCCGATGTCGTTCGTGATCACCGACCCCGACGCGATGGCGACGGCCGCCGACGAGCTGCAAGGCCTCGGCTCGTCCCTACAGGCGACAAACGCGGCCGTGGCCGGCCCGACGACGGCGGTGCTGCCGCCCGCCA
This sequence comes from Mycobacterium sp. E1747, assembly GCF_001667775.1. Lineage (GTDB taxonomy): Bacteria > Actinomycetota > Actinomycetes > Mycobacteriales > Mycobacteriaceae > Mycobacterium. Next base: position 19,623 of record NZ_LZJI01000185.1, read on the forward strand.
CGGATTCGGTGTCGCTGCGCGTGGCGACGATGCTGGACGCGCACGCCCAGCAGTACCAGGCGCTGAGCGCGCAGGCGGAACTGTTCCACAACCAGTTCGTGCAAACCCTGATCACCGCGAAGAACGCGTACGCCGAAACGGAGACCACCAACACGGCCGCCATGCAGTCGTCGACGGCGTCGCAGAAGATCGCGCTGATCATGGGCGGCACCGGGCGCCCGTCGCCGGACCTGAGATACATGACGTCCATCCAGCAGGCGTATCTCGCCACGAATTACTCCGACTACACGCTGGTGAGTTTGCATACCCCCGAACAGTTTTGGCCGATCACCGGGCTTGGCAGCGAAACCTTCGGCAAGTCGGTCTATCAGGGGATGGCCACGCTGAACTCCGCGATCCTGACGCAGACGGCGGCCGGCAATCACGTTGTGGTCGTTGGTTATTCGCAGAGTGCGACGATCGCCAGCCTGGAGATGCGCTACCTGCAGGCCCTGCCGGCCGCCCTACGCCCCAGTCAGGACCTGCTCAACTTCGTCCTGCTCGCCGACCCGAACAACCCGATGGGCGGCATCCTGACGCACTTCATCCCGGGCTTCGGTGCGTTCCACTTCGCCACCCCACTCACCACGTCCTACGCGACCTCCATCTTCACGTTGCAATACGACGCGATCGCCAACTTCCCGGCGAACTGGTTGTGGCTTCCGTCTGACCTCAACGCCCTGTTCGGGTTTCTCGACCTGCACCACACGATGCCCTTCTTGTCCGCCGCGCAGGTCGCCGGCGCTATCCAGCAGCATGTTGGCAACATGACCTTTTACTTCATGCAGACCGCGCAGTTGCCGCTGCTAGATCCCGTGCGGTGGATCCCCCTCCTCGGCAATCCGCTGGCGGACCTGCTGCAGCCGTTCGTCAAACCGTTCGTCGACCTCGGCTACTACGCGCCCGGGATTTTGCCCGGCCCGGTGAGCATCGCCGGTTCCCTCAGCCAGGGCCTCACGTCCGGAATCGGTAGCCCGCTGGTGCTGGGGTTGCCCCCGCTGGCCTCCAACGGTTTGGCGAGCGGTTTCTAGCGCAGTCAGCGAATCGACACCAGCGGGCCCGGCGCCCGGCCGCCGGCCAAGGCGACCGCGTCGGCGAGGAGCTCACCCAGCTGCGTCGGGTATACCGTCTCCCCGGCGCCGGCCAGCCGGGCGATGTCAGCGGCGTCGCACCAGCGGTGGCCGTGAATGTAGCTGCGTTCCAAGTCGGTGCGGCCCGCACCGGACGGCTCGAAGCGCTGGGTGCGGTGGACGAAGTAGAACTCTTCGCTGTCGATCAGCGAGCCGTTGAACTCGAAGACCTCGTCACGCCGCCAGACCGGGCCCACGATGTCGCCGGGCGCCACGGTGAGACCCGTCTCCTCCGCCAGCTCGCGGGCGGCGGCCTCGGCCAACCGCTCCCCCCGCTGTACCTCCCCGCCGACGGTGATCCACCACTTCGGCGCTTCGTTCTTGAGTGGCCCGCGGCCGACAGCAGGGTCGGAGCCGCGCAGCAGCAGCACCGCACCGGTCTCGTCGAGCAGCACCACGCGCGCCGACGTGCGGTGGCTGAGCACTCCGTTGAAGGAGCCGACGTCGCCGTGAGCCAGCGCGTGCGGGCGCTCGACGATCTCGAAATAACTTGGCAGCGCTGCTGTTCCGCCGAGACGAAGGGTCCGCACCAGGAATCGCTCGCGCAGCGCAAGGGTGTCCCGGACCGCGTCATTGTGGAACCGGCGGGCCAGCAGTACCCGGGCCTCGGCGTCGGCCAGCTCGGCGATCAGCCCGGCCGGCAGCGCGGCCGGGTCGACGATCGCCAGCGCGGCCGAGAGTTCGTTCTCCCGTGATTCGCGCTCCTGCCGCGGCGCCGCCTCGGCGGCGTCGGCCAGAGCGGCCAACCGCCTGCCCTCCGGGGCGCCGCCGTAGGCGTCGATGGCGACCGCACGGGCGACCACAGCGCGCCGCGCCAAAGCGCCGTCGAGCGCCTGCCACGACAGGTCGTAGCGGACGTGCAGCCGGTCCAGTCGGTTGGCCGTCTGATAGGCCCAGGCGCCCAGGACCGCCAGCAGCCCGACCAATACCGCGATGCCGACGGCGAGCCACGTCATCAGCTCGCCACCTGAACTTTGGCGCCGCTCGCTGCGACGGTCTCGTAGACGCGCATGATCTCACTGGCCACCACCGCCCAGTCGTAACGCTGGACGGCGGCCGAACCGGCCGCGACATAGCGTTCGCGCAGCACATCGTTTTCTAGCACCGAGATGAGGGCGTCCGCCAGCGCAGCGCCGTCACCGACCGGCACCAGGCACCCCACTTCGCCGTCGCGCAGCACCCGCCGAAAGGCGTCCAGGTCGCTGGCCACCACCGCGGTGCCCGCGGCCATGGCCTCGACCAGGACGATGCCAAAGCTCTCGCCACCCACGTGAGGCGCGCAATACACGTCGGCGCTGCGCATCGCCGACGCCTTTCCGGCGTCGTCGACCTGGCCCAGAAACCGCATGTGCTTGACCAATTCGCCTGCCTCGCTGCGCAATTCAGCCTCGTCGCCGCGGCCGACGATGAGCAGCTCAACGTCTGGGAAGTGCTGAACCACCCCGGGTAGCGCTTCGAGCAGGACCGACATGCCCTTGCGGGACTCGTCGTAGCGGCCCAGGAACAGCACCGTCTTGCCCGGCCGCGGGTAGCCGTCGAGCGGAAGCGCCGAGGCGAACGAGTCGACGTCGACGCCGTTGGGGATCTCGACCGCGTCGGTACCCAGCGCCTCCATCTGCCAGCGGCGGGCCAGGTCCGACACCGCGATCCGGCCGACGATCTTTTCGTGCATCGGCCGCAGGATGCCCTGAAAGACCGTCAGCGTCAGCGATTTGGTGGTCGAGGTGTGAAACGTCGCGACGATCGGTCCCTCGGCGATGTTGAGGGCCAGCATCGACAGGCTCGGCGCGTTGGGCTCGTGCAGGTGCAGCACGTCGAAATCGCCTTCGGCGAGCCACTTTTTGACCTTGCGGTGGGTTGCCGGGCCGAACCGCAGCCGGGCCACCGAGCCGTTGTAGGGAATGGGCACGGCCTTGCCCGCGGAGACGACGTAGTCCGGCAACACCGCGTGCGGCGACGCCGGCGCGAGGACGCTCACCTGCTGCCCGCGCCGACGCATCACCTCGGCCAGCTGCAAGACGTGCGACTGCACCCCGCCCGGGACGTCGAACGAGTAGGGGCAGACCATGCCGATGCGCATCAGGTCTCCCTGAGCCGCGCCTGCCTGGCTTCAGACAGGTCGGCGAGCCACTGCGGTTGCAGCATGTGCCAATCCTCGGGGTGCACGGCGATGTTCTGCGCGAACCGGTCGGCCAGCGCCTGGGTGATGGCGCCGACGTCGCCGCTGCTGCAGTCCAGTGGTGGGAACACCTCAAACCCCCAGCCGTCGCCGTCGAACCAGCAGTGCACCGGAAGCAACGCCGCCCCGGTCGCGACCGCCAGCTTCGCCGGTCCGGCCGGCATCCGGGTGGCCTCACCGAAGAAGTCGACCTGCACACCCGTGCGGGTGAGGTCGCGATCGGCCATCAGGCACACCAGTTGGTTCGCCCGCAGCCGATCGCACAGTACATCGAAGGGCGGCCGTTCGCCTCCGGACAGCGGCAGCACCTCGAAGCCGAGGCTCTCGCGATAGCGCAGGAAACGCCGGTACAACGACTCGGGCTCGAGCCTTTCGGCGACGGTGATGAAGGTGCCGCGCGTCTGGGTGAACCACACGCCGGCCATGTCCCAGTTTCCGCTGTGGGGCAACGCGCAGATCGCGCCGCGGCCTTCGGCCAGCGCCGAGTCCAGGTTCTCGGCGCCCCGGAACGCGGCGTCGAGTTCGCCGGAGAGCGCACGCAGGTTCATCGACGGCAGGCGGAACGCCTCCCGCCAGTAACGGGCGTAGGAGGCCAGCGACGCGCGCATCAGGTCGTCGGGCACTTCGGCGGGCGCGACACCGATGACGCGGGCCAGGTTCTTGCGCAGCTGCTGCGGACCGCCGCGGCGTGCCGCGTAGCGTGCCCCGGTCTCGAACGCCGAGCGCGCCGCGAATTCCGGCATCGCCCGCACGGCCATCCAGCCGGCCGCATACGTCCAGTCGCTCGCGGTCCCGGACACCAGGCGCCGCGGCGCGGTGATCAAACCCAAACCCGGGATCACGGCATGCGCTCCGTCGCGCCGGGCGAGGTCCACACCGTGCGCAGCCGCTGCACGCAGGTGACCACGCTGGCCACCGCCAGCAGCCACATGGCCACCGGCAGCGCGGGCGGCCAGGCCACGAACGGGAAGTCCGCCACCCCGGCGCCGACCAGCACGATGATCAACCGCTCCGGGCGTTCGATGATGCCGCCGTCGCCGCGCAGCCCGCTGGCCTCGGACCGCGCCTTGATGTAGGAGATGACCTGCGAGGTCACCAGGCAGATCATGGTCGCCACCGCGAGCAGGTCGTCGTGCATGCCGAAGGCCACCCACCACAGCAGGCCGCAGAACACCGCGCCGTCGCTGACGCGGTCACAGGTGGCGTCCAGCACGGCGCCGAACCGGGTGCCGCCCCCGCGCTCGCGGGCCATCGCGCCGTCGAGCATGTCGAACAGCACGAAAAACCACACGACGCAGGCGCCGGCGAACAACTTGCCCATCGGGAACAGCGCGAGCGCCCCCGCGACGGACCCGGTGGTGCCCAGCACGGTGACCACGTCCGGCGTCAAGCCCATCCGCAGGCACGCTTTGGCGGTGGGCGTGGTGAGCCGCGCGAACGCCGCCCGCGAGAGGAACGGCACCTTGCTCATCTGCGGCGCTCTCCCCCGCAAGCGGGCGATATCGCCACCTCATCGCTACGTCCCCCTCGCCGCTTCACGGCTGGGGGCGCCCCCACCGCGTCGTCACCAACGCGGCTCATGCGCGCTCACGTCTCATGACTGGTTAGTCCACTCGGTGGCCAGCAACCGGCGGGTTTCGCGCAGCAACTGCGGGATCACCTTCGAGCCTCCGATGATGGTGATGAAGTTCGCGTCGCCGCCCCAACGGGGTACGACGTGGACGTGCAGGTGCTCGGCCAGCGACCCGCCCGCCGACGCGCCGAGGTTGAGACCGACGTTGAAGCCGTGCGGCCGCGACACGTTCTTGATCACGCGAATCGCCTTCTGGATGAAGGCCATCAACTCCGCGCTCTCCTCGTCGGTGAGGTCCTCGAGCTCGGAAACCCGCCGATACGGCACGACCATCAGGTGCCCCGGGTTGTACGGGTAGAGGTTGAGGACGGCGTAGACGAGTTCCCCGCGCGCGACGACCAGGCCCTCCTCGTCCGGCAGTTGCGGGATGTCGGTGAACGGCTGCTCGGTCTTGCCCGAAGAGTTGGGATCGCGCTTCATCGGCGCTTCGGCCAGATAGGTCATCCGGTACGGCGTCCACAGCCGTTGCAAGTGGTCACTCTCGCCGACACCGGTGTCCAGGATGGTGTCCTCCACGCGTTCCGTCGGTTCACTCACCGCCGGTCACCTTCACCAGTTCGGCGGTCGGGGCGGCATTCACGCGCTCGGCGATCCACGCCACGATGGCATCGACGGCGCTGTCGCGCGGCACACCGTTGATCTGCGTGCGGTCACCGAAGCGGAAGCTCACCGCCTTCGCCTGGACGTCGCGGTCACCCGCCAGCAACATGAACGGCACCTTCTGGGCCGTGTGGTGGACGATCTTCTTGGCCATCCGGTCGTCGCTGCTGTCCACCTCCACCCGCACGCCGTGCGATTTCAGCTGCGCCGCAAGGCTTTCCAGGTAGGGAATGTGTTCGTCGGCGACGGGTATCCCGACCACCTGCACGGGCGCCAGCCACGCGGGGAACGCCCCCGCGTAGTGCTCGGTGAGGATACCGAAGAACCGCTCGATCGATCCGAAGAGTGCCCGGTGGATCATCACCGGCCGCTGCCGGGTTCCGTCCGGGGCGGTGTACTCCAGCTCGAAGCGCTCCGGGAAGTTGAAGTCCACCTGGATGGTCGACATCTGCCAGCTGCGGCCCAGGGCGTCGCGGGCCTGCACGGAAATCTTCGGGCCGTAGAACGCCGCACCGCCGGGGTCGGGAACCAGTTCCAGGCCCGACTCGGCGGCCACCTCGGCCAGGGAGTTGGTGGCCTGCTCCCACATCTCGTCGGTTCCGACAAACTTCTCCGGGTCCTTGGTGGACAGCTCCAGATAGAAGTCCTCGAGGCCGTAATCGCCCAGCAGCTCGAGCACGAACCGCAGCAGCGACGCCAGTTCGCCGTGCAGCTGGTCGCGCGTGCAGAAGATGTGCGAGTCGTCCATGGTGAATCCACGCGCCCGCGTCAACCCGTGCACCACCCCGGACTTCTCGTAGCGGTAGACGGTGCCGAACTCGAAGAGCCGCAACGGAAGTTCGCGGTACGACCGCCCGCGTGACCGGAAGATCAGCGTGTGCATGGGGCAGTTCATCGGTTTGAGGTAGTAGTCCTGCCCGGGCTTGCGCACCGTTTTGTCGTCGCCCAGTTCGGCGTCGAGGTGCATCGGCGGGAACATCCCGTCGGCGTACCAGTCCAGGTGGCCGGAGGTGTGGAACAGCTGCGCCTTGGTGATGTGCGGGGTGTTGACGAACTCGTACCCGGCCTCGATGTGCTTGCGCCGTGAGTACTCCTCCAGCTCCCTGCGCACCACGCCGCCCTTGGGGTGGAAAACGGCCAGTCCCGAACCGATTTCGTCGGGGAAGCTGAACAGGTCCAGCTCGGTGCCCAGCTTGCGGTGGTCGCGCCGCTGCGCTTCGGCGAGCAGCTCGAGGTGCCGGTCCAGCGCCTCCTGCGATTCCCACGCGGTGCCGTAGATGCGTTGCAGGCTCGCGTTCTTCTGGTCCCCGCGCCAATACGCGGCGGAGCTGCGGGTCAGCTTGAACGCCGGGATGTGCTTGGTGGTGGGGATGTGCGGCCCGCGGCACAGGTCCCCCCAAACCCGTTCCCGGCTGCGGGGATTGAGGTTGTCGTAGGCGGTGAGCTCGTCACCGCCTACCTCCATGATGTCGGGGTCGCCGGACTTGTCGTCGACGAGTTCCAGCTTGTAGGGCTCGTCGGCCAATTCCGAGCGCGCCTGGTCCTTGGACTCGTAGACGCGGCGGGAGAACAGCTGCCCCTCCTTGATGATCTGGCGCATCCGCTTTTCCAGCGCCGCCAGGTCCTCGGGGGTGAACGGCTCCGCCACGTCGAAGTCGTAGTAGAAGCCGTCGGTGATGGGCGGCCCGATGCCGAGCTTCGCGTGCGGAAACATGCCCTGGACGGCTTGGGCCAGCACGTGCGCGGCCGAATGCCGGATGACGCTGCGTCCCTCGTCGGTGTTGGCCGCCACCGGCACCACCTCGGTATCGGCTTCGGGGACCCAGCTCAGGTCCCGCAGCTTGCCGTCGGCGTCGCGCACCACCACGACCGCGTCGGGCTCCCCGCGGCCCGGCAGCCCCGCCTCCCGCACCGCGGCCGCGGCGGTGGTCCCGGTCGGCACCCGGATAGGGCCTGCTGGGGACGGGTTTGCGGGGGCGCTCATCGCGTGGGGTCTCCTAGGTCGGTGGGTCGACGACCATGCTATCGGGGCGCCCAGCGGCCAAGCAGGGCCGTCGAGTAGTGCGGCATCGTCGCGGGGCGCCGCCGCCCGCAGCAAATTGTCGGCAGAATGGGTTCGTGGGGGCGCAGACGGCATTGGCATTGCTGCTCGCCGCTGTCGGCGCCATCGTGGTGGTCAATTGGGTCAGCGACCGCACCGGACTCCCCAGCGCGGGATTGCTCACTCTCGTCGGTATTGGTTACGGGCTGCTGCCGGGGCCGAACGTCGGCCTTCGCCCCGACATCGTGATGACCTGCATATTGCCGCCTTTGCTCTACAACGCGGCCCTGGAGTCGTCGCTGATCGGGATACGCCGCAACCTGCGCACCGTCGTCAGCCTGTCGGTCATCCTCGTTCTGCTGACCGCGGCTTCGGTCGGCGCCGCCTTCGCCCTGCTCGTCAGTGGGGCCACGCTCGCGGTGGGCGCGGTGCTCGGCGCCGCGGTGGCACCCACTGATCCCGTGGCGGCGCTCGCGGTCGCCCGCAAGGTCGGTCTGCCGCTCAACATCGTCACCCTCATCGAAGGCGAGGGCCTGCTCAACGACGCGACGGCGCTCACCACACTGTCGGTGGCCATCACGGTGGCCAGGGGTGCGGACTTCTCGTTTCCGTTCGCGGTCCGGGAGTTCGCCCTGGCCGCCGTGGGCGGCCTGGTGATCGGGCTGGCATTCGCTTGGTGCCGCCGCCTGTTGCGGCGCTTTCCGCACGACGTGATGACGGCCAACGCGATCTCGCTGGCCACACCGTTTCTGACCTATCTCGCGGCCGAGAAGGTGCACGCGTCGGCGGTGCTGGCGGTCGTCGTGTGTGGATTGGTCGTCGGACACGACTCACCCCGGTCGGAGTCGGGCGCGAGCCGGTTGCAGACCCGGGCCGTGTGGCGGTTGGCCAACTTCCTCCTCGAGGGTCTCGTCTTCCTGTTGATAGGTCAGCAGTTCCCGGCCGTCCTCGACGGCCTGCGCGGCTACCCGGTGTCGACCATCGTCGTGGCGACCACCGTGACCACCGCGGCGGTGCTGCTGGTGCGGCCGTTGTGGCTGATACTCACGCAGTCGCTGCCGCGGTCACTGCATACCCGGCTCGGGAACGTCACGGGTACCGCCGACGACGATGACGATGACGATCACGATCCGGCCCCAGCCCGTCCCCGACGCGACCGCAACGCGGAGAGACTCAGTGGCCGTGAGATTTTCGTGCTGAGCTGGGCCGGCACCCGAGGCGTCGTCAGCCTCGCCGCGATCTTCGCCGTGCCCTTCACGACGGACAGTGGCGCACGGTTTCCGGTCCGCGATCTCTTGTTGTTCTGCACCTTGGTGGTCGTGCTGGTGACGCTGATCGGTCAAGGCAGCACTTTCGGCCCGGTCGCGCGTGCTCTCGGCGTTCACGCAAAGGCCGTCGACGAGCTGCGCCTGCGCAATCGGGCGCGCACGGCCGCCGTCCGCGCCGCCCTCGACGCACTCGACGAGCTCAGTCAAGGAAGCGAAGCCGACGCCAGGGCGATCGACGCGGTGCGAAAGCAGTTGTGCACCCGGCTCGAGCGGTATCAACGCCGGCTCGATCTGCTGTCGGATTCCGACGACTTACCCAGCCATCCCGAATACGAGGCGGCCGTCGCGATCCGGCGGGCGGCCATCGATGCCGAGCGCGACGAACTGGTGCGCTGGCGTGACGCCGGCATGCTGCCCGATCGGAGCCTTCGGGTGCTCGAACGCGAACTCGACCACGAAGAGGTGATGCTGCCGACCACCCGGCTCTGACCCGGCTCAGGGCTGCCCGGGCTTGAGCCGCACGAACAGGGCATCGGCCTCGGTCAGCAGCGTGTCGCCATCGGTCAGCCGACCCGAGACGAAGATCTTGCGCCCGTCGACCCTGTCCACCCCGGCGTCGAACTGCAACTCCTTTTCGATGGGCACGATGTTGCGGTAATCGATCTTGAGGTAGGCGGTGCGCTGGCGCCGGCTCCCGGTCAGCAGGACCGCCGTCAGCCCGAGCACGGTGTCGAACAGCATGCCGAGTGAGCCGCCGTGCACCGCACCGTTGCGCCCCAGATGGAACCGGGCGAACCGCGCCCAGCCGTGCACGCGGCCGTCGTCGCCCTTGCGGGCAGACATGGGAACCGTCAGGACGTTGCCGCGCATCGGCAGATCCATGCGGCGGCCCGAGGGCGCCGCCCACTCATCGGCGTCGTACGGGGCGAGCAGCGCCGACAGCTTCTCCAGCTGATTCGCCGCCTCCGCGATGACCTCGTCGGGCGCGTCTACGGCGCGCGCGTGGTCCTGCAGCTTGCGCACGCCGTCGATGAACCGGCCGTAGTCGGGGCCGCCCTTGGTCGTGGGTTCGGGCGGGTTGAACCCGCCGCCGGGGTGCCTGGCCTGTCCGCTGGTCACCGGGACACCGTATCCGGTGGTCAGACGGTCTTCTGACCTCCGGCGGTCGACAGGGCCTCGAACTCGTCGTCGCTCAGCTCGATCTGGGCGGCGGCGACGTTCTCCTCCAGGTGCGCCACCTTGGACGTGCCCGGGATCGGCAGCATCACCGGCGACCGTTTCAGCAGCCAGGCCAGCGCCAGTTGGGACGCACTCGCATGGTGCTCGGCGGCGATGCGCTGCAGCGGGCCGTCGGGGGCGGCCAGCGGCCCGGCCGCCAGCGGGAACCAGGGGATGAAGCCGATGCCCTGGCTGGTCGCGGCGTCCAGCAGTGGCTCGGCGCCCCGAGCCGACAGGTTGTACATGTTCTGCACGGAGACGATCTCGGTGATCCGCTGGGCCTCCGTGAGCTGATCGACGTTGACCTCGGAGAGGCCGATGTGGCGGATCTTGCCCTCGTTTTTCAGCGCCAGCAGCTCGCCCACCTGGTCGGCCAGCGGGAAGTCGCGGTCGATGCCGTGCAGCTGGAACAGGTCGATGGTGTCGACGCCGAGGCGGCGCAGGCTCATCTCGCATTCCTGGCGCAGATAGCTCGGGTTGCCCAGCGAGATCCATACGTCGGGTCCGGTGCGCAGCAGACCCGCCTTGGTCGCGATGACCAACCCGTCGTACGGATGCAGCGCCTCGTGGATTATCTCCTCGGCGATGTAGGGACCGTAGGAGTCCGCGGTGTCGATGAAGTTCACGCCGAGTTCGACGGCGCGCCGCAACACGCGGATCGCTTCGTCGCGATCGGCAGGCGGGCCCCAGACGCCCTTGCCGGTCAGGCGCATGGCACCAAAGCCGAGTCGGTTGACGGTCAGGTCGCCGCCGAGCGTGAAGGTACCGGACGCTTGGCTTTTTGGTGCAACGGTTTTCGAGTTCTGTGCGGTCATTTTTACGACCGTACGCCGGAAATGTCGTCGGGCATCTCGGCGTGGCAAGCTGGGCTGGTGGACTTAGCAGCACTCGAGGAACTGCCGTTGACCTACCGCGAGGTGGGGGCGACCGCGTCCGGCAAGTTGCCCGCGGGATACGGCCACCTGCACACGGAGAGACAGATCGGCACCGGGCAGCAGCGCTTCGAGCGCGCCGCCGACGCCGTCATGCGCTGGGGCATGCAGCACGGGGCGGGCCTGCGGGTGCGGGCCAGCTCCGAGGTTGCCGAGGTCGGCACAGTTGTGTTGGTGCGCATGGGTTTTCTGCCCGCGCCGTGTCGGGTGGTGTACGTCATCGAGGAGCCCGACATCCGCGGATTCGCCTACGGCACCCTGCCCGGACATCCGGAGTCCGGTGAGGAACGTTTCGTCGTCCGGCGTGACCCCGCCACCTCCGCGGTGTTCGCGGAGGTGACGGCGTTCTCGCGGCCCGCGACCTGGTGGAGCAAGGCCGCCGGGCCCGTGGTGTCGGTGGCTCAGCGCGTCATCGCCAAACGCTATCTGCGCGGGGTCTGAGCCGTCGGGGTCAGCGGCTCCCGACGCTACCGGAACGCCGTTCCTCGCCGAACGTCACGCCAGCGTGACACTCGCCGTCGAGCGTCACGCCAGCGTGACAGGACCGACGGCGCTACGAGCCCCAGGACGTCAGCAAACGCTCTGCGCCCGAACACATTTCGTCGATAACCTCGGCCACCGAGGCGTCGTCGCGGATCATCCCGACGCCCTGACCGGCATCCACCGGGGCGACCCGGCGGTCGTCGGCGGCGATGGAGTCCTGGAGTTCGTCGCAGGCCTGCGGGTCCAGCGCGTCCTCCTTGCCAGTCCAGCGCTCGACGAAGTCGTTGGTCAGCACCCGCGACGGGAATCGCGCAGGCCACGGCCGGGCCTGGGCCACGTCGAAGGCCCGGGTGACCGCGGTGTCGGTGGCCCGGGCCGCGATCAGCGCGCGGCGGCTGCTGTCACCGGAGAGCGCCTCGGGACAGGCGGCCAGGCGGGTGCCCACCCACGCCCCGCTCGCCCCAGCGGCCAGCACGGCGGCCAGGCTGCGCGCCGACGCCACGCCGCCACCGGCGAGGACCGGCACCGAGACGGTGTCCAGCACGGTGTCCAGCAACGGCAGCGTGGCCAGCGTCGTCTCACCGTGCCCGCCACCCTCCGAGCCGCGGGCCACCAGGATGTCGACGCCGGCGTCGGCCGCCTGGCGAGCCCCGAGGCCGTCGTAGACCTGGGTGGCGGTGGGGATTCCGGCGTGGTGCGCCTTCGCGACCCATGACCAGTCGGTCCCGAAACTGACCGACAGCAGGGCCGGGCGCGCCGCGAGGGCATCCTCGAACAGCCCCTCCTCGGTACGCATCACCCAATCGACCAAGCCGATGCCGAACGTTCCCCGCACGTGCTGAAGCTGGGTTCTCAGCAATTCCCTGGTCGCCACGCTGCCCATGCCGACCATGCCTAGGCCGCCGGCCGCGGTGACCGCCGCCGCCAGCCGGCCCCCGGCAACCCCGCCCATCGGCGCGTTGACGATCGGTACCCGCAGCCCGAATTCCCTCGACCAGGGCGTCGAAAGCATGCGGCTAGTGAGCCGACGGCAGAGTCTTGAGCACGGTCAGCATGACCACCGAATCCTCGACCGCATGCAGGGCGTGCCGTTCCGCCGGAATCTCGACGTAGTCGCCCGCTTTGCCTTCCCAAGCGTCACCCCCGGTGGTCAGGCGCACGTGGCCCTGCAGCACCTGCAGCGTCGCCTCGCCGGGGCTGTCGTGTTCGGAAAGATCATGGCCGCCAAGCAAAGCCAGCACGGTCTGCCGAAGTTCGTGGGTGTGGCCCCCATGGATGGTGTGGGCGGCCCGACCGCTGTGCGTTTCCTTGGCCTCGGCCAGCTTTTCGGACGCGAGGCTGGTCAACGAGATCGATTCCATAGCTGAGCCCTTCGTGGTTGAGCGGACGCGATCACCCCATCAGTAGCAGTATCCCCGCCGCGACGAGCGCGGCGACCTTGACCGCCTCGAAGCCGACGTAGACGTAGTGGGCCCGCGAGCGCGGCCCGTCGGCCCCGGCGAGCACGAGGTCGGAGCGGCGCGTCAATCGGGGGCGCACCGCGATCAGCTGCAGGGCGAGGGCTCCCACGGCGACGAAAGTCGCCGCGGCGACGCCAGCGGGCGTGGGGCCCGCGACCACGATTGCCACGAGCACAAGCGCGAAGCAGACCTCGACGGCATTGAGGGCGCGAAACACCAGCCGCCCGATACCGAGCCCGATCTGCAACGTCACATTCGGCGCGCGGAACTTCAGCGGGGCTTCCAGGAACGAGATGGCCAGCACCATGCCGAGCCAGACAAAGGTGACCGCGACGGCGATCGCCGGCCCGGTGTTCACTTGGCCGCCTGCCGCGGCTTCAGGTGCGCCAGGCACAGATCGGGTTCGACGAACGCCTCGAGCCGGTCGACCGAGACGGGCGCGCCCCAAGACTCCATCACGCCCTGCATCAGTCCGAGGTGCACGGGGCAGACGACGGTCGTCCGGTTCTCGGCCAGTTCCAGGAACGGGCAATGCCGCAGCCCGACCTGCTGCTCCCCTTCGGCCGACCGGCGTTCTGGCGCGAAGCCGAGCTCGTCGAGCATGTTGACCAAGTGGTCGATGGCGTCGTCGGCGCTGGTGGGCTTCGCCGGGACCGGCTCCAGGCTGGCGTCCAGCTTTTTCCCCCAGGCCCGGCCCGCGGCCACCGCCTTGGCGCTGGCGTCCGGCTCACCGGCGAACGCCGTGGCCAGCACCTCGGCGAGCAGGCGATAGTGCCGCGTCCCGCCGCGGTCCATCTGGCGGATCGCACGGAACATCAGCGGCGGGCGGCCCGGCCCCTTGCGGTCCAGCTCGACGTGCTCGACCTGCCCGTCGCCGACCAGGGTGTCCAGGTGGAATCGGACGGTGTTGGGGTGCACGCCCAGCACGTCGGCGATCGCGGCGATGCTCATGGCGTCGGGCGACGACCGCAGCACCCGCAGCACCTCGCGGCGGCGGCCGGCGGACTCCCCGACCGGCGTGGGCGGCACATTCACGGGACCCTCACGCTCCTTCCGCTTGGCCGACCCTCGGGTGAGCGGCCACCAAAGCCGTGTCTACACCGAGCGGACGCAACTGGCCGCCCCGCCCGGCGACCCGAGGGGGCGTCGCGCCCCGGCAGCGTTTCGGTGAAGAACGCCTCATTGTCTGTCGGCCAGGTGCGGTTTGAGCTCCCCGGGCAGGTCGTGTTCGTAGGAGATGGCGTCTACCGGGCACACCGGCCAGCACGCGGCGGGAGTCCACGCATTCGTCGGGATGAATATAGAGCGCCCGGCCGCCTTCGTAGATACAGTCGACGGGGCACTCATCTACACAAGCGCGGTCCAGCACGTCGATGCACGGGTTCCCAAAGAGATACGCCACGCGGTAGAGTTTACACAATTTAACTTGTAAAAATGAGAGAAGCGGGAGCACTGGTCGTGAATCCTCTGAAATCCCCTGTGCGGCAGGGATTCTGATGGTCAAGCCGTCGGCCGGCGCCGGGCCGCCCCTTCCATCATCGGACCGTTCCGACGACGCCGTGGCGGGCCACTGGCTGCTAGCCCGGCTCGGTAAACGCGTCCTTCGCCCCGGCGGCGTCGAGCTCACCCGCACGCTGCTGGCCCGCGCCGAGCTAGCCGACGCCGACGTGGTCGAGCTGGCGCCCGGCCTGGGCCGCACCGCCACGGAGATCCTGTCCCGCCACCCCAGGTCGTACGTCGGCGCCGAGGGAGATCCCGACGCGGCCAACGTGGTCCGGGGCGTGCTCACCGAGCTCGGCGTCGAGAACGGCGCGGTCCACGTCACCGACGCGGCGGCAACCGGACTACCGGATTCCTGCACCGATGTCGTCATCGGGGAGGCGATGCTGAGCATGCAGGGCGACGCGGCGAAACACGCCATCGTCGCCGAGGCGGCGCGGGTCCTTCGGCCGCACGGCCGGTACGCGATCCACGAATTGGCCCTCACGCCGGACACCGTCTCCGAGGAGGTCAGCACCGACATCCGCCAATCGCTTGCCCGCGCGATCAAGGTGAACGCGCGGCCGCTGACGGTCGCGGAATGGTCGCGGCTGCTTGCCGACCACGGGCTGGTGGTGGACCACGTCGCGACCGCTCCGATGGCGCTGTTGCAACCGCGCCGACTCGTCGCCGACGAAGGACTGCTCGGGGCGCTGCGGTTCGCGCGCAACGTCCTCGCGCACCGGGACGCCCGAAAGCGAGTCCTCACCATGCGCCGCACGTTCCGCCGGCATCGCAAGCAGCTGGCCGCCGTCGCCATCGTCGCCCACAGAGCCTGATGTCGGGCGGGTTGGCCTAAATGCTTTGGGCCGGGGCCGATTTCGAGGTCTCCGGGTGGGCAAGCCGGTAGACCTCGATGAGCCGCGCCACATCGGTCGGCGTCACGATGCCGACGACCTGGCCGCCGTCGAACACCAGGGCGCGGCTGCGCGGGCCGGCGGGGGCCATCCGCTCCAGCAGGGTGGTCAGTGGCTCATGCGGTGCGCCGGACGGCACCTCCTGCAGCGGCTGTGCTATCTCACCCACGGTGGTGGTGGCGCGCCGTTCGGGTGCGACATCGCGCAATTGCCGCAACGTGATCAGACCCGAAATCTCCCCACTCTGGTCGACGACCGGGTAGGCGGAGTGCCGGTCGCCGAGCACGTAGCGCTGGACGAAATCGTCGACCGTGATCCATCCGGGGGCGGTGTGCGGGCGGGCGGTCATCGCGTCGGCGACGCGCACCCCGGAAAACATCTGTTGGGTCGAAATCCGTGTCTCCTCTTCGCGACTGGCAGCGAAGATGAACCAGCCGATGAACGCCAGCCAGACCCCACCCACCAGACCGCCGAGCAGAAACTCGGCCAGCCCCAAGCCAATCAGGATGAAGGCGACCACCCGCCCGGCGTGGGCGGCGCCGATGCTGGCGCGCACGCTGTCGCCGTGACGGCGCCACAGGAACGCCCGCAGCACCCGGCCACCGTCCAACGGTGCGCCGGGCAGCAGGTTGAACAGGCCCAGCAGCAGGTTGATGCCGGCCAACCAGGACGCGACGCCGACCGCGATCGGCGCGGCGCCCACTGTCGGCAGGACAGCGACCAGGCCGCCGAAGATGGCCGCCAACGCAAGGCTGGTGGCCGGCCCGGCGATCGCGATCCGGAAGGCCGCCGTCGGCGTCTTCGCCTCGCCGCCAAGGGTGGTGACTCCGCCGAACAACCAGAGCGTCACGCTGCCCACGGGGACCCCGGCGCGGCGGGCGACGACGGCATGCGCGAGCTCGTGGGCCACCAGCGACGCCAACAGCACCAGCGCGCCGCCCGCGCCGGCCACCCAATAGGCCACCGGCGAATACCCTTTGACACTGCCGGGCAGCATGCTGGCCAGGCTCCAGGTGAACAACCACAGGATGACCAGAACGCTCCAGTGGACCTTCACCGGGAAGCCGGCGATCCGCCCGATCGGGATCGCATCGCGCACCTCGAACCTCCAAAGTCGTTGAGGGAGGCGGTTGGAAGCCGCCTCGTGTCCGAAGTTAGTGCGACGCTGCGGTCGTTACTAGGGCCGTTGGACCCCCAGCGGGCGGCCAATCGACCTGCGCTCGACAACTGGCAACTGTTTTCCGGGCAACCGCCGCTGATGCGGCGTCAACGGCAGCAGCGCCTCGTCTCCGAGGCATCCCGCGCCGACCAGCCGAGTGCCATTGTCGAAATGTCTTCGGCCGAAGCGTGATAAGGACTTCCGTCCCTACCGTCGAATCCGCTGGCATGGTCGGATCGAAGGCGTCCGCTTCAAGCAACAGACATCTGTAGGAGAAGACCATGACCACCACCACCACGGCGCCAGCGACGCAGAAGCCGCACACGCCGTTCCCCGATTTCTTCTCGGCGTTCCCCTCGTTCGCCGGGATCCGTCCGATGTTCGACACCCGGCTCATGCGGTTGGAAGACGAAACGGTTGACGGGCACTATGAGGTGCGTGCCGAAATACCCGGCATCGATCCGGCCAAGGACGTCGACATCACGGTCCACGACGGTCAGCTCACCATCAAGGCGGAGCGCAGCGAGAAGAAGCAATTCGACGGGCGGTCGGAGTTCTCCTACGGCTCGTTCGTCCGCACCGTGTCACTGCCGTCCAACGTCAACGAAGACGATATCAAGGCCACGTATGACAAAGGAATTCTGACTGTCTCCGTGCCGGTTTCAGCACCCCCGCCGGAGGCAAAGCACGTGAAGGTGGCCGCCAAGTAGCCGTTGCACCGCGGGCCCGGACATCGTCACCCGGGCCCGCGGCGCGGCGCGCGGTGATGACTTTGGGCCCGATCCGCAATCTCCGCGTGACGGAAAACCGGGGCCTTCTCCCGTAATTTGGCATGCGGTTCCGGTTGAACAAAGGAGCATGGCGGTTATGGCTGGTGTCCGACCGTTGTCGTTGACCGACTCTGACGTGGACGCCCTGGCTTGCGAGTTCCTGGAGTCCCGGTATCTCGGCCACACCTATGCCGACTGGTCCCCCGATCGACGCCTCGACACCTTCCTGCGGCGCCGCGGCCTGTCTCGCGTTGCCGACGACGGCGACCTGTCCAACACCGTCTTGGAACGCATCCTGGGCCACACGGGCAATGCCTCGCGGCTGGCCCGCCGCTAACCACCCGGGCTGTCTGCGGTTTCTCAGTTGGCAACGCCCACAGCCGCTTCGAGTTCGGCCAGACACTCCTCGGTCAGCGGTATGAAGTTCTCGAGGTCGGGCACCACGTCGCGGCCCGCTGCGTAGCCGAATCCGATCCGGTCGGCGTACAAGCACGTGGTGATGTTGAGCGCATGGCCGTCGTAGACCGTGGAGACCGGGTACATCTCCGCGATTCGCGCTCCGTTCCAATACATTTCGGCGGCCGGTCCGCGGACATGCGAAATCGGCAGGTTGTATCCGGTGCGGATTTTCGGTGTGAACGGCAGCAGCGGGCCGATCGCCGTCACGGCGATACTTCCCGCGTTGGTGAGCAGTGACGCCGCGGCTCCGCGCTTGCCCACCCAGCGCTTCCCCTCGGCCATCGATCGATGGATCGCGTTCAGCCGGGCCAGCGGGTCATCCAGATTGGTGCCCAACGGACACATCCAGAGCCCAAACTTGTTGCCATGCTGGTCATCTGGCGAATCGTGTTGGTGATCGCGCACGGTGATGGGGCAGGCCGCCACCAGCGGTCGCTCGGGCAGCTCCCCGTGATCGCGCAGCCACCGGCGCACCACCCCGGCCGCCATCGCGGTGAGCACGTCGTTGCCGGTCACGCCGGCCGCCTCTCGCACGGCGTGGATGCGCTCCTTGGCCCAGCTGCCCGCGGCGACTGCGCGTTCTGGGCCGGGACGCCCGTTGAACCGCGTGTAGGGCGCCCCGAGCGGCAACGCGGTGGTGTGTCCCACCAGGGCGTCGAGCACGGTGGCGATCTCGCCGGTGGCCACCTTGGCGATCAGGCCCGCACCCGACGCCGCCGCGCCGGTCAGCGACCGCAGCGGCGCGACCAGGCGGGACATCATCCCGTCCGGAGCCGGGGACGCGGGCTCGGGGCGGCGGTCGGCGTAAAACGGGGGCATGGACCGGCGGCTGGGATCGTCGCTCAGCGCGTCGGTGATCATCTGGAACCCCGCCACCCCGTCGGTCACGGTGTGATGCACCTTGATGTAGAAGGCGAAGCGGCCGTCGTCGAGGCCGTCGATCAGGTACGACATCCACATCGGCCGGCGCCAGTCCAGCCGCAGGGCGTCCAGCTCCCCGATCAGCCGCCAGAACCCCTCGGCGGGCACCGTGCGGCGGTGGCAATGTTGGCTCAGATCAACGGGATTCATCTGCCGCCACACCCACATGCCGCCGGTGTCCGCACCGCGGTGCGGGTACTTGCGCAGCCTGGGGTCGAGCGGATCGTTCCCCGCAAGCGTCCTCCGGTGCAGGTCGTCGACGTAGTCGGGCCCGGCGTCGTCGGGCGGCGACAGGATCAGCACGGCGCCCACGTGCATCGGGCTGGACACCCACTCCGCGGTCATCATCGCCGCGTCCAGCGGATCCAGCGGATTCATGTCGGCCTCCGCGACTAAGCGGGGCGGTTGCGCTCGGTCACGGCCCCATTGAGCAGGCCCGACTGTTGCAACGCCGCCTCGACGAACCGCTGTACCGGCCGCGCGCGGAAGAATCCGGTGTGACCGCCGCGGTACCAAACGATTTCCGGCTTGCCCCAGTGCTCCCAGAGGCGGACCACCTGCTCGCGGGGATGCACGACCTGATCGGCGACGCCGGCATAGATGAAACGCCCCGGCATGGGAACCAACGGTGCAAGGGCCAGCGGTGATGTCATCCGCCCGATGGGCTCCGCGAGTTCGAAGGTCTGACGCCGTGGATCTTCGGGGCCAAGGCCGGAGTGCCGGGTCAGCAACCCGACCAGGTCCGCGACCGGGACACCGAGGATCGCGCAGGTCAGCCCGGCTTCGAGGCTGGCGACCAACGCGGTGATATAGCCGCCGAGCGACAGACCGTTCAAGCCGATCTGGGATTCCGGCTCTTGCCGGCGTATCCAGGACAGCAACCGCCGGATGTCCCACACCGCCTGCGCCGTCGCGTGCACGTCGTCGAGGATGTCCTCCCCCGGAAACACCGCGCCTTTCGGCAGGCCACGGGCCCGGGGCCCGTGCATCGGCAGGACGGGCATGACGACGTTCAGTCCGAGGTCCGCGTGTAACCGCCAGGCCCGAAACAGCGCGAGATCCAGTGCGGCCCGGCCCATTTCCGTTCCGTGTATACAGACCAGCCAGGGCCGCGGTTGCGGATGACGGAGCAACAGGGCGTACTCACGGTTGTTTGCGGCGTAACTCATCCACCGATCCGCGCCGGGTTCGCCCGGCCGCGGCCGGTATCCGCTGTCGAAAGACATGCGGTAAAACGATCGCCTGCCCTTTTTGACCGCGCGCAAGGTGACATCCGACAGCGGCGGGGGTGCACCGAAAAATCGTTTCGGATGGTCGAGCCATCCGCGGTCGCCGTAGAACGACAGCCCGGCGACCACCTCGTCGGTGATGCGCGTGAACTCCTCGGGGCGGCTGACCGGGCGTCGCGCCTTGAGGCCCATCAGGACGACCTCGTCGCGAAACGCCTGCGCCGCCAGGGCCAGGGTGGGTCGCGCGATCGGAAGCTCGTCGGGTGCCTGGCCGAGATAATCACGCCATGACTCGGCCAGGTAGCGACCGGTGCTCGTGAATGGTTTGACGGCGCCGCTCAGGCCGACACCGGCGGGCGGAGTCAACGGCAAAGCGCCACCCGGGCGCTGGGAGACGCCGTTGTTGTGGGTCGGTACGGCCATGAAGGCAAAGTAGCAGGCGCCGAAAACGGCGTGTTAGGGACTTACGGCCCGGCCCCGACCGCGAAAGTCCTTGCCCGACAACCCGATGATGCGGACCGGGCCGGGTCATATGACCGGGCGCGAAGGGTCTTTCGTCACTCGCGCCGCTGCCCGGGCGGTCGTAACGTCGGAGCCGTCACAAGCACCGCTGACGCTCTCTAGGAGTCCCATCATGACCGAGGCACCGCAAAAGACCGAACCGCGATGGGCCGAACTGTCCGATGACGTGCTGGAATCTGTCGAAACCGGCCGCAAGCAAGCCATCGATGCGGTCCGCAAGTTCGTCGACCAGATCAGCCCCGTCCTCCCCGAGCAGTCACGACGCAAGACCGTCGTCGACGCCGCCCTGGACCTCGCCGACGAGTTGGTCACCGCACGCATGGAGTTCTTCCGCAGCGTGGTCCGCAGCGCAGGCCATGCCGTGAGCAAGCACGGCGAGTAGACGGCCCAACCGGGCGGGCCGGCTAGTCGAACGCGTGGATCACCTGACGGGCCACCTGTCGGATCTGTTGATACACAATGCGATCCAGCGGCAGATCCCGATAACGCGGGATCTCCCCCGTTGTGGTGACCACGCCCGGCTCCTCGTGCGCCCAATGCGCGTTCACCTTGTCGCCCAGCGCGCGCGCGGGCGGATTGTCGGACAGCACGCGGGCGTGGAAGCGTTGGATGCCGTCGACACGCGCCGCGACCGCGAGCGCTCCGAGCAGCAGCGTGCCTATCCCGCGACCCTGGTAGCCGTCCGCGACGGTGAGCGCAACCTCTGCCGAGGCGCGGTCGTCCTGGTCCCGAACGAAGCGGGCGTCGGCGACGACCGGGCCTGCCACGCCGTCGGTGACCACCCACACGAAGTGGTCGACGTAGTCGACCTGGAACAGATAGGTCAGGCGCGCAGCGGTGGGAGCGCCGCCTTGGTAGCGCCGGTAGAGGGTCTCCCGGGAGAAGGAACCGCTGCTCTTGAACCGCTCGGCGTCACCGGGCAGAACCGGGCGCAGCGAGAGCACGGCGCCGTCCTTGATCGTCACCGGGATCGGGGCGACGTACGCGGCCAGCCGCTGCCGAGCGGTGCGCAGCATCCGGTCGGCGATGACCGGCATGCTCAGCATGCGGTCGAAGGCGGCGCCGTATCCGATGTATCCGCGCACATCCTCCACCGCCGTCACCGTTGCCGTCCTGGTGGCGTGCCGCAGCAACGCGATCTCCCCGACGATCGTCGCCGACGACAGCTCGGTGACCGTGACCCGACCCTTGGATCCGACGTGCCGCACCCCGATGCCCCCGGACGCGATAATCGCGAAAGACTCCGCTCGCTCCCCCTGCCGCATCAGGACCTCGCCGGCGACCGCGTGCAGGGGCTCGAGAAGGGCGGCCAAGGTCATGAGGTCCTCGGCCGGGATATCGGCGAACACGGGCAACGCCGCGAGTTCTTCGGCGCGGACGGCCCTCACATCGGCCCACCTGTCAGCTCGAATCTCCCGCCCGAATCACACGCTGATTGCGAATCCATTGCTAAAGCGGTCATCTCGCCAATTTCGTAATTCAGCGGCGCCGAGACGGGTAACGTCGCGATGCGTCCTCCCCGATGTACGGTACGCGAGCCGCACCGGTATCGCGGGAGAACGAAGTAGGTGACCGCTGTGACAAAAGACCCTGTCGGACTGGGACTTCGGCAGACCGGAAGTGAGACCAAAGCCTTTCGGTGATCGTGCTCTTGGCCTCTAATGGCCGCGCCCTCGGGGATGGTCGGATGGATCAAAGGCTCACGGGGAGGGAACATGAATACAGCGAAGTGGCTTCAGCATTGGCCACAGCGCCGGCCGGCGGCCCGGATCTATCAGCTGACCGATCGCCTCCACGAGGGGCATGTTGCCCGCGTGCCCGCCCACCAGATACCCGCCACCGTGTCCGCCTGGTTGGAGGAGCTCGGCGCGCATAGCCCGCTGGTTGACGACCTCGAGCGGGCGGTTCGAGGAGAAGACTGGTCCGCGGCACACGCCCTCGGTGAGTGCCTGTCCATCGAGATCGCCCCGGCCGACTGACCGGATTGCGATCCGGATGTAGCGCGCGGGGACGTTTGCCGCCCCCCACGTGACTTTCGTCACTACCGCGTCACCGCCAGGCTCCGCAGGATCGACGGTATATCGGTGCACCTCGTCATCGGTATCCGTTTCGGCAGCAATGGATTGCGCGATGAATGCACCACTGGCCTCAATGGAGAGACCCGACCTCCGCAAGATCGAGAACCGCGCGCCCTCGGTGGCACAGATGTTCGTCAACCGGGTCGCCGCCACCCCCAACGCGGAGGCCTTCCGCTACCCACAGGACCACACCTGGGCCAGCGTCACCTGGCAGCAAGTCGGCGAACGGGTCAACAACCTCGCCGCGGGGCTGATCGCGCTGGGAATCGCGCCCGAGGACCGGGTCGCGCTCGCCTCCGCGACGCGCTACGAGTGGGTCCTCGCCGACTTCGCGATCGTCTGTGCGGGTGCCGCGACCACGACCGTGTACCCCACGACGAACGCCACGGATGTGGCCTACATCGTCGCCAATTCCGGGAGCCGGGTGGTGGTCGCCGAAGACCAGACCCAGCTCGACAAGCTGATCGAGCACCGGGCGGAACTGCCCGACGTCCGCAAGGTCGTCATGATCGACGGCAACGGCGACGGCGACTGGGTGATCTCCCTCGCCGAGCTCGATCTCTTGGGCAAGCAACTGCTCGCGGACACACCCGACGCGGTCAACGACCGCGTCGCGGCCGTCGGTCCCGACCACCTGGCCAGCCTTATCTACACCTCCGGCACTACCGGTCGGCCCAAGGGCGTGCGGCTCACGCACGGGGCATGGACGTACACCGCCGCGGCGATCGATTCGCTGGGCATTCTTGGCCCCGACGACCTGAACTTCCTGTGGCTGCCGCTGGCACACGCGTTCGGCAAGGTGATGCTGGCCCTGCCGTTGCAGATCGGCTTCCCCACCGCCATCGACGGCCGCGTGGAGCGGATCATCGACAACCTCGCGGTGCTGCGGCCGACCATCATGGGCGCGGCGCCGCGCATCTTCGAGAAGGCGCACGCGCGCATCCAGGACATGGCCGCCGAGCGCGGCAGGGTCAGGAAAATGATCTTCGATTGGTCGATCGGGGTCGGCAAGAAGGTCTCGGAGGCGCGACAGTCCGGGAAGAAGCCTTCACTGGCGTCGTCGCTGGCCTACAAGGTCGCTGACCGGCTGGTGTTCACCACGATCCGGAAGCGCTTTGGTGGACGGTTGCGGTTCTTCGTTTCCGCGGCCGCCGCGCTGGACCGCGACGTCGCACAGTGGTTCGACGCCGTCGGCATCATCGTGCTGGAAGGTTACGGGCTGACCGAGACCGCTGCCGCGTCATTCATCAACCGTCCCAACGCTTATCGGTTCGGCACGGTCGGCTGGCCGTTCCCCGCCACCGATGTGAAGATCGCCGACGACGGCGAGATCCTGCTCAAGGGGCCGGGTCTGATGACCGCCTACCATGACCTGCCCGATGCCACCGCCGAGGCGCTCGACGGCGAGGGGTGGTTCCACACCGGCGACATCGGCGAGTTGGACACCGACGGATTCCTGCGGATCACCGACCGCAAGAAAGACATGTTCAAGACCTCGCAAGGCAAATATGTTGCGCCGTCGGCGATCGACGCGCGCTTCAAGGGCCGCTGCCCGTATGTGAGCGAGATCGTGGTCTACGGGGAGGGCAAGCCGTATTGCGTCGCCCTGGTCAGTCTCGACGGCGAGGCGATCACTGACTGGGCCAACAAGAACGGCCTGGCGGGCAAGTCGTTTGCCGACATCGCGCGCGACGACAAGACACAGCAGCTGATCGCCGGCTACATCGACGCCTTGAACACCGAACTCAACCGCTGGGAGCAGATCAAGAAGTTCACGATCGCCGACCGCGAATTCACCGTCGAGTCGGGCGATCTGACGCCGAGCATGAAGCTCAAGCGCAAAGTGGTCATCGACAGGTTCGCCGACCGCCTCCAGGCTCTCTACGAATCCTGACGCCACAACGATCTACTGTGTCGACATCGACACGCTGTGATCGTCGAAACTACCCACGCCGGCGCATTTTCCGCTCGGACTGATCCGCGCACAGCGCACGTCCGGTCGTTGGCGTACACGCGCCCGCGACGAAGTGGGGAAGGAAGTCCTCTAAACGATCGCTTTGAGCCCGACGAGGGGGCGTCCAGTCCTGCCCGGCCTGGGACCTTAGACCCCTAGCCAAGGGCCAACGACCCTCTCGCGTCGCCGTCGTGATCCATACGGTTGGACGAACAGCAACGACGACGCAAGCAGTGGAGGGATGGCATGCACGCAGATCGCCTTAAGTGGTTAGCGAAGGCGCAGGGCCCGTTCGTCTCGGTGTACTTCGACGACTCACACGACACTCTGGACGCCGCCGAGCAGCTCGACGTGAAATGGGCCGACATCCGCAGGCAACTCGAGGACATGGGCGCGGACGCGAAGGCCCTGGGCATGCTCGAGGATGCCGTGCTGCGCCATCGCCCCGCCGTCGGTCGGCAGGGCCGCGCCGTGATCGCGACGAACGCTGAGGTGCTGATCAACGAGCATCTAATCGCCCCGCCCGCAGCCACGGTAGTGCGCCTCTCGGATTACCCGTATCTCGTGCCCTTGATCGGTATGCAGGTGCAGCATCCGACATACGTGTTCGCCGCCGTCGATCACACCGGGGCGGACATCAGCCTTAATCGGGGTGGAGCGGTCACCTCGAAGAGTGTCGACGGTGGCGGCTACCCGGTGCATAAGCCGGTCACGGCCGGATGGAACGGGTATGGCGACCTCCAGCACACCACCGAGGAGGCGATCAGGATGAACTGCCGCGCAGTCGCCGACGAGCTCACCCGGCTGGTGGACGAGGCGGACCCCGAGGTTGTGTTCCTCTGCGGCCAGGTGCGTTCGCTCGCGGATGTGACGGTGGAGCTGCCGGAGCGGGTGGCCGTACGGGTAGCGCAGCTGCACACCGCCCGCAAGACCCCTATCGACGAGAACGAAATCGGCGAACTGACCGCCGCGGAGTTCGACCGCCGTCGGCGTGCCGAAATGACCAGCACTGCAGAACGATTCGAGGCAGAACAGGGGCGCGGCTCTGGGCTGGCAGCCGACGGCCTGGCCGCCGTGTGTGCGGCGCTTCGCGACGGGAACGTCGACACGCTGATCGTCGGTGACATGGGCGACGCCACCGTGGTTACCGGCACGGCACTGACCACGATCGCCCCAGACGCCGACGCGCTGTCCGAGCTGGGCGAGCCGGTGAAGCGGGTGGCCAGGGCCGACGAGGCGTTGCCGTTCTGCGCGATCGCGGTCGGCGCCACCTTGGTGCGGGCCGAAAACCGCATCGCACCCGCGGGCGGGGCCGGCGCGTTGCTGCGGTATGCCGTAACCGACAGGCTCGCCGGTCGCCGATCTTAGAGAGCTCATCGTGAGGCGATTCATCGACCGCGCCGACGCTGGACGCCAATTGGGTTCGCGTATGGCATATCTGCGCGGGCAGGACGTCGTGGTGCTCGGCCTGCCGCGCGGCGGGGTTCCGGTGGCCTTCGAGGTGGCCAAGGCGCTGCACGCCCCACTCGATGTGCTACTGGTGCGCAAGCTGGGAGTGCCCGACCACCCCGAACTTGCGTTTGGCGCCGTCGGCGATGGCGGGGTGCGGGTGTTCAGCGGCGCCGTGGTCAGCGAAGCGCGGCTCACCCACCGGGAGATGGCTGCGGTCGAGACCCGGGAGCTGGCCGAGCTGCAACGCCGGTCGGAACGCTTCCGCGGAGCCCGTCAACCAGTCCCGCTGCTCGGTCGGATCGCGCTGATCGTGGACGACGGGATCGCGACCGGAGCCACCGCCCAGGCGGCCTGCCAGGTGGCCCGCGCCGAGGGCGCCAGCAAGGTGGTTCTGGCCGTTCCCATCGCGGCAGCGGAGACCGCCGAGCAATTCGCTCAATACGCCGATGAGGTGGTATGCCTGGAAACTCCGGTGCCGTACCTCGCCGTCGGCCAGGGATACCGTCACTTCGCTCAGACCTCGGATGACGAGGTGGTAGCCCTGCTCGAGCGCGCCCGGGGCGATTTCGGGGCGGCCGCCGCCAAGGCCGATGATCCGCCGCTGCGCGACGAGGAAATCTGGGTGCCGACCGGATCTGTCGCGGTGGCCGGACGCCTGACCATTCCCCGGCACCCGAAGGGTGTCGTGGTATTCGCCCATGGCAGCGGCAGCAGCCGGCACAGTCCGCGTAATCGCTTCGTCGCCGAGGTGCTCAACAACGCCGGCTTCGCCACGGTGCTCTTCGACCTGCTCACCCCGGAGGAAGAACGCAACCGCGCCAACGTATTCGACATCGCGCTGCTCACGGGTCGCCTGGTCGACGTGACGGGCTGGCTGGCCGGGCAGTCCGACACCGCCGCACTGCCGGTCGGTTACTTTGGTGCCAGCACCGGAGCGGGCGCGGCGCTGAGCGCGGCGGCCCATCCCGGGGTCAAGGTCGCGGCGGTCGTGTCGCGCGGCGGCCGGCCCGATCTGGCTGGTGACGCGCTGCGCAACGTTCGCGCCCCGACCTTGTTGGTCGTGGGCGGACGCGACGAGATGGTGCTGGCGCTGAACCGGCAGGCCCAGGCGGCGATCCCGGCCGAGTGCGAGGTCGCCGTGGTGCCAGGAGCCACCCACGTCTTCGAGGAGGCGGGCACCCTTGAGCAAGTGGCGGTCCTCGCGCGCGACTGGTTCATCGACCACCTCGCTGCGCCGGAGCACTGAATCCGTTCGCACGCTTGAAGTTTGGGGCGGCGGTCCCGGACGGGGGGATGCCGGGACCGCCGCGGATTCGGTTGGCCTATCGGCGTTTCACGTCGCCGGTGTGATGAGCCCGTAGTGTCCGTCGTAGCGGTGATACAGCACGTTGCCGCGGTCGCGGGCGGTGTCGACGAAGAACAGGAACGGCAGGCCGAGCAATCTCATCCGCTCGATGGCCTGATCGATGTCGAGGCGCGGGGCCGGCTGCGGGCTGAGGGTCAACGGCAACTCGTCCGGCGCCACTTCCTCCGCGGCCACCGGATTGACCTGTGCCAGGCGGTATTCGGCCGGCCCTTGGCGATATAGCACGCTGTCCTGCCCTGTGTTCCTCTCGGTGAACAGGTGGAAGTCGTAGTCGAGCTGCTCCATCTCCAGCGCGGCCTCTTCCACCGTGCAGGTGAGCAGGCTGTATGACTTGTGCCGCATGATTCGGCGTTCGGTGTCCGGTCGCGGGAAATAGTTCGGCCGGTGCGTCGGCTCGGTTTCGTGCCGCCACTCGTGCGGGCCGCGCTGTGGCATGCCACCGCGCTTGGCTTCCCAATGTTCGGCGGCGCGTTCCAGTTGACGGCGCAGCCGCGCCTCGAGTCGGTCGATCCCTTCCCGCGCCGTGACGCCTTCGACGTGCGCACGCACCAGCCGGCCGTTGACGTCGAGGTTGGCCTGCGCGATCACCCGGCGGGCCACCGCCGGGTCACCGTGCTCGCTCAACTTGACGTGGGCGTACAGCACCGGCTCGTGGGAGAGGTGGCCGAGCTCGCCGATCTTCGTCCGCGCGTACTCGTCGGCCCCGGGCAACTGGCCGCGCGTCGTCACCTCGACGTCGAAGGCGGCCGGAAGATCGGGTCGTTGTCTCATCGTGTCCCCCGGTCAGTGGTGCAGGCCCGTGACGGGCTCGTGCGTGCTGGCTTGAATATCTACCGATGTCGCAGCCAACAGCTGGTTGGCCAGGTCGGACAGCGCACGGGCGACGGCGAGCTCGTCCCCGATCGCGGTCACGGGCTCGTCGGCGGGGTCGAGTCGCGCCAGGCCGACGCCGACGAGCGTCTTGCCTTGCCAGGACAGTCGCGCCTTCGCCCGAGTCTTTTCGTCGCGCTCCTCGACCAGCACGTCGATGTGGCAGGCCTTGGTGGCGTCGTCGTTCTTCGTCATCACCCGATGCGACCATTGCGCGGCGGGGCCGTAGTAGGGGCGGAAGTCCCGAATCTCGGCGCAGCTCGTCGGCGTTGGCGCGGGCCCGCCCAACGCGATGAACCGGCCAGCAAACGCACCGACGTCCCCGAAGAAAGCGTCGAACTTAATCGACATTATTGCTGGGCTTAATCAGTAGTTTCGTTCGCGTATATCGGGGTGCCCAACAGTAGCGGGCGTGTCCAACCTCCCGACACAGGCCAAGTACCTGCACGCCTCGCGGGGCCGCCGGTCGTCGCCGCACTCGGGTGACGACCGGGAACAGGCGATACTGGCCACCGCGGAGCGCCTGTTGCGGGAACGCCCGCTCGCGGATTTCTCCGTGGATGACCTAGCAAAAGGCGCCGGGATTTCGCGGCCCACCTTCTACTTCTATTTCCGATCGAAGAACGCGGTGTTGCTGTCGCTGCTGGACCAGATGAACGGCAAGGCGCAGGCGGCCCTGCGGTCGCTCGGGGGAATCTCGTCCGGTGACCCCGCGGAGCTGTGGCGCGCGCGCATCGAGGCGTTCTTCGAGGTGTCGGGCTCTCACCCGGCGGTCGCCGTGGCGGGCGCCTCCGCGAAGGCCACCAACCCCGAGGTGCGGCAGTTGTGGTCCACGCTCATGGGTAGGTGGATCTCGCTGACCACGGCGGCCATCAAGGCGGAGCGCGGCCGGGGCGCCGCCCCCGACACCGTTCCGGCCGAGCAGCTCTCGCTCGCCCTCAACATGTTGAGCGAGCGGGTGATGGCCGCGACGTTCACCGCCGAGGACGAGGCGATGCCCGAGGACCGGGCGGTCGACACCCTCTTGCACATCTGGCTGGCCAGCATCTATCAGCGCTGACCGAGCGCCCGCCGGGCGCGGTCCAGGCTGTCGTCGATCAGCCGGTCCACGGCGCCGAAGTAGGTCGGCGACGGCGGTTTTCCCGCCAGCCCAGCGATGGCCTCTTGCTCCCCTAATACGTCGGCGTGATCGAGGTTTGCCGACATTCGGTCGGCGTGCACGGTCAGCCCGGCCAGCAGCTCACCGCATTGGGAGCCGGCGACGACGGCGCGCCGGGCCAACGTGCGCAGCGCGTCCCATTCGGCGTGCCAGGCGCCGTCGGGTCGCTCGTCGTTGGCCAGCGCCGCCGCGGCGTGCAGGGTGGACGCCAGCGGCGGTGCGGACAGGGCGGCCCGGCGGATCAGGATGGACAACACGGGGTTTCGCTTGTGCGGCATCGACGACGAACCCCCGCGGTTCTCGGCACCGGATTCGCTCAGTTCGCCGATTTCCGGGCGGGCCAAGGTGACGACGTCCGAGGCGATCCGGCCCCATGAGTCGGTGCAGCCGACGAAGGCATCGGCGGCCGCGGTGACCGGCGCGCGCGCCGTGTGCCATGGCAATCGGAGGGCCATTCCCAAAGACGCTGCGGTGCGTTGCGCTAGGCCGGCGGACACCGCGGCGGGGTCGGCGGAGCCGGTGAGCAGCGCCGCCAGCTCCGTGCTGGCCGCCAACGTGCCGGCGGCCCCGCCGATCTGGACGGGGATGACCAACGCGGACAGTGCCTCGAACGCATCGACGACGCCGTTCAGCCAGCCGGCCGCCTTCGCGCCGAAGGTGGTGGGCGCCGCGTGCTGGGTGAGGGTGCGCGCCACCATGGGCGTCACCCGGTGCAGGGTGACGAGCTCGGTCAGCGTCGAGACCTGGCCCCTGAGCTGTGCGGCCAGCTCCCCCACCACCTCGCGCAGGCCGAGCATCATGGCGGTGTCCAGGACGTCCTGGCTGGTGAGACCCCGATGGATCCACGGCGCGACTTTCGGGGCGGCGCGTTGTCGCAGCAGGCCGACCAGGCCGATGACCGGGTTGCCGCCGTCCTCGGCGGCAATAGCCAGGGATTCACAATCGTTGGCGCTCAATAGCATTGGCAGGTCTGCCCCGGCGCACTCGGGCGGGGCCAGGCGTTCGGCGACGAGGGCGTCCAGCCACGCGGTTTCCACCGCGGCCATCGATTCCAGCAGGGCCCGATCCGTCATGTGGTCTCGGGCGCGGTGGTCGCCGGGCCACAACAGGTTGGTCATCGCGCACCGTCCCGGTAAGCCAGGAACACGGTCTCGCGCGGGCCTTGCAGGTGGATGTCGAAACGGTAATCCCGGCAACCGCTTTCGCGGACGCAGAGCAGGGTGGCGCGACGCTGGGCATCGAGGTCCGCCAGCGGCGGCTCGGCGCGAAGGTCGCCGTCGGGCAGGTAGGCCCGGGTGAACAGGCGGTCCAGCAGGCCCCGGGCGAACACAGTCAGGGCGAAGAACGGCGGCCGTCCGGCTCCGGTGGGGCCGGGCGTCACTGTGGTGAAGGCGTACCGGCCGGCGCCGTCGGTCGCGCATCGGCCCCAGCCCGTGAACGGCCCATCGACGTCATGGTGGCGGCGCAACGAACCGGCGTGCCGGGGGACGCGGCCTGCGCCGTCGGGCTGCCACAGCTCGACCAGGGCGTCGGGCACACCGTCACCGGCGCCGTCATACACCGAGCCGTGCAGCCGGACCGCGTGCGGATCCCGGTCGCCCACCAGCGCGCCACCACCGGGATAGGGCAACCCCAGGTCCAGGAAGGGGCCCACCGTTTGCCCTGGGGTGCAAGCACATTCAGTCATGACGACGCTCGAGAGGAGTGCCGCCGCCACCCGTGAGCACGATGTCCCACCGATACCCGGTCGCATAATCCGGCTCGGTGAGGCCATGGTCGTAGCGGGCGATCAGCCGTCGCCGCGCGGCGGGGTCGAGGACGGACTGGAAGATCGGGTCCAGGTCGAACATCGGGTCGCCGGGGAAGTACATCTGGGTGACCAGGCGCTGCGCGAAGGCTGTCCCGAACACCGAGAAGTGGATGTGCGCGGGGCGCCACGCGTTGTGGTGGTTGCGCCACGGATACGGGCCCGGCTTGATGGTCAGGAAGCGGTAGGAGCCGTCCGGCCCGGTCAGGCACCGGCCGGCGCCGGTGAAGTTGGGATCGAGCGGGGCCGGGTGCTGGTCGCGCTGGTGACGGTAGCGGCCCCCGGCGTTGGCCTGCCAAATCTCGATCAGCTGGCCGGCCACCGGTCTGCCGGACCCATCGACCACGCGCCCGGCCACGATGATGCGTTCACCCAGGGGTTCACCCGGATGCCCCGCCGTGAGGTCGGCGTCGACCGGGTCGACGTCCTGGTGACCGAAGCAGGGCGCCCAGTGTTCGACCCCCTCGGGATCGACCGGCACCAGCGCATGTTTGGGATGTCGCAGGGCGGTGCTGCGGTAGGGCGGGTAGTCGAGGCGGGGCTGCGCCTCCGGTGCGCGGTATTCGGCTGCGATGGCGGCGATCTCGGCCGTGATGTCACCCTGAGACGCGATACACTCGGGCTTCATGAGCCGTGACGCTACTCTCCATGGCCCCGCGCACCGCGCAAATCGGCGGCGGCGCCGGACTTACAGCGAACGCACCAGCGCCGCCCGCCCCTTGGTGCGCATCTTGTAGAGCGCGGACCCGCGGTATTGCTCCATTTTCACGGCCATCTTGTTGCCCAGCTCCTCGAGCTCCGCGTCGGTGATCTTGACCTCGGGAGGAGCGGGGATCATGTCGCGCTCCTCCTCGTCGGCATGGGCCTCCAGCACGGTCTTGAAGGAGTTCCATTCGTCCTCGTAACCGGGCGCGCTCTGCGGGGTCTTCAGCAGGACGGAAAGCTGGTCGACCACCTGGCGGTGCTCGGCGTGGGCGACCGCGATCAGCTTGGTGGCGTCCTTGAGGGCCGGGTAGTACAGGTCGTCCTCGATGCGGAAGTGAATATCGAGTTCGATCAGCATCTCGTCGAAAAGGGCATGCCGCTCTTCGCTGTTCACCGGCGCCTCGCTGACCTTGCGGCCCAGCCCCTTGATCACGATGTGGTGTTCTTTGAGCACGTCGTAGGCGTTCACTTGCCTTCCCCTTCTCCGATTCCCCCGGCCGCACCGAGCGCGGGCTCGGGCTCACCTCGAACCTCGACCATTCCGTTGACCAACCTCGCCTGGTAACACGGCAGCGGGGCCGCGGCCGGGCCGCGCAGCACGTCACCCGACTCGGCCGCGAACCATGAACCGTGCCAAGGGCATACGAGCCGGCCGCGGTCGACCCAGCCGTCGGCCATGGGCGCCGCCAGGTGCGGACACAACTCCCCGAACGCCGCGACCTCCCCTGGCTTGGTCTGGCACACCACCAGGCCCACCCCGTCCACTTCGACCCGCACCGGCTTTCCGTTCAGCGAGCTCGCCGGGAGCACCGGCTTCCATTCCGTCGTGCGCAGCCGCGCACCCGACTGGTCGATGCCGACGCCGGACTCGAACACCAACGCCCCGCCGAGATAGCTGCCCGCGACCGTGATGCCGTAACCCAAAGCGGTGAGGGCGATGCCGCGGCCGTGGCGGCCCCGGCGGCGATCCCACCAGGACTGCGCGTACAGCGCGGTGGCCGCCAGGTTCACCAGGCCGTGCACGGCGCCGACCCGGCGGTCCGCTTCGTGGGTGTGCTGCCAATCGGTGACGCCGGTGACGGCGGACCCGACGCTGGCCAGGATGCCCACCCCGAGTGCGCGCGAGGCGAACTTCGACGCGTCGCGGACCTCGGTGGCGGGCTGGCCGGGCAGCAGGCTGAGCGCGTCCAGCGCGACGGTGGTGCCCAGCGCACCGCTCGTCAGCGACGCCAGCGGCGGATGAACCGGATGACCGAGCCACACGCCGTGCAACGCGTTGGTGACGGCGTTGCGGGCGCCGCCCAGGCCGTTGAAGGCGAAGCTGAGGATGTGTTCGAACCGATAGCTGGGCCGATCCAGCCACTCTTGCCGCCCGATGGCGGACACCACTCGCGATCCGAGTCTCTGCAATCGACCATCCAGTGCCCGAGCAGCCATTGCACCAGCCCTTCCTCAGATACGTCGCCAAAGCTCAGCAACGCACGCAAAATCGAACCTTTTACCCCTTGGTTACCGCGCGCTCACATGCGCAGCGGAGCTGACGTGACCACCGTATCCCGGTCTCCCGGTCACTCGATTGCCAGAAACCTGTGAATTAGCACAAAGCATTCTTGTGAAAACCTGACCGCTGGTCGGGGCCGGAACCGCGCCGTCCGCAGGCGTACCCCGGGCCGCGGGACGCAAACCCGCCCAGCCGATTGACCGGCGGCAGCCGATGCGGAATTCTACTGAGTGGAACATATCTCTGGCCAGCAGATAGATCGGGGGTTTGGTGACAGCTCTGCGCGCGACTTTGGACCCCGTCCTTCACCACATTCGCCAGGGGATGGTCCCCGCCCACATCTACAACGACGCCGAGCTCTTCGCGCTGGAGAAGGAGCGGCTGTTCGGCCGGGCATGGACGTTCGTGGCGCACGAGTCCGAGATCCCGCAGGACGGCGACTACGTGGTGCGCCGGGTCCTCGACGACTCCTTCATCATCAGTCGCGACTCAACCGGCGAGGTGCGCGCCTTTTTCAACATGTGCCGGCACCGCGGCATGCAGGTGTGTCGCGCCGAGATGGGCAACGCCTCCAACTTCCGCTGCCCGTATCACGGGTGGACCTACCGCAACGACGGCCGGCTCACCGGAGTGCCGTTTCATCAGGAGGCCTACGGCGGCGAGGACGGGTTCGCCAAGAGCACCCAAAACCTGCTGCCCGCACCGAACTTCGCCGGCTACAATGGCCTGCTGTTCATCAGCATGGACGCGCACGCCGAACCGCTCGAAGACTTTCTCGGCGACTTCAGGTTCTATCTGGACTTCTACACCAAGCAGAGCGCCGGCGGCCTACAGGTGCGGGGTCCGCAGCGCTGGCGCATCAAGGCGAACTGGAAGATCGGCGCGGAGAACTTCGCCGGCGACATGTACCACACGCCGCACACCCATGCCTCGATCGTCGACATCGGCCTGTTCCGGGAGCCCAAAGCGCAGAAGCGCAAGGACGGCGCCACCTACTGGGCGCACCGGGGCGGCGGCACCACCTACAAGCTCCCGCCGGGCGGCTTCGACGAGCGGATGCGCTATGTCGGCTATCCCGACGAGATGATCGGCCGGATCAAGGACGTGTGGACGCCGCGACAGCAACAAATGGTCGGCGAGGACGGTTTCATGATCTCGGCCGCCACCTGTTTTCCGAACCTGAGCTTCGTGCACAACTGGCCCAAGGTGCGCGACGGCCACGACGACGAGACGCTGCCCTTCATCTCGATCCGGTTGTGGCAGCCGATCAGCGCCAACGAAACCGAGGTCTGCTCGTGGTTCGCGGTGGACTCCGCCGCTCCCCCGCAGTACAAACAAGATTCGTACAAGGCGTATCTGATGTGTTTCGGTTCGACCGGCATGTTCGAGCAGGACGACGTGGAGAACTGGGTATCGCTGACCACCACCGCCGGAGGTGCCATGGCCCGGCGGCTGCTGCTCAACAGCCGGATGGGGCTGCACTCCGACGACAGCCCCGTCGTCGAGCCGCTGACCGCCGAGTCGTTCCACGGGCCGGGACGCGCGCAGGTCGGCTACAACGAGCACAACCAGCGCGCGCTACTGAACCTGTGGGCGGACTACCTGTCATGAGAAAAGCCCTGCCATTCAGCGACACTCGCCATCTGCAGGCGCACCAGTTCCTGGTCGACGAGACGTACCTGCTGGACGCCCAGCACTACGAAGCCTGGCTGGACACGTTGACCGACGACGTCCGCTACGTCATGCCGGTCCGGGTCACCACCGCGCGGGGCGCCGGATTCGACGCCTCACCGGTCAGGGGCCCGGGCATGGCCCATTTCGACGAGGACAAGTACTCGCTGCGCCAGCGGGTCGCTCGCTTCGCCACCGAGCACGCCTGGACCGAGGACCCGCCGTCGCGGCTGCGCCACTTCATCACCAACGTGCGCACTTTCGAAGGCGACGACCCCGCGCACCTGGTGGCCGAGTCCGCCGAGCTGCTGTTCCGCAGTCGCGGGGACGTCAACGACAGCGCGCTGGTGTCCTGCGGGCGCGAGGACCTGCTGCGGTGGTGTGAGGATCGCTGGAAGCTGGCTCGCCGCAGCATCTTTGTCGACGAGTCCGTCCTGCGGATGCAGAATTTGGCGGTGTTCCTGTGAACGAAAAAATCGTGGTTGCCAACGAATTCGCCGAAGTCGAGGTGCGGCGGGTGGACACCCGCAACGGGTCGCGGCTGCTGATCAGCGCACCCAAAACCGGGCGGTCGATCAGCCTGGACGCGCTGGAATTGGAGGCGCTGACGTGGCAGAACGCCCGCACGCTGGCGACCATGGTCGGCAACTGTGGCGCGCCGCTGGTGCCCGACGCTTCGGAGGACGGCGATGACCGGATGGCTTGAGGGCAAGCGCTCCCTGATCGTCGGCGCGGGTTCGGGTATCGGCCGCGCCGTCACCGACGCCTTTCTCGGCGAGGGCGCGAAAGTGGCTGCGCTGGAACTGGATCCGGCCAAGTGCGAGCGGTTGCGGCAGGAGTTGCCCGACGTGCCGGTGATCGAGGGTGACGCGGTCACCCGCGAGGCCAACGAGCGCGCCGTCGGCGCCGCGGTGGGCGCCCACGGCGGGTTGGACACGCTGGTCAACTGCGTCGGAATCTTCGACTTCTACCGGGGCATCGGCGACATCGACGCCGGCGCCCTGCCCGACGCCTTCGACGAGATGTTTCGCACCAACGTGCTCAGCCACCTGCAGTCCGTCAAGGCGGCACTCCCCCGGCTCCGGGAAGGGACGGGATCCTCGGTCATCCTGACCGAGTCCGCATCGTCGTTCTATCCCGGGCGTGGCGGCGCGCTATACGTGTCGTCGAAATTCGCCGTCCGCGGGCTGGTGGCGGCCCTGGCCCACGAGCTGGCGCCGCAGGTCCGGGTCAACGGGGTGGCGCCGGGCGGGACCCTGAACACCGACCTGCGCGGGCTGGCCAGCCTGGGGCTTCAAGGCGTCCGCCTGGACGACGGCCCCGACCGGGCGCAACAGGTGGCCGCCCGCACGCCGCTGCACGTCGCGCTCACCGCGGCGGACCACGCCTGGAGTTTCGTGTTCCTGGCCTCCGACCGCTCCCGCGGGATCACCGGCGAAACCGTCCGTCCCGACGGCGGATTCGGGCTGGGCGCACCGCAATGACGGCCCTCGACGAGCAACGCGCGCTGGTGGCCCAGGGCTGCCGGGTGGCCGCGGCCCGCGGGCTGGTCGACGGCATGCTCGGCCACCTCAGCCTGCGGGTGGACGAGGAGCGCCTGCTCATCCGCTGCCGCAGCGACACCGACACCGGGGTGGCGTTCACCCGGCCCAGCGACATCCGGCTCATCACGTTCGCCGGCGGCGCCGGGGCCCACGGCGAACTCGACGGGTACCGCGTCCCGAACGAACTGCCCATCCACGTCGAAACCCTGCTGGCCGATTCGCGGCACCGGGCCGTCGCGCACCTGCACCCGCCCGCCGTGGTCGCCGCCGACCTGGCCGGCATCGAAATCCGGCCGATCTACGGCGCCTACGACATTCCCGGCGCGTGGCTGGCCCGCGGCGGCGTGCCGGTCTACGAACGCGCCGTGCTGATCCGCACCTCGGCGCTGGGCAAGGACATGGTGGCGGCCATGCGCGGCCGGCCGGTGGTGATCTGCCGCGGACACGGGATCACCAGCGCGGCCGCCACCGTGCAACAGGCGGTGCTGCAGGCGATCAGCCTCGACGCGCTGGCCCGAATGGCGTTGCGGGTGAAAGGCGCCGGCGGAACCCTGCGCGGTATCGACGACGCCGACTGGGACGACCTGCCCGACCTGGGGCCGGCATTCACCGCCGAGGCAGCCTGGCGTCACGAAGTGGCCCGGTTGGCCCACATTTATGCTGACCACGATGGCGAAAAACGGCCTTGATCCCACCACGCCGCTATGGCGTGCAGCGCAAGTGTTCCGGCTGCTGAGCTGCGTATACGCGACCGGGTTCCAGATCGCCATCAACCCGGATCTGCGTCGGCCCGCGCTGGGCTGGGCGCTGTTCGCGGTGCTGATCGGCTGGAGCGCGGCGTGCGCGGTGGCCTACTTGCGCGGGTTCGGGCGCAAACCGGCATGGGTGCTCGCCGAGATCGTGGTCGTGGTGCTGCTCATGTCGTCGAACGCCATCGTCACCACGCCGCACTGGGCCGCCGACAATCAGACCTGGCCGACGACGCTGTGGGCCAGCAACCCGACCATCTCGGCGGCGATCCAGTTCGGCCCCGCCGGCGGCATGGCCACGGGCCTGGTGGTGATGGCCACCAATTTCGCGGTGAAGAACTATCTCGCCCTCAACCTGGGGCACAACGCCACCGTCATCATCGAACTGGCGATCGGCATGGCGATCGGCATGGCCGCCCAAACCGCGCGGCGCGCCCACGATGAGCTCCAGCAGGCGGCCCGATTGACGGCCGCGGTGCAGGAACGGGAACGCCTGTCCCGCCAGGTCCATGACGGAGCCATCCAGGTGCTGGCGCTGGTGGCCAAGAAGGGCCACGAAATCGGCGGCGCCACAGCGGAACTCGCCGACCTGGCCAGCGAGCAGGAACGCGCGCTGCGGCGATGGCTGGCCAGCACCGACATCGACCACGACACCGACGCCGCCACCGTCGACCTGCGCACCCTGCTGCGGTGCAGGGAATCCGACCGGGTGTCGCTGAGCCTGCCCCCGACACCGGTGCCCCTGGGCCGCGGGGTAAGCACCGAGCTCGACGCGGCGGTGGGCAACGCGTTGGACAACGTGGTCGCGCACGCCGGACCCGATGCGCACGCGTTCGTGCTCGTCGAAGACCTCGGCGATTCCGTGGTGGTGAGCATCCGCGACGACGGTGTGGGAATCGCCGCCGGCCGGCTCGAGGAGGCGGCCGGCCAGGGGCGCCTGGGTATCTCGCAATCGATCGTGGGGCGGCTGACGTCGCTGGGCGGCAGCGCCCAGCTGCGCAGCGAACCCGGAGAGGGCACCGAATGGGAGTTGTGCGTGCCACGCGGAAAGGCACACCATGGCCGATGAGACGCCTACGACGGTGATGGTCGTCGACGACCATCCCATCTGGCGTGACGCCGTCGCCCGTGACCTGGCCGACGACGGGTTCACCGTGGTCGCCACCGCCGACACCGTCGCCGCCGCGCGGCGGCGGGCCGCCGTGGTCAAACCCGACGTGGTGGTGATGGACATGCAGCTGCCCGACGGCGACGGCGCACAAGCGACCGCGGGAGTGCTCGCGGTCTCCCCCTCGTCCCGGGTGCTGGTGCTCTCGGCGTCCGACGAGCGGGACGACGTATTGGAAGCCGTCAAGGCAGGCGCGACGGGGTATCTGGTCAAGAGCGCCTCCAAATCCGAACTGGCGCAAGCCGTGACGGCGACAGCCGAGGGCCGCGCCGTGTTCACCCCGAGCCTGGCCGGGCTGGTGTTGGGCGAATACCGGCGCATGGCGCAGAGCAAGGACGACGGCCCCGCCCGGCCCAGCCTCACCGAACGCGAAACCGAGGTGTTGCGCTACGTGGCAAAGGGCCTGTCCGCCAAGCAGATCGCCCAGAAACTCTCACTGAGCCACCGCACCGTCGAAAATCACGTGCAGGCAACCTTTCGCAAACTCCAGGTCGCCAACCGGGTGGAGTTGGCACGCTACGCCATCGAGCACGGCCTCGACGAGGAGCCGTGACCCGCAGTTAACCGCGAACGGTGGTGGGGCGCTGGGCCGGTGCGGCGGCCACCACGCGGGCGCCTACCAATGCGGTCACCATCACGGCCATGCACACCAGGCCGTCGTCCTTGAGCCCCCACCTGATGGCGGCCAGAATCGCCACGCCCGCAACGCACAACAGGGCACCGATGGCCGCTCCTCGCCCGGGCCCGGGTCACCGTGGGTGCGCCCGGAGTTGCCGATCGCGGTCCACCATCGGCTCAAGCGCGGCCTTATCAAGTCCGACTTCGTCCCGATATCATGTCCGACTTCGTCACGATCGCCGGACAGTTCCCTGCCCAGGCGACCCTATCGGCCGGGCGACACTAACTACGTAAGCTATGTGCCGCGTACAATCCGGATGTGCGACTGCGACCTCGGCCACACGCCGGACGGGCTGACCCAGGCGGCGTTCGCGCCGCACACAGCGTCATCGAACCCGAAAACGGCGCGAATTACCGACATTCGAAGACTTTTTACGCACCAACGTGGTTTACCGACGCACTCGCGTACCCGTTCGAACGCCGCATTATCGAAATCGACGGCTGCCCGATCCATTGGCGAGCGTGGGGAAACCCGACCTCTCCAGTCCTCGTCCTTGTTCACGGCGGAGGCGCCCATTCTGGATGGTGGGACAACATTGCGCCGTTGCTCGCGCATCATCGCTACGTGATAGCTCCCGATCTCAGCGGGCACGGTGACAGCGGACGGCGCTCAGAATACTCGTTGGGCCACTGGGCACAAGAAATCATTGCCGTGGCCGACGCCGTGAGCACGGGCGCCCAACCCGCCGTCATTGGTCACAGCATGGGCGGCTGGGTCGCCGCCACCGCCGCGATCCAGCATCCCGCCGCCATCGACGGAATCGTCGTCATCGACTCCCCACTGCGCGACCGTGCGCCCGAAGGGGGACGTCTACGGAACCGCGGAGCCAAGCCGCGGGGTTACTCCAGCCGCGCCGAGATCACATCCCGTTTCAGAGTGGTTCCGGCACAACCCGTCACGCTTCCGTACGTTACTAGCCACATAGCTGCCGACTCAGTTCGCCGATCGGGCAGACGATGGTTCTGGAAATTCGATCCGCTGGTCTTCGCACTCCCCGACAGCGATTTCGGGCCGATCGACCCCGAGCCGCTGGAACGCATGCTCGAAAGCATGCAGTGCAGGACCGCCTTCGTCCGCTCGGAACGGGGCATCGTCTCGCGAGAGATGGCACGGCGCATCGAATCCGCCATGCAGCTTCGAGGTCCGTTCCTGGAGCTTGCTGAGGCCGGACATCATCCGATGCTCGATCAACCTCTCGCGCTCGTGGCGACTCTGCGGACCGTACTCGAAATGTGGTCGATTACGTGACCTCAGAGCGCCAACCGATTCAGCTCGAACTCGAGCATGCCCTCCAGTCCCGCAGCGGGTGGCTCGGGTAGCGAGACGTCCCCGTCTCGCGTCGGCAGGAGAACGACGGCCGTCCCTGGCGTCGTCGTTTCGCCCCGCTGATTCTGGCACCAAACGCGCAGATGAACCTCACTCCGCCCATCGGCCTGGCACTTGTCGATGACCTCGCCCCGCACCCACGTCAGGTCGCCGATGTAGTTGAACTTGCGGTGCTCGCACCGTAGTTTCCATAACCAGCCGTGGTCACCCATCCAGTCGGTGATCAGGTGAGTCAGCCACGTCTCGCGTAGGCCCCCGTAGTCGTAGGAGTTAGGCAGACCCAGCTCGCGTGCGCGCTCGGGTTCCCAGTGCAGCCGCTGAACGGTGTCGGGAATGTTGAGGGCGTTTCGCGGATACAATCCGGGCGCCTTCCGCCGCACACGGGCCGCGAGTCCGAACGAACCGGGAGGGGTCAACTGCATGCCCCATCCCATGTGCCACACCACGATGTCCGTCGTGGTCAGCGGCCCCTTGACGCGCGGCTGAAGCTCGTCCCCGACGCGAACGTCTTCGAAGTAACGCGGCTCCGCGCCCCTACGCGTCTCAGCCGCGTAGCTTGCGTCGACCTCGGCGATCTCCTCGTCCGTGTACGGCACCTGCTGCAGCTTCTCCTTGGCCCTCTCCTTCGAGGTGTGGCGTTCCGCGTTGATCCAGGTACCGCGCCGAACGGCGTGCATCTCCCCGTCTCCATTGGCGTACAGGTAGTCGTGGGTGACATGTACGGTTCTGCCGCCGAAGGAGCTCGGCTTCGGCTCGACACCCACCTGGGCATGAAGGACACGGCATCGGTCTCCCAAATAGAGCGGGCGGAACCACTCGAATTCCATCACGGCCTGATAGGAGCCCAAGCCCGCGAAGGGATCGCCTTTCAGCAGCGCTTTGGTCTCAGCGTCCGGCTTGGGCGCGGCGTCCTCGCCCATTGTGTACAGGAAGTTGGGCTGTGCGATAAGTGATTTCCAGCGAGTGGTCGCAGCATATTGCGGGTCACAGTACAGGGGGTTGTCGTCGCCGTAGCCGTAGCCGAAGTGTCTCGTCCCGTCCGCGGTCACCTCATAGTTGTGCGGCGGGTTGTATTCGGGTTGGGGAATGCCGAGCCGACGCCGCGACCGGGCGATCGCATCATCTGTGAGAACACCGAACTGCTCGGATCTATCGGTCTGGGTCACATCAACATCCCTCCACGCACGAATCACCGCGGTCTGGCGAGCGCATCGTGCGACGTCGCAACACCCCCCAACGTAGTATACTCCGATAGCTATGTACACCATGTCTTAGGACCCTGCTCTTGCCCTAACGATGATCGTGGGCGACGGGACTCGTCGACGTGTCAAGGAGTCCTACTAGGCGAACCGCTACCGCGCACGCGCTCACCTGGTCGATCAGAAGCAAGACACGGCGGGATCGAAGCCCTGACCGCCCCTTCGAATCTTGTGGGCATCCGGTCGTTCGTAGATGCACACCCCCTCCCCCTCACCAAATGCGGTAAGCGGGCCTAACTGATGACCGCCTCGATCGAGGGCCTCGTCAGCCCGTCAGATCACGGGCGATCACCAGACGCTGGATCTGATTCGTTCCCTCGAATATCTGCGTGATCTTGGCTTCGCGCATGTAACGCTCGACGCGGTAGTCGCGGGTGTAGCCGGCACCGCCGAAGACCTGCACGGCGTCGGTGGTCACCTTCATTGCCGCGTCGGTCGCGACGAGCTTGGCGACGCTGGCTTGCGCCGAGTACGGCCTACCCAGGTCACGCCGTCGTGCGGCGTCCAGGTAGGTTGCGCGCGCACTG
Source organism: Mycobacterium sp. E1747 (assembly GCF_001667775.1). Classification (GTDB taxonomy): domain Bacteria; phylum Actinomycetota; class Actinomycetes; order Mycobacteriales; family Mycobacteriaceae; genus Mycobacterium. The sequence goes on from NZ_LZJI01000185.1 coordinate 61,877, forward strand.
ACCACCGCGGCGGACATATCGGCCAGTAGGAATCCTAGCCCTTGGTGCTCAATGATCTTTCGGCCGAACGTCGTTCGTTCGTTCGCGTAGCGCGTCGCCTCGTCGAGCGCGGCCTGAGCCAGTCCGACGGCGACGGCGGCGATGCCCAGTCGGCCGGAATCCAGTGCGCTGAAGGCGATCTGCAGTCCCTGCCCTTCGTCGCCGATGCGGCGGCCTGCGTCGAGGCGCGCGTTGTCGTAGAACGCCGACGTCGTTGGGACAGCGTGCAGGCCCATCTTCTCCTCTGGCTTGCCGAAGCTCAGCCCCGGCAGGTCGCCGGGGACGAGGAAGCAGGAGATGCCCTTGTTGCCTTCACCCGTGCGGGCGAACAGCGTGTAGAAGTCGGCCATCCCGCCATGGGTGATCCACGACTTCGAGCCGTTCAGCAGATACCCGTCACCGTCGGCTACCGCCGCACAGCGCAGCGCGGCGGCGTCCGAGCCGGCCTGCGGCTCGCTCAAGCTGTAGGCGCCGACCTGGTTGCCCGACAACATGTCCGGCAACCACCGTTGTTTCTGTGCATCGGTGCCGAACACCAGCAGAGGGTGCGACGACAGACTGTGCACGCTGACGGCGACGGCGACTGCGGCCCACCGGGCGGCGAGTTCCTCGAGCACCTGCAGGTACACCTCGAAGGGCTGCCCGCCGCCACCCCACTCCTCGGGTTGAGGAAGGCTCAACAGCCCCGCAGCGCCCAACTGCGCGAACACCCCGTCGGGGTAAGTCTCGGACTTCTCATGCTCGTCGACGATCGGGTCGAGCACCTTGTCGGCGACGTCACGCGCGAGCGCGATTACGTCGTGGGCTTCCTCGGTGGGCAGGACACGATCAACGGGCATATCGGCCCAATCCGACTCGCATGCGCCGCGACCTCATCATCGCCGAGTCAATTTGCGCCACACGCTGATTGGCCAGACGTCCTGATCCTCGCCGTAAATGGTGGCGCCGTCGGACGCCAAGGTCAACGCGGAGTTGACGCACACGTTTGTCGCGCCCGGCAGGATCATGCGACTCTTGGCGGTGCCCTCCACGTTCAGCACGTGCCCGGACTCGTCGGTGACCTCCAACCGCATGGCCGTGATCCAGCCGCTGGCGGTGTCGCGTTCGACGTGGCGGATACCGTCGCGAACGTAGGTTGTCCGATCGCCGCGCCTCACGTAGCCCGCGTAGATCTCATCGCCATCGCTGAGCGATGGGCGCGAGTACAGCAGGGCCGACCAGTCCTCACTGGCCATCCACGTGTAGCCCATGGGACGGAAACCACGTTCGTGCCGGCTACCCCACGACCGATCCCGCATCGCATAGCAGTCGACGTCGATGCGCTCCCCGTCGAGTTCGACTGTGCCCGTGACACGTCCGGTTTGGTCGAAATGCGACGCCTTTGGATATGGCGGGGTTCCCGCCCGCAGTGCCACCGGACGCTCAGTGCCATCGAACCGCAGATCCACCCGCAGCCTGTTGCGGTCGCTGTAGCCGAGCTGGTAGGCCATGCCGGGTTCGATCGTGCGGACCGTCATCCCAGTGGCGAACTCGATGCCGTCCGGACTGCCGCCCTTCGGGAGCTTGAGGAAGTGGTACTGCTCGAAGAACGGGATCTCCCACGGATCGGTTCCCGAGGCATCCCAAATCCAGCAACCGCCAAGTGTCACACCAGCGTTGGGCCGGATGCCGGCGTACAACCATCCGCCGAGACTGCGTTCGGGAACGAAGAACGAGTACCAGTAGGTTTCGGTGAAGTAGAAGTCGTTACCGGCAGGATGCGGTGCGTCGTCGTCCACCGTGAAGTCATCCGCAGCCGCGACTTGCAGCGGTTCACCGTCAGACAACGCTTCCTCGTTCTTCGAGATCATGAGGGGAAAGCGAGGCTCTTGGTTTGCAGGTGTTGCTCGAAACCCTCGTGTCCGTTCTGTCGGCCGATTCCGCTCAGCCGATAGCCGCCGAACGGGGCGTCGGCGCCGTAGATCATCGCGCCGTTGACCGAAACCGTGCCGGCACGGATGCGGCCGGCCGCCGCGCGAGCCCGGTCCGGGGAGCCGAACACTGCCCCCGCGAGTCCGTATAGCGAATCGTTGGCCAGCGCGACGGCCTCGTCGTCACCACCGTCGTAGGGCGTGACCACCAGTACCGGCCCGAATATCTCCTCCTGGAAGACCCGCATGTCGGGCGTCACATCGGCTAGGACGGTGGGCGACACGAAGTAGCCCCGGTCGAAACCGTCGGGTATGCCCCCACCGACGGTGATCCGCGCGCCCTCTTTCTGAGCGACCTCGATGTAGTCGAGGACCCGGGTGCGCTGCTTCTCCGAGATCAGTGGACCGCAGAAGATGGACGGGTCCGTGGGGTCACCGACCGGGATGGCGGCATACGCGGCGGTGGCGAACTCGACTGCCTCTGCGTACTTCGCGCGCGGCACGATGAGCCGCGTGAACAGTGCGCAACCCTGGCCGGCGTGGGTCGCCGCTGCGATGCAGCCGGGAAGGGAAGTCTGCAGGTCCGCGTCCTCAAGGAGGAGGTACGCCGACTTGCCGCCCAGTTCAAGGAGGTTTCGCTTCATCGTCTCGGCCGAGAGTCGCTGGATGAGGCGCCCCACATCGGTCGAGCCAGTGAACGACACCATGTCGACCCTCGGGTCGGTAAGCAACGTCTGCGCCACGGCGTTGTCTCCCGCAGGGACGATGTTGACCACGCCTGCGGGAATATCGGTCTTCTCCGCGATGATTCGGCCCCACCGCAGCGCGCTGAACGGCGTTTCCATCGCCGGCTTGAGCACCATCGTGTTTCCGGTGGCCAGCACCTGGCCGATCTTATTGCTGATGATTTCGAACGGGAAGTTCCACGGGGTGATGGCTCCTACCACGCCGATGGGTTCCTTCACGACCATCCTGGTGGCGGGGGAGGCGACCTTGGTGTCCGGCTCGAGTTGACGCTCCCATTGGTAGTGGGAGATGTACTCGGCGGGCCATCTGACGGCTTCAGCGATGGGCCAGTCGAGATGGAACATATGGGTGGTCATCGCCGTGGCGCCGGCCTCGGCGATGAGCTCGGCGCGAAAGGCCTCCTTCTCCGTTTGTAGCGCGTCGTGCAACTGCAGCAGACAGTGCTGGCGAAATTCTCGATTCGTTGCCCAGTCGGTGTCGTCGAAGGCGCGGCGCGCGGCGGCGAGCGCATCCTCCATGTCAGTGGCGCCGGCGTTCGTCACAGTGCCGATAATTTCGCCGGTCGCGGGGTTGAGGTTGTCGACCCGTTCGCCCGACGCGGCCAGTCGCAGCGTTCCGTCGACGTACATGCGATCTTCGGCCGCCATCATGTCGGTATCCGAACTCGTCATTCCGTTTCCTCCCATCGGGCCGGCAGGGTCGGCAACGCCTAGCCGCCCCAGAAGGCTAACTATGTTATCCAAGTCGTCCTTCGTCAATACCCCGACTCAATCGTGCTGCGCCCCAACTCAGTATGAGCACGCCGGCAGCGGCCCCATTTTGGTGCTGAATGCGACGACCGAGGAATAGGGTGGTTGACATCACACGCGAGATTTAGTGAAGTGTTCTTCACCACCCCCCGTAGAATGTGAGAACTGATGTTGTCAGCGGCCGCCGAACTCGCTCCTCCCGTAACCCTGGCCCCAGGCGCGGTGTGGGTCTTCAACTGGGTCATTCCGATCGTCGCCAGCATCTTCATGGTGTTGGCGGTCGCCGATGTCATTCGCCGCCGCCGGCTGACGTGGGGGTTCTTGTTCCTGGTCAACAGCATGGCCGTCTACTGGATGGAGACAATCGGCGACTGGGGTCAGCAACTGTTCTACAGCCCGGCGTTCGCCCGGCACCACCTACTCGAATGGCTTCCGCTGAAGACCCCCCACGATCCGCTCTTCATGCCGTTCGCCTACGCGTTCTACTGGGGCGTGCACGCTCTGATCGTCTTGTGGTTGAGTCAATATCTGTCGTCGCGACTGGGCTGGAGCATGCTCAAATCGATGTTGGTCCTGGCGATCCCGGTTAACTACATTTGGGACTTCCTCGTCGAAGGCACGGCCGCGTACTTCGGGTGGTGGACCTACGACCCGGGCATCGGCCCGCTCATCCAATGGAGCACGGGCGGCCGCATCACGTTGTTGTGGACCATCGGCATTATGTGCGTGTGGCCTAATCTGATCGCCTATTGGGCGGGCAAGCCCCCGATTAAAGGCCTCAACCACATGGAGCGGTTCTTCCGCCTCGAACGGTTCACCGTCCCCAAGACCCCCAAGACCTCGCAAACGGCCGGCGAGTCGGCAGCGCTGTCCGCAGGCGGCGCCGCGGTGGCGGTCAAGCAGGTCCATCGGACCAAGCAGCAGGAGTTCGACGACTACCTCAACTATGAGGTGACGATTCCCCGGTGGAAGTTCGAACTGAGGCGACTCGGCGCCTGGTTCGTGGTGTTCCAGGTCAGCTTCTTCTTCTGCGCTGTCTTCCCGCTGGTCGTGTTGCGGATACTCCTACACGCCAACGACGTGTACATCCCTCCCCAGATCTAGCCCTGCAGTGCACCTCGGATACCGCGAAAGGACGTTCCATGCCCGATGACCACCACCGTGTTGCGGTCAAGGACCTGCCGCCGGAGTTCTTCCTGCCGCCGGCGGACAACGCCGACCTCTGGCGAGAGACCCGGACACTGCTCCTGCTGTCCTTCGGTTTCATCTTCGCGCTCGCAGTCGTCGTCACGCTCACCCAGGGGATCGTCATAAAGCTCTGACGCATAGCCGTATTCCGGTCCGAGCGCGTCCGAATCGGTTTTCCTGTCCGGCGGGGCGCCAGCAGCAACGGCCACACTGCTGGCCGGCGTGTGCACCGGCCAGCAGGCAAGTGCGACGGTGTACGTAACCCTGTCCAACAGCCATTCCGAATGTGCCGATGCGGTCGGTTTCACCCTCGCCCGAGTGAGAGTGCCCAGACCGACCGCCGGGCGAGCGACCGCCACCGGAACCGGCTGCTGGCGCCCAGCCCTTGCTCAGCCGTTCGAATGCGCAACTCAGGGGCCGATCTTCGCCGACCTCTGAGAGCGTCGCGGCACCTCCAACACCGTCACGACGGAACGCCGCCCGCGTCCGCTGGCGGAAGACCCCGACAGATGTCGGCCAGCATCTCCCGGAGCAGCTCGAATCTGTCAGCACCGATGATGTTGACCACCTCGCCGTCGAGTGCAGTGCTGATCGCCAGACCATCCCGCAAGAGTTCATGGCCGAAATCGGTGTAGCGAACGATCTTGGCGCGCCCGTCGACGGGGTGCGGGGCGCGCTCGAGATAGCCCAAGGACTCGAGTTCGTTCACGAGCTGGCTCACCGCGTTCTTGGTCACGCCGAGGGCCACCGCGAGGTCACTCACCCGACTGCCCTTCCAGTCCAGGTAAACCAGTAGTCGCGCGTGAGCAGGACGCAGCTGGGAGTGCCCCAGGCGCTGCGCTCGCACCAGGCTGGCACGTGTCATCCACTCGCCGAAGTCAATAGCGTGACGTTGGAGCGAGTTCGACTGGAAATCGCGAACCGCGTCGCTGTCTGCGACGCGGCGCTTACGCCTGACCATGGAAATCTCCCTTCGCGTGTGTTTCCAGCCAGTCCGGGCTGAAGGTACCGGCGCGCCAGGTGTCGGCGGGCGCGTCACCTCGCAACCCCCAACCGGTGCAGCGGACGCGCCCGGCCCGCCCATCGACGGAATCCATCAAACGCTCGACGTATGCGAGGGACTTCGGTTCCCCCACCAGCTGGCCGACCGCGTTCTTGCTGACCCTCGGCGCCAGAGCGAGTTCGCTTACACGGCCGTCCGTTATACCTAAGAACGCCGTCAGGCGGGCGCGGCGGACGCATGTGAACGTGCCGTGCGTTGCAATCGCCGTGAGACCGCAAGGGTGATCCAGTGGTCGGATTTAATCGCGTTGCGCTGCACCGACTTCGATTGAAAGTTGCGGACCGCGAGCTGGTCGGGCTCGACACTTCTTGCCTGTCATCGCAGCGCCTCTTCCTTCGCGTGTGGCCGCCTCCGCCCGATCGATACGAGATTGACAGCCCGGCTGATAGTGAAGGTATCTTCACCATAGTAGGGGTAGGCGCCCCTTCGATATGCCGAACCCCCGAAGTGTTTTGGCGGTGCTTATAGAAGTTGGTCCGTCCGCGCGCCTCCCGCGACTCAGAACGGCGAAGGGATTCAGATGAACTACAGCCCGACCGGTCGGAAGCTGCCGCAACCGACGCTAGCGAGTGCCCCGTTTTGGGCGTCGGGCGCCGACGGCATCCTCCGGGTATCTCGATGCAGCGATTGCGGCAAATGGCTGCACCCCCAACCTCCCGCGTGCAGCCAGTGCGGGTCGCGGAACATCGAAATGGCGGCCACCTCGGGCAGGGCTCAAATCCTCGGTTTCACGCGCAACGAGCAGCAATGGCTTCCGTCGATGCCTCCCCCGTACGTCGTCGCGGTGGTCGCGCTCGACGAGGACACCTCGGTGCGATTGACGACAAACATCGTGAACTGTGACCCGCTCGAAATCTCGATCGGAGATCCGGTTCGCGTGACCTTCGAGCGCGGCACCGATGACATCTGGATCCCCTTGTTCGAGCCCGATCCGGATGTAGTTGATCGTCAACCGCTTCCCGCGCCGGAGGACGTTAGCCGGCACCTACGCGGGCCGGCGACGCCGCGCAAGTTCGAGGACCGCGTCGTGATCTCGGGTATCGGACAGTCCCAGGTGGGTCGGCGACTGATGGTCGACCCGCTGAGCCTGACGATCGACGCGTGTCTGGAGGCCATCGCCGATGCCGGACTGCAGCCTTCCGACATCGATGGTCTGGCAACCTATCCGGGCGCGGCACCGGCCGGCATGTCGGAAGGCGGCATCATGGCGGTCGAAGAGGCGTTGCGTCTGCATCCGACCTGGGTAAGCGGCGGAGCGGAGGTGCCCGGGCAAACGGGTTCCATCGTCGCGGCCATGCTTGCCGTGGCCGCCGGGCTGTGCCGTCACGTGCTGTGCTTCCGGACGGTGTGGGAATCGACTTACGCAGCACTCACGCGAAGCGGTATTTGGTTGCCGAGCGACGGCCGGGCCACCGACATGTACGAGTTCCGTGCACCGTTCGGTGCGATGTCAGCTGCGAACTGGATCGCCTGCAACGCAACGCATTACCTGCACAGGTACGGCGATACCCGCGAGACCCTCGGATGGATCGCACTCACGGAGCGAGCCAATGCCGCCGCGAATCCCGAAGCCGTTTACCGGGACCCGTTGACCATGGAGGACTACCTTTCGGCTCGGATGGTCTCGACTCCCTTCGGCCTGTACGACTGCGATGTTCCAGTAGACGGCGCCGTGGCGGTGATCGTGTCGGCTCGCGAGACGGCCGATGATCTTGCGAGCACGCCCGTCTACGTCGAGGCGGTCGGTACCCAGATCCTGGAGCGATTGTCCTGGGACCAGAGCACGTTCACCCACTTGCCTCAATCGCTAGGTCCGTCACGGCACCTGTGGACGCGCACCGCGCTCCGCCCCGATGACGTGGATGTCGCCCTGCTCTACGACGGATTCACGTTCAACGCGTTGTCGTGGCTGGAAGGTCTGGGCTTCTGCGGACTCGGCGAGGCGCGCGATTTCATCGGCGAGGGCCGCGGGATAGCCGTCGACGGAACGCTGCCGATCAACCCCCACGGCGGACAGCTGTCCGCGGGCCGCTTGCACGGCTACGGATTCGTGCGGGAGGCCGTCCTCCAACTGCGCGGCCGCGCACCTGGTCGGCAGGTCAGTGATCCCCGCGTGGCCGTGGTCTCCGCCGGCGGAGGGGTCCCCAGCGGCGCAATGCTTTTGCGCGTAGACGCTTAGGTCAAGCGGCCCACCGGCGCATCGTGTCATCATCTGCGACGGTTGATACTTCGGTCTCGTCCGGAGGTCGCAGATCGCCGACGGGCCGGACCACTGACGACCTGAGTGGCCTCATCGACCATCCATTTGACGGCAAGTTTGGACTCCCGAACGTCAATGCGCGGACCATTTTCGCAGACATAGATGACTACGTGTACTTTGTGTGTCGTGACGGGCCTGTCGGCCCGGAGGATGACCGCAGAGAGGAATTGCCATCATGCTTGTTCACAACGCCGTAGCCGTCGTCACCGGTGGTGCCTCGGGTTTGGGCTTGGCGACCACCAAGCGATTGCTCGACAAGGGTGCGTCGGTGGTGGTGATCGACCTCAAGGGTGAGGATGTGGTAGCCAAGCTGGGTCCGCGTGCCCGTTTCGCGCAGGCTAACGTCACCGACCCTGAATCGGTGTCGGCCGCCCTGGACATCGCCGAGGAGATGGGGCCGCTGCGCATTAACGTCAACTGCGCCGGGATCGGCAACGCGGTCAAGACGTTGGGCAAGGACGGGCCGTTCCCGCTGGACTGGTTCAACGCGGTCGTTCAGGTGAATCTGATCGGCACGTTCAACGTGTTGCGTCTTGCCGCCGAACGGATTGCCAAGACGGAGCCGATCGGGGAGGAGCGCGGCGTCATCATCAACACCGCTTCGGTCGCCGCGTTCGAGGGCCAGATCGGCCAGGCGGCCTACTCGGCGTCCAAGGGCGGTGTGGTGGGCATGACGCTGCCGATCGCGCGCGACCTGGCCCGCGAGCTCATTCGCGTGGTCACCATCGCCCCGGGCCTGTTCAAGACGCCGCTGCTGGGCTCGTTGCCCCAGGAGGCGCAGGACTCCCTGGGTAAGCAGGTGCCGCACCCGGCCCGCCTTGGTGACCCCGATGAGTACGGTGCTCTGGCCGCCCATATCGTGGAGAACCCGATGCTCAACGGCGAAGTGATTCGTTTGGACGGGGCGATCCGGATGGCGCCGCGATGAGCGCTTGCGCGAAGAGCTGGGAGCACAAATGACGATCACGACGAAGTTCACCGAGGCCTTCGGTGTCGATCACCCGATCGCCCAGGGCGGTATGCAGTGGGTCGGTCGCGCCGAACTCGTTGCGGCCGTGGCGAATGCGGGTGGGTTAGGGTTCATTACCGCGCTCACCCAACCGACTCCGGCGGATCTGGCCAACGAGATCGCCCGCACCCGCGATCTCACCGACAAGCCGTTCGGCGTGAACGTCACTATCCTGCCGTCGATCAACCCCCCGCCCTATGACGAGTACCGCCAGGTGATCGTCGATGCCGGTATCAAGATCGTGGAGACCGCCGGGTCCAATCCGGCCCCGCATCTGCCGATGTTCCACGACAACGGCATCAAGGTGCTGCACAAGTGCACCTCGGTGCGGCACGCGGTGAAGGCGCAGAGCCTCGGTGTGGACGGCATCAGCATCGACGGTTTCGAGTGCGCCGGCCATCCCGGCGAGGACGACATCCCCGGCCTGGTGCTGATTCCGGCGGCGGCCAAGCAGATCGAGATCCCGATGCTCGCCTCCGGCGGCTTCGGCGATGCCCGCGGTCTGGTCGCGGCGCTGGCGCTGGGCGCCGATGGCATCAACATGGGCACCCGGTTCATGGCGACCGCCGAGTCGTGCATTCACGACAACGTCAAGCGGGCGATCGTTGACGGTGACGAGCGTGGGACCGAGCTGATCTTCCGGTCGCTGCACAACACCGCGCGCGTGGCGAGCAACGAGGTATCGCGCGAGGTGGTCGAGATCCTCAAGAAGGGCGGCCAGTTCGAGGACGTCAAGCACCTCGTTGCCGGCGTGCGCGGACGCCGTGTATTCGACGACGGTGACCTCGATGCGGGTATCTGGACCGTCGGCACGGTCATGGGTCTGATCGAGGACATCCCGACGTGTCAGGAACTCGTCTCCCGCATCGTCGCTGAAGCCGAGGAGATCATCGCCGTCAAGTTGAGCGGAATGCTCAAGGCTGGGGCTCGGCTGTGACCTCGATGGCCGTCGATACGTGGCTCGAGTTCATGGAGAGCGGCAACGAGCAACTGTTACACGACATGCTTGCGGACGACGCGGTGTTCTACTCGCCGGCCGTGTTCACCCCGCAATCCGGAAAGGCAACATGCGCCAGATATCTTCGTGCCGCCGAGAGGATGTTCGCCGGAAGCGACTTCCACTACGTCAACCAGTGGCTCGGCGATAGATCGGCCGTTCTTGAGTTCGTCGTGAGCCTCGATGATGTCCACATCGAGGGCATCGACATACTCGCGTGGAATTCCAGCAACCAGATCACGTCGATCAAGGTCATGGCCCGTCCGCTTCGCGGCTTGCAATCGCTGATCCAAAGAATGGGCGAGCAGCTGAAGGAACCCACTACCTGAATCGCGGCGGCCGCTTGTTGGACCGTGAATCGGTCCTTCCGTCGCCAGCATTGCCGATGTGGGTGTAGGACAAACCGTGGCGTGCTGCGATGCTCGGCGGAAGATCACGCGCTTCCCACATCGCCCGAACCGTACCCTGGATCGACTGCGGTCTCCGGCTTGCGATCTCGGACGCCAATCCCGCGGCGTGCGAGCGCAATTGGTCGTCGGACACGACCTCGGTGACGAGACCGAGACGTAATGCGGTTTCCGCCGTAATCCTTTCCTCACTGCCCATGAGAGCCCAGCGCATGACGTCGCCGTACGGCAGGCCCAGCGCCAGCATCCCCATCGGTTCCAGCGCCGACACGACACCGGCGTTGGCATGCGGGTCGAAGAACAGCGTCGACTGCGCACAGATCGAGAAATCACACTCATTGACGAAGTACATCGCTCCCCCGGCGACGATTCCGTGTAACGCAGCGATCACCGGCTTCCACACCAGGTGCGCCTTGGGGCCCAGGAGAGTGCCTGGATCCTCCTGGTTGAAGATCGGCTGGTCGAACCACCAGGCTCCCTTCGACACGTCGATACCGGTGCAAAAGGCGCGCTCACCATTGGCCTGTAGGACCACAACTCGGATGTCGTCGTCCTCTCGCACCCGCGTCCAGACCCGCACCAGTTCGGTCGCCATCTGCTCGTCAAAGCTGTTCATCTGCGCCGGTCGATTCAGCGTCACCGTGGCGACGTGGTCGGCGAAATCGAACTCGATGGCCACCAGGTTGTCCAACACATCCATCTGGATACTCCTCTATTGTTTCGGAGCGCGGCGGAATGCGGCTACCGCAGTCCGGAACTCCGGCGTACCGGTCAAAGTCGACTGGCCTTCCATTTCCACGATCTGCACGTCGCCGAGCGCCGCCATCGTCGCTGCGCGCATCGCCTTTTTGATCCAGCGCAGCGAGGGTCCCGACGTCGCGTCGAGAGCATCGACCACGGAGGCCAGCCCCGTGTCGAACGTCGCGTCTTCCACCAAATGTGTGATCATCCCCCACGAGTAGGCATCCGAAGCCGAAATCCGCTCCGCCAGCATCGCCATTCGGGTCGCCCTCGGCCGACCGATCGCCACCGGAAGGAGCGCCGACGTGCCGCCGTCCGGCATCAATCCGACCCGACTGAATGCCAACTGAAAATAGGCGGACCGCGCGACGACCGTGAGATCGCACGCCAACGCGAGCGTGCAACCTACGCCCACGGCGGGACCGTGCACGGCCGCCACCACGGGTTTGGGCAGTTCGATGATCGCTCGCACGACGTCGTTAGCGAGTTCACCGGCCCCCTCGGTGTCTCGACCGCTCAGGTCGCCGCCGGAGCAGAACGCGCGCCCCGCACCGGAGAGCACGACGACCGACGTCGAATCACGGTTCGCCTCATCGAGGCTGCGCTTGAGTGCGGCAAGCATCGGGGAGTTGACCGCGTTCAGCTTGCTCGGCCGATCGAGCACAACGTGCAGGACGTTGCCGTCTCGATGACTCGAGATCCCGCTCATAGTCCCAGATCGCGGCCGATGATGTCCTTCATGATCTCGGTGGTTCCACCGAAGATGGTTTGGATTCGCGAGTCGCAGTACTCGCGAGCAACGCGGTACTCCATCATGTACCCGTATCCTCCGTGCAGCTGCACGCATCCATCGATGACCTTCTTAGCCAATTCGGTGCACCACCACTTCGCCTTGGCTGCCTCAATGGCAGTGAGTTCGTCGTCGACGACCGCCTGTAGACAGCGGTCAATGTACTGCTCGGCGATCTCGAGTTCAGTGTCCATTTCGGCCAGCAGAAAGCGGTTGTGCTGGAAGCTTCCGATCGGTTGACCGAACGCCTTTCGATCCTTGGCGTACTGCAATGTCTGTCGCCATGTTTCGCGTGCGCCGGCGACGGCGCCGATGGCGATCGATAACCGCTCGGAGGGCAGGTTATGCATGAGGTGGTAGAAGCCGCGGCCCACCTGGCCGAGCACGTTCGCGCCGGGCACTCGGACGTCCTCAAAGTTCAGCTCCGCGGTGTCCTGGGCGTGCAACCCCATCTTGTCGAGCTTGCGGCCGCGGGTGAAACCCGGCATGTCGCGCTCCACCACGAGAAGTGTGAAGCCCTTGTGGCCGGCATCGGGATCCGTGCGCGCCACGACCACGACGAGATCGCTGTTGATGCCGGCCGAGATGAATGTCTTCGCACCATTGAGTACCCAGTCGTCACCGTCTCGTGCCGCCGACGTGCGGATCCCGGCGAGATCGCTGCCCGCGCCCGGCTCCGTCATCGCGACCGCGACGATCGTCTCACCGCTGACGATGCCCCGCATCCAGCGGGACTTCTGCTCGTCGGTCGCCAACGACTTGAAGTACGGTCCCACGACGTCGTTCTGCAGCGACAGCGAGGGCGCCGCCAACCCGCATCGCGCCAACTCTTCGACGATGACCGCGTTGAAGCGGAAGTCCTCGGTGCCGCCGCCGCCGTACTCCTCGGGCATGTTGAACCCGATCAGGCCGTACTTACCCGCGGCAGCGTAGGCCGACCGGTCGACGAGGCGATCGCGGTCCCACTGTTCGGCGTGTGGCGCGACCTCCCGTTCGATGAACTGTCTGGTGGTCTCGCGCAGGGCTTCGTGTTCCGCTTCGAATACCGTTCTCTTCATGTCCTTCTCACTCTCCGTGGATTCGTCGCATCTCGGCACCCACCTTGCCGGCCACGCGTGACACCACAGCGGCCCCACGGCGACGCAGATCGGCATCGGGCACGGGCAAGAGCGACACCCCCGACGGACTCGTCCAGCTAGACGTGCTGGGGACCAGCCAGCGCGACGAGAGCACGGTGCGGGGTACGGCCAGCGTGCTGTTGCCGTCGCGGGCCCACGGTGCGGTTGTCCTGCCCGTGCCCGATGCCGATCTGCGTCGCCGTGGGGCCGCTGTGGTGTCACGCGTGGCCGGCAAGGTGGGTGCCGAG
>NZ_LZJI01000186.1 GCF_001667775.1 Mycobacterium sp. E1747
GCTGGTGGTTGCGGTCGACCAGCACCACGCGGGCGTCCGTCCCTGACGTCTCCGTGACCAGCGTGTCGACGAACGCCATGCCCATGGCGCCCGCGCCGACCACCAGGTAGTCGGCCTCGATGGTGCGCATACGCCTGAAGGCTAGCGCGCTCAGCCGATGTCGGCCGCCGCCGCGCGGAGGTCATCGAGGGCCTTGCGGGCCAGTTCGGCCAAGTCCCGGTCCTCGTCCGCGGCGAGCCATTCGGCGTAGGCCTCCTTGAACGCCAGCACGCCCAGCTCGGCCGCCAGCGCCGCCGCCCGGTCCGGCACACCCCGCGCGCGCAACGCGTCCGCCATAGCCGCGGCGAGGCCGACCCGTTTGAGAGCGTCGCGCTCCTGCAGCTCGGTGCTGCTGGCGATGACGGCCTGCAGCCGGGGACCCAGCTCGCGATTGAACGGCGTCATCGGCCCGGCCGCCCGCTGCAGCCCGGCGGCGACCGCGGCGAGCGGGCTCGCGTCCGGGGGCACCGACGCGATGCCGTCAGTCAGGAGTCGAGCGAGGGTCTCCTGACCGGCCGCCAGCACCTCCCGCTTGTCGGGGAAGTAGCGGAAGAAGGTGCTCTTCGTCAGGCCGGCCTCATCGGCGATCTCGGCCACGGTGGTCCGGTCGTAACCCTGCTCGGCGAACAGTTGGAGGGCGGCGACGACCAACCGGGCGCGCGCATCCGGTTCCCAGCGGGGCATCCGGTCATCGTAGCGATGGGACGTTTGTCCCATCACTCTGCTAGCGTGATGAGACACAAGTCCCATCACTCGAGGAGATGCTCATGCGCGTTTTCGTCACCGGCGCCACCGGCGGGATCGGTTCGGCCGTGGTGCCCGAGCTCATCGGCGCGGGCCACGAGGTCCTGGCGCTGACCCGATCCGACGCGTCGGCGCGGGCCGCCAAGTCCCTGGGGGCCGACGTGCTACCCGGCGATCTTGACGACCCGGAGAGCCTGCGCGCGGGCGCCATGGACTCCGACGGAGTCGTTCACCTCGCCTTCCTGCACTTCAGCGATTTCGAGAGGGCGGTTGCCCAGGAGGCGGCCGCCGTCGAGGCGTTCGGCGCCGCGCTGGACGGGACGGGCAAGCCGTTCGTGATGGCCTCGGGCACGCCCCCCATTCCCGGCCGCGCGTCCACCGAGCGCGACACGATACCGGTCGAGGGTCCCGTCGGCGGGCGCGGCCGCAACGCGCAGGCCGCCCTGGACCTGGCGGCCCGAGGCGTCCGCTCCGCGGTGGTCCGCCTCCCCCGCTCCGTCCATCGGGCGGGCGGGCCCTGTGGCTTCGCCTCGCTGCTCGTCGAGGCCGCCCGTCGAACCGGCGTGTCCGGATACGTCGGCGACGGCGCCCAGCGCTGGCCCGCCGTGCACGTTCTCGACGCCGCCCGCCTGTTCCGCGTGGTGCTCGAGGAGGCGACCCCCGGGACGGTGGCGCATGCCGTCGGGGACGAGGGCGACCCGATGCGCGCGCTCGCCGAGACCATCGGCCGCCAGCTCGATCTCCCCGCGGCGTCGGTTCCGGCGGAGCATTTCGGGTTCGCCGGCGCGATCTTCGCCCTGGACCAGCCCGCCTCGAGCGAGCTGACGCAGGAAAGGTTCGGCTGGCACCCCACGCATCCGAGCCTGCTGGCGGACCTGGAGGCCGGCAACTACCCCGGGTGAGACACCGCGTCCTTGCGACGCCCGGCGGCAGTTACTAGGATATCCAAGTATCCGCCTCTCCCGCGCGCACGAACCCGAGGACACCATGACCACACAGATCCCCCACTTCATCGATGGGCAGCGCACCGCCGGCCAGTCCACCCGCACCGCCGACGTCTTGAATCCGAGCACCGGCGAGGTGCAGGCGCAGGTGCCGATGGCCACCAACGCCGACGTCGACGCCGCGGTGGCCTCGGCCGTCGAGGCCCAAAAGGGTTGGGCCGCATGGAATCCGCAACGCCGCGCCCGCGTGATGATGCGTTTTGTCGGTCTGGTCAACGAGCACATGGACGAGCTCGCCGAGCTGCTGTCGCTCGAGCACGGCAAGACGCTGGCCGACGCGCGGGGCGACGTCCAGCGCGGCGTCGAGGTCATCGAGTTCGCCATCGGCATCCCCCACCTGCTCAAGGGCGAGTACAGCGAGGGTGCCGGTCCCGGCATCGACGTGTACTCGCTGCGCCAGCCGCTGGGGGTGGTCGCGGGCATCACCCCGTTCAACTTCCCGGCCATGATCCCGCTGTGGAAGGCCGGGCCGGCCCTGGCGTGCGGGAACGCGTTCGTGCTCAAGCCCAGCGAGCGTGACCCCTCGGTCCCGGTGCGGCTGGCCGAGCTGTTCCTGGAGGCGGGCCTGCCGCCCGGCGTCTTCCAGGTCGTGCACGGCGACAAGGAGGCCGTCGACGCCATCCTGCACCACCCCGACATCCAGGCGGTGGGTTTCGTCGGCAGCTCCGACATCGCCCAATACATCTACTCGACGGCCGCGGCCACCGGCAAGCGGGCGCAGTGCTTCGGCGGCGCCAAGAACCACATGATCGTGATGCCCGACGCGGACCTGGACCAGGCCGTCGACGCGCTGATCGGCGCCGGATACGGCAGCGCCGGCGAACGGTGCATGGCGATCAGCGTCGCCGTGCCGGTCGGCGAGCAGACCGCGAACCGGCTGCGCGCCAGGCTCGTTGACCGGATCAACAACCTGCGGGTGGGCCACAGCCTGGACCCCAAAGCCGACTACGGCCCACTGGTCACCGGGGCCGCGCTGGCGCGGGTGCGCGACTACATCGAGCAGGGCGTGGCCGCCGGCGCGGAGATAGTGATCGACGGGCGCGAACGCGGCAGCGACGACCTGACCTTCGACGACGCCAGCCTTGAGGGCGGATTCTTCATAGGCCCAACGCTGTTCGACCACGTCACCCCCGACATGTCGATCTACACCGACGAGATCTTCGGGCCGGTGCTGTGCATCGTGCGCGCCCACGATTACGAAGAGGCGCTGCGGTTGCCCTCGGAGCACGAGTACGGCAACGGCGTGGCGGTCTTCACCCGCGACGGCGACGCCGCCCGCGACTTCGTCTCCCGCGTGCAGGTGGGCATGGTCGGCGTGAACGTGCCGATCCCGGTTCCGGTGGCCTACCACACCTTCGGCGGTTGGAAGCGCTCCGGTTTCGGCGACCTCAACCAGCATGGCCCCTCGTCCATCATCTTCTACACGAAGACCAAGACGGTGACGTCGCGGTGGCCGTCCGGCATCAAGGATGGCGCCGAATTCGTCATCCCCACGATGGATTAGGGATCCATGTTCACCCTGAACGACGACGAGCGGGGCATCAGCGAGACGGCCGCCGCTTTCGCCGCCAAGCGCCTGGCCCCGCACGCCCTGGAATGGGATGCCGCCAAACACTTTCCGACCGATGTGTTGCGCGAGTCCGCCGAGCTCGGCATGGCCGCGATCTACTGCCGCGAGGACGTCGGCGGCAGCGGGCTGCGCCGGCTCGACGGCGTCCGCATTTTCGAGCAACTGGCCATCGCCGACCCGACCACCGCCGCGTTCCTGTCCATTCACAACATGTGCGCGTGGATGGTCGACACGTTCGGCACCGCCGAACAGCGCAAGGAATGGGTGCCGCGGCTGGCCGCGATGGACGCCATCGCCAGCTACTGCCTCACCGAGCCGGGCGCGGGGTCGGACGCCAGCGCCCTGAGCACCCGAGCCGTCCGGCAGGGTGGCGACTACGTGCTCGACGGTGTCAAGCAGTTCATCTCCGGCGCGGGCGCCTCGGATGTCTATGTGGTGATGGCCAGGACCGGCGGTGAGGGCCCGCGCGGCATCTCGGCCTTTGTCGTCGAAAAGGACGCTCCCGGGCTCAGTTTCGGGGTGCAGGAAGAGAAGATGGGCTGGCACGCTCAGCCCACCGCGCAGGTGATCCTGGAGGGCGTGCGGGTACCCGCCGACGCCATGCTGGGCGGCGCGGACGGCGAGGGTGCCGGATTCGGCATCGCGATGAACGGCCTCAACGGCGGCCGGCTCAACATCGCGGCCTGCTCGCTCGGCGGCGCCCAGTCGGCCTTCGACAAGGCGGGCGCCTACGTTCGGGAACGCGAGGCGTTCGGCAAGGCACTGCTCGACGAGCCGACCATCCGGTTCACCCTGGCCGACATGGCGACCGGGCTGGAAACGTCGCGAATGATGTTGTGGCGGGCCGCGGATGCGCTGGACAACGGCGACCCCAACAAGGTCGAGCTGTGCGCGATGGCCAAGCGCTACGTCACCGACACCTGCTTCGAGGTGGCCGACAAGGCCCTACAGCTGCACGGTGGCTATGGCTACCTGCGCGAGTACGGCCTGGAGAAGATCGTTCGCGACCTGCGCGTGCACCGCATCCTGGAGGGCACGAACGAGATCATGAGGGTGGTCGTCGGCCGGGCCGAGGCCGCGCGAGTGCGGGCGAGCGCGTAGGAGGGTGACCATGACGACCATCGCTTTTCTCGGCCTGGGCAACATGGGCGGGCCGATGTCGGTGAACCTGGTGGCCGCCGGCCACACAGTGCGCGGCTTCGACCCGATGCCCGCGGCCGTCGCCGCCGCGGCCGGCAACGGGGTCAAGACGTTCGACAGCGCCGCCGACGCCGTTGCCGGGGCCGACGTGGTGATCACCATGCTGCCCAACGGCGACCTGGTGAAGCGCTGCTACGCCGAGATCCTGCCGGCCGCCCAACCGGGCGTGTTGTTCATCGACAGCTCGACCATTTCGGTCAACGACGCCCGCGAGGTGCACGCGCTCGCGGAGTCGCACGGGGTGTCGCAGCTGGACGCGCCGGTCTCCGGTGGCGTGAAGGGCGCCGTCGCCGGGACGCTGGCGTTCATGGTGGGCGGCGACGACGACGCACTGGAGCGCGCCAGGCCCGTGCTGGACGCCATGGCGGGCAAGGTCATTCACTGCGGGGCGGCGGGCGCCGGGCAGGCCGCCAAGGTCTGCAACAACATGGTGCTGGCGGTGCAGCAGATCGCCATCGGCGAGGCGTTCGTCCTCGCCGAGAAGCTCGGGTTGTCGGCGCAGTCGCTCTTCGACGTCATCACCGGCGCGACCGGCAACTGCTGGGCCGTGCACACCAACTGCCCGGTGCCGGGACCGGTGCCGACCTCGCCGGCCAACAACGACTTCAAACCGGGTTTCGCGACCGCCCTGATGAACAAGGACCTGGGCCTGGCCATGGACGCGGTGGCGTCCACCGGGTCGTCGGCGCCGCTGGGCAAGCACGCCGCCGAGATCTACGCCAAGTTCGCGACGGAGCACGGCGCCTTGGACTTCAGCGCGGTCATCGAGATGCTGCGCTGACGGGCTGGGCCGCCAGCGTCGAGCGTGTACTCAGGGCGGAAAATCGCCCGAAAAGCCGCCGCCAGTTCACGTTCGGCGGAGGACAGGCCGCCGGCGCGTCCCCCACCCTCAGAAATCGCCGGCGTCGCGGCGCAGCGACTCGATCGATGAAACCAACGCTTGCGCTTCGCTTTCCGACATCCCGACGTCGGCGAACACCTGCTCGTTGAGCGTGACGGTGGCGTCTTCGACCGTCGAGCGGCCCAGCTCGGTGATCTGCACCAGCGTGGTGCGCCCGTCGGTCGGATGCGGCACCCGCTGCACCAGCCCGTCGGCCTCCAGCCGGCGGATCGCGTGGGTCACGCTGGTGACGTGGACCTGCAGCCGGTCGGACGCCTTGGTGATCGGCAGCGCGCCGGTGCGGCTGAACGCCAACAGCCGCAGCAACTCGTAACGGGAGAAGCTCAGGTCGTAGGGACGCAACGCCGTTTCGACGCGGGCCAGCAGGATCTGGTGCGCCCGCATCACCGACGTCACCGCCATCATCCCCTGCGCGACGTCGGCCCACCCGGAACGCTCCCAGTTGTCGCGCGCCGCGGCGATCGGGTCACGCTTCGGCGGTCGTGAGGAAGCCACGCCCCTTCATACCGCACGTGGCGCGGGGGCGCGGCCTTTCCCCAGCGCGGACAGCACCGCCAGCGTGGATGCGCGGTTGCCCACGGTGATCCGCGCGCCACCGTCGGGGTAGCAACGCACCCGCGGGCCGCCGCCGGCGAAAACGTCATGCCAGGGCCCACCCCTCGGAGGCAGGTACATGAAGTTTGCATGCGCGTCGGTGGTGTAGATCCCCTGTACGCTCAGCCGCATCCGGAGGTAACCGCGTTCGGCGTTGATCATCCGGACCCGTTCCAGCAGTTGCTGTTCCGCGCCGTAGGACGCGGCGACCGCGAGCAAGCTGGTGATCGCCGCACCGAATGGCAGCTGATGCGACCACAGCGTGCGGGCCACCTCCCGCGACGCCACCCCGTAGCCGATCCGCAGCCCGGCCAGACCGTACGCCTTGGAAAAGGTACGCACCACCACCACGTTGGGAAACCGGGTGACCAACGTCGCCACGTCGATGCGCTGCTTGGGCGCGGTGAACTCGATGTAGGCCTCGTCGAGCAGGACGACGGTGTCGCGCGGCACGCGACGCAGGAACGCCCACACAGCCGCGACGGGCTCCAGCGTTCCGGTGGGGTTGTGCGGCCGGCACAGCACGACGACCCGGGCCTCCGCGGCGGCGCGGGCCAGCCCGGCGAGATCGTTGTGGCCGTGCTCGTCGAGGGGGACCGTCCGCGACCTCAGCCGCGCCATCTGCGCGAGGATCGGATAGCCGTCGAAGGTGGGCGCCGACATCGCGATCGAGTCGCCCGGGACGGTCAGCGCCTGCAGGGCCTGCAGCACGACGCCCGTCGCGCCGGCACCCGGCACCACCGCCTCGGCGGGAACCCCGATGTGGTCGGCGATCACGGCGCGCAGCTTCTCGGGCAGGAACTCCGGATAGCGGTTGGTGGCGTGCAACGAGCGGATCAACGCCGACCGTACCGCCGGCAGCGGTGGGAAGGGATTCTCGTTGAGCGACAACGCAAGCGGATCCAGCGCGGTGGGCAACGCGCCGCCGGCGACGGGGCTAGGGGCGGCCCGCATCAGCCCCGCCCGCCCCAGCGCACCGCCGCCGCGCCGGCGAAGTCGCCGGCGTGGGCGAAGGCGGCCATCATGACGACGTCGCCGGCCACCAGCTGCCCGTCGGCGATCGCGCGGTCGAGATTGATCGGGATCCCGGCGCCGAACAGGTTGCCGCACTGATCGAAAGTGTCCCGATGCCGTTCGGGGGGCAACTCGAGCGCCTCGCGCCAGTTGCGCAGAAACACCCGGTTCGGCTGGTTGGTGACCAGCAGATCGATCTCCTTGGCCGGCAGGCCTATTCGGTCGCACACCGCCAGCGCCACCTCGGGAACCTGGCGGTTGCCGCGGGCCAGCACCTTGGTGATCTTGCTCTCGGTGAAGCCGATGCTGCCCTCGCCGGAGCCGGCCTGCCACCACTTGCGGGGCGGGTCGAAGGACAGAGTCATCTCACCGGCGTACTCGCCGTAGGTTCGGCACTCGACGTCCAGGATGGGTGATCGGTCGCCCAGCGTGACCAGGCCCACCGCCGCGCCGTCGCCGGGCACCGCGGACTGCGCCTTGCGGCGAATGGTCGGCTGATCGAAGAACTGCCCCGCCGCGTTCTGCGCGACGGCGATCAGCGCGGTCCGCCCCGCACCGGAGGTCAGCAGTTTGCGAGCCACGTTGAGCGCTAACACGAATGCCGCGCAGCCACCGTTGTTCAGGTCGAGCACCCAGGACGGCCGCATGCCCAGCCGGTGTGCGATGCCGCCGCCCTGGCCGTAGAACGCCATGTCCGGCACCTGCGTGTGGGTGATGAGCACCTCGGCGCCCTCGACCGCGTCGTGGCCGTGCCGCTCGATCAGGCCTTGCGCCGCCCGTTCGATCATGTCGATGGAACTCTCGTCCGGCCCGACGTGATGACGAAACTTCGGGGCGCGGAACATGACGTTCTCACGCAGGTCGTCGGATTCGGCGAATTGCGCGTAGTACTCGGCGCCGATCGGCTTGCCGGGCAGATAGGTGGACACGTCGATCAGGCTGACGCTCATGGTGTCACCCCATCCATTTCGGCGTCACCGGCAGGCCGTTGCGGTGGCGGTATTCGGCGATCGCCTTGAGGTTCTGCAGCTCGAGCGCGTGCCCGGCGCCGAACATGTCCCAGAAGTCGCCCACCCACACCGGGCGCTGCGCCGGAGCCGTCTGCGGATAGGGATTGCGGTCGTAGAACGGGTGGTGGCAATTGGTCCAGAGCACAACCGATCCCGGCTTGTCCAGGACCACCTGCGCATCGATGACACGCATCAGATACACCATCCACAGGTGCTTGCCCTGATCCCACGCGCAGTGGTAGTCGACAGTCCGCGCCGCCGCGTTGGCGACGGTCCGCGTATAGATCTCGGTCTGAGCACCCAGCCGGTCGTAGGCCAGCCATAGGCCGGGTTCGTCGGTCGTCGTGAAGCCGCGCAGGCTGTAGGTCCACTCCTCAAGGCTGCGGGTGTCCGACATGTACTCGTAGAGCTCATCGGGCGGGCACGCGACGTAATCGTTGACCGTGCAGTACTGGCCGAAGACCTGGTCGTGGGGGTACACCGACCGCATCATCTCCATGATGATCGGGGTCGCCTGCTCCCGTGGGCTGGTCTCGATGCGGACCACTCCGTCGAGGGGGGTGGGGATATCCTCAAGCGCTGGCAGCGACATCGGCCCGGTTCTCCTTTGCGGTCGAAAGCTGTTGTGCTACCGCCGCGTTGCTTGACGGCGCGGTGAGAAATGGGGCGAACGGCGGGATCTCGTCGGCGGCGCACTGAACGCTGACCACCGCCGGGCCGGCAACGTCCAGCGCCACCCGAAGCGCCGCGGCGAATTGGGCGGGTTCGCTCACGTCGACCGACGTCAGCCCCGGGAACATCGCCGCCAGGCCGGTTCCCAGCGTGCTGGGCCGGAACCGGTTGTAGCTGTAGCGGTCGTCGTAGAACAGCTGCTCGCGGGTCACGCACATGGCGTGGGCGTTGTTGTTGAACAGGACGAACGTGACGGGAAGCTGGTATTGCACCGCCGTGTGCACCTCGAGGCCGTGCATGAAGAACGCGCCGTCGCCGGCGATCACCACGGTGCGGCCGCCGTCGCCACCCCGGTTCGCACGCCCGAACGCCATCCCGATGCCGGCCCCGAAGCTGTAACCCATCCCGCCCATGCCGAGCGCGGCCACGAACCTGCCGCCGCGCCGCGCCGGCAGGTAGTGGATGGCGGCGGCGCCGGTGTTGCCGGCGTCGACCACGATGTCCGCGGCGTCGGGCAGCGTCCGGTCCAGCACCGCCATGGCGTCGCGGTACCGCACGCCCGGGCCGGGGCAGGGCGGCGGCGTCAGCTCGGTGCGCCGCACCACGTCCGGCACGCGCAGGCCGTTCGGCCGGCCGTCACCGCGCAGCGCCTGGGTCAGCAGGCGCAGCGAGCCACGCAGGTCGTCGGTGTGCACGTGGACGCAGCGCAGGTACGGCCGAGCCGACCCGATCGACAGGGTGCGCACACCGGCCAGCGCCTCGTCCAGGCCGCCGCGCGCGGTGACCGTCAGCCGGGTGCCGACGATGAGGCACACGGAACTTTCGGCCACGGCTTCGGCCACGCCCGGGTGGCCCATCACGCCGGTCACCCCGAGCGCCGACGACGAACCCAACCCCGGCGTGCCCGCCACGTCCTTGGCATCGGGGACCGTGGCGATCCGGGCGCGCAGCACCGCGCGCAGGTGCTCGAGCTCGATCCGGGCGTCGTCGCGGGCCACCTGCTCGCCGGCGATGATCGTGACCTGGCCGGCGGCACGGCGCAGTTCGGCGGCGATGACCTGCGGGTTGCCGATCGGCGCGCCGAGGTCGGCCGGACGCTCGGCGCCATCCTCGACGGCGATGTGGGCCTGCTGAATGTCCTTGGGCAGCAACAACACCGCGGGACCGCCGGTGCGCACCGCGGAGACCGCCCGGGACAGCGCCGCCGCGATGTCGGCCGGCGCGAGCACCCGCTCGCACGACAGCGTCACCGCCGAGAACAGCGCCCGGGCATCCAACGAGCCGTTGCGCCCACTGGTGTCCTGGAAGCTGCCCCGGCCGTCCATCGTGGTGGCGGGCTGGCCGACCAGGGCCAGCACCGGAACCCGGCTGGCGAACGACTCGCCCAGGCCGGCGACGAGGTTCAACGCTCCCCCACCCGACGTCGCCGCCACCACGCCCAGACCGGCGCCGCTGCGGCTGTACCCGTCGGCCATGGTGGCGGCCGAGAACTCGTGCTTGGCCAGCACCGCGGTCACCTCGGGCCGGTAGTGCGCGGCGTCGTAGAGATCCTCGATGTTGGCACCGTCGACACCGAAGATGTGGTCCACGCCCAGCGCCGCCAGTTGCCCGACGATGTGATCGACCACGCGGTAGTTGCCGAACATGTCTTCAGACACGAGCCGGGCTTTTGCTCGGTTCACCCGTCGGGTGAACTCTGCCATGCCGCCCACGCCCGCGCCCACCACCAGGACCCCGAAGGGAGCGCCGGTGGCCAGACAGGTCAGGGCCTTACATCGAGCGCTGCAGCAGAACTTGGCCGCTGTCAGCGGCAACCACCTGCACGGCGGCGATCTGGTCGACCGGCGTCGAGATGCTGCCCGCAGGCGTCGCGGTGTGGCCCGGCACGGCCACCCAGGTCGCCAGCCGGGTCTGGCTGCCGTCGCGACCCACCACCACCATGGCCAGCGTGTCATGGTGCGCGTTCAAGGGCGCCAGGCACACGCACCGCAGGTTGATCGACGTGCCCCAGTGCTGGCTGGACAGCTCCACCGTGGAGGTCAGCAGCGTCGTGCTCACCTGCGCCATCGGGGCCGCCGACGCGGTCACCTGCTGCGACGAGGACGACGAATACCCCTGCACGCCGACGAACACACCGACCGCGAGCACTACCGCCGCGGCCGACGAAGCCACCCAGGTCACGATGCGCGTGCGGCGCCGGCGCCAACTCACCTTGGCCAGCAACGACGTCAACAGCTCCGGCGACATCTCCGGTGTCGCAGCCAACGATTGCGCGGCCGGGTCGTCCATCGCGGCGACCTCGTCGCGGCTCAGCTGCGAGAGCAGGCCCGGCACACCGCTCAGGTCGGCGACGGCCTCCCGGCAGGCCGGGCAGTGCGCGAGATGCGCCTCGAATTCGCGTCGCTCGGCGGCCGACAACGAGCCCAACACGTATGCGGCGTCCCACATCACGTACGGGTCGTCGGGCGGGCCGATCCCCCGTAGCGACGCTTTCATGTCATCCATTTCCTCTTCACCCTTCAAGCTTTCGGAGCCCCTCAGCGGGTGACCCCAAGTTCCTGCAGAGTGAGCCGCAACGCCCGCACGGCGTAGTGTAATCGCGACTTCACCGTTCCCTCGGCGATGCCGAGGTCCGCAGCAATCTGTGCGGTGGTCCATCCGCGGTAGTAGGACCGCTCGATCACGGCCCGGTGCTCCGCGGACAGTTGCACCATCGCGTCGGCGATCAGCAGCTTGTCCAGCGCCGCGTTCACCTCGTCGGGCGTCGACCGCTCGGGCGCTCCGGCCTCGTCCGTCGAGGCGACGACGTTGCGGAAACGGGCGCTGCGCCGGTCGTCGATGATCATGTTGCGCGCGACCGTGAACAGCCAGGCCCGCGCCGAGCGCTCGGTGTCCCCGATGACCTCCGGGTGCTGCCAGGCTCGCAACAACGTCTCCTGGACCACGTCCTCGGACTGGCTCGCGTCGCCCGTCAACCGGAGCGCGTAGCGCCACAGAACCGCTGCGTGCTCGTCGTAGAGCGCCTTCATCAGGGCGGCTTCGGCAGCTCCCGACGCCCCACGAGTGCCTGCCACACGGGCCACTGGATCACCTCCGACTACTGAAACGAGTCGAACCGGTGTTTAGTTCAGTCGGCTAAGCCACGGTCAGGATGCGCGGCCCCGCGTCGGTGACGGCCACGGTGTGTTCCCAGTGTGCCGCACGGGACCCGTCGGAGGTGGTGACGGTCCACTCGTCGTCGAGCACTACGGTCTTGCCCGTCCCCAGCGTCAACATCGGTTCGATCGCCAGCACCGACCCCGGGGCCAGCAGCGGGCCGCGCCCCGGCGAGCCCTCGTTGGGCAGGAACGGGTCCATGTGCATGTGCCGGCCGATGCCGTGGCCGCCGTAGCCCTCCACGATGCCGAACGCGAGCCCATACCGGCCCTCGGCCGCTCGGGTGCCCGTTTCGATGGCGTGCGAGACGTCGGTCAGCCGGTTGCCGGGGACCATCGCCGCGATCCCGGCCTCCAGCGATTCCCTGGTGGCGTCGCAGAGCGCCTGGTCGGCCGCATCGAGGGTCCCGATGCCGAACGTGATCGCCGCATCGCCGTGCCAGCCGTCCAGCACCGCGCCGCAATCGATGGACACCAGGTCACCCGACGCCAGAATCTCTCCGGCCGACGGGATCCCGTGCACCACCCGCTCGTTCACCGAGGCGCAGATCGAGGCCGGGTAACCGTGATAGCCCAGAAACGACGGGATCGCGCCGGCCTCCCGGATCACCGACTCGGCGATCTGGTCGAGGCCCAGGGTCGACACCCCGGGGACCGCCGCCGCCCGCACCGCCTGCAGTGCCGCCGCGACCACCGACCCGGCCGCCGCCATCGCCTCGAGTTCGTCGGGGGTGCGCTGCGGCACGACTTTGCGACTCCGCAGCCGGGCCAGCGGGCGCACGATTACTTGCCCAGCGCTTGCAGGGCGCGGGCGAACACCTCGTCCATGGAGCCGACGGCGTCGACCGTCTTGAGTGCGTCGCGGTAGTACTCCAGCAGCGGCGCGGTCTCGTCGCGGTAGACCTTCATCCGATTCAGGATGACGCCGTCGGTGTCGTCGGCGCGGCCTCGGGCCTTCAGCCGTTGCAGCAGTTCGTCCTCGGAGACGCGGAACTCGAGCACCGCGTCGATGTCGGTGCCGCGGCGTTCGAGCATCTGGTGCAGCGCCTTGGCCTGCTCGGTCGACCGGGGGTACCCGTCGAGGACGAAACCCCCGGCCGCGTCGGAATCGCTGAGGCGGTCGTCGACGAGCCGGTTGGTCAGCTCGGAGGGCACCAAGTCGCCGGCGTCCAGGTAACGCTTGGCCTCCAAACCGAGCTCGGTGCCGTTCTGGATGTTGCTGCGAAACAGCTCACCGGTGGAAATGTGCGGGATCCCGAGCTTCTCGGAGAGCTTCTCGGCCTGCGTTCCCTTGCCCGCCCCCGGCGGCCCGAGCAAAACGACTCTCACTTCAGGAACCCTTCATAGTTGCGCTGCATCAGCTGGCTCTCGATCTGCTTGACCGTATCCAAGCCGACGCCAATCATGATCAAAACCGCGGTACCGCCGAACGGCAAATTCTGAACCGCTCCGCCATTGCCTATTTGCAGGAACAGGTTGGGCAGCACGGAGATGGCGCCGAGGTAGATCGAGCCCGGCAGGGTGATCCGGCTCAGGACATACCGCAGGTAGTCGGCGGTGGGCTTGCCCGGCCGGATACCGGGAATGAACCCGCCGAACTTCTTCATCTCGTCGGCACGTTCGTCGGGGTTGAACGTGATCGACACGTAGAAGTACGTGAAGAAGATGATCAGCCCGAAGTAGATGCTGATGTAAATCGGGTCGCTCGGGTCGGACAAATAACTGCCGACGAACTTGTCCCACCAGCTGTTGCCCACGCCGCCGCTGCCACTGCGGATCAGCTGCGTGATCAAGTGGGGGATGTAGATGAGCGACGACGCGAAGATGACCGGGATGACACCGGCCTGGTTGACCTTCAGCGGCAGGTAGGTCGACGTTCCGCCGTACATGCGGCGGCCCACCATGCGTTTGGCGTATTGCACCGGGATCCGGCGCTGGCCCTGCTCGACGAACACCACGCCGACGATGATGACCAGGGCGGCGACGCAGACCGCGGCGAAGATCGCCCCGCCGCGGCTGTCCAGGATGGTCTTGCCCTCGGACGGGATGCGCGCCGCGATGCCCACGAAGATCAGCAGCGACATGCCGTTGCCGATGCCGCGCTCGGTGATCAGCTCGCCCATCCACATCACCAGCGCCGCGCCGGCCGTCATCACCATCACGATCACGACCAGGGTGAAGATGCTCTGGTCGGCGATGATGTCCAGCGAGCAGCCCTGCAGCAGCCCGCCGTTGGCCGCCAGCGCCACGATGCTGGTCGCCTGCAGGATCGCCAGCGCGATCGCCAGGTAACGCGTGTACTGCGTCATCTTGGCCTGCCCGGACTGGCCCTCCTTGCGCAGTTCCTCGAACCGCGGGATGACCACCGTGAGCAGCTGCACGATGATGCTGGCGGTGATGTAGGGCATCACCCCCACCGCGAACACCGTCAGTTTGAGCAGCGCACCGCCGGAGAACAGGTTGATCAGCGAATAGATCTGGCCGGCCGCGCCGCCGCTGGCCTCCTTGATGCACTGCTGGACATTCGGGAAATTGACGCCAGGGGACGGCAAAGCGGCGCCCAGCCGATAGAGAACGACGATGCCCAGCGTGAAGAGGATCTTCCGTCTCAGGTCGACTGTCCGCAGCGATGAGATGAAAGCCGAAAGCACTCTTCCTCCTGCGCAGCCGGGGGGTCTCCTGCATTACGCGCCCAACACCCGCAGGCCAGGACGTACGGCCGCTTTATCTAAAGCGCGTCAAACCGTGTACGAGACTAACAGCTGGACTGGGCGACTCCGTCCACGGCCGTCGGCGACCACCCAGGAAAGCACAGGAAGCCGTAAGCCACGGAAGGTAGAGTGCGGATGGCTCGTTGCATTTGCTAAGTAAATAGGAGCACCATGACACGCACTGACCAAGACAGCTGGGACTTGGCGTCCAGCGTCGGTGCCACGGCCACAATGGTCGCCGCGGCCCGCGCGCTGGCCAGCGCGGGCACCGACCGGATCATCGACGACCCCTTCGCGGCTCCCCTGGTGCGAGCGGTCGGGCTGGACTTCTTTCGTCGCCTGGTCGACGGCGAGTTGTCCGGGGATGCGCCGGACGGCGAACGCGCCCTGCAACTGGAAACCGATTCGATCGCGGTGCGCACCCGATTCTTCGACGACTTCTTCCTGAACGGCGCCCGGGACGGAATCCGCCAGTCGGTGATTCTGGCCGCCGGCCTCGATGCCCGCGCGTACCGCCTGAGCTGGCCGCGCGGAAGCGTCGTCTACGAGGTCGACCAGCCCAAGGTCGTCGAATTCAAGACAACCGCGATGGCCGAGCTGGGCGCCGCCCCCACGGCCGAACGCCGGACAGTCAGCGTCGACCTGCGCGACGACTGGCCGGAAGCATTGCGGCGCAGCGGGTTTGACCCCACACGGCCGACGTCGTGGAGCGCCGAGGGCCTACTCATGTACCTGCCGCCCGAAGCCCAGGACAAGCTGTTCGACAACATCACCGAACTCAGCGCCCCCGGCAGCAAGCTGGCGACCGAGGTCCACGGCGACTCGGACCGGACGATGGCCGAACGCGCAAAACAGTTCAACGACCGGTGGGCCAACATCGGCTGCGACATCGACCTGTCGAGCCTGTTCTTCGACGGCGAGCGCAGCAACGTGGTGGACTACCTGACCGGCCGCGGCTGGCACGTCACCACCCGGGAGCGCCGGGAGTACTTCGCCGACTACGGCCTGACCTTCCCCGACGACGAGACGTCCCCACTGCGCAACATGGTCACCATCACCGCGACGCGGAGCTAGCTCGAATGGCGGCGACCCGCCGCGCCCGGCTACGCCGCACTCGCGATCGCCGCTAGCCGGGCTTGGCGGCCGGGGCGCGCACCACCATCGGCACTGCCGGGAAGCACCACGCCATCTCGGTGCGCGACTTGCGCAGCGCGGCGGTGCCGTATCCCTTCTTGCGGTGCTCGGGGTGAATCCAGATCCGCACGTTCACCTCGCCGCCGAGCAACTCGCCGAACACCATTCCGACCTTCTCGCCGGAATCGACGGCCACGAACCACGCGGCCTCCTCGTCGTCGAGGCGCCCGAGCGCCGCGCTGATCTCGTCGTCGAGGTTGCCGGCCGGCCCGCCGGACCCGTCGCCGGCGGCACCCATGTCCTCAGTGCGGGCGGCGAAGATGTCGCGATCGGAGTCTGCGGAGAAGGGCCGCAGTTCCAGGGTCTCCCCCGAGCTGGCCGGACGCTCGCCAAGGGTGAAGCTCAGCTGCTTGTTCAGGTCCTCGAGTTCGGTCAGGATCTTGCGGCGCGAGTCGATGGTGAGCTGATCGAACGACATCCCCATCACCGCTTCGGCGGCCACGTGGGAGGTGTCGAGCAGCCGCACGATCGCCTCGACCGCGGCCGCCTTGTTCTCGGACTCCACCACCACATCGGCGATTTCATGCCGCCGTTCAAGGGCTTTCAGCAGGGCATCGGCGATCTCGCGGCGGGCGGCTTTGCGGTCGTGGTCGGTCATTGCACCAGCCTAGAACGCCGGTGGGGGTAGCGCGCTACATCGCCGGTTTCCCAGCTCCAGGAACCGTTGGTAGCGGTCCTCGACCGGGGCCGCCCAGGCGGGGTCGGGTTCGACGACGCGCTCGGTGCGCGCCCAGCGCGCGGCGTCGGTGATCGAGGTTTCCAGGCCCGCCGCGATCCGCGCGAGGAAGGCCGCGCCCAACGCCGCCCCCTCGGGGACCGCGGACACCTCGACCGGCCGCCCGGTGGCGTCGGCGATGGCCTGCATCCATGGCCCGACCCGGGTGCCCCCGCCCGTGGCGACGACCCGGGCCGTGGGCGCCCCGCTGAGTTCGATCAGCTGGCGGACCACGAAGCCCGACGCCTCGTGGGCGGCTCGCCGCAGCGCGGCGGCATCGTGGGTGAGGTCCAGGGCGTCGAGCACGGCCCGGCGGTCCGGGTCGTGGAACGGGGTGCGCTCTCCGCGGATGTAGGGCGACCACACCGGCACCCGCCCGGGCCGCGCCGCGCCCGGGTCGGCGGGCGCGACGACGCGATCCACCCAGCCGAGGAACAGCCCGCCCGCGTTGCTGGCCCCGCCGATCTGGTTCTTGCCCGCGGCCGTGTGGGGGATGGTCCACAGCCCCGGCACCTGCCGGAGCTCCCCGATGGTGGTCCACACGATGAGGGTGGTGCCGCACAGCACCAGCACGTCGCCTTCGCGGTCGGCGCCCGCCACGATCTGTTCGCACAACGCGTCGATCGCGCCGATCCCCAGCGTGGCGCCGCTGCCCCGCACCCGCCCGACGGCGGCCCCCATGCTCTCCACGCGGGGCATCTGGTCGGGCCTCGCGCCGCGCTCGGCGCACGCCTCGGGATTCCAGCGCGTGCCGTCGAACAGCGGGTAGGCGGTGGCGGCGGTGGCGAAGTCGATCACCGCCTCGCCCGCCAGCGCGTGGTTAGCCACCGCGGGCGTCGGCCAGTACCCGGCCGCGCCGGGCGCCCGGGCGGCGGTCCAGCGCAGGAACTCGGCGGCCTCGCCCAGTGCGGGCAGCGGCTGCGCCTCCTGTTCCGGCGCCCGGCCGCGTTCGTCGCCGTAGAGCAGCCCGGGCGTCATCGGCACACCGTCGGCGTCGACGGCGGTCAGCGACGGCACCATCGCCGACACGGCCACCGCACGGATGTTCGGCAGCCCGGGGGTCAGCTGGTCGAGCGCCACCACCGGCCCACGGCGCCACGCCTCGCCGGCGTCGTGCTCCAGCCGCCCGGGTGCCGGCACCCGCAACTGGTGCGGGATCCGCACCCGCGCCGTCACCCGGCCGTCGGCGTCCGCGGCGACGGCCTTGACCGCGGTGCTGCCGACGTCGATGCCGATTGTGACGTCATCACGTGACACGGGCGTCACCGTACGCCAGCATTGGGGTTCGTGACGTCAAGACCGTGCGCCCTGGTGACCGCCCCGCTGCGCGGCCCGGGATTCGCCAAGCTGCGCGAACTGGCCGACGTCGTCTACGACCCCTGGATCGAACAGAGCCCGCTGCGGATCTACAGCCCCGAACAACTGGCCGAGCGCATCACCGCCGAGGCCGCCGATGTCGTTGTGGTGGAAAGCGACTCGGTGGGCGGGCCGGTCTTCGAATCGGGCCTGCGGGCGATCGCCTCCACCCGCGGCGATCCCAACAACGTCGACATCGCCGGCGCCACCGCCGCCGGCATCCCGGTGCTCAACACCCCGGGCCGCAACGCCGACGCCGTCGCCGAGATGACGGTGGCGCTGCTGCTGGCCGTCACCCGGGCGCTGCTGCCGGCGGACTCGGATGTCCGCAGCGGCAACATCTTTCGTGACGGCAGCATTCCCTATCAGCGGTTCCGCGGCTGGGAGATCGCCGGGCGGACCGCCGGGCTGGTGGGCCTTGGCGCCGTCGGCCGCGCCACCGCGTGGCGGCTGTCCGGGCTGGGCCTGCGAGTCATCGCCCACGACCCGTACAACGACGACGCCCGGTATGGCCTGGACGACCTGCTCGCCGAGGCCGACATCGTCTCGCTGCACGCGCCCGTCACCGACAACACGGTCGGGATGATCGGGGCGCCGCAGTTCGCCGCCATGCGCGACGGCGTGGTCTTCCTCAACACCGCCCGCGCGCAGCTGCACGACACCGACGCGCTCGTCGACGCGCTGCGCGGCGGCAAGGTGGCCGCCGCCGGCCTGGACCATTTCGTTGGCGAATGGCTGCCCACCGACCATCCACTGGTGGGCATGCCCAACGTCGTGCTGACGCCCCACATCGGCGGCGCCACGTGGAACACTGAGGCCCGGCAGGCGCAGATGGTGGCCGACGACCTGCAAGCTCTGCTGGCCGGCGTGACGCCCGCCCACATCGTCAATCCGGAGGTGCTCGGCCCATGAAATCCGTAGACAACCCCGAAACGGCGGTGCTGGAGGCGGCCAAGGACATGCTGCGCCGGGGCCTGGTGGAGGGAACCGCGGGCAACATCTCCGCCCGGCGTTGCGACGGCAACATCGTGATCACGCCGTCGTCGGTCGACTACCGCGACATGCAACTCGACGACCTGGTGCTGATCGACCCGGACGGCTCCGTGCTGCAGGCCGCGGACGGCCGCTCACCGTCGTCGGAGCTGGCGCTGCACCTGGCCTGCTACCGCGCGTTCGACGACATCGGCAGCGTCATTCACAGCCACCCGGTGTGGGCGACCATGTTCGCCATTGCACACCAAGCGATTCCGGCCTGCATCGACGAGTTCGCCGTGTATTGCGGCGGGGACGTCCGCTGCGCCGACTACGCCGCGTCGGGCACCCCCGAGGTCGGCGCCAACGCGGTCAAGGCGCTCGATGGCCGAGGCGCCGCGTTGATCGCCAACCACGGCCTGGTGGCCGTGGGGCCACGACCGGAGAAGGTGCTGCACATCACCGCGCTGGTGGAGCGGACGGCCCAAATCGTCTGGGGTGCAAGGGCGCTCGGTGGCCCAGTGCCCATTCCCGAGGACGTGAACCACAACTTCGCCGCCGTCTACGGCTACCTGCGCGCGAACGCCTGATGCGACCGGTCCGGTTCGGCCGTGCGAGCGTGACGCGCGTCCTCGAACTGCGATTCGACCTGGCGACAAGACTTTTCGCGCAGACGCCGCCGTCCGGCTGGCGGGACAACGCCGACCTGCTGGTGCCGGACTTCTTCGACCCGTCCACCGATCAGTGGCACATCGCGATCCAGAGTTGGGTCATCGAGGTCGACGGGTTCTGCCCACCTTTCCCAACGCCCGTCGTCGCGGCCGCCGACTACCGCCACTTCGCCCCCCCACCACCCCGCGGCCACCCGGACGCCGCGCAGCGAGGAGGAAGCCGCCCAGCAGCGTGGCGACCAGCTCGTGTTCGCCGACAGGCGCTGAGGGTTCAGGCCGCCCGACCGCGCCACTCGCGTGGCGTGACGCCGTGGACCCGGCCGAAGAGCCTGCTGAAATAGCCCGCGTCGGCAATCCCCACCCGCCCGGCGATCTCGGCGATCGGCAGGTCGGTTTCGGCCAGCAGCGTCCGCGCCTCGGCCATGCGGCGTTCGGTGATCCACTCCCCCACTGTGCGCCCGGTGCGGCGGCGCACCACGGTGGTCAGATGCCCCGGGGTGATGCCCAGTTCGGCCGCGACGTCGCGCAGCGACAACTGCTCGGCGTGTCGCCGGTCGATCACGTCGAACACCTCGGCCAGCAGTGGTTCGCCGCTGCGCCGGAGCTCGGCCGCTACCGGACCGGCCAGGCGCGCGAGGTCGATCAACAACAGGGTCAGGTGGGCCAGCGCCGCCTGCCGGTAACCGTCCTGCCGCGCCTGCAGTTCGGTTTCGATCGAACGGATCGCGGCGTCCCACACCGAGCGGCGGGCCGCGGGCAGGTCCAGGCGCAGGATCCCACCTGCCTGGCCGTGCAGGAACGGGAAAAGCAGAGGGTGTGCCCGCCAGGCCGGCCACGGCGATCGCGCGTCCTCGCCGAGCGCGGCGGGGTCGAAGAACACCGCCACGCCGGCGTCGCGAAGCTCCAGCCGCCCGGGGTCGAGCACCCGTCCCGCGGCCGCCACGTAGACCAATCCCTTGGCGGGCAGATACCAAAGCGCCGGGAAGTCGTGAATGTGGCGACCTCGGTCGACGAAATCCTCACGAGCCGACCAGACCACCGACACCGGCGGGGTGTCGGGGGCGGTGCGGTATTGGTAGATCGGCACGCCCGCGCGCCACCGAACCATCCGAGCCGGCTGCGTCATGTCGCCAAAAATAGTCCTATTTTCCCCGAGGATCACCCAATACTTCGGGAAACAGCGGATTCACCATGGACGGTATGACGAAACATCATCCACATGACTACTTGCCCGCCGCCGGACACGACGCGCTGCTGCCCTGCTATGACGTGATCTCACGGCTGCTGGGCATCAAACGCGTCCACCAGGCCCTCATCGCCCAGGCGGGACTGGCCGACTGCCACCGCGTCCTGGAAATCGGTTGCGGCACCGGCAATCTCATCGTCCGGGTCAAACGCGGCTATCCCCACCTGGAAGCGGTCGGATGCGACCCCGATCCGAGGGCGCTCGACCGGGCACGACGGAAGGCGAACGACGTCCGTTTCAAACAGGCCTACGCCGAGCGGTTGCCCTACGCCGACGGCGAATTCGACCGGGTGCTGTCGTCGATGATGCTCCACCATGTCGAGGGCGGGGCGAAAACCGCTGCGGCGACGGAGATCTTCCGGGTGCTGCGTCCCGGAGGAAGCCTGCACCTGGTCGACATCGGCGGCGACCCGACCGCCGACCATGGCGTGCTGGCGCGGCTCATCCGGAGCAATCCGCACGCGGCGGGAAATCTCGGGGACGCGATTCCTCGGTTGCTGACGGCGGCCGGCTTCGACTGCACCGAGGTCGCCTCGACACGGCACCGGGTGCTCGGGCGATTGAACTACTACCGCGCCACCCGGCCCGCCTAGCGCTGGTCGAACGCGACCTTCACGGCGCCGCCGTCGGCCTGGGAGGCGATCGCGAGGAGTGCCTGAGCAGCAGCCAGGGTTGCCGCGAACCGCGGGGCGCGTACAGTGAAGGAAGCTTGTTAAATGAGCTAACTATTAGCTTGAGCACTTCTGAATAGGGGCAGACATGACCACCACCAGATACGAGGGCGACACGTGGGACCTGGCGTCCAGCGTCGGGGTGACCGCGACGATGGTCGCCGCCGCCCGCGCCGTGGCGACCCGCGCCGACCGTCCGCTGATCAACGACCAGTTCGCCGAGCCGCTGGTCCGGGCCGTCGGCGTGGACCTGCTCACTCGGCTGGCAGCCGGCGAGGTGAA
The DNA here is from genome assembly GCF_001667775.1 of Mycobacterium sp. E1747. Lineage (GTDB taxonomy): Bacteria > Actinomycetota > Actinomycetes > Mycobacteriales > Mycobacteriaceae > Mycobacterium. The sequence goes on from NZ_LZJI01000186.1 coordinate 21,722, forward strand.
TCCGGACGAGCTGAACGACGTACACGACGGCACGACCGGGTCCGCCGGCGCGATGTCCCGGATGGCGGACAACATGGCGGTGCGCACCAAGTTCTTCGACGAGTTCTTCCTCGACGCGACGCGGGCGGGCATCAAGCAGGCCGTGATCCTCGCCTCGGGGCTGGACGCCCGCGCCTACCGGCTGGACTGGCCGGCCGGGACCGTCGTCTACGAGGTCGACCAGCCGCAGGTGATCGACTTCAAGTCGCGCACCCTGGCCGAGCTGGGCGCCGCGCCCACCGCCGACCGCCGCGTGGTGGCCGTCGACCTGCGCGACGACTGGCCCGCCGCGTTGCGGGCCGCCGGATTCGACCCGGCCCAGCCGGCCGCATGGAGCGCCGAGGGCCTGCTCGGCTACCTGCCGCCCGACGCGCAGGACCGCCTGCTGGACACCATCACCGACCTCAGCGCCCCCGGCAGCCGCCTGGCCGTCGAGAGCGCACCCAACCCCGAGCCCGGGGACGAGGACAAGATGCGGGAGCGCATGCAGCACATCTCGGAACGCTGGCGCGAGCACGGTTTCGACCTGGACATGGCGGGCCTGGTCTACTTCGGGGACCGCAACGAGGCGGCGCCGTACCTCGCCGACCACGGGTGGCGGTTGCACAAGGTCAGCATCCGGGAGCTGTTCGCGGCCAACGGTCTTCCCCCGCTCGAGGACGACGACATCCGCATGGGCGAGATGCTCTACGTGAGCGGCACGCGATGAGCGAGGGACGCAGCGAAGGCGACAGCTGGGGGCCCGCGTCCGGCGTGGGCGCCACGGCCACGATGGTGGCGGCATCGCGCGCCGTGGCCTCGCAGGGGCCCAACGCGCTGCTCGACGATCCGCTGGCCGAGCCGCTGGTCCGCGCCGTCGGACTTCAGCCCTTCATCCGCATCGTCGACGGGCAGGTCGACGACTTCGAGGACGACGCGTTGTTCAACCGCAAGGCGCGGGCCGAGCAGATGACGGTTCGCACCCGGTTCTTCGACGACTTTTTCACCGGCGCCACCAAAGATGGTGTGCGACAAGCGGTCATCCTGGCGTCCGGCCTGGACACCCGCGCCTACCGGTTGCGCTGGCCGGCGGGCACCGTCGTCTACGAGATCGACCAGCCGCAGGTCATCGCGTTCAAGACCGACACGCTGGCCGGCCTCAACGCCGCCCCGACCGCAGAGCGCCGCGCGATCGCCATCGACCTGCGTGACGACTGGCCGGCGGCGTTGCGCGACGGCGGATTCGACGTGACAAAACCGGCCGCGTGGAGCGCCGAGGGGCTGCTCCCCTACCTGCCACCCGAAGCCCAGGACCGGTTATTCGACAACATCACCGCGCTCAGCGCGCCGGGCAGCCGGCTCGCCACCGAACACGTGCCCGACCCCAACGTGTTCTCCGAGGAGCGGTTGCAGCGGATCAGCGAACGATGGCAGCGGTTCGGTTTCGACCTCAACGCGGCCGATCTGTTCTACCGGGGCGAGCGCAATGTCGTCGTCGACTACCTCACCACCCACGGCTGGCAGGTGGCGACCCACCCGGTGCGTGACCTGTACGCGCAGAACGGGTTCGAGTTCCCCGAGGACGAGATGGCGGCCACCTTCGGCGAGCTGAGCTACGTCGCCGCGACGCTCGCGTAGCGGGTTGGCTAGGGTTGCGGCTATGTCACGCGCTCACGACGACGAGTGGGATCTGGCGTCCAGTGTGGGCGCGACCGCGACCATGGTGGCCGCCGGCCGCGCCATGGCCACGAAGGATCCCCGCGGCCTGATCCACGACCCGTTCGCCGAACCGCTGGTGCGCGCGGTGGGTGTCGATTTCTTCACCAAGATGATCGACGGTGAGCTCGACTTCGACGCGATCGAGAACGCGTCGCAGGTGCGCATGCAGGCGATGGTCGAAGGAATGGCCGTGCGCACCAAGTATTTCGACGACTACTTCGTCAACGCGACCACCGCGGGAGTCCGGCAAGTGGTCATCCTCGCATCGGGCTTGGACGCGCGCGCCTACCGGCTGCCGTGGCCCGCCGGCACGGTGGTCTACGAGATCGACCAGCCCCGCGTCATCGAATTCAAGACGGACACGCTGGCCGGCATCGGCGCCGAGCCGACCGCCGCGCGGCGCACCGTGCCGATCGACCTGCGCGCCGACTGGCCGGCCGCCCTGAAGGCGTCCGGATTCGATCCGACGGCACCGACCGCGTGGCTGGCCGAGGGCCTGCTGATCTACCTGCCGCCCGAAGCCCAGGACCGGTTGTTCGACAACATCACCGAGCTCAGCGCACCGGGCAGCACCATCGCCACCGAATTCGTGCCCGGCATCATCGATTTCGATGCCGACAGGGTGCGGGAAATGTCCGGTTCCTTCCGCGATCACGGCGTGGACATCGACATGGCGTCGCTGGTCTACGCCGGCGAACGCAACCACGTCCTGGACTACCTGCGGTCCAAGCGGTGGGATGTCGAAGGCACCACCCGGACCGAACTCTTCCGCCGCCAGGGCATCGAAGTGCCGCCCCCGCAGAACGACGACCCGCTCGGCGAGATCATCTTCATCAGCGGCGGGCTCACCGGTTAGCTCTTAGAACCGCGACGGCCCCGGCCACAGCACGCTGGCGCCGCTGAGCGCCTGTTCGACGTTGTCCACGATGCCGGTGACCGTGCGGCCGAGCAGCGCGGCCAGCGCGTCGGGCAACGACGCGGCGGCCGGTTGGGACGAGGCCCGTGGTCGCACCATGTCCAGCAGCGAAGAACTCGGATAGCTCACCACGCGGACGTCGGTGTCCGCGTCCAGGCCGGCCAGGATCTTGGCCCGGCGTACCGCGGTGCGGAAGCCGCCGAGTTCGTCGACCAAGCCCCGCTGCAGGGCGTCGGCGCCGGTCCAGATTCGGCCTTGTGCAACGCGATCGACGGCTTCGGCGGTCAGGTTGCGCGCCTCGGCGACCCGCTGCACGAAGTCCGCGTAGAACAGGTCCGCCTCGGCCTCTCGATGCGCCTGCTGTTCGGGCGTGAACGGCGCGTCGATCGACCAGGCGTCGGCATTGGCGTTCGTGCGCACCGTGTCCGACCCGACGCCCAGCCGGTCCAACAGGTCGCGGATCACCAGCTTGCCGGTGATGACCCCGATCGAGCCGGTGACCGTCGCCGGGTTGGCGACGATCGCGTCGGCCCCCATCGAGACGTAATAGCCGCCGGACGCGGCGACCGCGCCCATCGAAGCGACCACCGGCTTGCCGCGCTTGCGGGCCTGGGTCACCTCGCGCCAGATGCTCTCCGACGCGGTGATGGTGCCGCCGGGACTGTTCACCCGCAACACGATCGCGGACACCGAATCGTCGGCAGCGGCCTCCCGGAGCGCCGCCGCGATGGTGTCGCCGCCCGCGGTCGCGGTGCCCAACGGCAGCAACTGGGGCCCGCCGCGGCCGTCGACGATCATGCCGTCGAGCATGACGACGGCCAGGGTCGGCCGGGGCCGGCGACCGGGAACCGGCGGCTTGGGCGGGGCCAGCCGGGAGCGGGTCGCCCCCGCGTAGCGGGCCAGGAACAGTCGCGGCGGGGTGGTATCATCCGAAACGTCCTCCACGCCAACCAATTCCGCGATGCGCGCGTAGGCCTCGTCGCGGAATCCGATCCGGTCGAGCAGGCCGGCGGTTACGGCGTCGTCACGCAACAGCGGGGCCCGGTCGGCCAGCGCGTCGAGGGCGCCGGGGTCGAGCGTGCGCGATTCGGCGATCGCCCGCCATGCCTGCTCCTGCAGGCTTTCCATCATCCGGGTGACGGCCTCGCGGTGCGCCGTCGTGAAGCCGTGCTCGGTGAAACGGTTTGCCGCCGACTTGTATTGGCCGCGCGCGACGAATTGGGGTTCGATGCCCGCCTTGTCGAACGCGTTGCGCAGGAACGTGGCGTTGCTGGCGAAGCCGATCAGTCCGACGCTTCCCGACGGCTGCATCCACACCTCACCGAACGCCGAGGCCAGGTAGTAGGACAGTGTGCCCGGGTAGGTCTCGGCCCAGGCCAGTGACGGCTTGGCGGCGGTGAAGGCGGTGATGGCCTCGCGCAGCTCCTGCACGGCCGCCGGCGGCGACGCGGCCAGGTTCACGCGGGCGATCAGCCCGGCGACCCGCGGGTCCTCAGCCGCGCGATGGATGGCGGCGATCGCGTCGCGCAGCGCCATCGGCCTGCCGCCGGTGAAGATCGCCAGCGGGTCGAACCCTGTCGCCTCGGGCGGCGCGGACCGCAGGTCGAGTTCGAGCACGCAGCCGTTGGGGACGCCGTGGTGGCGGGCGGTGTCGACGCGCCCGGCCAGCGCGCCGACGTCGTCGACCCCGGGAAGCGAGGGCAGGAAGGCGAGCATGTTTGCAGCGTACCGACACCGCACCCGTACGGTGGTGGGGTGAGGTTCGCCATCGCCATCCCTCAGTTCGACTACGACCGGTTCGACGACGTCGGGGTGCGTGACTACCTGCGCCGGGCGGAGGAGCTCGGGTTCGAGGGCGGCTGGGTTCTGGAGCAGATCATCGGGAACGCACCGCTGCTGGCGCCGCTGGAGCTGCTGGCCTACTGCGCGGCCTGCACCGAACACCTTCGCCTGGGGGTGGCCGTCCTGGTGACCTCGCTGCACGATCCGCTGCAACTGGCGTCATCCGTCACGGCGGTCGATCGGCTCAGCCACGGCCGGCTGGACGTCGGCGTCGGGACCGGCGGGGGGTTTCGCAGGTTCGCGGCGTTCGGTGTCGAAAAGGACACCTACATCTCGTATTTCACCGAGGGCCTGAAGCTGATGAAGGCCGCCTGGTCCGACGAGCCGCGGGTGACGTTCCACGGCCGGTTCCGCGACGTCGATGACGTGCCGATCGCGCCGAAACCGGTGCAGCGGCCGCACCCGCCCATCTGGTTCGGCGGCCTGGCGCCCAAGGCGCTGGCCAGGGCGGTGCGCCACGGCGACTCGTTCTTGGGCGCCGGCTCGTCGACCACCGAGGCGTTCACCGGGGCCGTCGCCGTGGTGCGCCGAGAACTCCGCGAACAGCACAAGGATCCGGCGCACTTCACCATCGGCAAGCGCGTCTACCTCACGGTCGACGACGACGCGGCACGCGCCCGCGACCGTGTGCTCGCGGGGCTGCGGCGGATCTACGGCAAGATGCCCGGCGTCGAGGATGTGCCGGTGTCGGGCACGCCCGACGACGTCGCGCGCGGGCTGCGTGAGGTGATCGACGCCGGCGCCGAGTACCTGTTGCTCAACCCGGTCGGCGTCGACGTCGGCGAGAACCGCGAGCAAATGGAACGCCTTGCCGCGGAGGTCATTCCGCGGTTGGGTTGATCAGAGCTCGGTGACCGAGCCGCCCGCGGCGGTGATCTTGTCGCGCGCGCTGCCGCTGAACTTGTGCGCGGAGACCTCGACCTTGACGCTCAGCTTGCCGTCGCCGAGGACCTTGACCAACGTGTTCTTGCGGACGGCACCCTTGGCCACCAGCTCGTCCACGCCGACCGAACCGCCCTGCGGGAACAGCCGATTGATGTCGCCGACGTTGACGATCTCGTACTCGGTGCGGAACCGGTTGCGGAATCCCTTGAGCTTGGGCAGCCGCATGTGAAGCGGCATCTGCCCGCCCTCGAAGGTGGCCGGCACGTTCTTGCGGGCCTTGGTGCCCTTGGTGCCGCGGCCGGCGGTCTTGCCCTTCGACCCCTCACCGCGACCGACGCGGGTGCGGGCCGTCTTTGACCCGGGGGCCGGCTTCAGGTCGTGCAGCTTGATGGTCATTTGGCCTCCTCCACCTCAACGAGGTGATTGACCACCGCGATGAGGCCGCGGGTCTGGGGGTTGTCCTCACGGATCACTGAGTGGCGGATCCGCCGCAAACCCAGGGTGCGCAGGCTCTCCCGCTGCTTCCAGCGGGCCCCAATTGTGCTGCGCACCTGGGTGATCTTCAACTGGCTCATTGCGGTGCCGTTCCCTCGCGCGCGGCACTGGCGGCCAGCGCTTCACTTTCACGTCGTGCCCGCAGCATTCCGGCCGGGGCGACGTCCTCGATGGGCAGTCCGCGGCGCGCGGCTACCTCCTCGGGACGCTGCAGCAGCTTGAGCGCGGTGACGGTGGCGTGCACCACGTTGATCGCGTTGTCGCTGCCCAATGACTTGGCCAGGATGTCGCGCACCCCAGCGCATTCCAGCACCGCACGCGCCGCGCCGCCGGCGATGACACCGGTACCGGGGCTGGCCGGGCGCAGCAGCACCACACCCGCGGCCGCCTCACCCTGCACCGGGTGCGTGATGGTGCCGCCGATCAGCGGCACGCGGAAGAAGCCCTTGCGCGCCTCTTCCACGCCCTTGGCGATGGCGGCCGGTACTTCCTTGGCCTTGCCGTAGCCGACGCCGACCATGCCGTTGCCGTCTCCGACGATGACCAACGCGGTGAAGCTGAAGCGCCTACCACCCTTGACCACCTTGGAGACACGGTTGATGGCGACGACCCGCTCCAGGTAGTTGCTCTTGTCGCCGTCGCGGTCGCGGCCACCGCGGCCGCCGCCGTCGCGCCGACCGCGGCTGTCGCGGTTGTCGCCGCGCGAGTCGCGGTTGTCGCCGCGGGCCTCGGGGCCGCCGGCTGACTGTTCCGCCATTATGCGGTCCTTCCGGTCTTGTTCAGGCTCTTGATCATCTAGAAACTCAATCCGTTCTCGCGCGCGGCATCGGCCAGCGCCGCGATCCGTCCGCCGTAGGTGTACCCGCCGCGGTCGAAGACCACGGAGCCGACGCCGGCGGCCTTGGCGCGCTCGGCGATCAATTGCCCCACCCGCACGCTGCGGGCCTTTTTGTCGCCCTGCAGTCCGCGCACGTCGTCCTCGATCGACGACGCGGCGGCCACGGTGGTGCCGTTCTCGTCGTTGACCAGTTGCACGTGAATGTGTCGCGCGGACCGGTTGATGACGAGCCGCGGACGCTCCGGGGTGCCCACGATCTTCTTGCGCAGTCGGGCGTGCCTACGCAGCCGAGAGACCCGGCGAGTTGCGGACACGCTCTGCCCCACCGGCTTTCGCGCCGCGGTGTCAGCTTGTTTTTGCGCCATGACTACTTACCTGTCTTTCCGACCTTGCGGCGGATCTGCTCACCCTCGTAGCGCACGCCCTTGCCCTTGTAAGGGTCGGGACGGCGCAGGCGGCGGATGTTCGCCGAGATCTGGCCGACCTTCTGCTTGTCGATGCCGGAGATCGAGAACTTCGTCGGGGACTGGACCGCGAAGGTGATGCCCTCGGGCGCCTCGATCACCACGGGATGGCTGTAACCCAGCGCGAACTCGAGGTTGGCGCCCTTGAGCTGCACGCGGTAACCGACCCCGAAGATCTCCATCTTGGTGGTGTAGCCCTCGGTCACGCCGGTGACCAGGTTGGACACCAGCGTGCGCGACAGGCCGTGCAGCGAGCGGTTGCGCCGCTCGTCGTTGGGGCGGGCGACCACGATCGCGCCGTCCTCGTTGCGGTCCACCTTGATCGGTTCGGCCACCGTCAGATTCAGGCTGCCCTTGGGCCCCTTCACCGAGACGTGCTGACCGTCGATCGTTACGTCGACTCCGGCGGGAACCGGAACCGGCTGCTTACCAATGCGCGACATGTCTACTCCCTCACCACACGTACGCGAGGACTTCGCCGCCCACGCCCTGTCTGGCTGCCTGGCGATCCGTCAGCAGGCCCGAGGAGGTCGAGATGATCGCCACGCCCAGGCCGCCGAGCACGCGCGGCAGGTTGGTGGATTTCGCGTACACCCGCAGACCGGGCTTGGACACTCGCCGAAGTCCGGCGATGCTCCGCTCCCGGCTGGGTCCGTACTTGAGCTGAACGATCAGCGACTTGCCCACCCGAGCGTCTTCGGTCCGGTAATCGCTGATGTAACCCTCGCTCTTGAGGATCTGGGCGATGTTGGCCTTGATCTTGGAGTGCGGCAACGTCACCTCGTCGTGGTACGCCGAATTGGCGTTGCGCAGACGTGTCAAGAAGTCTGCGATCGGATCCGTCATAGTCATCGAGCGCTGCTCCTCTTCATCGCTACGCTCTGCATCGTCGTCATCGCGGTCATGACAGCGTTGGTACCTTCCTCGCGGTGGTTCCCGGTTCGGGCCTGTCGCGCACCTGTTCTGGGTTGGTCTTGGGGTCCTGGCTCTTACCAGCTGCTCTTCTGCACGCCGGGCAGCTCGCCCGCGTGCGCCATCTCGCGCAGGCAGATCCTGCACAGGCCGAATTTGCGGAACACCGCGCGCGGGCGGCCGCACTTGTTGCAGCGCGTGTAGCCGCGCACCGCGAACTTCGGCTTGCGTGCGGCCTTGTTGACCAGTGCCTTCTTCGCCATCTACTCAGTTCTCCTTGAAGGGAAAGCCGAGGGCCCGCAACAGCGCTCGTCCTTCGTCGTCGGTCGTCGCCGAGGTGACGACGTTGATGTCCATGCCGCGGACCCGGTCGATCTTGTCCACGTCGATCTCGTGGAACACCGACTGCTCGGCCAGGCCGAACGTGTAATTGCCGACGCCGTCGAACTGCTTGGGCGACAGGCCGCGGAAGTCGCGGATACGCGGCAGCGCGATCGAGGTGAGCCGGTCGAGGAATTCCCACATCCGGTCGCCGCGCAGGGTGACCCGGGCGCCGATCGGCATGCCCTCGCGCAGCTTGAACTGCGCGATGGACTTGCGCGCCCTGCGGATCTCCGGCCGTTGCCCGGTGATCAGCGCGAGGTCGTTGACCGCGCCGTTGATCAGCTTCGCGTCCCGTGCCGCGTCGCCGACACCCATGTTGACGACGACCTTGGTGACGGTCGGGATCTGCATGACGTTCCCGTAACCGAACTGCTGCTGCAACGAATCACGAATCTCGTTGCGGTAGCGCTCCTTCAGGCGCGGCTGCGCCTTCTCAGTTGTCGTCATAACTAGATGTCCTTGCCGTTGCGCTTGGAGATGCGGACCCGCTTGCCGGTCTCCTCGTCGACCCGGTAGCCGACGCGGGCGGGCTTGCCGTCCGAGTCGACGACCATCACGTTCGAGACGTGGATCGGGGCTTCCTGGGTGACGATTCCGCCCGACTGGGCTCCGCGCTGGTTGCTCGAGATCGCGGTGTGCTTCTTGATTCGGTTGACGCCCTCGACCAGCACCCGGTTGCGTTCCGGGTAGGCCTGCAGCACCTTGCCCTTGGCACCCTTGTCCTTGCCGGCGATGACCAGGACGGTGTCGCCTTTGCGGACCTTCATTTACAACACCTCCGGGGCGAGCGAGATGATCTTCATGAACCGCTTCTCACGCAGCTCGCGGCCGACGGGCCCGAAAATGCGCGTGCCGCGCGGGTCGTTGTCCGGCTTGATGATCACCGCGGCATTCTCGTCGAACTTGATGTAGCTGCCGTCCGGGCGGCGGCGCTCCTTGACCGTGCGCACCACGACGGCCTTGACGACATCCCCGCGCTTGACGTTGCCGCCTGGGATGGCGTCCTTGACGGTGGCGACGATGACGTCACCGATGCCGGCGTAGCGTCGCGACGAACCACCGAGCACCCGGATGCACAAGATCTCCTTGGCGCCGGTGTTGTCGGCGACCTTCAGCCGCGATTCCTGCTGAATCACTCGATCTCCTGACCTGGTTGCGTGTGCACGCCAGGACGCAGGCCAAAGCCCACCAAAAAACCTGACATGCGCGGTCTTTGTCACCGAAGGGCACGCGGGGCCGATTCGCACCGGCCGAGGTCTGCCCAAGGCAACCCCTAGAGTCTAGGGGACGACCAGCTCAGAGCCAAATTCGCGGCCCACGGGGCATCTGCGCGAGGTCAACGGGCGGTTTCCCCGATTCTTCGGATATCACCGAGATGGTGCACGCCCTCGTGCATGGCCTGGCGCACGAGCCAGCGGGCGGTGCGCTGCTCACCCGGCAACCGCGTTCCCGTGCGGTCCCAGCCGCGATCTTCGGTGCGCGCGGCCTCGTCGCGGAAGCCCGCCGCCGCCGCCGCCAGCTCGGCGAGCGTGGCGTCGATATCGCAATCGTTGTAGCGGAAGCGGCGGGCCCGCAGATCGTTGAGCATCGGCTCCCAGGCGGGCCGTTCTTCGGTGCGGACGCGGTGCAGGCGGATGGTGAAGCTGACATAGACGTCGCGCAGGTGGCAGAGATATTCGGCGACCGACCACACGTCGGGGCCGGGCCGGACCCGTCGCGACTCCGGCGGGATCGCGGACACGGCCTCCCGGGCGGCGTCCGGCAGCCCGGCGATCACGCCGATCGCGTGGTCGAGCCGAGTCTCCGAATAGCTCACCCCGCAGGCGGCGCAGACATGGTCCTCGCCGGCCAGCGGGGGCAGCGACGGGGACATGGAGCAATCTTCCACCTAGAGAACGGTGCACCCACTGGGAACGGGGTTGGGTGTGCCTTCACGGCGTTGCGTGTGCCTCCACGGCGTTGCGTGTGCCTCCACGGCGTTGCGTGTGCCTCCACGGCGGAAAAATCGCCTAAATCCCGCCACCTGAGCACGCCCGACGCCGTCAGCGCACGCCCGACGCCGCATGCGCACAGCCGACGCCACATGCCCATACCCGACGCCCTCAGCGCACTGAACGCCCTGCGTGAAGAGAGGCCCTCCACGGGTGTCGCGCCGCTAGTCCCCTTGCCGGACCCAGGCGAAGATGTACAGACTCATCGCCGTCACGAGCGCGATCAACACCCACTGCACGATCGCCTGGTCGATCCACGAACCGGGTGGCGGCGCGCCGGGAAGGATGTTGCGCAGCGGGACGATCGCGAACAGGTTGGCGGCATACCAGGTGGCGAAGGGCGGCAGGAACTTCCTACGCCCCAGCGCCATCGGGATGGCGACCAACAGCGCCAGGGTGGGCAGGCTGATCAGGACCAGGCAGATGCCCAAGTCGAAGATCAGCGGGCCCTTGGCCCGCTTGAGCGTGATCACCACGTTCCCGTTGTCGGTGCCGCGCTGCGTCGGCAGCGCACCGGGATCGTGGACGCGGTTGACGCTGATGTCCCAGCCATCCAGCTCCCCGGTGACCTCGACCCGCGCGGGCACCTTCTTCAGGTTGTCGCCGGACCCGACGAAGGCGTCGGCCGAGATGGGCTCGGTCTTATAGGAATCGAACGGCCAGTTGCCCGGGTCGCCGTGCGCCACGACGGTGGTGTTGAGCTGCGCCGGCGCCTTGCCCTTCGGGTAGTGCAGGTCACCGAGGTCGCTCGTCGGGTACAGCCGCACCGCGACGTCGGTCCCCAGCACGTCGAACCGGTTGTCGTAGGTCGAAATGCCCGGGTAGACGAGGACATTCACGCCGAGGCGCTTGGCGACCGGCTTCAGCTCCTCGACCTGAAGCTGCACGATGGTCGCATCGCCGCCACCCTGGCTCAGGTCGAGTGGCGGGAGCGGCCCCTCCGATCGTTCGAGCCAGTGGACGCCGAACAGCGACAGCATGTAGGCCGTGACGACAACGGCCAGGATGGCGACGCCGATCACGATACGCGGCCGCTTCGCCATGTGTTTGCCACCGGGCGGCGCGGAAAGCGTCGGTGCATCCGACGGGGGCGGCGGGGCCGGCGCCGCGGGGGCCTCGGCGGTCATTGGCAACCCCCTGGCGATCCGGGGCCGGTCGAGGGCCACACGTGGTCAGATGCTAGCGAACTCACGCGGGCCGTGCGCGCCGACGAACGCCCCGTCACACGCCGTGCATGCGGCGGTAACCCGCCCGTCGCCTCAGCGTCGGGCGGCGCCGCCGGGAACGGAGTCCGTTTGCTGCGCGACGCAACGGAACCCGATGTGGGTGGTGGCGGTGTCCTGTGACTGCGGCGATCGGGCGGCCGGACGGTACCGGTGGCAGTATTCCGGCGCGCACAGGTGGGAACCGCCCTTCAGCGTCTGGCTGACGGCCGGATTCGCCGGGCCCGTCGGGGAGCAACATGCCTTGGGCGGCCCGTCGATCCGGTGGTGCGCGGAGAACTCCGTCGCGGTCCATTCCCAGACGTTGCCGATCATGTCGAGCAGACCGAAGCCGTTGGGCGCAAAGGTGCCGACCGGCGACGTGCCCACCCAGCCGAGGGCGCCGTCGTTGCGATAGGGGAACCGGCCCTGCCAGGTGTTGGCCATCAGCCCACCGGTGGGGTTGGGCTCCTCCCCCCACGCGTACGTGCCGGCGCTCCCGCCGCGGGCGGCGTATTCCCACTCGGCCTCGGTCGGCAGCCGCCGGCCCGCCCAACGCGCGTAGGCGGCCGCGTCGGGGTAGGCCACCTGCACCACCGGGTGATCGGCCCGGTCGGCGATGTCGCTGTCCGGGCCGAACGGATGCCGCCAATCCGCACCCGGCACCCATTCCCACCATTGCCGCCAGTCGCGCAGGTCTACCGGGCCCGGCGTGGGCCGGAAAACCATGGCACCGGGGCGCAGGTCCGCCGGGTTGGCGCCGGGATACAGCGCCGGGTCGATCGGCTGCTCAGCGACCGTCACATAGCCTGTGGCCGAGACGAATTCGGCAAACTGCGCGTTAGTCACGGGGTGCCGCTCCACCGCAAAGGCGGCAACGGTCACCGTGTGGATCGGCGCCTCTTCAGGGTAGAAGCTGGTCGAGCCCATGCGGAACGATCCGCCGGGTAGGTCGACCAGCTCGGTTAGCACCCGTTCAGGGTACGAGCACCTCAGTCGGAATGGCGGTACCACGTGAGCATGTACAACCCCATCGCCCGACCAGCGCGAGCAACACCCAGATCACCAGCGCCTGGTCGATCCAGGCGCTGGCCGGGGCAGCCCTTCACCTGATGTTTGTTTGCTTGGCGGGCGGGATCGCGGTATGTCTCGACGTGTGTCGAAACGGGGCAAGTGCCCCAGTGCTCGCCGTAGCCGCCGGGCGTCAGATGCATCGTCGCCCGCTCGGGTGACAATCCGGAGCCTCCAGGAGCCAGCCACCGTGAAACGCAACCCACCGGCGACCGCCATCAGCCTGCTCGCCGCGGCGGCAGTGGCGGTTTCGGCATGCAGCGCCGACCCCCACCCGATGTTGGCCTACGCCGCGGGCGCCAAGGTGGATTGCGGCGGCAAGCAGACCCTGACGGCCAGCGGTTCGACCGCACAGGCCAACGCCATGACGAAGTTCGTCGCGGCCTATGGCAAGGTGTGCGCCGGGCAGACCCTCAACTACACCGCCAACGGTTCGGGCGCAGGGATCAGCGACTTCCTCTCCGGCAAAACGGATTTCGGCGGATCGGACACGCCATTGTCGGGAGACCAGTACGCGGCGGCCAAACAGCGCTGCGGTGGCGCCGACGCCTGGAACCTGCCCGTCGTGTTCGGCCCGCTGGCGATCACCTACAACCTGGGCTCGGTCGACTCGTTGGTACTCGACGCGTCGACGATCGCCAAGATCTTCGACGGCACCATCACCCGCTGGGATGACCCGGCCCTCACCGCGCTCAACGCGTCCATGCCGGCCGAAGACATCCGCGTCATCTACCGCAGCGACGCCTCCGGAACCACCGACAACTTCCAGTCCTACTTGCAGGCGGGCTCCGGCGGGGCCTGGACCAAGGGCACGGGCAAGGCCTTCAACGGCGGCGTCGGCACCGGCGCCCAGGGCAACAACGGCACCGCGGCGCTGGTGAAATCCACCGAGGGCGCGATCAGTTACAACGAGTTGTCCTTCGCGCTGCAGCAAGGGCTTTACGCCGCCGAGATCAAAACCCCGGCGAGCCGCAGGTCGTTGCGGCCGGTGCGCATCGGTACCGACACGGTCGGCAAGACCATCACCGGCGCCAAGATCATCGGCACCGGCAACGACCTGGTGCTCGACATCTCGTCGTTCTACAACCCCGCCCAGCCCGACGTCTATCCGATCGTGCTGGCCACCTACGAGATCGTCTGCTCCAAGTACCGCACCCTGGACGCGGCGAAGGCGGTCAAGGCGTTCCTACAGGCGGCGATCGGGCCCGGGCAGGTCGACCTGGCGAGGAGCGGCTACATCCCGCTGTCGCCCGACTTCCAATCCCGGGTCTCCAGCGCCGTCGACGCGATCAGCTCCGTGGAGGCACCCAATACCGAGTGACTGCAGCCTAATTCGGCTTCTTCCGCTCGCGTGATCGCCACCAGGCGATGATAAACAGGGACATCGCGGTTACCAACCCGATCAACACCCACAGCACGACGGCCTGGTCGATCCACGAACCGGGCGGCGGGGAACCGGGGAGGAAGTTCCGCAGCGGGACGACGGCGAAGAGCAGCGCCGCGAACCACGTTCCCAACGGCGGCAAGAACGTCGTCCGGCCCAACGCCATCGGAATGGCCACCCACAGCGCCAGCACCGGCAGGGCGATCAGGACCAGGCAGATGCCGACGTCGAAGATCAGCGGGCCCTTGGACCTTTCCAACGTGATGATCACGTTGTCCTGGACGTCCGGGTTGGCGTCGTCGGGGTCGTGGACGCGGGTCACCGTGGCGTCCCAGCCGTCCAGCTTTCCGGTGACTTCCACACGGGCGGGCATCTTTTCGCGGTTTTGGCCGGTGCCGGTGAACACGTCGGCCGCGATGACTTCCGTCTTGTAGGAGTCGAACGGCCAGTTACCGGGATCGCCGTGGGCCACCAGCGCGGTGCTGACCTGCCCGGGCGCCTTCCCTACCGGGTATTGCAAGTCACCCAGGTCGTTCTCCGGATACAGCCGCACCGCCGCGTCGGTGGTCAGCACGCCGAAGTTCTTGTCGTAGAGCGAATCCTTCGGGTACACAAGCACATTCACCGTCAGCCGGTTCGCAACGGTATCCAGCTTCTCGAGGTGCACCTGCACGACGCTGTCATCGGCCTCGAGCTTGCTGAAATCCACCGGGGGCAGCGGGGGCGCCGATTTGGCCAGCAGGTGCACGGCGATCAGGGACAGCACGTAGATGACGATGACGGCGACGACGATCCCGAAGGCGATCGCGATTTGCCGGCCCCGGGTACCGGTCGGCGCTGGCGGTGCGGGCGGCGCCGGAGTCCCGGCGGTCATTGAGGCATCACGGGCCAGATGCTAGCAGGGGAAACGGCAAGTTTCAGGGAATAGTGACGGCGAATTGCTGCATTGCTGTGGATTTGGCCGCTTCGAATCCCCGGGCTTTGCCGGGCCCCTCCAGATGGACGGCAACCAAATACTTCTGGGTGTTCGTCCAAACGTGGGTGATGCGGTCGGCGAAGTCGTTTGCGCCCGCGCCGCCACCGGTGCCGCTGAGCAACTGGCTGCTGTAACCGCAGAATTGGGCGGCGGTGACGGCGACTTTGACTCCCGGATTGGCGGTTCGCAAGTCGGTGGCGTAGCGCAGGAAAGCCCCGCCTGGTTCGAGGTCGGTGGGGACGATGCTGACCCGCACCGCCATGCCATCGGGGCCGGACGCCGTCAACGCGACATCGCCGGTGCCCGGGGTCGACGGCCAGCCATCCGGCAGCGGGACCGTGAGCACCGGCGCCGTCGGATCCGCGACCGACGCCTTGGTCATGGAGCCACTGGCGGGTGGCGGGAAGCACATCAGCGCATTAGGCGGAATGTGGTCGGGCAGCGTGGTTTCGACGCCAGGGACCGGTTCGGCCGGGTCGGGCACTCGCGTCGTCGAAGCGGTGGCAACGGTCGGCGGTGAGCTCCCGCCCATGGCCGTGCCGGCGGTGGTCTTCTCGCAGCCCACCGCGACGACCGCCAGCAGGCACAGCGCCGGGACGTCAGTCGCGCGAAAAGGCAAGCGCAATGTCGGCTTCCACATCCACGTAGGGCCGGCCGGACAGGTCGACGGTGACCTGCGCGATGCTGCCGCCAGTGAACGAGAACGGGGCCTTGTAGCGGGTGGACACCCCCGACCCCCCGTTGCGCCCGACGGTGATCCCCGCACCCGCGAGCCCGAACGTTCCGGGATGGGTCTGCACATCCGCGAGCGTGCCGACCACTTCGTCGTCGATGAACAACGTGACGTCGCCGAGCGGGGTGTGGCTGTTGGCGACGGTGCCGGTCCGCGAATAGCTCACCCCCAGCAGGTGTTTGCCCAGCGGCACCGCGCTCGCCGAGGAAACCACCTGCTGGCGCTCGCCCAGGAAGTTGTAGACGTAATGCAGGCGCCCGTCCTGAATGAACAACACGTGCCCGCCGTGCGCGCCACCCTGCTTGAACAGCACCCCCTCCGCTCCGGTGGTATCGACCGTCACCTCGGCCAGCAGCGAGAACGACCTACCCTGGATTTCGGCGGCGGCCCCGATGCTCACGTCGGCGCAGTCGGGATAGTAGACGTAGCTGGTCCGGTTGCCGCCGAGGTACGGCCGGGGCCGCGTCATCGTCTCGATGATGTTGAGGTCCGAGAGCGGCAGCCCGTTGTACTTGGCGGCCTCGGCAAACCAAAGCGCCTTGAGTTCTTCCAGTTTGTCCGGGTGCTCGGCGGCCAGGTCGTGGCACTGGCTGCGGTCGGCCTCGATGTGGAACAGCTCCCAGCGGTCGGCGTCGAAATGCGACCACCCGGCCGGCGTTGCCGCGTGGACGGTGTTGGCGAACCAACCCTGATGCCAGATGCCGCGGGTGCCGAGCATGGAGTAGAACTGCGTCCGCTTGCCGGTGTCGGCGGCCGAATCGGCCAGGGCCGCTTTGAAACTGACCCCGTCCAACGGCTTTTGCGTGATCCCCCGGACGGTTTCGGGCGGCGTCATGCCCAGCAAATCGTAGACCGTGGGCGTGACATCGCAGACGTTGACGTAGTTGTCGCGGATCTCCCCGTGTGCGGCAACACCATTGGGCCAGGAGATGATGGCCGTGTCGGCGATGCCGCCCTCGTGCGAGGCGTACCGCTTGTACAGCTTGTACGGGGTGTTGAAGGCCATCGCCCAGCCGATCGGGTAATGGTTGTAGGTCTCCGGCCCGCCCAAGTGGTCGAACAGCTTCATGCTCTCTTCGACGGTGTCGATGTAACCGTTGAAGAACTTGCCCTCGTTCACCGAGCCGTTCGGCCCGCCCTCCCCGCTGGCGCCGTTGTCGGAGATCACCACGATGATGGTGTTGTCGAGCTGACCGGATTCCTCCAAATAGTCCAGAATCCGGCCGATTTGGGCGTCGGTGTAGCTCAGGAAGCCGGCGAACACCTCGGCCATCCGGGCGAACAGCCTCTGCTCATCGGGGTTCAGCGAGTCCCACGGCCGCACCGTGTCCTGCAGCGGCCACGGCTCCCCTTTTGGCCCCGTCACGTCCGCGTACGGGTTGACCGGCGACAGCTCGGTGTCCGGCGGCACGATCCCCATCGACTTCTGGTTCTCCAGCACGATCTCGCGATAGCGCTCGTAGCCCATGTCGAAGCGGCCGGCGTAGCGGTCCGCCCACTCTTTGAAGACGTGGTGCGGTGCGTGCCCGGCGCCCGGGCACACGTAGGAAAACCACGGCTTGTCCGGCGCGATCACCTTGGCATCGCGGATGAACTCGATGGTCTTGTCGGCGAGGTCCTTCGAGAGATGATAACCGTCCTCCGGGGTACCCGGCGGGTTGACCGGATGGTTGTCATACACCAGGTCGGGATACCACTGGTCGGTCTCGCCGCCCATGAACCCGTAGAACCGCTCGAAGCCGCGCGAGGTCGGCCAATGCCGTTTCGTCGACGCCAGATTGGACTCCTCGAGCGGGGTCAGGTGCCACTTGCCGACGCAGTACGTGTTGTAGCCACGCTCGGCGAGCACCTCGGAGAGCAGCGCGGTGTCGAACGGAATGCGGCCATTGCAGTTGGGAAACCCATCGGTGAACTCCTCGATGGTGGCCATGCCGACCGTGGTGGCGTTGCGGCCGGTCAACAACGACGCCCGCGTCGGCGAGCACAGCGCGGTGGTGTGGAACTGCGACAACCGCACACCCCGCTCGGCGATACGGGTCATCGCCGGCATCTCGACCAGGCCGCCGAAACAATCCCACGTCGCGATACCGGTGTCATCCCACACCAGATACAAGATGTTCGGCGCACCCTCGGGAGCCGACGGTGCCGCATAGGGCCCCCAGTCCGGCTCGGAATCCCGAATATCCAGCTCGATCTTGCCCTCGAAGGCGCGGGAGTCAGTCGACATGCGCCGAGAGTAACGCGGCCGCGTGAATTCCGATCGCTTTTCGCCGACCACCACCCCCGCACAGCAAAACGCCCGGGACCACAGGGACCGGGGCGTTTCGATGCCGCTGCGCCGTTACTTGGCCTTCTCCAGGATTTCCACGAGCCGCCACCGTTTGGTGGCCGACGTCGGGCGCGTCTCCATCAGCGAGACGCGGTCGCCGATGCCCGCGGTGCTGTTCTCGTCGTGCGCCTTCACCTTCTTGGTGGTACGGATGATCTTGCCGTACAGCGGGTGACGCACGCGGTCCTCGAGTTCGACGACGATGGTCTTCTGCATCTTGTCACTCACCACGTAACCGATGCGCACCTTGCGCCGGCCCCGCACCTTGGGGTTGGCCGGAGTGTGCTTGGCGCCCTTCTCTTTCGAGCCGGCGTCCTTCGGGGCGGCCGCTTTTGCGGGCGCGTTCTTCGCTTCTGCCATCACGATTCCTTACCGTCGGGCCCGGAAGCCAGGCCCAGTTCTCGTTCGCGCAGCACGGTGTAGACGCGCGCGATCTCCTGACGCACCGTGCGGAGCCGGCGGTTGTTCGACAGCTGCCCGGTCGCCATCTGGAAGCGGAGGTTGAACAGCTCCTCCTTGGATTCGCGGAGACGCTCGGTCAGCTCCTCGTCGGTGAGCTCACGCAGTTCGCCTGGCGAAATTCCCACTGCCATCAGAACTGATCCTCTCGAGTCACGATGCGTGCCTTGATCGGCAACTTGTGGATTGCACGGGTGAGGGCTGCCCGGGCCACCTGCTCGTTGGGGTAGCTCAGCTCGAACAGCACGCGGCCCGGCTTGACGTTGACCACCCACCATTCCGGGGAGCCCTTACCCGAACCCATCCGGGTTTCGGCGGGCTTCTTGGTCAGCGGGCGGTCCGGGAACACGTTGATCCACACCTTGCCGCCACGCTTGATGTGGCGGTTGATGGCGATACGGGCGGACTCGATCTGCCGGTTGGTGACGTAGGCGTGCTCGAGCGCCTGGATGCCGTAGTCACCGAAGTTCACCGCCGTGCCGCCGCTGGCGATGCCGCGCTGGCGGGGATGGTGCTGCTTGCGGTGTTTGACCCTGCGGGGAATCAACATGATTCAGCTCTCCTGCGGTTCTGCAGCGGGCGCGGCCTCGGCCGCCGCCGCCTGCTCCTCGGCACCCGCGGCGGCGCGACCGGCCTCGGTGCTGGTCGCCGTGGTGCCCGATGCACCGCTGCGCCGGGGACGGGTACCCGACGGACGCTCGCGGCGCGGGCGGTCGCCGCCCGCCGGGGCTGCCACGGCCAATTCGCGCTTGCCGCCGACGATGTCGCCCTTGTAGATCCACACCTTCACACCGATCCGGCCGAAGGTGGTCTTGGCCTCGTACAGGCCGTAGTCGATGTCGGCGCGCAGCGTGTGCAGCGGCACCCGGCCCTCGCGGTAGAACTCCGAACGGCTCATCTCCGCACCGCCGAGACGACCCGAGCACTGCACCCGGATGCCCTTGACGTTGGGCTGGCGCATCGCCGACTGGATGGCCTTACGCATGGCACGGCGGAACGCGACCCGGTTGCTCAGCTGTTCGGCGACGCCCTGCGCCACCAGCTGGGCCTGCGACTCGGGGTTTCTGACCTCGAGGATGTTGAGCTGAACTTGCTTCTTGGTCAGCTTCTCCAGGTCCGCACGGATGCGGTCGGCCTCGGTGCCGCGACGGCCGATCACGATGCCGGGGCGCGCGGTGTGAATGTCGACCCGCACCCGGTCGCGGGTGCGCTCGATCTCCACGTCGGCGATGCCGGCGCGCTCCAGGCCGGTCGACAGCAGCCGCCGGATGGCGACGTCTTCCTTGACGTAGTCGGCGTACTGCTTGTCGGCGTACCAGCGGGACTTCCAGTCCGTGGTGATGCCCAGCCGGAAGCCATGCGGATTGATCTTCTGGCCCACTAGTCTGAGCCTCCCTTCGCCTCAGAAGTCTCAGACGTAGTTTTCTTCGCCGGAGCGGACTTCGCCGCGGCTTTCTTGGCGGGTGCCTTCTTCGCCGCGGCCTTGTCGGCGGGCGCCTTCGCGGCGGCCTTGCTGGCCTCGGCGCGGCGTGCCCTCGTCGACTTCGCCGAACGCTGGTCCTTGGCCGGCCGGCTCTCCACCACGACGGTGATGTGGCTGGTGCGCTTGCGGATCCGGAACGCGCGGCCCTGGGCGCGCGGGCGGATGCGCTTGGCGGTCGGGCCCTCGTCGGCGTAGACCGTCGCGACCACCAGGGTCGCCGGGTCCAGCCCGTTGTTGTTCTGCGCGTTGGCGGCGGCGCTGGCGATCACCTTGGCCACCGGCTCGCTGGCGGCCTGGGGCGCCCAGCGCAGGATGTCGAGCGCGTCGGACACCGACCGTCCACGCACCAGGTCGATCACCCGGCGCGCCTTCGTCGGTGAGACCCGCACGAACCGCGCCTTGGCGACCGCCGACGGGAATTCAGTTGAGGTCATCGCCTTTTGGCCTTCCGGTCGTCCTTGATGTGTCCCTTGAAGGTGCGCGTCGGCGCGAACTCACCAAGCTTGTGACCGACCATCGCCTCGGTGACGAACACCGGGACGTGCTTGCGCCCGTCGTGGACGGCGAAGGTGTGGCCGATGAAATCCGGGATGATCGTCGAACGCCGGGACCAGGTCTTGATGACCTGCTTGGTGTTCTTCTCGTTCTGAACGTCCACCTTCTTGAGCAGGTGGTCGTCGACGAACGGGCCCTTCTTCAGGCTGCGTGGCATGTGTTACTCCTCGACTTCAGTCGTCGGCGCGATTCCTTCTCATCGCGCTGCGCGCTCTGCATCGTCATCACGCGCTAGCGACCGTGCTTCTTGCCGGTGCGCCGGCGCCGGACGATGAGTTTGTTGCTGGCCTTGTTCGGGTGGCGGGTGCGGCCCTCCGGCTTGCCCCAGGGGCTCACCGGGTGCCGGCCACCGGAGGTCTTACCCTCACCACCACCGTGCGGGTGGTCCACCGGGTTCATCACCACACCACGGACCGAGGGGCGCTTGCCCTTCCACCGCATCCGACCGGCCTTGCCCCAGTTGATGTTCGCCTGCTCGGCGTTGCCCACCTCGCCGACCGTGGCGCGGCAGCGCACGTCGACGCGACGGATCTCACCGCTGGGCATCCGCAGCGACGCGTAGGTGCCCTCCTTGCCGAGTAGCTGGATGCTCGAGCCGGCGGACCGCGCCAGCTTGGCGCCACCGCCCGGCCGCAGCTCCACGGCGTGGATCACGGTACCGGCCGGGATGTTGCGCAGCGGCAGGTTGTTGCCCGGCTTGATGTCGGCGTTCGCGCCCGACTCCACCACGTCGCCCTGCGAAAGGCCCTGCGGCGCGATGATGTAACGCTTCTCGCCGTCCAGGAAGTGCAGCAGCGCGATGTTGGCGGTGCGGTTGGGGTCGTACTCGATGTGCGCGACCTTGGCGTTGACCCCGTCCTTGTCGTTGCGACGGAAGTCGATCACCCGGTAGGCGCGCTTGTGGCCGCCGCCCTTGTGGCGGGTGGTGATGCGGCCGTGCGCGTTACGGCCACCGTGGCCGTGCAGCGGGCGCACCAGCGACTTCTCCGGCTCCGACCGGGTGACCTCGGCGAAGTCGGACACGCTGGAGCCGCGGCGGCCCGGGCTCGTCGGCTTGTACTTACGAATTGCCATGTCTAATCAGGTCTTTCTCTCGCTAGGCCGGGGCGCCGAACAGGTCGATCGGCTTACTGCCCGGCGCCAGCGTGACGATGGCCCGCTTGGTGCCCTTGCGCTTGCCGTATCCGGTCCTGGTGCGCTTGCGCTTGCCCTGCCGGTTCGCGGTGTTCACCGACGCGACCTTGACGGAGAAGATCTTCTCGATCGCGATCTTGATCTGCGTCTTGTTCGAATCGGGGTGCACCACAAAGGTGTACACGTTCTCATCCAGCAGCCCGTAGGACTTCTCCGAGATGACCGGGGCCAAGATGATGTCGCGGGGGTCGGTGATGGTCGCCATCTACGCCGAAACCTCCTCGGTGCTAGTCGTGTTGCCACCGATGTAGGCGTTGAGGGCCTCGACGCTGAAGATCACGTCGTCGGAGAGCAGCACGTCGTAGGTGTTGAGCTGGTCTGGCGTCAGGATGTGCACGCCCGGCAGGTTGCGCACGCTCTTGGCGCCGGCCTCGTCGCTGCGGCCGATCACGATCAGCACCTTCTTGCGGTCGGTCAGCGTGCCCAGGAACGCCCTGGCGTTCTTGGTCGACGGCGTCTGACCCGCCACCAGCTCGGTGACCGCGTGGATGCGGCCGTTGCGGGCCCGGTCGGACAACGCGCCGCGCAACGCCGCGACGATCATCTTCTTCGGGGTGCGCTGGGAGTAGTCGCGCGGCTTGGGCCCGTGCACGACGCCACCGCCGGTGAACTGCGGGGCCCGCGTCGAACCCTGACGGGCACGACCGGTTCCCTTCTGCCGGTATGGTTTCCGCCCACCGCCGCTGACCTCGCCGCGGGTCTTGGTCGAGTGCGTGCCCTGACGCGCCGCCGCCCGCTGGGCGGTGACCACCTGATGCATCAGCGCGATGTTGGCCGGGGCATCGAACAATTCGGCCGGCAACTCGACGGAGCCCTCGACCTTGCCGTCGGGCGTCTTGACGTCAATCTTGAGTGCTGCCATTACTTCTCACCTCGTTTGATCGCGCTGCGGACCACCACGAGCCCACCGGTGCGGCCGGGGACCGCGCCCTTGATCAACAGCACGCCGTTCTCGGCATCGACCTTGTGCACCACCAGGTTCTGCACCGTCACGCGGTCGTTGCCCATCCGGCCCGCCATCCGGGTGCCCTTGAACACCCGCGCGGGGGTGGCGCAGCCACCGATGGAACCCGGCCGGCGGTGGACCGCCTGCGCACCGTGGCTGGCGCCCTGGCCGCGGAAGCCGTGGCGCTTCATGGTGCCGGCGAAGCCCTTCCCCTTGGAGGTTCCGGTGACGTCGACGTAGCTGCCGTCGGCGAAGATCTCCGCGGTCAGCTCCTGGCCGACCTCGTATTCGCTTGCCGCGGCCTCGTCATCGAGCCGCAACTCGGCGAGGTGCCGGCGGGGGTTGACACCCGCGGCGCTGTACTGCCCGGTCACCGGCTTGTTCACCTTGCGGGGGCTGATCTCGCCGTACGCCAGCTGAACGGCGCTGTAACCGTCGCGCTCGGGTGTGCGGATCCGGGTGACCACATTGGGTCCTGCTTTGACCACCGTCACCGGGACGACCCGGTTGTTCTCGTCGAACACCTGCGTCATGCCCAGCTTGGTACCCAGAATGCCTTTTCTTGCCATGAGCTCTGGATCTCCTACTGGATGTTGACGTCGACACTGGCCGGAAGGTCGATGCGCATCAGCGCGTCGACGGTCTTCGGCGTCGGGTCGAGGATGTCTATCAGCCGCTTGTGAGTACGCATCTCGAAGTGCTCCCGCGAGTCCTTGTACTTATGCGGAGAGCGGATGACGCAATACACGTTCTTCTCAGTCGGCAGCGGCACCGGACCTACGACACTGGCACCCGTGCGGACGACGGTCTCGACGATTTTGCGCGCCGATGCGTCGATGGCCTCATGGTCGTAGGCCTTGAGCCTGATGCGGATCTTTTGTCCCGCCACGCTTCTCCTACCCTCACTCCACTTACAAAAATCCGTGTCCGGACCTGGTGCTCCCAGCGCGCTGATCGGCCTGGCCGTTCGAGCGTCGCGCCGGATACTGCGCCGCTGTTTACCTGTCGTGGTCCACCGGCCCCCGCGGTCGGGTGTGTCACCCTCACGCAGCCTGGACCGCGGCGAAATTGTCGCGCTCCAAGGATGGGACCGGACGCGCCCGTTTGGGCGCTGGTCGTATGCCCGACCAGGCGCGAACCTGGCCCAAGGCAACCTGAACAGTATGCCCTAGATCATGGGATTGGCCAAATCCCGGACGAAGGCCACCGACCTGCTTCTTTGGCCTCAGGCGCCCGCCGGTTCGACGCTCGCGGCGCCCGCCCGATTGTGTCTGCGCTGAACATAGAGGAAGCCGTCGACCGCGGCCAGCGCGCACTCGCGGTAGTCGAAGTCGGGGAGGGTGGACAGGCGGCCCAGCACGAGGGGACCGATCAGCAGCGCGATGGCCCGCGACCGGTCCACCTCACCCAGCTCGGCGGCCTCGGGGCTGTCGAAGATGGCGTCGAACGGCGCGGCGTACTGCTGGGCGATCCGCTCACGCAGCGTCGTGATCGCCGTGCTGTTCACCGCGCAGTCGCGGGGTTCCGGCAGTTCGTCGAGGTCCCGGCCCATGGACAACCAGGACATGGCCGTCATCAGCGCCGGCGCCTGCGCCACCGACTCGGCCTGGGCCAGCACCACCGCCACCAGGCGATCCCGCAGCGAACCCTCGGCCGGCGGCGTCGGGGACGGCGGGATGAGGCTGTTGAAAGCCGCTGCCAGCAGGTCGTTTCCGCTCGGGAAGTGGCGATACAGCGTGGCCCTGGCCACGTTGGCGGTGCGGGTGACCGCGTCGACGGTCACCGCGCTGGGACCCCCCGAACGCAGCAACGTGGCGGCGGCCTCGAGCAAACGGGCCCGCGAGCGTGCTGGACGGGGATCGGTAGTACCGCCGATTGCGACCCACCTCCGACGTTTGGGAACGAGACTATCGGTCTACCTACAAGACCATTGGTCTCGAAACTTCCCAACGCCGCCGTGAGGAGGCGCACATGCTCGAAACCCTGGCCCGGCCCGACCAGCGTACTGATCCAGCCAGCATTGGCGGTAGCCCCCGAGCACGAAACTGGACGCTGACCGTCGCCTGCATGGGCGTCGCCCTGGTAGTCGCGTCGATGACGGCGCTCAACACCGCGCTGGGGGACCTCGCGGTGGCCACCTCGGCCACGCAGTCCCAGCTCAACTGGGTCGTCGACGGCTACACCGTGGCGCTGGCGTGCCTGCTGTTGCCGGCGGGTGCGATCGGTGACCGCTACGGCAGGCGCGGCGCGCTGTTGATCGGGCTAATCGTGTTCTCGGTCGGGTCGACGGCGCCGGCCATGCTGCACAGCCCGGCGCAGATCATCGCCGGGCGGGCGTTGGCCGGGATCGGCGCCGCCTTCGTGATGCCGGCGACGCTGTCGCTGCTGACCGTGGCCTATCCGAAGGACGACCGCGCCAAGGCGGTCGGGATCTGGGCCGGCACGGCCGGGTCCGGCGGCGTGCTGGGCATGCTCGGTTCGGGCCTGCTGCTGCGATTCGCGGACTGGCACGCGATCTTCTGGTCCCTGGGTGCCGCCGGGCTGGTGATCTTCGCGCTCGCGTGCACCGTCGCCTCGTCGCGGGACAGCGGTGCGCCGCGGATCGATTCGCTGGGCGCGGTCCTGATCGGCGCCGCGGTGGCGATCGCCGTTGCCGCGATCCTGGAGGCGCCCACCCGCGGGTGGGGTGACCCCCTGGTCTGGGGCGGGCTGGCCGCGGGTGCGGTGCTCGCCGCGGCGTTCGGCGCCGTCGAGTTGCGGCTCGGCGGACGCGGCCGCGAACCGTTACTGGATGTCCGGTTGTTCGCCGACCCGAATTTCGCCACCGGCGTCGCCGCAATCGTCATCCTGTTCGGCGCGACGTTCGGGTTCTTCTACATCGGGATGCAGTACGTGCAGCAGATCATGGGCTACTCGGCCCTGGCGACGGCCATCGCCTTCGGTCCGTTCATGGTGCCGCTGGGCATCTTTTCGGCGCTGTCGTTCTGGTACGTGCCCAAACTCGGTCTGCGGCTGGTGCTGTTCATCGGCACGCTGCTGATGGCGGTCGGCTTCGCCTGCATGTACCGGCTGGGCCTGAACTCCTCCTACACCGAATTCGCCTGGCCGACCTTGATATTGGCCACCGGCATCGGAATCTGCACGGCCCCCACGACATCGGCGATCATGGGCGCGGTGCCCGACGAGAAGCAGGGCGTCGCCTCCGCGGTCAACGACACCTCCCGGGAGATGGGCGGCGCGTTGGGCATCGCGGTGGCCGGTTCCATTCTGGCCGGCCGCTATTCGCACGAGCTCGCGCCGAAGTTGGCCGGCTTTCCCGAGCCGGTCCGCCGCCCGGCCACCGATTCGCTGGCCAAGGCCGTCGAGGTCGCCGGCCGGCTGGGACCCCAGGGGCACCAGCTCGCGGAGGCCAGCAAGACCGCGTTCCTGGCCGCCCTGCACGCCTCGACCATCACGATGGCCGTGATCGTCGCCGTCGCCGCGATGCTGGTCGGCATTTGGGCCCCCGGCCGCGACGGCCGGCAGCTGCGGCCGGTCCGCGGCCTACTCGCCCGCCGCCGGTCCTGACCCGATCAGGCGCTCCAATACCGTTGCCCGACATCGGGTTCGACGGATCCGGCGCCGCGGGGGACGCTTGAAACCGTCCGGAAATTCTGGTATCACCAGATGTACATCGACAGATACAGGTCATCTCTTCGTAAGCGCGAGGTGGATGTGGTGTTGATAGGTGATACCAGCGTGGTCGAGCCGGGATGCCCGGCGCTGAGTGAGGCGGCGGCGATCGTGGAGGCCGAATGGATACGCCTGCGGCGACCGAGCGAGCCGGCCCGACACCCCACCAGCGAATTGCCCTCGGCGCGGCGGTGTCCCCGCCGCACGGGCACCATCGTGTTCACCGAGGCGGCGGGCACCACGGCCTCGACGCGCCCGCTCGGACGCCGAACTCGCTGGCCGGTCTCCGTGGTGTGGGCGCGGGAGCGTTCCCCTCCGCGGCAGGCGTGATGCCAAGCCGCTGAACCCTTTTCAGATACCCGAAGGGAGGTTGAACAAGCGAGATGGCGGTCGTGCCGTCCACGAATATTGCGACGCACCGTTAGCGCGACGCACATCCGCGCGTGCACCGCCACTTGTCGTGGCCGTCTACGTGGACCGCACGAACATCAACCGCTCGCGGGGCGGGCCCCATGCCTCACCGTGGGGCCCGCCCCCACAGCCTGCCGCTTCAATGAACGAATTCCGCGGCCCGGTGCCCGATCATCACGATGGTGGCGTGCGGCCCGCGGCTGGTGACGGCCGGCAGGATCGAGCCGTCAATCACCCACAGGTTGTCGATGCCGTGCACCCGGCAGCGCGGGTCGACGACGGCCCGCGGGTCGGTGTCGGGACCCATCGGCGCCGTCCCACACAGGTGTTGGGACGTGGACCACACCGGCGCGCCGACTTCCGTTGCCCCGCCGATGAGTTCGCGGGCCATTTCGGTCCCCGCGCGTAGCGCCGCGACGTCGTCTGGTTCGCTGTCGTAACGATGCTCGATGTGGGGCGCCACGTCGGGATCCGCCGAGACCAGTGCGATGCGCCCGCGCGCCCGCGGCTGCATCAGCGCCACGCCGATGTGCGGCCAGTCGGCGTGCCCGGCGGTGCCATCGCCGGTCATCGCGACGAATCCGCCCGTGTAGGGCCTGATCTCGAGGTCGTCGGCGGTGCTGAGGACGACCTCGAGCACCGGCCGGCCGGGGGCCACCGCCCAGTCGGTGGGCAGCACCCATTCGGGGTGATCGCTGAAGGACGTCCCCACCGGCAGCGGGGCCACCACGGGCACGTCGACGGCCCGCAGCCCTTCTTCCGCCCCGATGCCGGAGAGCATGAGTAGCTGCGCCGTCTGGATGGCGCCGGCGCACAGGACGATCCGATCGGCGGTGAGGGTCACGTCGCCGTGCGGGCCGATCGCGTCGACGCCGACCGCCGCCGTCCGGGCGAATCGCAGACGCAGCGCGCGCGTCCGCGCGTGCAGCGTCAGGTTCGGCCGGCCCAGGGCCGGCAGCAAAAAGCCGGCGCCGGCTCCGGTGCGCACCCCGTCGACGATGTTGAGCGGAACCGCACCCATTCCCGAAACCGGTTCGCGCCCAACGTCGTTGAGATCATCGATCCAGGAGAACCCGGCACGCCGCGCGGCGGTGATGAAGCGCTCGGTGGTTCCGGTCATTTCGTGAGTGCGGCGCACCCGGATGGGGCCGCTGTCGCCGTGGGCGGGGCCGCGGAAGTCCAGGTCGGTCTCGATGGCGCGGAAGCTGCCCAGGACGTCGGACCAGGCCCAGCCCGGCAGCGCCAGGCGATCGAAGTCGCGGGGCAGGCCGCGGCAGAAATAGCCGCCGTTGATCGCGCCCGAACCGCCGACCGTGGCCCCGCGCACGATCGGGTGCCGGCGCATGGGCCGATCGGTGAGGCTGGTCTGATAGCGCCGGACCAGTGGACTGCCGGCCCCGATGGGCAGTTGCAACCCATTGGCGGCCTGTGCGAGCAATCCGGGTTCATCGAGGGCCGGCCCCGCCTCCAGCACGGTCACGGTGCAGCCGGGATCGGCGGAAAGGCGTTCGGCGACAACCGATCCAGCACTGCCGGCGCCGACGATCAGCACGTCGCTGTGCGGGGCGGCTGTGATCAAGGTGGCGGCTAGCTCCGAATCTGCGGTTTCAGCGCCCGCAGGTTGCGCTCCCGCAGCACACCCCACCACAGTCCGAGCCCGTATGCCAGGTCGTCGACACGCTTGAGCAACAGGTAGGTCAGCAGGCCGATCGGTTCGGCGTCGTCGCCGACGGCGTCCCGGCGGTGCAGCCAGTCCACCACGCCATCCATGACGGCGGCGACCAGCACGACATGTCTGAAATGCCGCGACAGCGTGGCGGCCAGCAACGCCAGCGGCCAATAGTGCCGGCACAGGGCCGATGCCAGCTGCAGCGCCGCCGACCACAGGCCGCGGCCCGCGATCAGCACCACGTCGGTGACCGACGTCTCGGCGCCCCGCATGGCCCTGGCGATCCGGCGACCGGTCAGCACGGCGATGACGACGGATGCCAGCTGGGACAGGCTGGTCCCGAAGGCCATCAGGATCCAGGTCATCAACGCCCAGCCGGAGATCACGACCGGAGCCGTCTTGTCCGGATGGCGGACGGAGAGCGGGGCCGCCGAACCGCCGTAGAACGCCTTGCGTGCGAGCCAATCCCGCAGTTGCGTGCGGTGGTCGTGGGCGACCAGCGCGATCGGCTCGTAACGCAGCCGCGCGCCCGCTTCGATGAGCCGCCAGCACAGGTCGACATCCTCGCCCGATTGCAGCGTCTCGTCGAACCCGCCGACACCGCGCAGGGCCGCGCAGCGACAGATGATGGCCGCGCTGGGTACGTAGGACACCGTGCTGTGGGGCAGCACCGGCGCTTCGCGCTCACCGAGGTCGAGCGATGAATGCACCGCCTCGTACCGGGCCACCACGTTTTCGCTGTGCGACAAACCGACGATGCGCGGCGCGGCCAGGGCGACGGTGGGGTCGCAGAAATGCCCGAGCAGCGCCTCCAACCACCCGCGCCGGGGCGCGACGTCGGAATCCAGGAAAGCGACGTAGTCGGTGGTGCAGGCGGCCAGGCCGGTGTTGCGGGCGGCGGCCGGCCCCTTGCTGCGTGAGTGCCGCAACACCTCGACGTCGCAGTGCGCGCCCACGAGGTCGGCCGGCTCGATCGGCGGGAAGGACCCGTCGTCCACCACGATGACCCGCAGGCCGCGCAGCGAGCTGACCAGGCGGCGCACGCCGGAAAGGTTGTCCCGCACCGGTATTACCACCGTCACGTCGTGGTGAGAGGGACCGCCCGCGGGCCGCGGATGCGCCACCGTGGCGTCCAGCAGGGTGCGGGCCAGCTGCGCGCTGACGTCGTCGCGCACCTTCAGCCGGCCGTCGCAGAGCATGTCCTGGGCGGCCGGCGCCAGCTTCAGCAGCCGCGTCGGCGAACCACCGAGCAGCGCCGAACCGTCGCCCAGCACCCGGACGCGGCGATCGACCTGGACGGCGAAGCCGTCGGGCAGCCGGGGTTGGCTCATGTCAGCATTCCGTCGCGCCCGGGCGACCAGCGGGCCACTCGACCGACACAGCCGTCCACCATCTCGTCGAGGATGCGCTCGCCCTCGGCGGCGGTCGCGGTGGTCGGGTCCCCCAGCACGCCGACGGGGCTGACCGCGGCGACTCCGCCGCGGCGCATCGACGGCAGCAATTCGGTCAGCGGCGCCCGGTTGCCGGCCAGCCACCGGTCGGTCCGCACGTCGCCGGGCGAGATGTGCAGCACCAGCGAGGTTTCGGTGTGGCCGGCGTGGGCATCGCCGCCGCCGGCCAGACACGGACACCAGCCGGCGTCGCGGCCCTCGGCACGCAGCCGGGTCACGGCGGCGGTCAGCGCGGCGGTGTTGCCGCCGTGACCGTTGACGAAGACCAGGCGCCGGGCCCAGCCCGCGGCCGACCGGCCGTACTCAACCAGCAGCGTGGTCAGGGCTTCGGTGCCGATGGAGATGGTTCCGGCGAAGCTCTGGTGCTCTCCGCTGGCGCCGTAGGCGACGGCCGGCGCCACCCACCAGTCGCCCTGCAGATCCCCCCGGACGCCGCGGGCGACCGCGGTGGCGATGCGGGTGTCGGTGTCCAACGGCAGGTGCGGACCGTGCTGTTCGGTGGAGCCGAGCGGGATCAATATCGACGGCGACGTGCCCGATAGCTGGCCTGATGTAGCCACCGCTAATTCGCCGAGTACGGGCACTCGGTGATGGTAGGACGAATTCACCTGGCGTGCACCAATTGTTGTCTGGTGAAAACTATTTTTTTCTGGCCGGTTCATCGCGCGTTCGAAATTTGTGCTCGTTCGTCACGGGCACCACGCTTGTACCACCGTTCGCGGGTCGTCGAGCATTCCGCATAAATCTGCCCCGGATATCGGTAATTAGTGCTCAGGCGTTCCCGGTGGGCGGCACACCGAGCGCCCGGGTGAAGCCGGGCGGCACCAGGATGTCTTCCGGGCCGAGGTCCCCGACGCCGCCGCGGCCCAGCCCCATCAGCGCCGAGTCGATGCCGCCGCGCAGGATGTCGAGGACGTTCTCGACGCCGGCCTGGCCGGCGGCCGCGAGGCCCCACAGGTAGGCTCGGCCGATCATCACTGCGCGCGCGCCCAGCGCCACGGCCTTGATGACGTCGCTTCCGCGGCGGACGCCACCGTCGAGCAGCACCTCCACCTGATCGCCGACCGCGGCGGCCACCGCGGGCAGAGCCCGGATCGACGCCGGCGTGCCGTCGAGGTTGTTGCCGCCGTGGTTCGACACCGAGATCGCCGAAACCCCCGCGTCCACAGCCCTTTTCGCATCGTCGACGCGCATCACGCCCTTGAGCATGAACGGCCCGCCCCACAGTTCGCGTAGCCAGGCGATGTCTTCCCACGTCGGGGGTGGCGTGCCCATCCACTCCCCGTAGGCCGCGAAGAACGGCGGGCCAGGCTCCCCGCGGCGTCCCTGGTTGGGCACCCGCAGCTCGGGCGGGCGCATGGTCTTCGCCCACTGCAGGAACCACCGCGGCTTCGTGATGACTTCCGGGCTCATCTTGACGATGGTCTTCAAGTCCATCTTCTCCGGAATCGAGGGGCTGCCCCAATCACGGCCGTGCGAGAAGCTCCAGTCGGTGGTGACGATCAGGCCGACCGCCCCCGCCGCCCGCGCGCGTTCCACCCGCGCGGCGATCGCGTCGCGGTCGCCCAGCCAGTACAACTGGAAGAACAGCTTGGGGTTCGCCGCGATCACCTCTTCGATCGGCTTGCTGGCGAACGAGGACAGCCCCATGGCCGTGCCGCGGGCGGCGGCGGCCCGCGCCACGGCCACCTCACCATCGGGATGCACCGCTTGCACGCCGGTCGGCGAAATCAGCACCGGCATCGAAATATCTTGGCCCATAACGGTGGTCGACAGGTCGCGTTTTTCCTGCACGCCGATGACGTGCGGTGCGAACCCGAGTTCACCGAAAGCCGCCACATTGTCGGCGACGGTGATTCCCTTTTCGCTTGCCGAAATCAGGGACGAATAGGCCGATTTCGGCAGTCTCCGCTTGGCCCGTTGCTGCGCAATGGCGACGGTTTCAAACCATTTCGCGGCCATGATTACACCGGGCTTTCGTTGCACAATCGTGCAGGCGGACGCGACAGCGTCAGCAGTACTGGCCCGCCGGACTTGCGGGAGTGGTCGGCGCGGGGCCGCGGCGTCTCCCGCCGCTGGGCCAGCGCCGCCGCGCTGTGGCCCTGCACGCATTCGGGGTCCGGCCCGTCCATCGGCAGGCCGGTGAAGAACTTGGCAGCCATGCAGCCGCCCCGGCAGGCGTCGTAGTGCCCGCAGCTGCCGCAGGCGCCGGCGGACTGCGGCTCGCGCAGCTCGCGGAACAGCGGGGCATTCTTCCAGACGTTGTCGAACCCGTTGTCGGTCAACACGTTTCCAGCCAGGAAGCGGTCGTGGATGGCGAACGGGCAAGCGTACACGTCCCCCACCGGATCGATCAGACACACCACGCGTCCGGCGCCGCACATGTTCAGGCCCGCGAGCGCCCCGGAGGAGCCCAGCGGCGCCAAGTGGAAAAAGGAGTCGCCGGTGAGCACCCGCTCGCCCTTGGCCACCAGCCACTCGTACAGCTGGACCTGCTGCGCGGCGGTGGGGTGCAGATCCTCCCAGACGTCCGCGCCGCGCCCCGACGGCCGCAGCCGGGTGATCCGCAGGGTGGCACCGTAACGACTTGCGAGCGCGGCGAATTCGTCGAGCTGGTCGACGTTGTGGCGGGTCACCACGACGGAGATCTTCGCGTCTTTGAAACCGGCGGCGGCCAGGTTCTCCAGCGCGCGCACCGCCATGGCAAAGGATCCCGGACCGCGGACCGCGTCGTTGACCTCCGCGGTGGCGCCGTCGAGCGAGATTTGGACGTCGACGTAGTCGCTGGCGGCCAGCCGGGCGGCGACCTCTTCGGTGATGCGGACGCCGTTGGTGGAGAACTTCACCCCGACGTGGTGCGCGGTGGCGTAATCGACCAGCTCCCAGAAGTCCGGCCGGACGGTGGGCTCCCCGCCGCCGATGTTGACGTAGAACACCTGCATGCGTTCCAGCTCATCGATGATGTCCATGCACTGACGGGTGGAGAGCTCTCGCGGATCGCGCTTACCCGAGGACGAAAGACAGTGCACGCACGCCAGGTTGCACGCATACGTCAGCTCCCACGTCAGGCAGATGGGCGCGTCCAGGCCGCTCTCGAACTGCTCGATGAGCCGCGGCACAGTGGCTGTCATTGGGCCTCCTGGGGTACCAACATCTTCGAATCGGCCAACACGCCCAGCGCGTGCAGATAGGGCGCCTCCCCCGCGTCGTCCACGCCCGCCGCGCGGCAGGCGGAATGAACGTCGGCATGGTCGGCCAGCGACCGCACCACCGTGAGGATGGTGCGGTTCTTCAGGAAGGACAGCTTGCGGGTGCCGAAGTGGTAGAGCAACGCCCCGAAGGGTTCGGGTCGAACCGCCACCTGCGGGTGCAACCGCCAGCCGCGGTCGGGGTCGAACACGGGGGTCAGTAGACCCCGCACATGCCGTCGATGGACACCTCTTCGACCAGGGTCTCGGTGACGAGCTGGGTCTCGGTCTCGGTTTCGTGGTCCACGGGCCATTGCCTTTCGTCGGTTCTTGACAACGATGGGGATCAAGTCACAAGCTTCGTCAGAATATGGCATCGAGTGCCGAAATGGAAGGGCGGGTCTCATGGTGCCGCAGCCGCGGGTGGGCCGTCGCCGCTCGACAACGCCGCACGACATCACCGACGCCGCCATCGAACTGTTCAGCGCCCGTGGGTTCGCCGACGTCAGCGTCGATGACGTCGCCCGGGCCGCCGGCATCTCCCGGCGAACGCTGTTCCGCTACTACGCCTCCAAGAACGCCATCCCGTGGGGTGACTTCGACACCCACCTCGCGCGCCTGCGCGAGCTGCTCGACAGCGTCGGTCCGCGCGTGCCGCTGGGTCAGGCGCTGCGCGATGCGCTATTGGCGTTCAACACCTTTGACGAGTCGGAGACGGCGCGACATCGCCAGCGCATGCGGGTGATCCTGCAGACCGCCGAGCTGCAGGCCTACTCGATGACGATGTACGCGGGCTGGCGCGAGGTGATCGCCGGATTCGTGGCCCGCCGGTCGGACCTCAAGACGACGGACCTGCTGCCCCAGACCGCCGCGTGGACGATGCTCGGGGTGGCGCTGGCCGCCTACGAGCACTGGCTCGGCGACGAGTCCGTTCCGCTGCCGACCGCACTGGGCAACGCGTTCGATGTCGTCGGCGCCGGGCTGGACGGGCTGGATCGGTGACCGCCGACCACCTGCTGCACACGCTGCGCGCGCAGGGCCGGTTCTGCGCGCGCTCCGGGTCCCCGATGTATGGCGAGCTTTTCGAGCTGGTGGCCCTCGACGTCGAGTCCGGGGGCGTCTTCGCAACGATCCTGTCCGGGCACGAGGAGGACCCGGCGCCCCTCGCGGTGCCGCTGCGTCTGCTCGGCGGGTTACACCGATTGGTGCTCGACGGCCGGGCACCGGGACTGCGGCGGTGGTATCCCAGCACCGGGGGCAGCTGGGAGGCCGGCGCGGCGTGGCCGGAAATCGAGGGCGTCGCGGCCGAGCACGCCGAGGCGTTGCGCGCCGCCCTGCGCCAACCGCCGCAGACCAACGAGGTCGGCCGGTCGGCCGCGCTGATCGGTGGCTTGCTGCGCGCCAATCATCAATTGGGTTTGCCGATAAGGCTTTTCGAGATCGGCTCCAGCGCGGGGCTGAATCTGCGCGCCGACCATTACCGTTACCGGTTCGCCGACGGCCAGTGGGGCCCGGCCGACTCGCCGGTGACCATCGAGGACGCGTGGCGCGGCGCGCAGCCGCCCGACGGCGGGGTGCGGATCGTCGAACGGCACGGGTTCGACATCGCACCCATCGACGTCACCGCGCCCGATGGGGAACTCACCGTGTTGAGCTACGTCTGGCCCGACCAGACCGCCCGGCTCGAGCGGCTGCGCGGCGCCGTCGAGGTCGCCCACCGGGTGCCGGCGCGGCTGCAGCGCCGATCGGCGGCCGAAGCGGTCGCCGGGCTGACGCTGGCCGCGGACGCGCTGACGGTGCTGTGGCATTCGATTACGTGGCAGTACCTGACCCACGAGGAGCGGGATACGGTACGCGCCAGGGTCCGCGCTTTGGGCGAGCACGCCGACGAACGGTCGCCGCTCGTCCACCTCACGCTGGAGCCGGCGCGCGACGCGCCCGACGCGCCGATCAGGTTCCTGGTGCGGATGCGGCGCTGGCCGGGCGGGGAACTGGAAATTCTCGGCGAATGCCATCCGCACGGCCCGCCGGTGCACTGGCGCTAGGGCTCAGCCAAGCACCTCCGAGATGGGCGCGCCCGCGGCGATCTTCGCGCGCACCTTCATGACCCGGCCGGGCATCCCGCCGCCGACCACGCCCACGAGCACCCCGTCGCGCTCGTAGTAGGCCAGGAACTTGCGGCCGTCGTCCTCGACGAGGTGAACGGTGTCGGTGGCTTCGGGTTCGCCGAGGCACTGGATCTTGACGTCGTACTGGTCGCTCCAAAAGTAGGGGACGACGACGGCCGACGACGACACGTCCTTTCCCAGCATCGCGGGAACCACGACGCGGGTCTGGTCGGCGACGTTGCTCCAATGTTCTACGCGCGCTTGGTGTCCCGTGGCGTCGCGCCAGGAGGCGACGTCGCCGAGCGCCCACACGTTGGGCGCGCTGGTCCGACCCGCCTCGTCGCAGAGCACGCCGTTGTCGACCGCGACGCCGCTGCCCTCGAGCCAACCGGTCGCGGGGTGCGACCCGATGCCGATGACCACCAAGTCGGTCGCCAGCTCGGTGCCGTCCGTCAGCACGACGGTGTCCACCCGTTCGTCGCCGCGCACCTCGGCCACCCCGACGCCGAGGCGGACGTCGACCCCCTCCTCGCGGTGCAGGCGCGCGACCAGCTCGCCGATCCGCTCGCCGAGCACCGTCGCCAACGGCGTCGGCTGCGGCTCGACCAGCACGACGTCCACGCCGAGGCTGCGCAGGCTCGCCGCCACCTCGCAGCCGATGAAACCGGCGCCGATGACGACGGCGTGCCGCGCGGCGGATGCGCGCTCACGCAGCGCCATGCTCTCGTCGAACGTGCGCAGGACCCGGATGCCCTCGAGGTCCGGCAGCGTCGGGATGCGCCGCGGCACCAGCCCGGTCGCGATGACGAGTTCGTCGTAGCCGATCACCGACCCGTCGGCCAGCGTCACCGTCTGCGCCGCGGTATCCAGGGCGGTGGCCGCCGCGCCCAGCCGCAGGGTGATGTCGTTCTCGTCGTACCACTCGCGGGGTTTGAGGGCGACGTCGTCGACCTCCTTGCGCAGCACCTCTTTCGACAGCGGCGGGCGATCGTAGGGCACGTGCACCTCGTCGCTGACGATCGTGACGCGGCCGGTGTACTCCGCTCGGCGAAGTTGTTCGGCGGTCCGGGCGGCGGCCAGACCGCCACCTACGATAACTATTCCTTTGCTAGCGGTCACGTGGAGTTCATACCACGGTCGCCGATCAGTACTTCAATGCGCCCTTGTCGACGGGGACCTGCGTGCCCGTCACCGTGGCCGACCCGTCACCGGCTAGCCACGCCACGACGTCGGCCACCTCGTCGGGCGCCATGAAGGCGTTGGGCTGCAAGGGCATCGGGGGAAAGCTGTGCACGAAGCTGGGATGCCGGGCAAATATCTCCATCATGGCCTCCGGCTCGATCATCGGGGTATCGACGGAGTACGGATGGATGGAGTTGACCCGGATGTTGTATTCGCCGAGCTCGATGGCCAGCGTGTTGGTCAGCGCGGTGAGCCCGTGCTTGCTGGCCGAGTAATGGCCGTTGCCCGGAGTCGCTTTCAGCCCCGCCGACGAGCTGACCACGATGATCGAGCCCCCGTTGCCGGCCTCGATCATCGCGGGCACGGTGGCCCGCAGCGTGCGCCACGTGCCGGTCAGGTTGACCCCGATCACCGTGTCCCATTGCTCGTCGGTGAGTTCCCAGAGCCGGCCCCAGCTCAACACCCCGGCATTGGCCACCACGACGTCGAGCCGGCCGAATTGCTCGATGCCGTCGTCCACCAGCTGGCGCAGCGCGGCGTCGTCGCGGATGTCGGCCTCGCGGGCCAAGACCTTGCGGCCCTCGGCCTCCACCAGCCGGACGGTCTCGCTGAGGTCCGCCGGCGTGGCCGGCGTGTATGTCACGCTCTCCGACGCCGGCGCACAGATGTCGAGCGCGATGATGTCGGCGCCTTCCCGGGCGAGCCGCACCGCGTGCGAGCGGCCCTGGGCGCGGGCGGCGCCGGTGATGAATGCCACCCGGCCTTGCAGTGAGTCAGCCACGGGCCAAGGCTAGCAGCGAAACTGAAACCTGTTCTAACTCGTCCGCCGGTCAGATTTCGGCGATGATCTGGGCCCGCCGGCTGTTGTATTCCTGGTCGGTCAGCGCGCCGCTGGCGCGCAGCGTCTCGAGTTCCTGGAGCCGCTGAGCGATCGACGGTTGCGGGGGCGTCGGCACCGGTGCCGGCCCGCCGGCGGTCGCCGGCTGGGGCTGGGCGGCCGGCGCCTGTTGTTCGGCCGCCCGGCGCACGACCGCCTGGACCTGTTGGCGCAGGGCCGGGTTCGACCGGATGTCGACCATCCGGTCGAGCGGAACGTTGTTGGCCTTGAGGATCTGCAGGATCTCCATCAGCGGGCCGGCCTGGCCGCTGAGGTCGTAGGTCCTGTTGTCTTCGGCCACGGTGAACTGCGCGGGAACCAGGCCGTTGACCAAAGCGCTTCGCTCCCAGTCGATCCGGTACTCGTTGGTGGTGGGGTTGACCAGCACCACCAGCTTGCGGGCGGACAGGTTGCCGAGCCGGGTCACGCTGGCGATCACCCGGTCTTCGCTGTCGAACGGCAGAAAGCCGGGCCCGGCGATGTGCAGGTGCACCTTCACCACCTGCTGGTTGTTGATCCAGGTGCCCGTCTCAGTGACCCCGGTGATCTGGGCCAGCGCCAGCACGCCGCTCTGCTCGAGCTGCGCGTTCATCGCCGACGACTTCGCGCCGTAGTTGGCCAGCGCGAGCGCGACCAGCACGTCCGCCACGGTGATGAGCAGACCGATGTAGAACATCCACTGCAGCACGCCGCCGAGTCCCATGATGAAGTAGACGACCAGGAAGATCGGCCCGACCAGGCCGCCGCACAGCAAAACCACCAACTGTGCCTTGAGATAGCGCGCCAACACGAGTTTCTCCTTACCCTTGCTGGGGATTTTCGTGCCAGGTTAGCTTCCGCGGTGTCGCCACGCGCGCCATACGCGCAAACCCGACGGGCGTCAGTCGATCTTGGGTATGACCGTAGGCGCCGGGCGCTCCGAAGACCCCGCGGTCGGCGCCGCGGTGGGCGAATGGGCCGACACCATCTTCACCGGCGTGCCGGTCGACACCGGCATGGCCGGGGCCGCCGCGGCCTGCGGCGTCTCCACCTGCGCCGGCGTGGTCGCGAGGGGGTTCATCGGTGTCGGTGCCGTCGGAGCGGGCTGTGTGGCGGCGGCCGGGGTGTAGGCGGGCGTCACCATCCGCACCGGCGTCGCCGATGTGGCCGGGGCCGCCGCCGCCGGTCCCGCGGTGGCCGCGGCCGCCGCCTGGCCGGCCTGCGCCTGCGCGCCCGCGAGCGCCGAAGCGGGCGCGATCGCCGAAGCCACGGGCGCCGCGGGCATGCCCGGCGCCGACCCACTCGCGGCCGCCACCGCAGGCAGCTGCGCCGCCATCGACGCGGGAGCCGCCGCGCTCTGCAGCGGCGAGGTGTTGGCCGCCTCGGCGGCCAGATACTGCGCCGCGCCGCCGTTCATCAGCTGTACGAACTGTTGGTGGAACGCCGCCGCTTGCGCGCTGAGCGCCTGGTACACCTGGGAGTGCGCGCCGAACAGGGTGGCGATGCTGGCCGACACCTCGTCGGCACCCGGGGCCAGCACGTTCGACGTTGGACCCAGCGCCATCGAGTTGGCCGACGTGATCGTCCAGCCGATCCTGGCGAGGTCCGACGCGGCTGCGGCGACGTACTCAGGCGTCGTGAATACGAAGGACATCTAACCTCCCGGCCATCTTCCCCCGACTCCTTTATCACGGAATGGTAGCGGAGCCGCCCGCGGCGGGCCCGGTAAAACGCATAAAGCCCGGGCTGCCGCAGCGGCAACCCGGGCTCTATGGCGAACTGGACCTACTTGATGATCTTGACGACCCGGCCGGCGCCCACGGTGCGGCCGCCCTCGCGGATCGCGAACCGCAGACCCTCGTCCATGGCGACGGGCTGGATCAGCTTGACCGAGATGTTGGTGTTGTCACCGGGCATCACCATCTCGGTGCCCTCCGGCAGCGTCACCACACCGGTCACGTCGGTGGTGCGGAAGTAGAACTGCGGACGGTAGTTGTTGAAGAACGGCGTGTGCCGGCCACCCTCGTCCTTGGACAGGATGTAGACCTGGCCCTCGAACTCGGTGTGCGGCGTGGTGGTGCCGGGCTTCGTGACGACCTGACCGCGCTCGACGTCCTCGCGCTTGATACCGCGGAGGAGCAGACCGACGTTGTCGCCGGCCTGGCCCTGGTCCAGCAGCTTGCGGAACATCTCCACACCGGTGACCGTGGTCTTGGTGCTGGCGGGGCGGATGCCGACGATCTCGACTTCCTCGTTCACGTTGATCACGCCGCGCTCGACACGACCGGTGACCACCGTGCCACGACCGGTGATCGTGAAGACGTCTTCCACCGGCATCAGGAACGGCTTGTCGGTCTCGCGGACCGGGTCCGGGATGGACTCGTCGACGGCCTCCATCAGCTGCTCGACGGACTCGACCCACTTGGCGTCACCCTCGAGCGCCTTGAGCGCCGAGACCCGCACGACGGGGGCGTCCTCGTCGAACTCCTGGGCGGCCAGCAGCTCGCGGACCTCCATCTCGACCAGCTCGAGGAGCTCCTCGTCGTCGACCATGTCCGCCTTGTTCAGCGCAACCAGGATGTAGGGCACGCCGACCTGGCGCGCCAACAACACGTGCTCGCGGGTCTGCGGCATCGGGCCATCGGTGGCGGCGACAACCAAGATCGCACCGTCCATCTGGGCGGCGCCGGTGATCATGTTCTTGATGTAGTCGGCGTGACCCGGGGCGTCGACGTGCGCGTAGTGGCGCTTGTCGGTCTGGTACTCCACGTGGGAGATGTTGATGGTGATACCGCGCTGACGCTCCTCGGGCGCGTTGTCGATCTGGTCGAACGCACGGGACTCGTTCAGGTCCGGGTACTTGTCGTGCAGAACCTTGGTGATAGCCGCGGTCAGCGTCGTCTTGCCGTGGTCAACGTGACCGATGGTCCCAATGTTGACGTGCGGCTTCGTCCGCTCGAACTTCGCCTTCGCCACTTCGTTGTCCTCCTGGACTTGTTGGTGCTCGTTAAAGCAGTGTTGGTGTTTTCAGTTGTGCCGCGCACAGGGCGATCCAGTGACCCGGCAAGGTTACTCCGAGGGCTTTTCTACTGACCCGTCGCCTTCGCGATGATCTCCTTCGACACGTTGGCCGGCACTTCGGCGTACGAGTCGAACACCATGGAGTAGTTCGCCCGGCCTTGGGTCTTGGACCTCAGGTCGCCGACGTAGCCGAACATCTCCGACAGCGGCACGTGCGCCCTGACGACGCGTGCACCGCTCCGCTCCTCCATGGCCTGGATCTGGCCACGGCGGGAGTTCAGGTCGCCGATCACATCACCCATGTAGTCCTCGGGCGTGGTGACCTCGACGGCCATGATCGGTTCCAGGATCACCGGTTGTGCTTGCTGCGCAGCCTTTTTCAGGACCTGCGAACCGGCGATCTTGAACGCCATCTCGGACGAGTCGACCTCGTGGAAGGCGCCGTCGAGCAGGGTGACCTTGAGGTTCACCAGCGGGTAGCCGGCCAGCACACCGTATTGCATGGCGTCCTGAGCCCCGGCGTCCACCGAAGGGATGTACTCGCGGGGGATGCGGCCACCGGTGACCTTGTTCTCGAACTCGTAGGTCGCACCGTCCTCGCCGGTGAACGGCTCGAGGTTGATGATCACCTTCGCGAACTGGCCCGAACCGCCGGTCTGCTTCTTGTGGGTGAACTCGACGTTGTTCGCGGCGCGCTTGATGGTCTCCTTGTAGGCTACCTGCGGCTTACCGACGTTCGCCTCGACCTTGAACTCGCGGCGCATGCGGTCCACCAGGATGTCCAGGTGCAGCTCGCCCATCCCGCCGATGACGGTCTGGCCGGTCTCCTGGTCCAGGTGCACCTTGAACGTCGGGTCTTCCTCGGCGAGCTTCTGGATCGACAGCGACAGCTTCTCCTGGTCGCTCTTCGTCTTGGGCTCGATGGCCACCTCGATGACCGGGTCGGGGAAGGTCATCGACTCCAGCACGACCTGCTCATTCGGGTCGCTCAGGGTGTCGCCGGTGGTGGTGTCCTTCAGGCCGATCACCGCGTAGATGTGACCCGCCGACGCGGTCTCCACCGGGTTCTCCTTGTTGGAGTGCATCTGGAACAGCTTGCCCAGCCGCTCCTTCTTGCCCTTCGTGGAGTTGATCACCTGGCTGCCGGAGTCGACCTTGCCCGAGTACACCCGGACGTAGGTCAGCTTGCCGAAGAACGGGTGCGTCGCGACCTTGAACGCCAGCGCGGAGAACGGCTCGTCGGTCGACGGCTTGCGGATGACCTCGACATCCTCCTTGCCCGGCGCGTGGCCGACGGCCGGCGGCACGTCCAGCGGCGACGGCAGGTAGTCGATGACCGCGTCCAGCATGGGCTGCACGCCCTTGTTCTTGAACGCGCTGCCGCACAGCACCGGGTAGGCCTCCGAGCTGATGGTCAGCTTGCGGATCGCGCCCTTGATCTCCTCGACGGTGAGTTCCTCGCCGCCCAGGTACTTCTCCAGCAGCGCCTCGTCGGTCTCGGCGACGGCCTCGAGCAGCTTGGTGCGGTACTCGTCGGCCTTCTCTTGCAAGTCGGCCGGGATGTCGACGACGTCGTACTTCTCGCCGAGCTTGGCCTCGGCGCTCCACACCTTGGCCTTCATCTCGACCAGGTCGACGACGCCCTCGAAGTCACCTTCGGAGCCGACGGGCAGCTGGATCGGGATGACGTTGGCGCCCAGGCGCTCCTCCATCGTGCGCACGGAGAAGTAGAAGTCGGCGCCGATCTTGTCCATCTTGTTGACGAAGCAAATCCGCGGAACGTCGTACTTGTCGGCCTGCCGCCACACCTGCTCGGATTGCGGCTCGACACCCTCCTTGCCGTCGAACACGGCGACGGCACCGTCGAGCACGCGCAGGCTGCGCTCCACCTCGACGGTGAAATCAACGTGACCAGGCGTGTCGATGATGTTGATCTGGTTGTCGTTCCAGAAGCAGGTGGTGGCCGCGGAGGTGATGGTGATGCCCCGCTCCTGCTCCTGCTCCATCCAGTCCATGGTGGCGGCGCCGTCGTGCACCTCACCGATCTTGTAGCTGATACCGGTGTAGTAGAGGATGCGCTCGGTCGTCGTCGTCTTGCCGGCGTCGATGTGCGCCATGATGCCGATGTTGCGGACCTTGGTCAGGTCGGTCAGCACGTCCTTCTGTGCCACAGAAGTCTTCCCACTCTTTCGATTGCTTGGTTCGCTGTCTTGTTTGCGCCGGCCCCGTCGCCGGCTAGATCACCAGCGATAGTGCGCGAAGGCGCGGTTTGCCTCGGCCATCTTGTGGGTGTCCTCGCGTCGCTTGACGGCGGCACCCAGGCCGTTGCTGGCATCCAGGATCTCGTTCGCCAGCCGCTCGACCATGGTCTTCTCGCGACGCTGCTTGGAGAAGCTGACCAGCCAGCGCAAGGCCAGCGTCACCGAGCGGTCCGGTCGCACCTCGACCGGGACCTGATACGTCGCACCACCCACGCGGCGGCTGCGCACCTCGAGGGAGGGCTTGACGTTGTCCATGGCGCGCTTGAGAGTGATCACCGGGTCGGTGCCGGTCTTCTCACGAGCTTGTTCGAGCGCACCATAAACAATGCGTTCGGCCAGCGATTTCTTCCCGTCCAGCAGGACTTTGTTGACGAGCTGCGTGACGAGCTGCGAACCGTAGACCGGATCGTTGACCAGCGGACGCTTGGGCGCGGGCCCCTTGCGCGGCATTAGCTCTTCTCCTTCTTGGCGCCGTAACGGCTGCGGGCCTGCTTGCGGTTCTTGACGCCCTGGGTGTCGAGCGAACCGCGGATGATCTTGTAGCGCACGCCGGGCAGGTCCTTGACTCGGCCACCACGGACCAGCACCATCGAGTGCTCCTGCAGGTTGTGGCCCTCGCCCGGGATGTAGGCGGTGACCTCGACCTGGCTCGTCAGCTTCACGCGCGCGACCTTCCGAAGCGCCGAGTTCGGCTTCTTCGGGGTGGTGGTGTACACGCGAGTGCATACGCCACGGCGCTGCGGGCTGCCCTTCAGGGCCGCGGTCTTGACCTTGGCGATCTTGTCGCGGCGACCCTTGCGGACCAGCTGCTGAATGGTTGGCATCTAGGAGGCTTTCTGTGTTCGTGTTGGGCGTCTGTCGGCGGTTCTCAAGTCTTCGTACTGCAGTTATGTCCGGTCGCGCTACCCCGCGGCCGGGTGTGTCGCACGCGCTGCGCACCGGAGAAGGATCCGATGCAGCGTGGACATGCGAATTTGCCCGGCATCCACTTCCTTACGGTTAGGCGCCGTAAGCCGCCAGGCACGAGCCTCCACAATACCCGCCGCTGGTCTCGCAGGTCAAAGCGCGGGCCCAGCGGCGATCGCGAGCGCGGTGCAACCGGCGAAGCGGGCCGCCGCCGTCAACCCCAGCGGCGATCGCGAGCGCGGTGCAACCGGGCGAAGCGGGTCGCCGCCATCAACCCCAGCCCTTGGCACCGTCGTGAGTGACGCGCCGCTCCATACCGGCCGCCAGTCGCAGCACCATATCGGAGAACAACGCGTCGGTGTCGATGTCGTCCATGACACCGGTCATTTCCAGCAGCACGAAGCCGTGCATCGCGGACCAGAACTCCAGCGCCGCGTAGAAGGCCTCCTCGCCGTCGAGGCCGTAGGACGACAGCACGGCGATC
The DNA here is from genome assembly GCF_001667775.1 of Mycobacterium sp. E1747. Lineage (GTDB taxonomy): Bacteria > Actinomycetota > Actinomycetes > Mycobacteriales > Mycobacteriaceae > Mycobacterium. Next base: position 65,727 of record NZ_LZJI01000186.1, read on the forward strand.
ACCGGGGCGGCCGCGGCGCTGGTCGCGGCCGTGTATTCGGGGTCGTCGCCGCCCAACGGCATCCGGGTGAAGGCCGAGTAGCGACCGGGGTGGTGATGGGCATAGCTGCGGTAGGCGCCGGCCATGACCAGCACCGCGTCATCGCGGGCGCGGCCCTCGCCGACCCTGTTGAGCATCGTGATGATGTCGTCGATCACGCGGATCCGCACCGCGCGGCGCAGGTCCTCCAGGCTGTCCACGTGGTTGTACAGCGACGGCCCCTTGGTGCCCAGCTGCGTCGCCAGCGCGTTGATGGTCAGCGCGTCCCAGCCTTCCCGGTCCAGGAAGGTCAGCGCGCCGTCGATGATGCCCTCGCGGCTCAGCTTGGCCGGCCGAGAGCCGGTCCTACCCGCACGCGGGCGCCCGGCCGCCGTCGGCGTTTCGGGCTGAGCTGCCATGGCGGGCCCTTCGCTCGGGATCTGCGGAATGTTTAACTAATGACTCTAGTTGACGCCCGTTGCGAAACTATTTCCGCCATGGCCGGATGGACGTAATCTCAGTCCAGCTGATCACCCGTCACCAAGGGGGCCCGCAGTGCACTGGACATCCGTTGCCGGGTCGCTGGCTACCTGTGTCATCGCCGTCGCCGCAACCCCCGCCCCCGCCGCGCACGCCAAGAACGGTGATACCCATGTCACCGGGCAGGGCATCGAGCAGACGCTGGACTGCAACGACGCCACGTTGTTCGTCAACGGCTCGTTCAACAACGTCACGGCGCTGGGCAACTGCTACGCGGTGACGGTGATGGGCTCGTCCAACACCGTCGTCGCCGATTCGGTCTCGCACGACATCACCGTCTATGGCTACAACCAGACGGTTTTCTTCCACAACGGCGCGCCGGTCCTCTGGGACCGCGGCCGCGAACTGGGCATGACCAACCGGCTCCAGCAGGTGCCCGGCTAGGTCCGACACCACATCACCGTCCAACCGAGGGGAATCGAGGAACATTGTCCGCCCGCATCTTTGACCGCCCCTGGGGGCTGATTGCGCTCACCGTCGCCGCGACCGTCGCGGCCTTATTGCTGGCCGGTTGCAGTTCGACGGCCAACCCACCCGCGGGGTCGGGCACGACGACCAAGAGCAGCTCCACGACGACGACGACAAGCGCCGGGGCGGCCACCACGACACAGTCGGGCGGAGCCAGCACCACCGCGTCAGTCGAGATCGGCAACACGCTCACCTACGGGTCGATGGGCACCACCGCGACGCTTGACTGCGCCGCCGGTAAGTCGCTCAACGTGGGCGGTTCGAACAACACCCTCACCATCACCGGCTCGTGCGCCACGGTGACGGTCGGCGGGGCGAAAAACAAGATCACCTTGGACAAGGTCGACACCCGAATCAGCGTGATCGGCTTCGACAACACCATCACCTACAAGGACGGCGAGCCCAAGGTCGACAACCTCGGTTCGGGCAACACGATCTCCAAGGGCGGCTGACCTGGTAGCGCCCTCGCCGGCACCGTCTTTCGTCGGCCAGCCTTACTTCCGCGACACGTAAACCACGGCGACGACGCCCCCCGAGTGGAGTCGCCATGGTTTATGTCTCGTGCGATCCCGGACGCCCCCGGGCAGCGCCGTTGCACCACAACCGTTTTCACGCCGGGTGCAGTGCGCCCACGCGCCTCACGCGTGCCGCTACGCCAACCTGATGCCGCCGACGGGATGCGGGCATATGATGATGGCGGCAGAACGGAATCCACCCATGTTCACCAGTACCAGCAATCGCGCCGGCGCACTGGTCGCGTCCTTGGTGGTACTGATCGGCGTGGCGCTGCTCCCCCACGGCGCCGCGGCGGCCGACCCCAACCCCGACGACCAGTTCGTGGCGCTGCTCGACCAGAAGGGCATCCCCGCCCTCGAGAACGTGCCCAGCCTCATCGCCACAGCCCATCGAGTCTGTCGCCAGCTCGACGGTGGAATGCCGGTGGACGGCGTGGTGGACGACATGAGGGAACGGGCGTTCAAAGCCAACTCGCCCGGCGGCCAATACCCGGCCGACCGTGTCGCGCGCACCATTGCGCGCTTCATCTCCGCCGCGGTCGAGGCCTACTGCCCGAACGATCAGCCCAAGATCGCTTCGCTCCAGGGCGTGGCGAATCGCCTGCCCGGCTCGAGCGAGCCGTCGCGGCGGGTCACCGCGGTGCACATGATCGGCGGGGCGGCGCAGGCACCGACGAGCGGCGCCTGCCCGGCGGGCTGCGTCGCGTTGCCCTTGGGGGAAACGGCGCAGCCGGAGCCACCGCAACTGCCGCCCCCACCGCCGCCCACCGCCCAGAACTTGACGCCGCCCCGGCCGGTCGTGACGCCGTCTCCGCAGCAACGACCGCCGCCGCCGCCGCAGCAATGCCTGCGGTCGGACCGACTCTCGGCGCTGCATCAATGGGGGACAACGGAATCCGAGGCGATCGACTTCGAATTCGCCAGCATCTCGCGCGTCGCGGCCGAGGCGAACGAGGGGGCGGGGCGGTTCGCCGCGGGCGCGGGCCGGCACGGCGCTCCCGCGAGTTAGCCGACGCCTTACGGTGCGAGCCGCACCCTGCCGGGCGGCCCGGGCGGCGGCTCCGGATCAACGCCGCCGACGCCGCAGCAGGAGCCACTGCGGGGCGGGGCCGGAACAGGGGCCACCCGCCGCCCCCGACCCGGGCGGCC
>NZ_LZJI01000187.1 GCF_001667775.1 Mycobacterium sp. E1747
ACCGTCGCGCAGATCGCCGAGCTGGTGGACGGCACGCTGGCCGACATCGCGCCGCAAGCCGCCGCCGAGCTCCGCGTCACTGGAACCGTCGAATTCGATTCGCGCGCAGTGGGTCCCGGCGCGCTCTTTCTCGCGCTGCCGGGGGCCCACGCCGACGGCCACGACTACGCGGAGTCGGCGGCGGCGGCCGGCGCGGTGGCCGTGCTGGCAGCCCGGCCGGTGGGGGTGCCAGCCATCGTGGTGCCGCCGCGGCCGCCGACGGGCGATGGCAGTCGCCTGGCCGGCGTGCTCGAACACGACACCGACGGCTCGGGCGCGGCGGTGCTGGCCGCGCTGGCCAAGCTGGCCAAGGCGGTGGCCGCGGAGCTGGTGGCCGGCGGCCTGACCATCATCGGCATCACGGGTTCGTCGGGGAAGACCTCGACCAAAGACCTCGTCAAAGCCGTGCTCGAGCCGCTGGGCGAGGTGATCGCCCCGCCCGGGTCGTTCAACAACGAGCTGGGACACCCCTGGACGGTGTTGCGCGCGACGCGAGACACCGACTACCTGGTTCTCGAGATGTCGGCCCGCCACCCCGGCAACATCGCCGCGCTGGCCGAGATCGCCCCGCCCGCGATCGGGGTGGTCCTCAACGTGGGCACCGCCCACCTAGGTGAGTTCGGCTCGCGCGAAGCCATCGCGCGCACTAAATCCGAACTGCCGCAAGCAGTTCCGTCGTCCGGCGTGGTCATCCTGAACGCCGATGACCCGGCCGTGGCGGCGATGGCCCGCGTCACCGGGGCCAGGGTGGTGCGGATCAGCCGGTCCAGCCGCACCGATTCGGGTCCCAGCGACGTCTGGGCGGACGGAGTGTCGCTGGACGAACTGGCCAGGCCGCGCTTTACCCTGCACGCGATGGACAGCGCGGTCGACGTTGAGCTCGGCGTGTTCGGCGACCATCAGGTCACCAACGCGCTGTGCGCCGCGGCGGTCGGGCTGGAGTGCGGCGCGACGGTCGACCAGGTCGCCGCCGCGCTGGCACAGGCCGGGCCGGTGTCGCGGCACCGGATGCAGGTCACCACCCGGATGGACGGGGTGACGGTGATCGACGACGCCTACAACGCCAACCCCGATTCGATGCGGGCCGGCCTGCAGGCGCTGGCCTGGATCGCCCACCGCCCGAGCGAGAAGCGCAGGAGCTGGGCGGTGCTGGGCGAAATGGCCGAGCTAGGCGACGACGCGCTGGCCGAACATGATCGCATCGGCCGGCTGGCGGTGCGCTTAGATGTGTCTCGACTTGTGGTCGTGGGAAGTGGGAGGTCGATGAGCGCCATGCACCACGGAGCCGTCATGGAGGGCTCGTGGGGGGTTTGCGGCGATAGGGGGGCCGTGAACGTGGCCGACGCCGGGGCCGCTCTGGCGCTCTTGCGGGCCGAGCTGCAGCCCGGCGACGTGGTCCTGGTCAAAGCTTCCAATGCGGCGGGGCTGGGAGCGCTGGCCGACGCGCTGGCTCGTGACGATCGCGAGGGCGGGGAAGCCGGGCGAAGCGGGTCGTCACGATTCAGCGACGGGGGGACAGGCTCGTGAGGCAAATCCTGATCGCCGTCGCGATTGCGCTTGCGGTGTCGATTTTGTTGACGCCGGCGCTGATTCGCTTGTTCACCAGGCAGGGCTTCGGCCATCACACCCGCGACGACGGGCCGCCCAGCCATCACGCCAAGCGGGGCACGCCGTCGATGGGCGGCGTGGCGATCCTCGCCGGGATCTGGGCCGGTTACCTCGGGACGCACCTGGCCGGGCTGGCCTTCGACGGCGAGGGCGTTTCCGCGTCGGGTCTGCTGGTACTGGGGCTGGCGACCGCGTTGGGCGGCGTCGGGTTCATTGACGACCTGATCAAGGTCCGCCGGTCGCGCAACCTCGGGCTGAACAAGACCGCCAAGACCGTCGGGCAGGTGGCCGCCGCGGTGCTCTTCGGTGTGCTGGTGTTGCGGTTCCGCAATGGCAGCGGATTGACCCCGGCCAGCTCAGACTTGTCCTACGTGCGCGAGATCGCCACCGTCACATTGACTCCCGCGCTGTTCGTGTTGTTCTGCGTGGTCGTGGTCAGTGCCTGGTCCAACGCGGTCAATTTCACCGACGGCCTGGACGGCCTGGCCGCGGGGTGCATGGCGATGGTCACCGCCGCCTACGTGTTGATCACCTTCTGGCAGTATCGCAACGCCTGTGTGACGGCTCCGGGCCTGGGCTGCTACAACGTGCGTGACCCGTTGGACCTGGCGCTAGTCGCGGCCGCCACCGCGGGCGCGTGCATCGGCTTTTTGTGGTGGAACGCCGCTCCCGCAAAGATTTTCATGGGTGACACCGGGTCGCTGGCGCTGGGTGGCATCATCGCGGGCCTGTCGGTCACCAGCCGCACCGAGATCCTCGCCGTCGTGCTGGGCTCGCTGTTCGTCGCCGAGGTCACCTCGGTGGTGTTGCAGATCCTGGCCTTTCGCACCACCGGTCGCCGGGTGTTCCGGATGGCGCCCTTCCACCACCATTTCGAGTTGGCGGGCTGGGCCGAAACCACGGTGATCATTCGCTTCTGGCTGCTCACGGCGATCACGTGTGGTCTGGGCGTGGCCCTCTTCTACGGTGAGTGGCTGGGCGCGATCGGTGCCTGACGTGGCCGGGCTCGAGCCTCTGGCGCCGGGCGCGCCGGTGCTGGTGGCCGGCGGCGGGATCACCGGCAAGGCGGTGCTGGCGGCGCTGACCCGGTTCGGCGCGGTGCCGACCCTCTGCGACGACGACGCGGCCACGTTGCGCCGCTACGCCGAGAGAGGCGTGGCGACGATGACGACGTCGACGTCCGCGGAGCGCCTCGCGCAGTACGCCCTGGTGGTCACCAGCCCCGGGTTCTCGCCGGACACGCCGCTGCTGGCCGCCGCCGCGACGGAGGGCGTGCCGATCTGGGGCGACGTGGAGCTGGCCTGGCGGCTGGACACTGCGGGTCATTACGGGCCGCCGCGGCGCTGGCTGGTGGTGACCGGCACGAACGGCAAGACGACCACCACGTCGATGCTGCAGGCCATGCTGACCGCCGCGGGCCGGCGCAGTGTGCTGTGCGGCAATATCGGCGACCCGGTGCTCGACGTGCTCGAGCAGCCGGCCGACCTACTGGCCGTCGAGCTGTCCAGCTTCCAGCTGCACTGGGCGCCCTCGGTGCGCCCCGAGGCGGGCGCCGTGCTCAACATCGCCGAAGACCACCTGGATTGGCACTCCACCATGGCCGACTACACGGCGGCCAAGGCGCGGGTGCTGGGCGGTCGGGTCGCGGTGGTGGGGCTCGACGACGCCCGGGCGGCCGCGTTGCTGAACACCGCCGCGGCGCCGGTGCGCGTCGGCTTCCGGCTCGGCGAGCCGGCGGCGGGCGAACTCGGCGTGCGTGACGGCCGGCTGATCGACCGTGCCTTCGCCGACGACCTCGCGCTCGTGCGGGCCGACTCGATCCCGGTGCCGGGGCCCGTCGGCGTCCTCGACGCCCTGGCCGCGGCGGCGCTGGCCCGCAGCGTCGGTGTGCCCGCCGAGGCGATCGCGGAGGCGATCGCGTCCTTCCGGGTGGGTCGGCACCGGGCGGAGGTGGTCACGGTCGCCGACGGCATCACCTACGTCGACGACTCCAAGGCCACCAATCCGCACGCGGCGGAGGCATCCGTGCTGGCCTATCCGCGCGTGGTGTGGGTGGCCGGCGGTTTGCTCAAGGGCGCGTCGGTCGACGCCGAGGTGGCCCGGATGGCGTCCCGCCTGGTCGGGGCGGTGCTCATCGGCCGAGATCGCCAAGAGGTTGCAGAGGCGTTATCGCGACACGCGCCGGATGTCCCCGTCGTCCAGGTTGTGACAGGCGAGGATGCTGATATGAATGCGACGGATGTGGTTATTGGGGCAGATGTGACAGAAGTGAAACATTCGGGTGGCGATCTCGGTACTTCCGTCATGACCGCGGCGGTGGCCGCGGCCCGCGACCTGGCCCGGCCCGGCGACACGGTACTGCTGGCACCGGCGGGCGCCTCGTTCGACCAGTTCACCGGGTACGCCGACCGTGGTGACGCCTTCGCCGCCGCCGTCCGCGCGGCCACCCGGTAGGCGGGCATGGGTAACCCGCTGGCCCGGCTCAGACGCCGGGGCAAGGACATGGCAGACGCCGGCGCCGCCGAGGCCACCGACGCCGAGGAGCCCGACGCCGACGCGGCGACCGGCCCCGTCAGCGCCGCCGGCAGCTCGGAAGCCAGGCCGTCCACGAAACCGCAGCGGGGCGAGGGGCGTAACCGGTTCGGCGCCTGGCTGAGCCGGCCCATGACGTCGTTCCACCTGATCATCGCCGTGGCCGGACTGCTGACGACGCTCGGTTTGATCATGGTGCTGTCTGCCTCGGGCGTGCGGTCCTACGACGCCGACGGGTCGGCCTGGGTGATCTTCGGCAAGCAGGTGTTGTGGACGGTGATCGGCCTGGTCGCCTGTTACGCCTCGCTGCGCATGTCGGTGCGCTTCATCCGTCGCGTCGCCTTCACCGGCTACGTCGTCACGGTCATCCTGCTGGTGCTCGTGCTGGTGCCCGGGATCGGCAACCTGGCCAACGGTTCCCGGAAGTGGTTCGTCATCGCCGGCTTCTCGATGCAGCCCTCCGAGCTGGCGAAAATCGCCTTCGCCATCTGGGGTGCGCATCTGCTGGCGGCCCGGCGGCTGGAGCGGGCCTCGCTGCGCGAATTGCTGATCCCGCTGGTGCCGGCCGCGGTCATCGCGCTGGCGCTGATCGTCGCCCAGCCCGACCTGGGGCAGACGGTGTCGCTGGGCATCATCCTGCTGGCGCTGTTGTGGTACGCCGGGTTGCCGCTGCGCGTCTTCGCCACCTCGCTGCTGGCCGTCTTCATGGCCGGCGCCATCCTGGCCATGTCCGCGGGATACCGCTCGGACCGGGTGAAATCCTGGATGAACCCCGAGAACGACCCCATGGACACCGGCTACCAGGCCCGCCAGGCGAAGTACGCCCTCGCCCACGGGGGGATCTTCGGCGACGGCCTGGGTCAGGGTGTCGCCAAGTGGAACTACCTGCCCAACGCCCACAACGACTTCATCTTCGCGATCATCGGCGAGGAGCTGGGCTTCGTCGGCGCGTTCGGCCTGCTGGTGCTCTTCGGGTTGTTCGCCTACACCGGGATGCGCATCGCCCGCCGGTCGGCCGATCCCTTTCTGCGGCTGCTGACCGCCACCACCACGATGTGGGTGCTGGGGCAGGCCTTCATCAACATCGGTTACGTGATCGGGATCCTGCCGGTCACCGGAATCCAGCTGCCCCTGATTTCCGCGGGGGGAACCTCCACGGCCGCAACGCTTTTCATGATCGGCATCATGGCCAACGCGGCCCGTCACGAACCTGAGGCGGTAGCCGCGCTGCGCGCCGGCCGTGACGACAAGGTGAACCGGTTCCTACGGCTGCCGCTGCCGCAGCCGTACGTGCCGACGCGGCTGGAATCGTTCCGCGACCGCAAGCGCGGTGGCAAGCAACCGGGCAACGCAACCCCGCCGCGCAGCGGCGCGCGCAACCCCGCCCGCAAGACGCAAGAACCGCTGCGGCCGGCGTTCTCCCGCACAGCCGCACGGCCGGCCCGCAGGGCGGTGCATCATGGATCTGGCCAGCGCTCCGCCACTCGCGGAGCCGGCCAGCGTCAGGCACGGCGCGCACGCGCACTGGAAGGTCAGCGTTACGGGTGAACGACACGGTCAGCAAGCCGACCGGCGGGCGGGGGACAAGTCCCCAGCCCGCCGGTGCCGCGTTGTCGGCTTGTAAGCCCTTGTCGGTCGTGCTGGCCGGCGGGGGCACGGCCGGCCACGTCGAGCCCGCGATGGCGGTGGCCGACGCGCTCAGCGCGCTCGATCCGCAGGTGCGCATCACGGCGCTGGGCACTCACCGCGGGCTGGAGACCAGGCTGGTGCCCCAGCGTGGCTACCACCTCGAGCTGATCACGCCGGTGCCGCTGCCGCGTAAGCCCAGCGGCGACCTGGCGCGACTGCCCCCGCGGGTGTGGCGCGCGGTCCGGGAGACCCGCGCGGTGCTCGACGCGGTGGACGCCGACGTCATCATCGGTTTCGGCGGGTACGTGGCGCTGCCGGCCTACCTCGCCGCCCGCGGCATTCCGCGCGGCCTCAGCCGTCGGCGCCGCGTCCCGGTGCTGATCCACGAGGCCAACGCCAGCGCCGGCCTGGCGAACCGGATCGGCGCCCGGCGAGCCGACCGGGTGCTGTCCGCCGTGCCCGATTGCGGCTTGCCGCACGCGGAGGTCGTCGGGGTGCCGGTGCGGGCGGCCATCACGTCGCTGGACCGCGCGGCCTTGCGCGGTGAGGCGCGCAGGCACTTCGGCTTCGCCGAGGACGCCAGGGTGTTGCTGGTGTTCGGCGGCTCGCAGGGGGCCGTGTCACTGAACCGCGCGGTGTCCGGTGCCGCCGCCGACCTGGCGGCCGCGGGCGTGTCGGTGCTGCATGCGCACGGGCCGAAGAACACCCTCGAGCTGCGGGAGAGCCAACCCGGTGATCCGCCGTACGTGGCGGTGCCCTACCTCGACCGGATGGACCTGGCCTACGCCGCCGCTGACCTGGCGATCTGCCGCTCCGGCGCCATGACCGTCGCCGAGGTCTCGGCGGTCGGACTGCCGGCCATCTACGTGCCCCTGCCGATCGGCAACGGCGAGCAGCGGCTCAACGCGCTCCCGGTGGTCAACGGCGGGGGCGGCATGGTGGTCGCCGACGCCGCCCTGACCCCGGAGCTGGTGGCCCGCGAGGTGGCCGCCCTGCTCAACGACCCGCCCCGGTTGGCGGCGATGACGACGGCGGCCGCGCGGGTCGGGCACCCTGACGCGGCGCGCCAGGTGGCGCAGGCGGCGCTGGACATCGCCAGGAAGGCAGCGGCGGGAGGGCGACGGTGAACGCCGAACAGCTGCCGCCCGAACTGCAGCGGGTGCACATGGTGGGCATCGGCGGGGCCGGGATGTCGGGCATCGCCCGAATCCTGCTGGACCGCGGCGCGCTCGTCTCGGGCTCCGACGCCAAGGAATCGCGCGGCGTGCACGCGTTGCGGGCCCGGGGCGCGTCGATCCGCATCGGCCACGACGCGTCGTCGCTCGACCTGTTGCCGGGCGGCCCGACCGCGGTGATCACCACCCACGCCGCCATCCCCAAGACCAACCCCGAGCTCGTCGAGGCCCGCCGGCGCGGCGTCCCGGTGATCCTGCGCCCGGCGGTGCTGGCCAAGCTGATGGACGGTCGGACCACGCTGATGGTCACCGGCACGCACGGCAAGACGACGACGACGTCGATGTTGATCGTGGCGCTGCAGCACTGCGGGCACGACCCGTCGTTCGCGGTCGGCGGTGAGATGGGGGAGGCCGGCACCAACGCGCATCACGGCAGCGGTGACTGCTTCGTAGCCGAGGCCGACGAAAGCGACGGATCGCTGCTGGAATACACACCCAACGTCGCGGTGGTCACCAACATCGAGACCGATCACCTGGACTTCTACGGCAGCGCCGACGCCTATGTCCGGGTGTTCGATGCCTTCGTGGAGCGGCTGGCCCCCGGCGGAGCGCTGGTGGTGTGCGTCGACGACCCGGGCGCGGCCGCGCTGGCGGACCGCACCGCCGAGCTGGGAATCCGGGTGCTGCGCTACGGATCCGACCCGGGTCAGGACCACGCCGCCACCCTGCTGTCCTGGGAGCAGCAGGGCACCGAGGCGGTCGCACACATCCTGCTGGCGGGCGAACAGCATCCCCGCGTCATGCGGCTGTCGGTGCCCGGGCGCCACATGGCGCTCAACGCGCTGGGCGCGCTGCTCGCCGCGCTCGAGATCGGCGCCCCGGCGGACGCGGTGCTCGACGGGCTGGCCGGTTTCGAGGGGGTGCGCCGGCGGTTCGAACTGGTCGGCAACTCGGGTTCGGTGCGGGTCTTTGACGACTATGCGCACCATCCCACCGAGATCAGCGCGACGCTGGCCGCGGTCCGCACGGTCCTCGAGCAGAGCGCCGGCGGTCGCAGCCTTGTGGTGTTCCAGCCCCACTTATATTCGCGCACAAAGGAATTCGCGGCAGAATTCGGTCGCGCGCTGGACGCCGCCGACGAGGTATTCGTCCTCGACGTGTACGGCGCCCGCGAACAACCCCTCGCCGGCGTCAGCGGGGCCAGCGTCGCCGAACACGTCAGCGTGCCCGTGCGCTACCTGCCAAACTTCTCCGCGGTCGCCGAGCAGGTGGCCGCCGCGGCCGGCCCCGGCGACGTCATCGTCACGATGGGCGCCGGCGACGTGACCCTGCTCGGACCGGAGATCGTCACGGAGCTGCGAATCCGGGACAACCGCAGCACGCCCGGCCGGCCGGGGGTGCCGCGATGACGCAGCCGGACGACCCCGTGGGTGTCGCCGGCGAACCGGCCTCCGACTCGGCGGACGGCGCGATCACCGAACCTATTTTCGCCGCCGGCCCCGACGTGCGGACGCCGACTGACGATGAGGAATTCGAGGGGCCGCGTCGGCGGGCGCGCCGGGAGCGAGCCGAACGGCGCGCCGCCCAGGCGCGCGCCACCGCCATCGAAGAGGCCCGCCGGGAGGCCAAACGCCGGGCCACCGGCCGCGCAGCCGACGAGCCCAAACCCGTCGCTCGGGGCGTGGTCCGCGGGCTGAAGATGCTGTTGCTGACGGTGCTGCTGGTCGCCCTGGGGATCGGGCTCGCGCTGATCCTCTACTTCACCCCCGCGATGTCGGCCCGCAACATCGTTGTCGTCGGCACTGGGGAGGTGACCCGGGAAGAGGTGTTGGACGCCGCCCGGGTGCGGCCGGGCACCCCCTTGCTGCAGATCAACACCAACCAGGTCGCCGACCGGGTGGCGGCCATCCGGCGCGTGGCCAGCGCGCGGGTGCAGCGCCAGTACCCGTCGGCCCTACGCATCACCATCGTCGAGCGAATCCCGGTGGCTGTAAAGGACTTTCCCGACGGCCCGCACCTGTTCGACCGCGATGGCGTCGACTTCGCGACCGGCCCGCCGCCCCCGGCGCTGCCGTACCTCGACGTCGCCGACCCGGGTCCCAACGACCCGGCGACCAAGGCGGCGCTGCAGGTGCTGACCGCGCTGCGGCCCGAGGTGGCCGGTCAGGTGGGCCGGGTCGCGGCCCCGTCGGTCGCCTCGATCACGCTCACGCTGGGCGATGGCCGGGTCGTCATCTGGGGGACGACCGATCGCACCGACGAGAAGGCCGAGAAGCTGGCGGCGCTGCTGACCCAGCCCGGGCGGACCTACGACGTCTCGAGCCCCGACCTGCCGACGGTGAAGTAGCGACGCCGGTCAAGCGCGGCGTGTGACGGCCGCAACAGAAAAAATTTGCGAGCCGCGCGTCGGCGCGCCTGCGGGGTTAGGGGGCGCCATGCCCATACCGTTCTGGTTGCGCGGAACTACTTGACATAACTCTAACTCTATGGTTGAGGTTGAGGGTTTGCCAGGGGAACCGTTCAGTGACCGGAGAAACCGAATCCCCACCAGGGAGGAAGACGAGATGATGACCCCCCCGCATAACTACCTGGCCGTCATCAAGGTTGTGGGTATCGGTGGTGGCGGCGTCAACGCCGTCAACCGGATGATCGAACAGGGCCTCAAGGGCGTGGAGTTCATCGCGATCAACACCGATGCTCAGGCGCTGTTGATGAGTGATGCCGACGTCAAGCTCGACGTCGGCCGCGACTCCACCCGCGGGCTCGGCGCCGGGGCGGACCCGGAGGTCGGCCGCAAGGCCGCCGAAGACGCCAAGGACGAGATCGAGGAGCTGCTGCGCGGCGCGGACATGGTGTTCGTGACCGCCGGCGAGGGCGGCGGCACGGGCACCGGCGGCGCGCCCGTCGTCGCCAGCATCGCCCGCAAGCTGGGCGCGCTGACCGTCGGCGTCGTCACCCGGCCGTTCTCCTTCGAGGGCAAGCGCCGAGGTTCGCAGGCCGAAGGCGGCATCAACACGCTGCGGGAAAGCTGCGACACCCTGATTGTCATCCCCAACGACCGGTTGCTGCAGATGGGCGATGCCGCGGTGTCCCTGATGGACGCGTTCCGCAGCGCCGACGAGGTGCTGCTCAACGGCGTGCAGGGCATCACCGACCTGATCACCACGCCGGGCCTGATCAACGTCGACTTCGCCGACGTCAAGGGCATCATGTCCGGTGCGGGCACCGCGCTGATGGGCATTGGCTCGGCCCGCGGCGAGGGCCGCTCGCTGAAGGCCGCGGAGATCGCGATCAACTCGCCGCTGCTGGAGCAATCCATGGAGGGCGCCCAGGGCGTGCTGATGTCGATCGCCGGCGGCAGCGACCTGGGCCTGTTCGAGATCAACGAGGCGGCCTCGCTGGTGCAGGACGCCGCCCATCAGGACGCCAACATCATCTTCGGCACCGTCATCGACGACTCGCTGGGCGACGAGGTGCGCGTCACGGTCATCGCCGCGGGCTTCAGCGCGGCCGGCCCCGGCCGCAGACCGGTCACCGGGGACAACGCCGCCGAAAAGGGCGGCGCGCACCGCATCGAATCGGCGAAGGCCGGCAAGCTCACCTCGACACTGTTCGAACCCGTGGACGCGGTCAGCGTGCCGGTTCACACCAACGGCGCCACGCTGAATATCGGTGGCGACGATGACGACGTCGACGTGCCGCCGTTCATGCGCCGCTGAGGTCTCGATTTGCTTGCCAGTGCGCGACAAACCGGCCGCGCCCGGATGGCGGCGCCCGTTGGCAGGCGTTGCGCTTCGGATACTGGACCTGTGAGCGTGCGCATCCGGCGGGTGACCACCACCCGCGCCGGTGGTGTCTCGGGTCCACCGTTCGACACCTTCAACCTGGGCGACCACGTCGGCGACGATCCGGCGGCGGTGGCCGCCAACCGGAACCGGCTGGCCGCCGCCATCGGGCTCAAGCCCGAGCGTGTCGTGTGGATGAACCAGGTCCACGGTGACCGGGTCGAGGTGGTCGACGGGCCACAGGGCACCGCGGTCGAGGACACCGACGCGCTGGTGACCGGCACCGCACGGCTCGCGCTGGCGGTGGTGACGGCCGACTGCGTGCCGGTGTTGCTCGCCGACGCGCGCGCCGGGGTGGCCGCGGCCGTGCACGCCGGCCGCGTCGGCGCCCAGCGCGGGGTGGTGGCCCGCACCGTGGAGGCGATGGTGCGGCTGGGGGCCCGCCCCGAAGACATCTCGGCACTGCTGGGCCCGGCGGTCAGTGGCCGCAACTACGAGGTCCCCGCGGCCATGGCCGACGAGGTGGAGGCCGCGCTGCCCGGCAGTCGCACCACCACCGCGGCAGGAACCCCCGGCCTCGACCTGCGGGCCGGAATCGCCTGCCAGCTCACGGATTTGGGTGTGAAGGCCATCGACATCGATCCCCGGTGCACGGTCGACGACCCGACATTGTTCAGCCACCGCCGGGACGCGCCCACCGGGCGGCTCGCCTCGCTGGTGTGGATGGAGTGACCGCGATGGCGGATAGGACGCCGGCGCCAGAAGGGCACGGTGACCGCGAAACGGAATTGACCCACGCATTAGCGGCGGTGCGTTCGCGCCTTGCGGCGGCTGCTGAAGCGGCGGGCCGCAATGTCGGTGAAATTGAACTACTGCCGATTACCAAATTCTTCCCAGCAACCGATGTGGTGACTTTGTCGCGATTGGGTTGCCGGGCCGTTGGCGAATCGCGCGATCAGGAGGCGTCGGCGAAAGTGAGCGAAGTCACCAAACTCTTATTGCGGGCCGACGTCCCGGGCATGCGCTGGCACATGGTGGGCCATATCCAGCGGAACAAGGCCCGTTCGGTCGCCCGCTGGGCGCACACCGCCCACTCGGTGGACAGCACACACCTTGTCGCCGCCCTCGACCGGGGCGTCTCGGCTGCCCTGGCCGAGGGCCGCCGCACCGATCCGATGCGGATTTATGTCCAGATCAGCCTCGACGGCGACGAGTCGCGGGGCGGCGTCGACATCTCGGCCCCGCGCGCGGTCGACCAGCTGTGCGCGCAGGCCGAGGAGTCGAAACACCTGGAATTGGTCGGCCTGATGGCGATCCCGCCGCTGGGCTCGGACCCCGACGCGGCCTTCGGGCGTCTGCGAACGGAGCATCTGCGCGTCCTGGAGTCGCATCCGACCGCGGTCGGCCTGTCCGCGGGCATGTCCAACGATTTCGAAATTGCCGTCAAACACGGTTCGACATGTGTGCGTGTCGGTACCGCGCTATTGGGCCCACGGCCGCTACCGTCACCGTATTAAGTCACTGTAGTCACATCTTCATCACTGACACCAAGCATCAGGGGCTAGAAGGGGTCAACGCAATGAGCACACTGCACAAAGTCAAGGCCTATTTCGGTATGGCCCCGATGGACGACTACGACGACGAGTATTACGACGACCACGCGCCCTCCCGCGGTTTCCCGCGCCCGCGTTTCGACGACGGGTACGGCCGCTACGAGGGTCGCGACTACGACGACCCACGCGAGCCCGCCGACTACCCGCCCCCGGGCGGCTACCGCGGCGGTTACGCGGAGGAGTCGCGCTACGGGGCCGTGCACCCCCGCGAGTTCGACCGGCCCGACATGGGCAGGCCGCGCTTCGGGTCCTGGCTGCGCAACTCGACCCGCGGCGCGCTGGCGATGGACCCGCGGCGCATGGCGATGATGTTCGAAGAGGGCCACCCGCTCTCGAAGATCACCACGCTGCGGCCCAAGGACTACAGCGAGGCCCGCACCATCGGCGAGCGGTTCCGCGACGGCACCCCGGTCATCATGGACCTGGTGTCGATGGACAACGCCGACGCGAAGCGGCTCGTCGACTTCGCGGCCGGCTTGGCCTTCGCCCTGCGCGGCTCCTTCGACAAGGTGGCCACCAAGGTGTTTCTGCTCTCGCCCGCCGATGTCGACGTTTCCCCGGAGGAACGCCGCCGCATCGCCGAAACCGGCTTCTACGCTTACCAATAGACCCGGCTGGGCGGCGGCGGCCGGCCGCCGCCTTCGCTGGTCGGGCCGGCTGAGATGTGGCCGAGGGCCCGGAGTCGGTACGCTGGCATGCGCCGCGCACGCCTGCGGCGCATGACATCTCATCGGTAAGGTCGGGGCTCTTCAGTTGGTGCTGTTCTTTCAGATCCTTGGGTTTGCGCTGTTCATCTTCTGGCTGCTGCTCATCGCCCGGGTCGTCGTCGAGTTCATCCGCTCATTCAGCCGCGACTGGCATCCCACCGGCATCACCGTCGTGATCCTCGAGATCATCATGTCGATCACCGATCCGCCGGTGAAGTTGCTGCGCCGGCTGATCCCTCAACTCACCATCGGGGCGGTCCGTTTCGATCTGTCCATCATGGTGCTGCTGCTGGTCGCGTTCATCGGCATGCAGCTCGCCTTCGGCGCCGCCGCGTAGCCTCGTTTCCGGCCGGTTTCGGCCCGGGGCAATGGCTGGCTTCCGCCCCGGAGACGGTTCGGCCACGTTTTAGCCTCGGTTTGGTGGCTGCGATTTAAAAATTCTAAGGTTTCGGATTTTATTGCCCTGAGCGTTTGAATTGGTTCTTATTTATTGGGCTAAACAGCAACGGTCGCGCCTGGTGTGACAGGATGGACGGCAGTTGCACGACGGCTACCACTGCGTTCTACACTTTCCAGAACGTTAGACAGGAACTTGAGGGGACGAAACAATGCCGCTGACACCAGCCGACGTCCACAATGTGGCGTTCAGTAAGCCACCGATCGGCAAGCGGGGCTACAACGAAGACGAGGTCGACGCCTTCCTCGATCTGGTGGAAGCCGAGCTGACGCGGCTCATCGAAGAGAACAGCGATCTGCGTCAGCGCATCGAGGAACTCGACCAGGAGCTGGCCTCGGGCGGTGGCGTGAGCGCCGCTCCGGCCGCCGCGGCTGCCCAGACTCAGGCGATTCCCGTCCCCGAGCCCGAGCCGGCGCCCAAGGCGGCACCGGTGGCCGCGCCCGCCGCGCCCACGTCTAGCAACGAGGAACAGGCCATGAAGGCCGCTCGGGTGCTCAGCCTGGCCCAGGACACCGCGGACCGGCTGACCAGCACGGCCAAGGCGGAGTCGGACAAGATGCTGGCCGACGCCCGCGCGAACGCCGACCAGATCCTCACCGAGGCCCGCCAGACCGCCGAGACCACGGTCACCGAGGCCCGGCAGCGCGCCGACGCGATGCTCGCGGACGCCCAAACCCGTTCCGAGACGCAGCTGCGCCAGGCCCAGGAGAAGGCCGACGCCCTGCAGGCTGACGCCGAGCGCAAGCACTCGGAGATCATGGGAACCATCAACCAGCAGCGCACCGTCCTGGAAGGCCGCCTCGAGCAGCTGCGCACCTTCGAACGTGAATACCGGACCCGGCTCAAGACCTACCTGGAATCGCAGCTGGAGGAGCTCGGCCAGCGTGGATCGGCCGCGCCCGTCGACTCCAGCGCGGAAGCCGCCGGATTCGACCAATTCAACCGGGGTAACAACTAGCCCCACAGGCGTGCCGGACACTTGCCCAGCTGCCCGGTTGGCACACTAGACCTGCACACGAACTGGCTGTCCCGCTCGCCGTTTGGAGGATGACCGATGCTGATCATTGCGCTGGTACTGGCCCTGGTCGGGCTCGTCGCGTTGGTGTTCGCCGTCGTGACGAGCAACGAGTTGGTGGCCTGGGTGTGCATCGGGGCCAGCGTGCTCGGCGTGGTGCTGTTGATCGTCGACGCGGTGCAGGAGCGGCAGCGCCGCGACGAGGGCGCCACGGACCAGCACGACGGTGAGGCCGGCGAACAGGCCGTCGACTACCCGGAGGAAGCGCCCGACGAGGGCGCCTACGAGGCTCCGGCGGAAGCCGGCACGCCGCCGTCGGAGGCGACGGAACAGTCGGCGGTGTCGGCAGAGGGTCGCGGCGACGAGGCCGCCAGGTAAGACTCAACCCGTGGGTGTCGCGAGCGTCTCGCGCACTTCGTCGTCGCTCACCTGATGGAAGTCGGTGTACACCTGGCCGACCGCTTCGAATCCGGGCGGCATTGTCACGCACACCACCTCGTCCGCCTCGATGCTGAGGTCACGGCAGGTCGACCGCGGCCCCACCGGCACCGCGACGACCACCGATTTCGGGCCCGCGGCTCGCACCGCCCGGACGGCGGCCAGCATGCTGGCCCCGGTCGCGATGCCGTCGTCGACGAGGATCACCACCTTGCCGCGCGGGTCGGCCAGCGCGCGATCACCCCGGTACGCCCGCTCACGGCGGGCGAGTTCGGTTGTCTCGCTTTGGATTACCTCGCGAATCTGCTCCTCGCTGATCTGCAGGCTGGATACCACGTCGTCGTTCATCACGACGCCACCGCCGCTGGCGACGGCGCCCATCGCAAGCTCCGACCAGCGCGGCACCCCAAGCTTGCGGACCAGGAAGACATCCAGCGGGGCGTGGAGCGCCGCGGCGATCTCCCAGGCCACCGGCACGCCGCCGCGGGCCAGCCCGAAGACCAGCACGTCGTCCGGGTCGCGATAGGACGTCAGCTGCTCGGCCAGCGCGCGGCCGGCCTCGCGACGGTCGCGGAAGGTGCGTGTCACAGTGCGCCGGAGGAATCCGTTGGGTGTCATCGGTCGCATTCCAGCCTACTTGCGGCGTCGCGGTTCTCGAAGATTCCGTTCGACAAACTGGACGCGGCCAAACCCCATTCCGAACGGGGATATGCGCCAGTTGTGGGAAGCGACGATCCACGCCGCCAGGGCTGCCGACGAGCGCATGTTTGATCGCTCCTTGCCGGCGCGGTCCCACGAGCTTCAGACCGAGATGCGAATGATTAACATCGATGATCGATCGCGTAGAGTCGTACCATCGACGACAGGCCGGGCGTACTGGCATGTTTGGGAAACCGGTGTGTAGCGGGCGCGTCGGGAGCGCAGCATCGCATTTCTTTTGGCTAGGAGTATCGGACCGTTTGAAATCCTCCCAGAGGTGGCCATACTCACTAGCGACATTTCTTGGGCCCGAGAGGTACACGGGGCTGGTCGGAAAAGTGACGACGGCGCTTCGTCCAGCAAATTCCGTGATGCGGCAATTGCCGCAGCCGACGGTCAACGGCGGCCCAATTGTGAGGCGAGGTGAGTGATGGTTGATCAACTCCAGCATGCGACCGAAGCGCTGCGTAAAGCGTTGGTCCAGGTGGAACGCCTGAAGCGCACCAACCGTGCGTTGCTGGAGCGCTCGAGCGAGCCGATCGCCATCGTCGGTATGGCCTGTCGTTTCCCGGGCGGGATCGATTCACCGGAGGGCCTGTGGCAGATGGTTGCCGACGGCCGCGATGTGATGTCGGACTTTCCCACGGACCGAGGCTGGGACCTGGACGGGCTTTTCGACCCGGATCCCGACGCTCGGCACAAGTCGTACGCGCGCACCGGCGGGTTCGTGGACGGAGTCGCCGACTTCGACCCCGCGTTCTTCGGCATCGCGCCGAGTGAGGCGCTGGCGATGGATCCCCAGCATCGGATGCTGCTAGAGCTGTCCTGGGAGGCGCTCGAACGCGGCGGAATCGACCCCAGCGGGCTGCGAGGCAGCAGCACCGGCGTGTTCGCGGGGCTCGTCGTCCAAGGCTACGGAATGTTGGGCGAAGAGGCAGAGGGTCATCGTCTGACTGGCACGACGTCGAGCGTCGCGTCGGGGCGAGTGTCCTATGTGCTGGGCTTGGAAGGGCCGGCGGTATCGCTGGACACCGCGTGTTCGTCGTCGTTGGTCGCGCTGCACATGGCCATCCAGTCGCTGCGTTCTGGCGAGTGCGACCTGGCTCTGGCGGGCGGTGTGACGGTCAATGCCACGCCGACGATTTTCGTGGAGTTCAGCCGGCATCGCGGAATGGCACCTGACGGTCGGTGCAAGCCGTACGCGGGCGCGGCCGATGGGGTCGGCTGGTCCGAGGGCGGCGGGATGCTGGTGGTCGAGCGGTTGTCGGATGCGCAGCGGCTGGGGCATCCGGTGTTGGCGTTGGTGCGCGGTTCGGCGGTGAATCAGGATGGTGCGTCGAACGGTTTGACGGCGCCTAACGGTCCGTCCCAGCAGCGGGTGATGCGCGCGGCCCTGGCTAACGCTGGTTTGTCTGCGGCCGAGGTCGATGTGGTGGAGGGTCACGGGACCGGGACCATGCTGGGTGATCCGATCGAAGCTCAGGCCTTGCTGGCCACGTACGGGCAGGATCGGACGGAGTCCGAAGAACCCCTGTGGCTGGGGTCGATCAAGTCGAACATGGGGCACACTCAGGCAGCCGCCGGTGTGGCCGGGGTTATCAAGATGGTGCAGGCGATGCGCCACGAGATGCTGCCGGGGACACTGCACGTGGACGTGCCAAGTCCGCATGTGGACTGGTCGGCGGGGTCGGTTCGGCTGCTCACCGAGCCCCGGCCTTGGAAGAAGCAGGGACGAGAGCAGGCCGGCGGACACGTCAGGCGGGCCGGAGTTTCTTCGTTCGGGGTCAGCGGCACCAACGCGCACGTCATCGTTGAAGAGACACCCTGTGAGCAAAGCTCGCGGCAACCCGCGAGCGGAGCCGGCGCGCCCGTGGTCCCGTGGGTGGTGTCCGCCAAGTCCGCTGCGGCGCTGAGGAATCAGGCGGCCCGGCTTGCCGAGCACCTGAACGCTCATCCGGAGCTCGACGTCGCCGATGTTGCTTGGACGCTGGCCGGCCGCGCGACCTTCGAGCACCGTGCGGTGGTCGTCGGCGGCGACCGGGACGAGCTGCTGGCCGGACTGGACAAGCTGGCTGAGGATGACCCGGCTTCCGTGGTAGTCCGCGGTGCCGCCGCGCCCGCGAGCAAGAACGTCTTCGTATTCCCCGGCCAGGGCTCACAGTGGCTCGGCATGGGCATCGAATTGCTCAACAGCTCACCGGCATTCGCTGAGCAGATCAATGCGTGCGCGGAAGCCTTCACCGAATTCGTGGACTGGTCACTGACCGATGTCCTGCGTGGCGCTCCGGGCGCCCCGGGAATGGATCGTGTCGATGTGGTGCAGCCGGCGTTGTTTGCGGTGATGGTGTCGCTGGCCGAGTTGTGGAAGTCGGTCGGTGTCCGTCCCGATGCCGTGATCGGACATTCTCAGGGTGAGATCGCCGCCGCCTATGTGGCGGGCGCGCTGTCGTTGCGGGACGCGGCGAAGGTGGTGACGTTGCGCAGCAAGTTGCTGCGGTCGCTCGCCGCTCCCGGCGGCATGGTGTCGATCGCATGCGGCGTCGACCGGGCGCGGGAACTGTTGGCGGCCTACGGGAATCGACTGAGCATTGCCGCGATCAACGGTGCCTCGGCGGTGGTGGTGTCCGGTGAGGTCGCCGCGCTCGAGGAACTCATCGCGTTCTGCGCCGACTTGGACCTGCGCACCCGGCGGATCGACGTCAACTACGCCTCGCATTCGGCCGAGGTCGAGGCGATACAGGCAGAGCTCATCGAGGCGCTGGCCGACCTCGAGCCGCAGTCCACGCGTACCGCGTTCTTCTCGACCGTAACCGGAAATCGTTTCGACACAGCAGGTTTGGACGCGCAGTACTGGTATCGCAACATTCGTCAGACCGTGCAGCTGGACCCGGCTGTGCGCAGCGCGTGCGAGCAGGGCTACCGCACGTTCATCGAATCCAGCCCACATCCCGCGTTGGTGGCCGGCATCGAGGACACCGTCAGCGATTGCGCCAAAGGTGGCGACCGGAGCGACACTGCGCCCATTGTCGTACCCACACTGGGTCGCGAAGACGGCGGTCTGCGGCGGTTCCTGACATCGGCCGCCACCGCATTCGTCGCGGGTGTGGGCGTGGACTGGCGCGGGATGCTGGACGGGGCCGGATTCGTCGAGCTGCCGACGTACGCCTTTGAGCGGCGCCGCTTTTGGCTCTCCGAAACCCTAATGGCCGATGCCACCGGTTTGGGGCTCAAGACCACCGACCATGCCCTGCTGGGTGCGGTGGTCGATCTGCCGGCATCGGGCGCTGTGGCCATGACGGGCCGATTGTCGCCGAGCACCCACGGCTGGTTGCGCGATCACACTGTGTCGGGTGTATCGATCTTCCCGGGCTCGGGCCTGGTGGAGTTGGCGATCCGTGCCGGCGACGAGGTCGGCTGCCCAGTGGTCGACGAGCTGACGTTGCAGGCACCCCTGTTGCTGCCGGCCTCGGAATCGGTTGCGGTGCAAGTGGTCGTGGGTCCCGCCAGCGAATCCGGCAAGCGTGATGTCTCGGTGTTCTCGCGGGCGGATGCCGGCTCCGCGTGGATCTGCCACGCCGAAGGCACGCTGAGCTCCGAGCCGATCGAGGCCGGGGCAGACCTGTCGGTGTGGCCGCCGGCGGGCGCCGTCGCGGTGGACACCGCCGACGGCTACGAGCGGCTCGCCGCGCGCGGATACGGTTACGGCCCGGCGTTCCAGGGGCTGACCGCGGCCTGGGTCCGCGGCGACGAGGTTTTCGCCGACGTGACGTTGCCGGAGGCGGCCGGGGGCGTCGGTGGCTTCGGGATTCACCCGGCCCTGCTCGACGCTGCGATGCACGCCTTGGTTGTGGCAGCAGACGATTCGGACCTCTCGGAGATCGCGGTGCCGTTCTCGTGGCAGGGCGTTTCCTTGCATGCCGCGGGCGCCTCGGCTGTCCGGGTGCGGATTACGCGCGCGGGTGATTCCGCGGCCGCGATCGAGCTCGCCGACGGGCTGGGATTGCCGGTGCTGTCGGTCCGCGCGATGGTGGTGCGGCCGGTCAGCGAGGAACAGCTGAAGACCGCTGTGTTGTCTCGCGCGGGCCACGGCGCCGACCGGCTCTTCGAGGTGGGCTGGTCACCGGTGTCCGGCCGTTCCGGGTCGGCTCCCGATACGGCCTATGAGGTGTTCGAATCCGTTGTGGGCGTTGATGATCCGGTAGCAGACAGCTATCAGCGCACACGCCTGGCCCTGGACGCCCTGCAGTCGTGGTTGACCGAACGCGACTCGGGCGTGTTGGTGGTGGCCACCCGGGCAGCGATGGCCCTGCCAGGGGAGGATGTCACGGACCTGGCGGGCGCGGCGGTCTGGGGCCTGGTGCGGTCTGCGCAGACCGAACATCCGGGCCGGATCGCGCTCGTCGATTCCGACGGGCCGCTGGATGCCGACCGGGTCGCCGCCGTGCTGGCGGGGGGCGAGCCGCAGGCGTTGGTGCGGGGCGACACGGTGTACGTCCCGCGGGTCCGCGGCAGCCGCGCCGTCGACGAGCTGCTGACACCGCCCGCCGACGGGCCGTGGCGACTGGGGTTGAGCAGCGCGGGCACGTTCGAGAATCTGTGGCTGGAGCCCGTTCCCGACGCCGGAGCGCCGCTGCAGCCGGGCACGGTGCGGGTGGCGCTGCGCGCCATCGCGGCGAACTTCCGCGACATCATGGTCACGCTGGGCCTGTTCACCCACGACGCGCGGATCGGCGGCGAGGGCGCCGGAGTGGTGGTCGAAGTCGGTCCGGGGGTCACGGAATTCGCGGTCGGTGACTCGGTGTACGGGTTTTTCCCCGAGGGCAGCGGCACCCTGGTTGCCGCCGATGTGCGGCTGCTGGTGCGCAAGCCCGCGGACTGGTCTTACGCCGAAGCCGCCGCCATATCGGTCGTCTTCGCCACCGCGTACATGGCGTTCGTGGACCTGGCCGACGCCAAGCCGGGCCAGCGGGTGCTGGTGCACGCCGCCGCGGGTGGGGTCGGGATGGCCGCGGTGCAGCTGGCCAGGCATTTGGGGCTCGAGGTGTTCGCCACCGCCAGCCGCGGTAAATGGGACACGTTGCGGGCCATGGGTTTCGACGACGATCATATTTCGGACTCGCGCAGCCTGGAATTCGAGGATAAGTTCCGGGCGATCACCGGCGGAGCGGGCATGGATATCGTTCTGGACTCGCTTGCCGGCGAATTCGTCGATGCCTCACTGCGTTTGGTTGCACCCGGCGGCGTGTTCCTGGAGATGGGCAAGACCGACATCCGCGACTCCGGGTTGGTCGCCCGGGATCACCCGGGGGTGCGCTACCGCGCGTTCGACCTGTTCGAGCCCGGCCGTCCCCGCATGCACCAGTTCATGCTGGAGCTTGCCGCGCTGTTTGACGCCGGCGTCCTGCGCCCCTTGCCGGTCACCACGTTCGACATCCGGCGGGCGCCCGCGGCGCTGCGGTACTTGAGCCAGGCACGTCACGTCGGCAAGGTCGTGATGACCCTGCCCGGCGGGCTGGCCTCGGGCACCGTGCTGATCACCGGAGGAACCGGCATGGCCGGGTCGGCGCTGGCCCGACACCTGGTGGCGCAGCACGGCGTTCGGAGCCTGGTGCTGGTCAGCCGCCGGGGCCCGGACACGCCGGGCTCCGACGAATTGGTCGCAGAGCTAAAGGCCGCCGGTGCCCGGGTGCGGGTGGTCGCCTGCGACGCATCAGACCGCTCAGCCCTGGCGCGGGTGATCGCTGATATCCCAGCGGAATCGCCGCTGTCGGGTGTCGTGCACGCGGCCGGCGTGCTGGACGACGCGGTGGTGACATCGCTGACCCCGGAGCGGGTGGACGCGGTGTTGCGGGCCAAGGTCGACGCGGCGTGGAACCTGCACGAGCTGACCCGCGACATGGATCTGTCCGCGTTCGTGTTGTTCTCCTCGCTGGCCGGGTTGGTCGGATCCTCAGGGCAGGGCAACTACGGGGCCGCCAACTCGTTCCTCGACGCGTTGGCCGCACACCGGCGCGCCCACGGCCTGCCGGCCGTCTCGCTGGGCTGGGGGCTGTGGGAGCAGGCCAGCGCCATGACCGGCGGGCTGGACGCCGCCGACCTGGCGCGGCTGAGCCGCGATGGCGTCCTGGCGCTCTCGTCGGATGAGGCGATGGAACTGTTCGATACGGCGCTCATCGTCGACGCGCCGTTCATCGCGCCCGCCCGCATCGACATCACCGCGCTGCGCGCGCACGCGGGTGCGGTGCCGCCGATGTTCGCCGACCTGTTCAACGCGCCGACTCGCCGCCGCGTCGACGACTCGCTGGCCGCCGCGAAGTCGAAATCGGCTCTCGCGCAGCGGTTGCACGGCCTGCCCGATGCCGAGCAACAGGCCATGCTGTTGGACCTGGTGAGGTCCAACATCGCCACCGTGCTGGGCAACGTCAGCCCCGAGGCCATCGCCCCGGACAAGGCTTTCCAGGATTTGGGTTTCGACTCGCTGACCGCGGTCGAGATGCGCAACCGGATCAAAACGGTTACCGGGCTTGCGCTTTCGCCGACGCTCATCTTCGACTATCCGACGCCGAACGCCCTGGCATCCTACATCCGCACCGAACTCGCCGGCGTGCCGCAAGCGATCACTCACACCCCGGCCGTTCGCGCCACCGGTGACGATCCGATAGCGATCGTCGGCATGTCGTGTCGATTCCCGGGCGGAGTGAATGGCCCGGACGACCTGTGGGAAATGCTGATCGAGGGTCGAGACCTGGTGTCGGAATTCCCGCGCGACCGTGGCTGGAACCTGGCCGATCTCTACAACCCAGATCCCGACGTCCCCGGCACCTGCATCACCCAGGCCGGTGGCTTCGTGGACGGTGTGGCGGACTTCGATCCGGCCTTTTTCGGGGTGTCACCCAGCGAGGCGCTGGCGATGGACCCCCAGCAGCGCATGTTCCTCGAGTTGTCCTGGGAGGCGTTGGAGCGTGCGGGAATTGAACCCGGCGGGTTGCGGGGCAGCGCCACCGGGGTATTCGCGGGGGTCTACGCCCAGGCCTACGGCATGGGCTCGTCGGAGGCGGTTGAGGGCTTCCGGCTGACCGGGCAATCGTCGAGTGTGGCGTCGGGCCGCGTGTCGTATGCGCTGGGGCTGGAGGGGCCGGCGGTCTCGCTGGATACCGCGTGTTCGTCGTCGTTGGTGGCGTTGCACATGGCAATACAGTCGCTGCGCTCCGGCGAGTGCGACCTGGCCCTCGCCGGCGGCGTCACGATCAACGCGACCCCCGACATCTTCGTCGAGTTCAGTCGCATGCGCGGTCTGTCCGCCGACGGACGGTGCAAGGCGTACGCCGGGGCCGCCGACGGCACCGGATTCGCCGAGGGCGGCGGCATGCTGGTGGTGGAGCGGTTGTCGGATGCGCAGCGGTTGGGGCATCCGGTGCTGGCCTTGGTGCGGGGTTCGGCGGTCAATCAGGATGGTGCGTCCAACGGGCTGACCGCGCCCAACGGCCCGTCGCAGCAGCGCGTGCTGCGGGCCGCGCTGGCCAATGCCGGACTGAGCCCGGCCGACGTTGACGCGGTCGAGGGCCATGGCACCGGCACGATGTTGGGCGATCCGATTGAGGCGCAAGCTTTGTTGGCGACCTACGGTCAGCATCGCAGCGAGCCGCTGTGGTTGGGGTCGATCAAGTCGAACATGGGTCATACGCAGGCCGCGGCCGGCGTGGCCGGGGTGATCAAGATGGTGCAGGCGATGCGCCACGAGACGCTGCCGGCGACGTTGCACGTGGATCAGCCCACCCCGCATGTGGATTGGTCGGCGGGATCGGTGTCGCTGCTCACGCAAGCCCGGGCTTGGAAGGCTGAATCGGCGAATCACCCACGCCGCGCGGGCGTTTCGTCGTTCGGGATCAGCGGCACCAATGCGCATGTGATTGTGGAGGCCGCGCCGCCGGCGGAGGTCGTGCCGAGCTCCAGGCCGCCGGTGCTGCCGTGGGTGGTCGCGGCGAAGTCGGCGACGGCCCTGCGCGGCCAGGCCGAGCGCTTGGCCGCTCACGTGCGGGCCCGCGGTGCGCTTCACCTTGCCGATGTCGGGTGGTCATTGGCGGGCCGGTCGGTGTTCGAGCACCGCGCGGTGGTGGTCGGCGCCGATCGGGACCGGCTGCTGGCGGGACTCGACGAATTGGCCGGCGACGACCTGGCCGGCTCGGTCATCCGCGGCACCGCGACCGGGCCGGTAGCGGCGGGCAAGACCGTCTTCGTCTTCCCCGGCCAAGGGTCCCAATTGCTTGGCATGGGGCGCGAGCTCCACGCCGGATACCCGGTGTTCGCCGAGGCCTTTGACGCCGTCGTGGCCGAACTCGATCGCCACCTGCTGCGTCCCCTGTGCGAGGCGATGTGGGGTGACGAGCAGGACCTGCTGAACACCACCGAATTCGCGCAGCCCGCGCTGTTCGCGATCGAGGTGGCGCTGTTCAGGCTCCTCGAATCCTGGGGTGTGCGGCCCGATTTCGTGATGGGGCACTCGGTCGGCGAGCTGTCCGCCGCGCACGTCGCTGGCGTCCTGCCGTTGGAGAACGCCGCGGTGCTGGTGGTCGCCCGCGGCCGTTTCATGCAGGCTCTGCCGGCGGGCGGGGCGATGTTCGCCGTGGCGGCCACCGAAGAGGAAGTTCGACCGCTGCTGGGCGCCGACATCGGCCTCGCCGCGGTCAACGGGCCTGCCTCGGTGGTGATTTCGGGTGCCGAGAACAGGGTGACCGCCATCGCCGACCGGTTCCGGGCTGACGGTCACCGAGTCCACCGACTGGCGGTCTCGCACGCCTTCCACTCACCGTTGATGGACCCGATGATCGACGAATTCGGCGCCGTCGCCGCCGGGTTCGCCACTGCGAAGGCCACCATCCCGATCATTTCCAACCTAACCGGCCAATTAGCCGACGACGACTTCGGTTCGGCGTCGTACTGGAAGCGTCACATCCGCGAAGCGGTCCGGTTCGCCGACAGCATCCGCTTCGCGCACTCCGCCGGGGCGACCCGGTTCCTGGAAGTCGGTCCCGGCGGAGGGCTGACGGCTGCGATCGAAGAAACGCTGCCCGAGGCCCTCGTCGTGACTACGTCGGTGATTCACAAAGATCGCCCCGAGCCCGAGACGCTGACCAACGCCGTCGCGCGACAGTTTGTCGCCGGCATGGATGTGGACTGGCGCGCAGCGATCGGGCCGGGCAACTTCGTCGAGCTGCCCACCTATGCCTTCGAGCGGCGGCGGTTCTGGCTCTCCGGTGGTGGTGGCGCCGCCGACGCCGCCGGCCTGGGGCTCAGCGTGAGCGGGCATGCGCTGCTGGGCGGCGTGGTCGAGTTGCCGGCCTCCGGCGGCGTGGTGCTGACGGGCCGGTTGTCGGCCGGCGTGCAGAGCTGGCTGGCCGATCACGCCGTCGGCGGGACGACGATCTTCCCCGGTGCGGGGTTCGTAGAGTTGGCGATCGCCGCGGGCGACGAGGTGGGTTGCGGAGTCGTCGACGAGTTGAATCTGGCTGCGCCACTGGTGTTGCCGGCTGGGGGTTCGGTCGCGGTGCGCGTCGTGGTCGGTGGCGCCGAAGAGTCGGGCGCCCGCACGGTCTCAGTGTTTTCGCGCGCCGAGGCGGGCTCCGCCTGGCTCTTGCACGCCGAGGGGTCGCTGACTGCGGGGTCGGTTGAGCCCAGCGCAGACCTATCGGTTTGGCCGCCGGCCGGCGCCGTCGCGGTCGACATCGAGAACGGGTATCAGCGGCTGGCCGAACGTGGTTACGGGTACGGGCCGGCATTCCAGGGTTTGACGTCGGCGTGGCGTCGCGGCGACGAAGTGTTCGCGGAGGTCGCCCTGCCCACCGGCGCCGACGTCGCGGGCCTGTCGGTGGCCGGATTCGGGATCCATCCCGTCGTGCTGGATGCGGCATTGCACGCGGTCATGCTGGCATCGAAAGACGGTGAGCTTGCCGAGGGTTCGGTACTGGTGCCGTTCTCCTGGCAGGGCGTGTCATTGCATGCGGCGGGAGCGACGGCGGTGCGGGCGCGAATCGTGCGGACCGGTCCGTCCTCGATGTCGATCGAACTGGCCGACGGGCTGGGGTTGCCGGTGCTGTCGGTCTCGTCGATGGTGGCCCGCCCGGTCAGCGAGCAGCAGTTGCGGGCCGCGGTGTCGGGTTCGGGCGCCGACCGGCTCTTCGAGGTTGACTGGTCGGCGCAGCCGTCACAAGATGTACAGCCGGTGTCGGTGATCCGCTGGGACACAACGGTATTAGATACGGTCGAGGTCGAGCCCTCGGTGTATCTGTTCGAATCGTCACCGGTGGCTGGCGATGTCTTGGGGGACGTTTACGCGGCCACCCGTGCCGCGCTGGCGGCGCTACAAACCTGGCTGGCCCGCGACGGCGCGGCGACGCTGGTGGTGGCGACCACCGGCGCGGTGGCGTTGCCGGGGGAGGATGTCACCGATCTGGCTGGTGCGGCGGTGTGGGGTTTGGTGCGCGCGGCGCAGACCGAGCATCCCGGCCGCATCGTGCTCGTCGATTCCGATACCCCACTAGACGATTCGACGGCCGCCGCGGTGCTGGCGGCCAATGAGCCGCAGGTGGTGCTGCGCGGCGGAACGGTTCACACCGCGCGGGTCCACGGCAGCGCTGCCGTCGGCGCCCTGCTGGTGCCGCCGGCCGATGGCCCCTGGCGGCTGGCGATGAGCAGCCAGGGCACCTTCGACGACGTTCGGCTGGAGCGCATTCCCGACGGCTCGGAGGTCCAAGCGCCGCTGGCGCCCGGGCGGGTTCGCGTCGCGCTGTCGGCCATCGCCGCCAACTTCCGCGACGTCATGATCGCGCTGGGCCTGTACCCCGACCCGGACGCGAAGATGGGCATCGAAGCCTCCGGGGTGGTGACCGAAACCGCCGCGGGCGACGGGCGTTTCCAGGTCGGCGATCGGGTCATGGGACTGTTCCCTGAAGGCACCGGAACGATCGCCGTGACCGATGAGCGGCTGCTGGTGAAGGTTCCGGCGGGCTGGTCGCACACCGCGGCGGCCACCATCTCGGTCGTTTTCACCACCGCCTACTACGCGCTCACTGATCTGGCCGCCGCCAAGGCGGGCCAGCGGGTGCTGATTCATGCCGGTGCCGGCGGTGTCGGAATGGCCGCGGTGCAGTTGGCTCGGCACTTCGACCTGGAGGTGTTCGTCACCGCGAGTCGCGGTAAGTGGGACACGTTGCGGGCCATGGGTTTTGACGACGATCATATTTCGGACTCGCGGAGCCTGGTATTCGAGGAGAAGTTCCGTGCGGTCACCGGCGGAGCGGGCATGGATATCGTTCTGGACTCGCTTGCGGGCGAATTCGTCGATGCCTCATTGCGGTTGGTGGCGCCCGGCGGGGTGTTCCTGGAGATGGGCAAGACCGACGTCCGGGATCCGGCGGCCATCGCCGAGGAATATCACGGGGTGCGCTACCGCGCCTTCGACCTCATGGAGGCTGGAGCCGACCGCATCCGGGAGATACTCGCGGATCTGACCGAGCTCTTCGAGGCCGAGGTGCTGCGGCCGTTGCCGGTGACGACATTCGACGTGCGGCGCGCGCCGGCGGCCTTGCGGTACTTGAGTCAGGCCCGCCACGTCGGCAAGGTCGTGATGACCATGCCGGGCGCGTGGGCGGCGGGCACCGTGCTGATCACCGGTGGTACCGGGATGGCCGGTTCGGCGCTGGCGCGTCATGTGGTGTCTCGGCACGGCGCGCGAAACCTGGTGCTGCTGAGCCGGCGTGGGCCGCAGGCACCGGGGGCACCGGAGTTGGTGGCCGAATTGAGCGCGGCCGGAGCCGAAGTGCAGGTGGTGGCCTGTGATGCTGCCGATCGTGCGGCGCTGGCGAAGGTGATCGCCGATATCCCGGTGCAGTATCCGTTGTCCGCGGTCATTCATGCCGCCGGGGCGCTGGACGACGCGCTTGTGACGTCGCTGAGTCCCGAGCGGATGGATGGGGTCTTGCGGGCCAAGGTCGACGCGGCGTGGAACCTGCACGAGTTGACCCGCGATCTGGATCTGTCGGCGTTCGTGCTGTTTTCCTCGCTGGCCGGGCTGGTGGGTTCAACGGGGCAGGCCAACTACGGTGCGGCCAACTCGTTCCTGGACGGTCTCGCCGTGCACCGGAGGGCCCAGGGTCTGCCGGCGATCGCGCTGGGCTGGGGCCTGTGGGAGCAGGCCAGCGCCATGACCGGGGGACTGGCGACGGTCGGTTTCGCCCGCTTCGCCCGCGACGGGGTGCTGGCGATGGCGTCGGACGAGGCGCTGGAGTTGTTCGATACCGCACTGGCCGTCGACGAACCGTTCGTATTGCCGGCCCACATCGACCTGGCGGCGCTGCAGGCCAAGTTCGACGGGGGCGCGCTGCCGCCGATGTTCGTTGACCTGATCAACGTGCCGACCCGTCGTCGAGTCGATGATTCGTTGGCGGCCGCCAAGTCGAAATCCGCTCTGCTGCAACGCCTCGAAGGCTTACCCGAGGACGAGCAACGCGAAGTACTGCTGGATCTGGTGCGCTCTAGCATCGCGACCGTGCTGGGCAGCGCAAGCCCTGAGTCGATCGACCCCGACCAGGCGTTCCAGGAGTTGGGTTTCGATTCGCTCACCGCGGTCGAAATGCGCAACCGGCTCAAAACCGTTACCGGACTAGCACTTTCGCCGACGCTGATATTCGACTACCCCAACTCCGCCGCGTTGGCCGGTTACATCCATCGCGAGCTGGTCGAGACGTCCGAGCCGCTCGCTCCGGCCGCAGTGCCCGGGGAAGCCGAAATCCAGCGCGCGGTGGGCTCGATCCCGGTCAAGCGTCTGCGCCAGGCGGGGGTTCTGGAGCTGTTGCTGGCGTTGGCGAACGAGTCCGACGGCAGCGACGGCGGGGTTGACGGACAGCCGGCGGCCGGCGCGGCGCCCGCGGAGAAGAACATCGCGGACATGGACCTCGACGACCTGCTGAACGCGGCGTTACTGAACGACGACGACTAGCCATGAGAATCGCGATCACCGGGGCGAGCGGGGTACTTGGGCGTGGGCTCGTTCTCCGATTGCTCAGCCAGGGCCACGACGTCGTCGGGCTTGCCCGTCACCGGCCCGGAAACTGGCCGAGCGCAGCCGAATTCGTCACTGGTGACATTCGGGACACGGCCGTCGTCGAGCGCTGCGTGGCTGCCGCGGACGTCGTCGCACACTGCGCGTGGGCGAAGGACCCCGGGCCCCACCAGCGAATCAGTGATCAGGTCAATATCGGGGGCACCCGCAACGTCCTCGCGGCGATGGCCAAGAACGGTTCCGGGCGAATCGTTTTCCCCTCGTCGGCTCATGCTGGCGGCTCGGATCCGTTGGGCGCGCAGCACGCCCGTGTCGAAGAGATGCTGGCGGCCGCTGGCGTCGACTCGGTCGTCGTCCGGTGCGCTCTCGTCGTCGGCCGTAACGTCGACAACTGGGTGCGTCGGCTGCTCGCCCTCCCGGCTTTTCCCGAGGACCGCGCCGACAGTCCCATACAGGTCGTGCACCTCGACGACACGCTGAGGCTGCTGACACGCGCTGTCTTGGTCGACGAAATACCAAGTAGCACGGTGGACCTCGCGGCACCGGGCGCTCCGACGTTTCGTCAGATCGCCGCCGCCCTCGGTCGCCCGCTGGTGCCGCTGCGCGGCTCGATCGCCGGGCCGCTGCGCCGACGCCTGCCCTCGCTGGCCGAGCTGGAGTTGATCCACCGCGCCCCGCCGATGGACACCTCGCGGCTGGGGGAGTTGTGGAAATTCGAACCGGCATGGAACGCCAACGAATGCGTCGATGACCTCGCGCTGGGCGTGCGTGGTCGGCTGACGGTGGGTAGGCGGGTCATTTCGCTGCCGTGGCGGTTGGCCACCATCGACGAGCCGCCAGCGCCCGACGCGCCCGCCCTTGACGGGGTGCTCCCGGAATTGGTTGGGCCGGAAGGGCTCAACGGCGAATTCGACACCCCGGTCGACCCTCGTTTCCCGACCTTCCTGGCCACCAACCTGTCCGAGGCGTTACCCGGGCCGTTCTCGCCTTCGTCGGCGTCTGTGACTGTCCGCGCGTTGCGAACCGCCGGTGTCGGCGTCGCTCAGCGGCTGCGGCCGGGGGGGATAATCGAGCGTGAAATCGCGATGCGCATGGTCGCGGTATTCGGCCACCGGTTGTACGGGGCGATCACGACGGCGCATTTCATGGCCGAAACGATCCCGTTCATCAATCCCTCGACGGTGGTCAGCAAGAGCGGATTCTTCGGCCCCAGCATGGCTTCCCTGCCGATCTTCGGTGAGGAGCGTCCCGTCACGGAAAGGCATTGGACGCGAAGGCAACTGCGTACCTTGCGCAATATCGGGATAGTCGGTGGTAACCAAGTCGCCTTGAGCGCCGGTTCGTCGCGGGACACCCAGGCCTATGTGGCCGACATCGACCGCCTCGAGCGTCTCGCGGGCGGTGACCTCACCCGCCTCGCCGACGGCCGGTTGCTCAGCCTGAGCCTGCTGGCACGCGATCACGTCGTGCACGGTTGGGTGCTGGCCTCGGGGTCATTCATGCTGTGCACGGCGTTCAACCTGTTACTGCGTGGCTTGTGCGGCGGCGACACCACCCCGGCGGCCGGCCCGGAGTTGGCCAGCGCGCGATCGGTGCAGGCGGTGCGCCGGCTGGTGGTCGCGGCCCAACGCGATCCGGAAGTGCTGCGCGTGCTGGCCGAACCGGGGGACCGCCTTGGCAAGCTGGCCGTGGCGGCCCCTGACTTCCACGCCGCGGTGCTCTCCGAGTTGGACCTGATCGGGCACCGCGGCCCGGCCGAACTCGAGATGCTCTCGACCAGCTACGGCGATGATCCGGAGTTGCTGGTTCGGATGGTGATCCGGGCAATCAGCGTACCGCCGGCGCCGCAGGCGCAGCACCCGCGAATCCCGTTGCGGGCCCGGCCCGTGGCGTCGCTGTTCGCGCGGCAGTTGCGCGACCGTGAGGTTCGCCGCGACAAGGTGGTGCGCGCTAACTGGGTGCTGCGGGGGCTGCTGCGGGAATACGGGCGCCGATTGACCGAGGCCGGGGTCTTCAAGACACCTGACGACGTGTTCTATCTCTTGGTCGACGAACTTCAGGAAATTGGAGCCCTTCCCGTGGATGTGTCGGGGTTGGTGGCCCGCCGGCGGGCCGAGCACAGCCGGCTGGCCGCCGTCGCACCGCCGGCGGTGTTCCACGGGAGCTGGCAGCCCGTGGCCGCGTCGTCGCAGGCGCTGGGCGGCGGGGAGGCCATGCGCGGCCTCGGTGTCTGCGGGGGCCGGGTACGAGGCAGGGTGCGGATCGTGCGGCCCGACACCATCGACGACCTGGAGCCCGGAGAAATCCTTGTCGCCGAGGTCACCGACGTCGGCTACACCGCAGCATTTTGCTATGCCGCGGCAGTGGTGACCGAGTTGGGCGGGCCGATGTCGCATGCGGCCGTGGTAGCCCGCGAGTTCGGCTTTCCGTGTGTGGTCGATGTTCCGGGGGCCACCCGGTTGCTGCGGTCGGGCGCCCTCGTCGACGTCGACGGCGCTACGGGCGAGATTCACGTGCTCGAACCGGGCTTCGAAGATCGTCCGGCGCTTCCGGCAAACGGTCGCCACCCGTGATGTCCGGATTGCAAACCGCCACGAAACGCACGGTAATCTGATGCACGTGTCTGGTACCCCATTTCCGGTCCTGCTGCGTAAGCGTGCCAGCCTGCAGCCCGACGACGTGGCATACACGTTTGTCGACTACGAGAAGGACTGGGCCGGCGTCGCCGAGAGCTTGACGTGGCCCCAGCTGTATCGGCGAGTGCGCAACGTCGCGCGTGAGCTCAGGAATGCCGCCGCACCCGGCGACCGCGCGGTGATATTGGCGCCCCAGGGGCTCGACTACGTCGTCGCCTTCCTGGGCGCGCTGGAGGCCGGGATCATCGCGGTTCCCCTTTCGCTGCCGATGGGCGGCGTCGCCGATGAACGCATCGATTCGGTGCTGCGCGACGCGTCGCCGAGCGCGGTTCTCACCACGTCCTCCGCCGGGGCCGATGTCACCAGGTACGTCGCGCGCCCGCCCAGCGAGCCCGCCCTGTCGATCATCGAGATCGATTTGCTCGACCTGGACGCTCCGGCTCGGTTCGATACCGGGGAGCACAACTACCAGAGCACCGCGTATTTGCAATACACCTCCGGATCGACCCGTCAGCCGGCCGGAGTGATGATTTCCTATCCCAACCTTCAGGCCAATTACAAGCTGACGATGGCCGCCTGTTTTCCGCGAAGCGGAGGCGTTGCACCGCCGGACCACACGATTGTGACGTGGGCGCCCTTCTTCCACGACTTGGGTTTGGTGATGGGCGTGTGCACGCCGGTGCTGTCGGGATGCCGTTCGGTCCTCATCAGCCCGGGTGCTTTCCTGGAGCGCCCGGCCCGGTGGATGCAGTTGCTGGCCTCCTATCCCAGCACCTCGACGGCTGCGCCCAACTTCGCTCTGGACCTGGCGGCCCGCAGGACAACGGACGAGGACATGGCCGGGCTTGACCTCGCCAACGTGATCGCCGTTATGCCCGGCGCCGAGCGGGTGCGCCCGGAAACGCTCAAGCGCTTTACGGAGCGGTTTGCCCCGTTCAATCTTTCTCCCGCGGCGGTCCGGTCCACCTACGGGCTTGCTGAAGCGACGCTGTACGTGTCGACCAGTGCGGAGGGGGAGCCACCAGAGATTGGTCACTTCGATTCCGAGCAACTCTCCGCGGGCCAGGCGAGGCGGTGCGAAAGCGAAACGGGCACAACACTTGTCGGGTATCCAGCGCTGCAAGGCCCCACTGTGCGGATCGTCGATCCCGAGGCCCGTACCGAGTGCGCAGACGGAACGA
The DNA here is from genome assembly GCF_001667775.1 of Mycobacterium sp. E1747. Lineage (GTDB taxonomy): Bacteria > Actinomycetota > Actinomycetes > Mycobacteriales > Mycobacteriaceae > Mycobacterium. The sequence goes on from NZ_LZJI01000187.1 coordinate 32,572, forward strand.
CCGGCGAGATATGGGTGCACGGCGGCAACGTCAGCGCGGGTTATTGGCGCAAGCCTGAAGAGACTGAGCGCACCTTCGGCGGTGTGCTGGTTGAGCCGTCGGCCGGCACGCCCGAAGGCCCTTGGCTCAGGACCGGGGATCTGGGCTTCATCTCCGAGGGAGCGCTGTTCGTCGTCGGCCGCCTCAAGGATCTGCTGATCGTCTACGGGCGTAACCACGCTCCCGATGACATCGAGGCGACGATCCAGGAGATCAGCAGGGGCCGGGTGGCGGCGATCGCCGTTCCCAATGACGGCGTGGACCAGCTTGTCGTCGTGATGGAGGTCAAGAAGCGGGGCGACTCGGAGGAAGACGTGATGCGCAAATTCGGCGTCATCAAGCGTGAAGTCACCTCGGCAATCTCGAACTCGCATAACCTGCGGGTCGCGGATCTGGTCCTGGTGGACCCCGGTTCGATTCCGATCACCACCAGCGGCAAAATCAGGCGATCGGCCTGTGTGGGTCGATACCAGCGAAACGAATTCGCGCGCTTGGACGCTTAGCTCCTAGCTGGGGCTGCGCCGGGAGTTTCCTCGTCGTCTTCCTCGTGGTGGAGTTCCTTGGGACGATGAAGAGTCTTCGTGCAGAGCTGCCTCTGCAATGTGTCTCCTATTGATCCCGGTGGATGGCGCCGCGCCACTCCACCGGGAGCGCATCTAAGGCGTCTTCCAGGCAGCCCCAGATCGCCTCGAGGCTGGGGGTGTCCGGCGTGGCGACCCGGTTCTCCACCGCGACGTTCGGCTCGTGTGGCGCCCCGCTGAACGGGGCAAGCGCGTTGATGGCGTCCATGACACGACGTCGACGGTCAGCGTAGGCCCACGCGGTCAGTTCCTCGGGCATGATCGGCCGACCGAAGATATAGTCCTGCGCGGCATGGCGATACGGAACCTCGAGTTTGCGATCCACCGGTACTTGGGGCAAGCCTCCCGCGAAATACATCGGCACAATCGGCATTGACGCCTCGATCGCCATGTCCAGCAGCGTGGAGGTGAGCCGTTCGACCCGCTGACCGGCGCGGACGTGTCGAGTGCCGTCGGCATGCACCATGGCTGACGTCCCGTGGTTGGCGGCATCGCTCTTGATTTGGTCAATCAGGCTGAAGAATTGCTGCGGATTGCGCTGATCGAAGTAACGGACATTGCCGAGCTTGTTGCCGTCGGTCGCGTCCAACAGTCGCAGAAGTTCACCGATCCAACGGGTTTCGTGTTTGGCGTTGGCGATCGTGGTGACCCTGGTGTTCGTCAGCCAGGAGGCGATCGAGGTGCCCAGCAGAGATTCGACCTGCACCTGGTGGTTGCCCAGCAACAGCACTGGGCGGCCACGAACCGCCGCCGTCGCGGCGGGATCTGCGACGATGACGTGCCTGACATACCGAGACAGCAGCGCCCAATGGAGAAGATCTCCGAATTCACCCGGCGATATCCGCAGTCTCTCGATCGACCAGCTGCGTACCGGTTGCCAGTCCGTGGCCAACGATGCGGTCGCGCGGTACGCGCCCGCGTGCGGTTGCTCGACGTCGACGCGGACCCGCTCGAGCGGCAGGGCCGGACAGCTGACCTGCCCGCGGGCCACCCGCACCTGCGACGGGTGGATCGCGCTGTGGGCGGCGTCGGCGACAGCTTCTTTGATGGCGATATCGGCGATCAACGAATCGCCTTGGCTGCCGGTGCAGTAGATCGCTTGCAGCGTGCCTTTGAACCAGTCCACCGTTGCCGCCCGGGCGGAATCGAGCGTCATCACCCCAGGACCCACCCGGTCGCTCAACGACACGGCGGGCACCGCACGCGCCTCGGCGAGAAAAGCGCGTCGCTCGAGGCCGCTGATCCGGGCGAAAGGCCCCTTAGACAGCAGGATCTCGACCACGCGCAGGTTCGCCCACGGCTTGCCGGCGACGCTGAGCCACAGATCGATGACGGGCATGCGGGCCTCGACATCATCGAACCCGACGAATCGGGCCTCCACGTCCACCATTCCTTCGGCGGGCGCGTCGCCGTAGAACCGGGCCCACGTCACCCGATGCGGATATGCCACCGTCGGATCCGTGGCTTCCGAATGCGATTCGGTGTCCGAACCGTTGGTCCAGAAACTCATCGCGGCGTGCGGGACGATGTGCAGCGCGCCGTCGAGCAGGCCCGGCTGCAGCCGGCCCGCCGGGACCTTGCACCGCCCCACCGCGAGCGTCCCGGCCGAGCCGTTACGGCCGATCCGGGCGCCGTCGATGAGCGTCGCGAACGAGGGACCGTGGAACAGCGTCCCGTCGTACGGGTTGGCAAAGGGCACTGCGTCTTTCAGCGGAGCAGGCACTGCCGGAACACCGTCGTAGTGGTCCGCGGTGACGATGACCGCCCGTGCCTGCGTTTCCCAGCGAGACAGCTCGGGTCTGGACGCGTCTCGCCATACTTCCAAGCGGCCCTGAAAGCGCCCGGGTTCGACCGGTTCGGCGACCACCCGGAGTTGCTTCGGTGAATCGATGACGATCCAGCGAAGGTCTCGCACGTCGGTGATCTCGACCACCTTGGCGCCGCCAGCGGCGCGCCCGGCGGCCTGCGCGAACAGGTCCAGCACCGACATCATCGGCAGCGACGGGATCACATACGTCGGGCAGTGATCGGCGATCCAGGTGTCGCGCGCGGGATCGATGGTCGTCTCGAGCGTCCCGGTCCCGACGGCGGGATCGGATGTGCCCCCGATCATGCGCATGCTGAGGTTGCTTGCGCTGTAAATGCGTTTGCCGTCAACCCACAATGAGCCCTCGGCAACTGCCAGGATGCCGTCGTCGGATCGGGTTAGGTGGGTGATCTCCACCTGCGACACGATCTGCTTGTTGGTGGGCACGACCTGGCCGCGATACCGCCAGGTGAGCGCGGTGTCCAGCGCCACCGGTTCGAAGCGCGCAGACAGGCCCGCTTCTTGGCCCAGGCCAAGGTCGAGCATCGCGAATTGTAGGAGTTGCACCAGCATCTCGACGCCGAGCGATCCGGGTTGAACGGGGTCTTGGTAGAAGTGGGCTTTGAAGAACCACTCCGCGGGATCGACGTCTTTTTCCGCGCGCCACTGGCCGAGGCCGGCGGCGCCGCCGGTGGGCCAACGGCCCGTCACCCGGTCGATCATCAACAGCATGGGATCGGCCAGCCGGGCACCCGCGCCGAAGAACTCGTCCGGGCGGGTGGAACCATCATCGTGAGCTTCGACGGCCACATCGAGGCGGACGACGGACCCGTCTACACGTTCACGACGGTGTTCGGATACTTTCCCCACGAGGCGTTGCAGCACCAAAACGGGCTTCCCGTAACGGAAGATCAGCGTTACCTCTTGGAGCTGCCCTGCGACGCTTCGGTCGTCGACCTACATGCCCGCCCGGACGAGTTCTTCGGCGCGGGTGCCCGGCTGGCCGATCCCATGCTGTTGATGATCGACCGGGTGACGGGC
>NZ_LZJI01000188.1 GCF_001667775.1 Mycobacterium sp. E1747
GGCCGCTTCCTTATTGGCCTCTAGATTTTCCGCCCAAATATTGAGAGTCCGCTCGTAGTGCTCACGCAGTAATTGGACCTTTTCGACCGAGAATCCGGCGGGCTCAGCGAATTTGAAAATATCTTCCTGGGTCGGCAGCTGGCCACCCGGAAAAATCTCGGTGCCGATGAATCGCGCGAATTTCACATCGTTCATCGTCAGCTTGATGCCGAGTGCGGGCATCTGCTGCCATTGATAGGTCAAAATGGTGTGCAACAGCATCCGACCGTCATCGGGCAGGATGTGGTGGGCGCGTTCAAAAAACGCCGGCCACCGGTCGGCCTTGAACGCCTCGAAGGCGCCAATGCTGACGATCCGGTCGACCTTGTCTTCGAACTCCTCCCAGCCCTGCAGCCGCACTTCGACGCTGCGCTCGGTGGGGATGGCGGCCATTTTGGCCTTGCTGTAGGCAAACTGGTTGCGACTCAGCGTGATCCCGATGACGTTCACGTCGTACTTCTCGATGGCCCGGCGCATGGTCGCGCCCCAGCCGCAGCCGATGTCCAGCAGCGTCATACCCGGTTCCAGCTTCAGCTTGCCCAGCGCCAGGTCGATCTTGGCGAGCTGCGCCTCTTCCAGGGTCATGTCGTCGCGCTCGAAGTAGGCGCAGCTGTACGTCTGGGTAGGGTCGAGGAACAGCCGGAAGAAGTCATCGGACAAGTCGTAGTGGGCTTGCACGTTTCCAAAATGCGGCGTGAGCTGCACAGACATGTCGAGAAGAGCCTTTCGTTACGCGGAGGCGGGGATGACCGGCCCGTGCGGCGCATGTGCGTCGCCCCCGAAGCGCCCCCTGCATGCTAGTCGCTGCGGCGATGCGCGTCATTCACTAGGGGCTCATAGCGTCACACGAACCGGGATGAATTGACAAAATGAGGCCCGCCACGCGGTATCGCCCCTACCGCGGGGACCGGTCCTGCTGCCGGCGGGGCGGAACGATCGGCGACGGGTGGGGCTCTTCGCGGAACTTTTCCAGCGATCCGCCGACCTCGACGATGCCCTTCAACGCGTTCCAGCTCAGCATCGTCAGGTAGTCGATCAGCTCGTCGCGGCTCATGCGTGGGAAAGACATCCAGGAGTGCGTAGCCAGCTGGACGCCGCCGACGATCAGGTAGGCCCACGGCTCGGCCCCGCCGGTGTCCATGCCCGCCTGCTGCATGCGGCGGCGCATCAGCACCGCGAGCATGCGGGCGATTATCCGCTCTGAGTCGGCGATCACCTTGCTCTTGCTGGCCGAGCTGTTCGACATCACGAAGCGGTACGGCTCGGGTTCGTTCGCGACCGTTTCGACATACACCCGGATGACCTCGCGGGTCAGGTCGAAGCCATCCAGATTGGACGTCAGCGCCGCGGCCAGGTTGGGAATCAGGGTGGTTTGGGTGAACCGCATCATGACGGCGGTCGTCAGGTCGTTCTTGTCGACGAAGTAGCGATACAGCACCGTCTTGGATACACCGATATCCGCGGCGATGTCATCCATGCTCAAGGTGCCGCCGTGCCGCCGGATCGCTTCGATCGTGCCGTCTACCAACTCGTTGCGGCGCTCCACCTTGTGCTGGTGCCAGCGCCGCTTGCGACCATCCGTCTTGGTCGCCACCGCCAACGTTCGCTCTGCCACTGTCGCCGATTTCCCATTCACTAGACGACCTCGATACTACGGCGTGCGGCCCCGTTTCGAACGCTGACCGCGCGCCCGTGCGGGCTTGTGAACAGTGCGGTCACACCAAACGCCCGCGACGATGAATGATGGAGTGGTGGTACACAGAGCCTCGCCCCGAGGCGAAGCGCCGGGCCCCCGCGCGGCGGGCCCGGTCCCGACGTCCCCGTTGAGCGAAACCGAGCGCCCGCACCCGTCGCTCGCCGAATCCTTCGCGGGCGCCGACCCGCAGGCCGACGCCGAGCGCCGCGTGGCGCTGCGCCGGATGAAGGCGGTGGCGCTGAGCTTCCTGATCGGCGCCACCGGCCTGTTCCTCGGCTGCCGCTGGGCCCAGGCCCACGCCCACCTGGGCGCCTGGGTCGGCTATCTCGGCGCCGCGGCCGAGGCCGGGATGGTGGGGGCCCTGGCCGACTGGTTCGCCGTGACGGCGTTGTTCCGGCATCCGCTGGGCATCCCGATCCCGCACACCGCGATCATCAAGCGCAAGAAGGATCAGCTCGGCGAGGGGCTGGGCACCTTCGTGCGGGAGAACTTCCTGTCTCCCCCGGTGGTGGAGACCAAGCTGCGCGACGCCGAGGTGCCCGGACGGCTCGGCAAGTGGATGTCGGAGGCCTCGCACGCCGAGCGCGTGGCCGGCGAGACGGCCACCGTGCTGCGGGTGCTGGTCGAGCTGCTGCGCGACGAGGACGTGCAGCAGGTGATCGACCGGATGATCGTGCGGCGCATCGCCGAGCCGCAATGGGGGCCGCCGGTCGGGCGGGTCCTGGCGACGCTGCTGGCCGAGAACCGTCAGGAGGCGCTGATCCAGCTGCTGGCCGACCGGGCCTTTCAGTGGTCGCTGAATGCCGGCGAGGTGATCCAACGGGTGGTCGAGCGTGATTCGCCGACGTGGTCGCCGCGGTTCGTCGACCACCTGGTGGGCGACCGCATCCACCGCGAGCTGATGGATTTCACCGACAAGGTGCGCCGCAATCCCGATCACGAGCTGCGCCGGTCGGCGACCCGGTTCCTGTTCGAATTCGCCGACGACCTGCAACACGACGCGGACACCATCGCGCGCGCCGATGCGATCAAGGAGCAGCTGATGGCGCGCGACGAGATCGCCAACGCGGCGGCGACGGCCTGGAAGACGCTGAAGCGGCTGGTGCTCGAGGGCGTGGACGACCCGTCGAGCGCGCTGCGCACCCGGATCGCCGACACGGTGGTCCGCATCGGGGAGTCGCTGCGCGACGACGCCGAGCTGCGCGACAAGGTGGACAACTGGCTCGTGCGCGCGGCCCAGCACCTGGTTTCCCAGTACGGGGTCGAGATCACAGCGATCATCACCGACACCATCGAGCGGTGGGACGCCGAGGAGGCCAGCCGGCGCATCGAGCTACACGTGGGCCGTGACCTGCAGTTCATCCGGATCAATGGGACGGTGGTCGGCTCCCTGGCGGGACTGGTGATCTATGCGGTCGCGCAGACACTTTTCTAGTAGTGCTAACAAGTGCTTGCAATAGCAAGCACTTGTAGTAGTCTGATGTCCGTCACCATCGACCATCGGACCCAGGAGCACGCCATGGCACCCGAGGAGAAGCTCTCCGCGAAGGTGTCCAACGCCGCCTCCGACATGGCCTCGGACATTGGCAGCTTCATCCGCAGCCAGCGCGAGCTCGCACAGGTCTCGGTGCGCCAACTCGCCGAAAAATCCGGGGTCAGCAATCCGTATCTGAGCCAGGTGGAGCGTGGCTTGCGCAAGCCGTCCGCCGACGTGCTCAATCAAATCGCGAAGGCCTTGCGGGTATCCGCCGAGGTTCTCTACGTGCGGGCCGGGATTTTGGAGCCGAGCGACAAAAGCCAGGTGCGCGACGCCATCATCACCGACACCGCAATCACCGAGCGCCAAAAGCAGGTTCTGCTCGACGTCTACACATCGTTCACCCAGCAAAACGAAATAAGTGAACCAAGCGACGAGGAGTGTTCCACCGAATCCAGCGGCGACGAATGAGCTCGCCCCGTTCCGGCCGGTATGCATAGACCACCGGCCGCGCGGGTTACCCAGGAGCGATGATCCGTCGGCGCCAGCGGAGCAGGAGGGGTGCGCCTCGCTTGCCCAACACACACCCCAAGAACGCCGATATGAAAGGAATCATCATGGCGGACAACACCAACATCGAAGATCTGCGGGCCCCGCTGCTCGCGGCCCTCGGCGCGGCCGACCTGGCCTTGGCGACGGTCAACGAGCTGATCGCCAACCTGCGTGATCGCGCCGAAGGGACGCGCGCCGACACCCGCACCCGGGTGGAGGAGAGCCGCGCTCGCCTGACCAAATTGCAGGAAGACCTGCCCGAGCAGATCGGCGAGCTGCGGGAGCGGTTCACCAGCGAGGAGCTCCGCAAGGCGGCCGAGGGCTACCTGGACGCGGCGACCAACCGCTACAACGAGCTGGTCGAGCGGGGCGAGGCCGCCCTGCAGCGGCTGCGCAGCCAGACGGGCCTGGACGACGCCTCCGCGCGCGCCGAGGGCTACGTGGACCAGGCCGTCGAGTTGACGCAGGAAGCGCTGGGCACCGTGGCCTCGCAGACCCGCGCGGTCGGTGAGCGGGCGGCCAAGCTGGTCGGCATCGAGCTGCCCAAGAAGTCTGACGAGACGGCCAAGAAGGCCCAGAAGGCCGTCGCGAAGAAGGCGCCCGCCAAGAAGGCCCCGGCCAAGAAGGCTCCGGCCAAGAAGGCGTCCGCCAAGAAGGTCACCCAGAAGTAAGGTCGACGTTTTCGACGGCGCCCGCATACGCTTATGGCGTGAGCCACCTCGTGGGAACCGTCATGTTGGTCTTGCAGATCGCCGTCTTGGTCACGGCGGTGTACGCGTTCGTGCACGCCGCGCTGCAGCGGCCCGACGCGTACACGGCGGCGGAAAAGCTGACCAAGCCGGTGTGGCTGGTGATCCTCGGACTGGCTGTCGCGCTGACATCCATCCTGAGTTTTGTTTTCGGGGTACTCGGGATGGCGATCGCCGCGTGCGCGGCCGGTGTCTATCTCGTCGACGTGCGGCCGAAACTTCTGGAAATCCAAGGTAAGTCGCGCTAGCCGGATGAAGGCGCTGCTGACGCCGCCCACCGCGGTGCTGCTCGCGCTTTGGGCCCCGGCGGGTACCGCGACGGCCGGACCGGTCACGGCGTCCCCGCCGTTCATCGACCACACCGAGTGGGGGCAGTGGCACGGCCTGAGCAGCCTGCGCGTCTTCCCGACACCTTCGGGGCGCGTGGCCGCCGCCGGGCAGGCGGGAAACGTCGCGCTCGCCGACGAGGCGTGGGGTGAGGTGTTGGCGCTCTCGCCGGACGCGGACACCCCAGGCATGCGCGCGCAGTTCGTCTGTCACTGGCAGTTCGCCGAAGTGGCCGAGCCCGACAAGACCAGCTGGAACCTGGAGCCGTGGCGCCCGGTCGTCGACGACGCCGAGATGGTGGCGTCCGGGTGCAATCCCGGCGGCCCGGAGGAAAGGTTCTAGTGGCGAGCAAACCCACCCGGGCGCAACTGGCCGCCATGGTCGACCACACCCTGCTCAAGCCGGAGGCCACCGAGGCCGACGTGGCCGCGCTCGTCGCCGAGGCCGCCGAGCTGGGCGTCTATGCGGTGTGTGTGTCGCCGTCGATGGTCCCGGTCGCCGTCCGAGCCGGCGGAGGCCTTCGGGTGGCCAGCGTCGCGGGTTTCCCGTCGGGCAAGCACATTTCGGCCGTCAAGGCGCACGAGGCCGAAGAAGCGGCGGCAGCCGGCGCCGCCGAGGTGGACATGGTCATCGACATCGGGGCCGCGCTGGCCGGCGACATCGACGCGGTGCGGGCCGACATCGCGGCCGTGCGCGCCGCCGTCCCGGGCGCCGTGCTCAAGGTGATCCTGGAGTCGGCGGTCCTGCTCTCGGGGACCGACGAGAGCACGCTCGTGCAGGTGTGTCGCGCGGCCGAGGACGCCGGCGCCGACTTCGTCAAGACCTCGACCGGTTTCCATCCCGCGGGCGGCGCCTCGGTGCGCGCGGTCACGGTGATGAGCCAGACCGTCGGCGGCCGGTTGGGCGTCAAGGCCAGCGGTGGAATCCGCGCCGCCTCGGACGCGCTTGCGATGCTAGACGCCGGCGCCACCCGGCTCGGCCTGTCGGGCACCCGGGCGGTGCTCGACGGGCTCGGCTGAATTGTCCGGCGCCTCCTCGCGCCGTGCCGGCGCGCATCGTTACCGGACGGCTGAATTGTCCGGCGCCTCCTCGCGCCGTGCCGGCGCGCATCGTTACCGGACGGCTGAATTGTCCGGCGCCTCCTCGCGCCGTGCCGGCGCGCATCGTTACCGGACGGCTGAATTGTCCGGCGCCTCCTCGCGCCGTGCCGGCGCGCATCGTTACCGGACGGCTGAATTGTCCGGCGCCTCCTCGCGCCGTGCCGGCGCGCATCGTTACCGGACGGCTGAATTGTCCGGCGCCTCCTCGCGCCGTGCCGGCGCGCATCGTTACCGGACGGCTGAAGCGCCGTCAGAGGTTCGCGAAGCAGGGGTCGTTGTTGTCGCCGGTGGGGATGCTCGCGTTCCGCGTCGAGAAGTGGCTCGTCACACCGTCATTGGTGACCTGCACGCTGTCCGCGTGGATGCCCAGGGGGTAGTTCTTGGTGAACTGCGAGGTGAAGTCGTCCAGGGTCGACTGCACCGACTCCTTGGGCATTGTGAAGCCGAGCGCGTTGAAGCTGACGATCTGCAGCTGCAGGCCGGTCCCCGACACCACCGGCTTGGTGATCAGGTTGTCCAACATGCCCTTGAGCTCGATGGTCCCGTCGGCGGGGTGGGTGATCACCGTGTTGGTGACGAAGGGTCCCAGCACGGGAATCGCGTTCTGGACCGACTCCTTGATGCCGTCGGACGTCCAGGTGACGGTCGCGTCGAGTGACCCGATCGTGCCCTTGGAGTCCTGCGTGTCATTGAGCCGGACATCGCGGATGTTGATGTCGATCTTCATGCCCTTGGCGTCGCGGACCTGGTTGCCCGCGGTCGACACCGAGATGTTGGTGTAGTGCTTGGTGAGCTGCTGCCACAGCATCAGCGGCGCCACCCCGAACGACGCGGTGGCCTGGTCCTTGACCTCGCAGGCCACCGCCTCGGCGACCTTGCTGTTGGCGACGTGGCGGACGTACAGCTCGCCCCCGACCAGGCCGGCGATCACCAGGCAGACCACGATGATGCAGACGAGCACCACCGAGAGCGGGTCGCGCAGGAAGCGACGCTTCTTCTTGCCCTGCGCCGGTTCCTCGCCCGGAGTGGGCAGCTTCTCCGTCGGCCCCGCGGGCGGGGTGGGCGGAGGCGGCGGCGCGTAGTCGGGCCGCTGCATGTTCGGCGGCGGCGTGGCGATCCGTTCGGTCTGACCCGGCGGCGGACCGGCGGCCGGCGGCGGCGCGGGGGCCGGACCACCGGTGTTGATCCGCTCGGTCGGCCGCTCGGTGGGGGGCTGGCCGAACGGGCCTTGGTTCCCGGGACGGCCCCACGTCGAAGGGTCCTGGTTCGGCGGTCCTTGTGGGTGCGTCACCCGACTGATTCTGCCCTATCGAGCTGAGCGAAATCTGAGTGGTTACGCAGCACCGCGATGCTCTCGCGGGCCTTGGCGACCCGGTCGACGTCGATGTCGGTCACCACCAACTGCGGCCCGGGCCCAGCCGACGCGACGACTTCGCCGAACGGGGAGGCCACCAGGCTGCCGCCTACCCCGGTGGGCGCGCCCGACCCGGTCAACGGGGCGCCCGGGTCGGCCTGGCCGGCCGCGGCGACGTAACTCATCGAGTCCAGGGCGCGGGCCCGTGCCAGGAGCGTCCACTGATCGAGCTTGCCGGGCCCCGCGCCCCACGACGCGCACACGGCGATCAGCTGGGCGCCGCGGCGGGCCAGCTCGGTGTACAGCGCCGGGAAGCGGACGTCGTAGCAGACGCTCAACCCCACCCGGACGCCGGCGACCGTGATCACCACCGGCTCGTGGCCGGGCGCGACCGTGCGGGACTCGGCGAAACCGAAGGCGTCGTAGAGGTGGATCTTGTCGTAGTGCGCGTCCGGGGCATTGGGGCTGCCCGGGCCGGCTGCGATCAGCGTGTTCTTCACCCGGCCGTCCCCGGCCGGGGTGAACATGCCGGCGATCACCGTGATACCGCAGTCGGCCGCGATCCGCCGCACACCTGTCGCCCACGGACCGTCGACCGGCTCGGCGACGGGCGCCAGCGGAACGCCGAACCGGCACATCGTCGCCTCCGGGAACACCACCAACTTCGCACCCGCGTCGGCGGCCTGCACGCTGTACTCGCGCACCAGGCCCAAGTTGGCTGCCGGATCGGTCCCGCTGAGGATTTGGGCCAACGCGATACGCATGGGCGCCAGCTTAGGCTCGGAGCGCTCACCCCGTTCTGGCGATCCACTCCGTGGTGAACCGCTGCTCCGCCGCCACCAGCTCGGCCAATTGGTTGCCGATGATGTTCTCCAACTTCCCGCCGATGATCGGGACGCGCACCTGGACGGTGGCCCTGAACGTCAGCCGGGCGCCGCCCGTCTCGGTGATCGGCAGCAGCGCCGCGGTGCCGGTGAGGTTGACCGGGGCGTCCAGGATCGCGCCGACGACGGTGCCCTGCGCGGTGCCGTCGGCGACCGGTCCCCATACTTCCTCGCGCCGGATCCGCAGATCGCCGGCGTGCAGCTGCGTGACCATCCCGGGCAGCTTGTGGCTGTGGATCACCTGCACGGTGACGACCTCGACGGTGTCGTCATCCCCGGTTTCGCCCCCGACCCGCATCGATTCCAGCGTGGCGACGTCAACACCGGATCCGGCCAGCCGTGCCCGCCAATAGGTCTCGTCGGTGAACGCCCGGTGAACCTCTTCAACGCTGCCGTCGTAGTCGGCCGACAAGTCGAATGAACGCGGCATAGCAGGTGAGGCTACCGTTACGGGCCATGAAATCCAGCGATGCCGGTCCGACGTTCGCCGGTGCGCAAGTCGCCGAAGCGGTGTCGCTCGCGCCGCTGACGACGTTGCGGGTCGGGCCGGTGGCGCGCCGCCTGATCACCTGCACCAGCACGGAGCAGGTGGTCGCCGTAATGCGCGAGCTGGACGCCGAAAGCCCTGGGGCAGAGCGTTCCCCGGTGTTGGTGTTCGCCGGCGGCTCCAACCTGGTGATCGCCGACACGTGCGCCGACCTGACCGCGGTGCGGCTGGCCAACAGCGGCATCACGATCGACGACACCCTGGTCCGCGCGGAGGCGGGCGCGGTGTGGGACGACGTGGTGGTCGCCGCCATCGAGCACGGTCTGGGTGGGCTGGAATGCCTGTCCGGAATCCCCGGCTCGGCCGGGGCCACCCCGGTGCAAAACGTCGGGGCCTACGGTGCCGAGGTCTCCGACACCATCACCCGAGTCAAGATCCTGGACCGCTCCAGTGGGGAGGTGCGATGGGTGCCGGGCGGCGAGCTCGGGTTCGGTTATCGCACCAGCGTGTTGAAACAGGCCGGCCCCGAAATCCCTTGGGTGGTACTGGAAGTCGAGTTCGCACTGGACGCGTCGGGCCGCAGCGCGCCGTTGCGCTACGGCGAGCTGGCGGCCGCCCTGCGGGTGAGCGGTGGCGAGCGGGCCGACCCGCGCACGGTCCGCGGGGCGGTGCTCAGGCTGCGGGGCCGCAAAGGGATGGTGCTCAACCCGGACGACCACGACACCTGGAGCGTGGGTTCTTTCTTCACCAACCCGGTGGTCGCACCCGAGGTGTACGACCGGCTTGCGGCGGCCGTCGACGGCCCGGTCCCGCACTACCCGGCCCCCGACGGCGTCAAGCTGGCTGCCGGCTGGCTGGTGGAGCGGGCCGGCTTCGCCAAGGGCTATCCGGACGATCCGGCGGCCCGATGCCGGCTGTCCACCAAGCACGCGCTGGCGCTGACCAACCGCGGTGGCGCCACCACCGAAGAGGTGATCGCGCTGGCCCGCGTCATCCGCGACGGGGTGCGCGATGTGTTTGGTGTCACATTGAGGCCGGAGCCGGTTCTGCTCGGCTGCAGGCTGTAGCTCCGCATCCCTCGACGCCCGAATTGTCGCGGCGGGGTCGGTGGATTTTGCCCGGTATCTTTGACTTTCGTGAGCACGTCGCGCGACCCGCAGCCGATCAACCGGCGCGTGGCTTTGGCGACCCTCGGACTGGGGGTGTTCGCCCCCGGCGTCTTGGCCGCGTGCGGTGGCCCGTCGGCCAAGCAGGCCGAGAAGAAGGAGCATCCCGCGCCGAAGCTGAAATTCTCACCGGCCGACGCGACCGAGAACGTGGCGCCGGTCGCGCCGATCAGCGTCGAGATCAGCGACGGCTGGTTCCAGCACGTGGCGCTGACGAATTCTGCGGGCAAGGCCGTGGCGGGCAAGTTCAACTCCGACCGGACCGTCTACAGGACCACCGAGCCGCTGGGCTACGACGCGACCTACACATGGAGCGGCTCGGCCGTCGGGCATGACGGCAAGGCAATCCCGGTCACGGGCAAATTCACCACGGTGTCGCCCAACAAGAAGATCAGTGGGGCGTTCCAGCTGGCCGACGGGCAGACCGTCGGGGTCGCCGCCCCGATCATCATCCAGTTCGACGCCCCGATCACCGACAAGGCCGCCGTCGAGAAGGCGCTGACGGTCACGACCAATCCGCCCGTCGAGGGCAGCTGGGCCTGGCTGCCGGACGAGGCGGCGGGCGCCCGCGTGCACTACCGCACCCGCGAGTACTACCCCGCCGGCACCACCGTCAACGTCGACGCCAAGCTGTACGGGCTCCCGTTCGGAGACAGCGCCTACGGCGCCGAGGACATCTCGCTGAACATCCAGATCGGCCGCCGACAGGTGGTCAAGGCCGAGGTCTCCTCGCACCGCATCCAGGTGGTCAGGGACGAAGGCGTGATCATGGACTTTCCGTGCAGCTACGGCGAGGCCGACAAAGCGCGCAACGTCACCCGCAACGGCATCCACGTGGTCACCGAGAAGTACGCGGACTTCTACATGTCCAACCCCGCCGCCGGCTACAGCCACGTTCACGAGCGCTGGGCGGTGCGGATCTCCAACAACGGCGAGTTCATCCATGCCAATCCGATGAGTGCGGGCGCGCAGGGCAACACCAACGTCACCAACGGTTGCATCAACCTGTCGACCGGCGACGCGGAGCAGTACTACGAGTCGGCGATGTACGGCGACCCGGTCGAGGTGACCGGCAGCTCGATCCAGCTGTCCTACTCCGATGGCGACCTCTGGGACTGGGCCGTGGATTGGGATACCTGGGTGGCGATGTCGGCGCTGCCGCCGCCCACCGCACGCCCGCCCTCCACCCAGATCCCGGTGACCGCGCCGGTGACGCCGTCGACCGCCCCGAGCCTGTCGGGGACGCCGACGACGACGACCACCACCACCACCACCTCGTCCAGCCCCGGGGCTAACCCCGGCGGTTAAAGCGGCTGGCCGACGCCTGGTCGCGCGGCTTCATGACGATCAGGTCGAGGTCGACGTGCGGCGGCCGCGAGGCCACGAAACCGATCACCTCGGCGACATCGGCCGCCACCAATGGCGTGAGGCCGGTGTAGACGGCATCGGCGCGTTGCCGATCGCCGTCGAAACGGACCAGCGAAAACTCGGTCTCGACCGCGCCCGGCGCGATCTCGGTGAGCCGCACCGGCTTGCCCAGCAGCTCGCCGCGCAGCGTGCGGTGCAGCGCCCCCTGGGCGTGTTTGGCCGCCGTGTAGCCGGCGCCCCCGTCGTAAACCTCAAGTGCGGCAACCGAAGTCACCGTGACAATCAGGCCGTCACCGGAGTCGATGAGCTTGGGCAGCAGCGCGCGGGTGACCCGCAGCGTGCCCATCACGTTGGTCTCCCACATCCACCGCCAGTGCTCGAAGTCGGCGTCGACGACCGGCGCCAGGCCGCGGGCGCCGCCGGCGTTGTTGACCAGCACGTCGACCCGGCTCAGCTCGTCGGCGAGCGCCGCGACCGCCGCGTCGTCTGTGACATCGGCCACAATGGCGGTTCCGCCGATCTCCCTCGCGAGGGCATTGATGCGGTCGGCCCGGCGCGCGACCGCGACCACGTGAAAGCCCTGCGCAGCAAGGGTCTGGGCCGTCGCCTCGCCGATTCCCGAGCTCGCGCCGGTGACCACGGCGACGCGTTCATTCCCGACATTTCCAGCCATCGAGACAACCTTAGTGAACGTGCTAAATTTTCGGTGTGCACCTCAGCGCCCTGTCCAGCACCACCACCGCGTGTCTTTGCGCGGCGGGTGCGTGCTGTTGTCGCGCACTTTGCCGCTCCTGACTTTCAGGTGTGGCCAGTGACGGCCAACAAGGACTCGGACAAAGGACGCTCGTGCGCTCTAATACCCTCACCCAGACTCATCATTCGCCCACCCGTGCCACCTATCGGGGCCATCGGTCGGTGCGCCGCCAGATCGTGCCGCCGGCCCTGCACATCGCCGACTCGGCGGCAGCGTCGGTGTTCCGGGCCGTCCGCTTGCGCGGCCCCGTCGGCCGTGACGTCATCGCCGGCGTCACCTCACTGAGCATCGCGACGGTCAACCGCCAGGTCATCGCCCTGCTCGAGGCCGGTTTGCTGCGGGAACGCGCCGACCTGGCCGTCTCCGGCGCGATCGGCCGCCCCCGCGTGCCGGTCGAGGTCAACCACGAACCGTTCGTGACGCTGGGCATCCACATTGGGGCCCGCACCACCAGCATCGTCGCCACCGACCTGTTCGGCCGCACGCTCGACACCGTCGAGACGCCGACACCGCTCAGCCCCGCCGGGCCGGCCCTGGCGACGCTGGCCGAAAGCGCCGCCCGCTATCTGCAGCGCTGGCATCGGCGGCGCCCGCTGTGGGTCGGCGTCGCAATCGGTGGGACCGTGGACAGCGCGACCGGTCACGTCGACCATCCGCGGCTCGGGTGGCGGCAGGCGCCCGTGGGCCCCGTGTTGGCCGACGCGCTGGCCTTGCCCGTGTCGGTGGCCTCGCACGTCGACGCGATGGCCGGGGCCGAGCTGCTGCTCGGCATGCGGCGATTCCTGCCCAGCTCGCCCACCAGCCTCTACGTGTACGCCCGCGAGACCGTGGGCTACGCGCTGGTGATCGGCGGACGGGTGCACTGCCCCGCCAGCGGCCCGGGCACCATCGCCGCCCTGCCCGCCCACTCCGAGTTGCTCGGCGGCACCGGCCAGCTGGAATCCACCGTCAGCGACGAGGCGGTCCTGGCCGCCGCCCGCCGGCTGCGGATCCTGCCGTTCGCGCCCGCGGGCCGCCCGAACACGTCGGCCGCCGGCATCAACGACCTGCTGCGGCTGGCCCGCGGCGGCAACGAGCAGGCCAAAGAGCTGCTCAACGAGCGGGGCCGGGTCCTCGGGCAGGCGGTGGCATTGCTGCGCGACATGCTCAACCCCGACGAACTGGTGGTCGGCGGTCAGGCCTTCACCGAGTATCCCGAGGGCATGGAGCACGTCGAGGCGGCGTTCGCCGAGCACTCGGTGTTGCCGGCACGCGACATCCGCGTCACCGTCTTCGGCAACCGGGTGCAGGAGGCCGGCGCGGGTACCGTGTCGCTGGGCGGGCTGTACGCCGACCCGCTCGGTGCGATGCGCCGCGCGGGCGCGCTGGGGCCGCGGCTGCGCGACGTGACCGCCGACGAGTCTTCCGCTTAACGCGAAGCCGTATCCGGGGCGTTGGGCTCGTGGGTCGAGCGTTCTGTAAAGATGAAAGTGTGTGGCACGACGACGTCTTTCGGCTGAAACCGCGCCGCGTCGCCGTGTTGGCGGTGCACACCTCGCCCCTGGCGCAGCCGGGCACCGGCGACGCCGGGGGGATGAACGTCTACGTGTTGCAGACCGCGTTGCACCTGGCGCGCCGCGGCATCGAGGTGGAGATCTTCACGCGGGCTACCGCGTCCGCGGACCCGCCGGTCGCACGGGTGGCGCCCGGCGTGCTGGTGCGCAACGTGGTGGCGGGGCCGTTCGAGGGTCTCGATAAGTACGACCTGCCCACCCAGTTGTGCGCGTTCGCCGCCGGGGTGCTGCGCGCGGAAGCCTCGCACGAGCCGGGCTACTACGACATCGTGCATTCGCACTATTGGCTCTCCGGACAGGTCGGGTGGTTGGCCCGCGACCGCTGGGCGGTGCCGCTGGTGCACACCGCGCACACGCTCGCAGCGGTCAAGAATGCGGCGCTGGCCGCGGGTGACGCGCCCGAGCCGCGGCTGCGCACGGTCGGCGAACAGCAGGTGGTCGACGAGGCCGACCGGCTGATCGTCAACACCGACGACGAAGCCAGGCAATTGATTTCGATCCACCGCGCCGACCCGGGCCGCATCGACGTGGTCCACCCCGGCGTGGATCTCGAGGTGTTTCGCCCTGGTGATCGCGGCGCGGCCAAGGCCGCACTGGGGTTGCCGCTCGACGAGGACGTGGTGGCATTCGTGGGGCGCATCCAGCCGCTGAAGGCGCCCGACATCGTGCTGCGCGCCGCCGCGCGATTGCCGGGCGTGCGCATCGTGGTCGCCGGCGGCCCTTCGGGCAGCGGCCTGGCCTCCCCGGGCGGACTGCACGAGCTCGCCGATGAACTCGGCATCACCGCGCGGGTGACTTTCCTGCCCCCGCAGTCCCGCTCCGATCTGGCCACCCTGTTCCAGGCCGCCAGCTTGGTCGCGGTGCCGAGCTATTCGGAGTCGTTCGGCCTGGTCGCCGTCGAGGCCCAAGCGTGTGGCACCCCGGTGGTGGCCGCCGCGGTCGGCGGCCTTCCGGTTGCCGTGCGGGACGGGATCACCGGCACGCTGGTAGCCGGCCACGATGTCGATCGGTGGGCGGACGCGCTGGACCGGATGCTGCGCTTGCCGGCGCCGCAGGCCGCGGCGATGAGCCGGGCCGCCGCCGCGCACGCGGCCACGTTCTCCTGGGAGAACACCACCGACGCGCTGCTGGCCAGCTATCGCCGCGCGATCAGCGAGTACACCGCCGAACGCCGCGGGGTGGGCGCGTGAGCGCCACGGTCGAGCGCGTGATCGAGGACGCGTTGCAGGCCAGCGGTCTCGTGTACTCCAAACACGATGGCGCGCACGGCGGTTCATCCGGACTGGTGGTGGAGCTGCCCGGCGAGCGCAAGCTCAAGACCAACACCATCCTGAGCGTCGGCGAGCACTCGGTGCGTGTCGAGGCGTTCGTGTGCCGAAAGCCCGACGAGAACCACGAGGGGGTCTACCGCTTCCTGCTCAGGCGGAACCGCCGCCTCTACGGCGTGGCCTACACGCTGGACAACGTCGGCGACATCTACCTGGTTGGCCGCATGTCACTGGCATCCGTGGACGCCGACGAGATCGACCGGGTGCTCGGACAGGTGCTCGAGGCGGTGGACGCGGACTTCAACACGCTGCTCGAGTTGGGATTTCGCTCGTCGATCCAGAAAGAATGGGAGTGGCGGGTGTCTCGCGGCGAGTCGCTGAAGAACCTGCAGGCGTTCGCTCATTTGATCGACGACGACGAATAAGCTAACCGGCATGGGAGATACCGGCACGTTGGTGCTGCTCCGCCACGGCGAGAGCGAATGGAACGCAAGCAACCAGTTCACCGGGTGGGTCGACGTGGACCTGACCGAGAAGGGCCGGGCCGAGGCCGTGCGCAGCGGCGGGCTGCTGGCCGAGCAGAACCTGTTGCCCGACATCCTCTACACGTCGCTGCTGCGCCGCGCGATCACCACGGCGCACCTGGCCCTGGACGCCGCCGACCGGTTGTGGATCCCGGTGCGGCGCAGCTGGCGGCTGAACGAACGGCACTACGGGGCGCTGCAGGGCCTGAACAAGGCGGAGACCAAGGACCGCTACGGCGAGGAGCAGTTCATGACCTGGCGGCGCAGCTACGACACGCCGCCGCCGCCGATCGAGAAGGGTAGCCCGTTCAGCCAGGACGCCGACCCCCGCTACGCCGACATCGGTGGCGGCCCGCTGACCGAATGCCTGGCCGACGTGGTCCTGCGGTTTCTGCCGTACTTCACCGACGTCATCGTGCCGGACCTACGCAGCGGTAAGACGGTGCTGATCGTCGCGCACGGTAACTCGCTGCGGGCTCTGGTCAAGTACCTCGACCAGATGTCGGACGACGACGTCGTCGGGCTGAACATTCCGACCGGGATCCCGCTGCGCTACGACCTCGACGCCGACCTGCGGCCGACGGTCCCGGGCGGCACCTACCTCGATCCGGAGGCGGCCGCGGCGGGTGCCGCCGCGGTTGCCAGCCAGGGGCGCCGGTAAAACGCGCCACGGGCCCAGGCGAGTTTCACAGGCCAGTTTGCCGAACATCGCGTGAACGGGAGTGGAACACCTGAAGCGGAATGTGTGACTTGTCCGATTTTGGCCTCGTTCCGCTAGGGCTGTGTTTCCGAAGATTTGTAGGATTTGCTATGTGACTGTGTTCTCGGCGCTGTTGCTGGCCGGGGTCTTGTCCGTGCTGGGGCTGGCCATTGGTGTAGCAGCCGGAACCCGGCTGTCGCCGAAAGCCGCTCACCGCAGGCAGCGGGTGAGCGCCGAGTGGACCGGGATCACCGTCGCGCAGATGCTGCAACGCATCGTCGCGCTGATGCCGCTGGGGGTGGCGGTGGTCGATTCCCACCGCGACGTCGTCTACCTCAACGATCAGGCCAGGGAGCTGGGCCTGGTGCGCGACCGCCAGCTCGACGACCAGGCGTGGGAGGCGGCACAGCAGGCGCTTGGCGGGGTCGACGTCGAATTCGACCTGCGGCCGGCCAAACGGGCGGCCGGCCGGTCCGGGCTGGCGGTGCACGGCCAGGCGCGGCTGCTCAGTGAGGAAGACCGGCGGTTCGCCGTGGTGTTCGCCCACGACCAGTCCGATTACGCGCGCATGGAGGCCACCAGGCGCGACTTCGTGGCCAACGTCAGCCACGAGCTCAAGACCCCGGTGGGCGCCATGGCCCTGCTCGCCGAGGCTCTGCTGGCGTCCTCGGACGACTCCGAAACAGTCCGCCGGTTTGCCGAGCGGGTGCTCGTCGAAGCCAACCGGCTGGGGGACATGGTCGCCGAGCTGATCGAGCTGTCCCGGCTGCAGGGCGCCGAGCGGTTGCCCAACGTAACCGAGGTCGACGTGGACACCGTAGTGTCCGAGGCGATTTCACGTCACAAGGTCGCCGCCGACAACGCTCAGATCGAGGTGCGCACCGATGCCCCCAGCGGCCTACGGGTGCTGGGCGACGAAACGCTTCTGGTCACCGCCCTGGCCAACCTGGTGTCCAATGCGATCGCCTACTCGCCACCCGGTTCGCCGGTTTCGATCAGCCGCCGCCGTCGTGGGGACAACATCGAGATCGCCGTCACCGACCGGGGCATCGGGATCGCGCTGGAGGATCAGGAGCGGGTCTTCGAGCGGTTCTTCCGGGGGGACAAGGCACGCTCGCGCGCCACTGGCGGCAGCGGGCTGGGCCTGGCGATCGTCAAACATGTCGCGGCCAATCACAACGGCAGCATCGGGGTGTGGAGCAAGCCGGGGACGGGCTCCACCTTCACGCTGTCGATTCCGGCCTACAAGGACAACGACGAAGAACCCGAACAACCGCAGGGCCGCGAGGTGCGGCCCAACAGGTCACAACGAGAGGAAGAACTAAGTCGATGACCCGCGCTAACGACGCTGCACAGCGTCGCGATCAGAAGGAGTGGCGCGCATGACCAGTGTGCTGATCGTGGAGGACGAGGAGTCGCTGGCCGATCCGCTGGCGTTCCTGTTGCGCAAGGAGGGCTTCGAGGCCACGGTCGTGACGGATGGACCGGCCGCGCTGGCCGAGTTCGACCGTGGCGGCGCCGACATCGTGCTGCTCGACTTGATGCTGCCCGGCATGTCGGGCACCGACGTGTGCAAGCAGCTGCGCGCCCGTTCCAGCGTGCCGGTGATCATGGTGACCGCCCGAGACAGCGAGATCGACAAGGTCGTCGGGCTGGAACTCGGTGCCGACGACTACGTGACCAAGCCGTATTCGGCGCGCGAGTTGATCGCCCGGATTCGCGCGGTGCTCCGCCGTGGCGGTGACGACGACTCCGAGATCAGCGACGGTGTGCTCGAGTCGGGACCGGTGCGGATGGACGTCGAGCGTCACGTCGTCTCGGTCAACGGCGACACGATCACCTTGCCGCTCAAGGAGTTTGACCTGCTCGAGTACCTGATGCGCAACAGTGGTCGGGTGTTGACCCGCGGGCAGCTGATCGATCGGGTGTGGGGCGCCGATTACGTCGGCGACACCAAGACGCTCGACGTCCACGTCAAGCGTCTGCGGTCCAAGATCGAAGCCGACCCGGCCAACCCGGTCCACCTGGTGACCGTGCGGGGTCTCGGTTACAAGCTGGAGGGCTAAACCGAGTCGGTGAAAGTGCGGATTATCGCGCCGCCTTGGCGGCCTCGCGATGACCCCTCTTTTTCGCACGGGTCGAACAGCAATGCGACATATCGCAATGGAACTGATTACTGCATTCATGCGAGCAATAAATTGACGCGGCCGGAAGCCAATCCGGATCGGACAGGTCGCGTGGTCGGTCGCTGGGATCGAACGTGTGGCCGCAATGCACGCAGGTCCTGACCTTCGTAGCCATGCCGTCAGGCTACGCGCGAGCGCACTTTATCGCCGCTGGTTTCTGCATTTTCGCAAAGTCGCCAAGTGGGCAATTCAGCCCGGAATTGCCCACTCCAGCGAATTACTTTTTGTAACTAACTCGGTCGTGTCCGTTTGTCGATTGCACCGCGGTCCGACGCGGCCGCGCGGTCATTCTCGATGAAATCTGCCGCGGGACAGGTCAATAGACGGTTGGTCGGCACCATCTAGCGAAATAGCTTGGGGCGCAGACGCTTTCTACGTGTGCGTGGCCGGCCGGCGTCGCGAGTGGCCCGGGCGGGATGCGCGGCCCCCGCGCGACGGTAACTCGGCACGCGAGCAGGACGGCGCACCGGAGGAATTAATCCGGCGGCCATGACGTTCGGGTTAGCCGTGGCGCACGCGACGAAATGCTGGAACAGATGAGGTGTCTTAGCCTGTGCCCGTTGGGCGACCGTGATCGGGGGGAACGGTGTTGACGCTTCTCAAGCGGGCATGGGTTCCGTTGGTCGTGGTCGTGGCGGTGATCATCGGCGGCGTTGCGGTGGACCGCCTCAACGGTGTCTTCCCGGGACCCGGTCTGCCCAAGCCCGATCCGCGGGACGCGACCCCGCCGTACGCGGCCAAGACCGCCATCTACGAGATCCTGGGACCGCCTGGGACGACCGGCGTCGTCAACTGGATGGATGCGGACGCGCAACCGCAGAAGGCCAACTTCTCCACGTTGCCGTGGTCGCACACGATCGTCGCCGAGATGCCCGGCATCTTCGCCTACGTCGTCGCCCAGGGTGACAGTCCTTCCCTCGGTTGCCGCATCACCGTCGACGGCAAACTGGTCGATCAACAACAAGTCGACGCGCGTGATGCGCAGGTTTCCTGCCTGGACAAGTCCGCATGACCGCCGACACGAGCGACACCGACGAAATCCCCGTCGCGCGCCCCGCCGACGTCGAGCGCAAACCGCGTCTGGCCCGTGCCATCCGCGTGCTGGCGCTGCCGATCGTCGTGTGCTGGGTGCTGATCGCGGTCGGCGTCAATGTCTTCGTTCCCCAGTTGGAAAAAGTCGCCGAGGACGTCTCCGTGCCGCTCTCACCCTCCGACGCGCCGTCGGTGACCGGGATGAAGCACATCGGCGAGAAGTTCAAGGAGTACGACTCCGACAACCTCGTCCTGGTGACGCTGGTCGGTGATAAACCCCTCGGCGAGGACGCGCACCGGTATTACGACGAGCTGGTCAAGAAGCTGAAGCAGGACACCAAGCACGTCGAGCATGCGCTCGACTTCTGGGGGCAGCGGTTTACGGCGTCGGGTGTCGAGAGCTACGACCATAAGTCGGCCTACGTCCAGGTCAACCTGCGCGGTGACCAGGGTGGCGCCGTCGGCGACAAGTCCGTTGACGCGGTTCGCCAGATCGTCGCGGACTCGAAGCCTCCGCCGGGGGTGAACGCCTACGTCGCGGGTCAGGGAGCCCTGACCGACGACACGATCGTCGTGGGCAACCAAAGCCTGTTCAAGATGACGATCATCACGATCGTCATCATCGCGATCATGCTGGCGTTCGTCTATCGGTCCGTCGGCACCGTGCTGCTGACGATGGTCATCCTGTTCGTCGGACTGGCTACCAGCCGAGGCGTCGTATCGCTGCTGGGCAATACCGGCATCATGGGGCTGTCGACGTTCGCCGTGAACATGCTGACGGCGCTCGCGATCGCAGCCGGCACTGACTACGCGATCTTCATGGTTGGCCGCTATCAGGAGGGTCGCGAGCGGGGCCTGGACCGCGAAGCCGCCTACTACGACACCTTCGCCGGGGTCGCCAAGGTGGTTCTGGGTTCGGGTTTGACGATCGTCGGGGCGCTGGCCTGTCTGCATTTCACGCGGCTGCCCTACTTCAGTTCGTTGGCGTATCCGTGCGCAATCGGCCTGTTGGTGGTGGTGATCGCCGGGGTGACCCTGACACCGGCGCTGATCGCGTTCGCAAGCGGCTTCGGCCTGTTCGATCCGAAGCGAAAGTTCAACTACACCCGCTGGCGCCGCCTGGCGACGGCCATCGTGCGGTGGCCGGCACCGATCCTCGCGACTTCGGTCATCCTGGCGATCGTCGGCGCCCTGGGATTGTCGGGCTTCAACCCGCGCTACAACGACCTGTACTACCTACCCAAAAGCGCGTCCTCAGTCCAGGCGTACGACGCGGCCGACCGACACTTCACCCAGGCCCGGCTGAACCCGGACCTCCTGATGATCGAATCGGATCACGATCTGCGCAATACGACCGACATGCTGGTCCTGGACAAGATCGCCGGAGCCATCTTCCGGGTGCCCGGTATCGAACGGGTGCAGAGCATCACCCGACCTCTTGGACCGCCGATTCAAGACGGGTCCGTTCCGTTCCAGCTCAGTATGCAAACCGCTCCGATCCGCAGCAACCTGAACTACCTCAAGGACCGCGTCGCCGACATCAAGAAGATCACCGGCTTCCTCGACACCCAGATCACCCTGTTGGAGCGCCAGTACGCGGTGACACAGAGGCTCGCGGACGCCGCGGACGACAGCTCGAAGACGACGGCTGAGACGGCGGCCATCACCGACGAAATCCGGGACCACATCGCGGATTTCGACGACTTCTGGAGGCCGATTCGCAGTTACTTCTACTGGGAGAGGCACTGCTACGACATCCCCATCTGCTGGTCGCTACGAAGCCTGTTCGACGCCCTCGACGGATTCGACCAACTGGCCGAGAAGTTCCACGCTCTCACCAGCGACCTCAACCACACGGCTACGGCGACGCGCGAACTGCTGGCGATCATCCCTGAGAACATCGCCGTCACAAAGGCGATCCGCGATACGACGCTGACCATCTACAGCACGTTCGAGAACCTGGTCGACCAGTTCGACCGGCTGACCGACACGAACGCCGTGATGGGCAAGTCCTTCAACGACTCCCAGATCGAGAGCCTGTTTTACCTGCCGCCCGAGATCTTCAGCAACCCGGACTTTCAACTGGGGTTGAGCCTGATGGTGTCGCCGGACGGCAAGGCCGCTCGCTTCATCATCACACACTCGGTGGATCCCGCGACGACGGAAGGGATCTCGTCCGTCGACAAGGAACGCAGCGCGGCCAAGGAGGCGCTGAAACTCACCTCGCTGCAAAACGCCGACATCTACCTCGGTGGCACGGCCGCAACGTTTTACGACATCGCCAACGGCGCCAAGTACGACCTGCTGATCGCCGCGGTGGCCTCGATCGTGCTCATCTTCATCATCATGGTGATCGTTACCCGCGCTTTGGTCGCTGCCGGCGTCATCGTCGGCACGATCGTGATGTCGCTTGGGGCCGCCTTCGGGTTCTCGACACTGATCTGGCAGCACCTTCTGAACTTCCAATTGCATTGGGTTGCCACAGAATTCGCGCTGATCGTCCTTTTGGCGGTGGGGTCGGACTACAACTTGATGTTGGTGTCGCGAATCGAAGAGGAGATCGGGTCCGGGCTGAAAACGGGGCTTATCCGCGGGATGGGTCTCACCGGACCGGTGGTGACCGCGGCAGGTCTGGTATTCGCCGTCACCATGGCCACGATGATCACCAGTGACCTCCGGGCGATCGGTCAGTTCGGCACGACGATCGGGCTTGGCCTGATGTTCGACACCTTCGTCGTGCGATCGCTCATCACCCCGTCGATCATGACGGTGATGGGACGCTGGTTCTGGTGGCCGAAGCGGGTGCGGGTCCGTCCGGCGAGCCAGATGCTTCGGTCCGTCGGGCCGCGCCCGCTGGTTCGTGCGCTGCTCTACCAACCGCCGCACGCGGTCGCGCGGGACCCGCAGCCGTAACCGCCTAGCCCCTCGCGTTCCTCGTCGGGGCCGCGCGCGGCTCGACTGTCGCGCGCCAATGTCGCCATTGCTGGTGCTCGGCCACCGCAAGGGTTATTCTATCGCTGTTGAAAAAGTATTCTATGGCGGTTGAAAAGTGCGCATGCCCGCCGCGGAGAGGACGGACGACATGGACTTTGCGTCGCTGCCTCCGGAGGTCAACTCTGGCCTGATGTACTCCGGTCCCGGGGCGGGGCCGATGCTGGCGGCCGCGGCGGGTTGGGACGCACTGGCCGCGCTGCTGGAGTCCGCCGCCGGCGGCTACACGGCCGAGCTGGCGAGCCTGACCGGCCAGGCGTGGTCCGGCCCGTCGTCGCTGCTGATGACGGCCGCGGCCACACCCTATGTCCAGTGGCTGTCCACCGCCGCGGCCCGGGCCGCGCAGACCGGCGCCCAGGCCTACGCGGCGGCGGCGGCCTACGAGGCGGCGTTTGCGATGACCGTGCCGCCGCCGGTGATCGCGGTCAATCGGGCGCAGTTGCTGGCGCTGATCGCGACGAACTTCTTCGGACAGAACACCCCGGCGATCGCGGCCACCGAGGCGCAATACCTGCAGATGTGGATCCAGGACGCCACGGCGATGTACGGCTATGCCGCCGCCTGCGAGACCGCCAGCACGCTGACCCCGTTCGACGAACCGCCGCGCACCACCAACCCGGCCGGGCAGGGCGCTCAGGTCCAGACGCTGGCGGCGCAGGCCACCGGCAACGTCACCCGGCAGCTGGCCTCGCCCAATGCCGCGATGCACACCGCCAACGCCGTCACGCCCGTCGCTCCCGGCGAAACGGTCACCGCCCCACCGGGCAGCACCATCACGATCGGCGCCAACACCGGCATGTACCTCAACAGCGGCTCGCTCTCGATCACGGGTTCGGGCACCAACCTCATCACCTTCGGCTCCGTTATCGTCAACCCTGGCAGCACAATTCACACGATCATCGACTGTTCCGAGGGCGGTGTCCTGGTCCCCGGCGGCGTCGACGTCACGGCCGGCTCCAGCCCGCTCGTCCTGACCCCGGGATCGTTCCAGGAGGTTCTGGTCACCCTCGTCAACGGCTCGGCCACCCTCCCCGTTGTCGGCGCGGAACAGGTCGCCGTCCAAACCTTCGGGAGCACCGCCACCGCGATCGTCGGCCCCGCGGGCGCGTCCATCACCAATGTCTTCGGCACCGTCAGCATCGCCACGGTCACCCCGATACCCAGCTCGTCGAGCGCCGTGGCGGCCCCGGTGGCCGGGTTTGCCACCCCTGGGCTGGCGGGTACCGCCGGAATTCAGCCCCAGCTCGACGTGGACGGGCTATTGGACTGGGCGCAAACGCTTTCCGGCGCGCGGTGACGGACATGGCCACACGCCCCAACCCGCCATTGGCATGGCCGTTTGGCCCCCGTATAGGCGCGCCGTGCGCCGGGGTGGGCGGCGCGGCCTCACTCGGTGGGCTGTCAGTGCCCGCGACCTGGACGACGACCACCGCGCGGGCCGAGTCACCTCGGCCCTTGGTGCCGGATACCCGCGTCGACGCCGGCCGGCCGGGACGCACTTTCCAGCGGGCGCTGATGGCGACGATCGTCGGACGCGATGCCGATTGATCATCCTCGACAACGAGCGTGCGCTCAGGGCCTCGAGTCTGCGGCCAGGGCGCATATTTGCTCGATTCGTCGCCCAGGGCTCACCCGCAAAGCCCTGACCGCACACTCGATCACCGGGCGCCCATCACCTCGTCGGCCACACCCAGCGCCAGCGCCATGATCGACACCTGCGGGTTGACCTCCGGGCAGCTCGGCAGGATCGAGGCGTCGGCCACCCATACGCCGTCCACGCCGCGCAGCCGGCCGGCCTCGTCGACCGGGCACAGCTGAACGTCGGCGCCCGCGGCCGCCGTGCCGGTCGGGTGGAAGGCGGCCAGGTGCAGGCTTCGGGGGTCGCTGCGCCGCAACGCATCCCGCAGATCGGGCAGCGACGTCACCGTCATCGCGCCGGGCAGACCGGTGAGCACTTCGGTCGCCCCCGCGGCGAACAACAGCCGCCCCATCGCCTCGATCGCCACTACCAGCTTGCTGACGTCGGCGGGGGAGATGTTGTAGCGCACCAGCGTCTCGCCGCGCACCGTCGAAACCGACCCGACACCGCGATCGGCCACCATGGCGCCGAACGTGGCCACCCGGGGCGCGGCGTCCAGCCAGCCCAGCAGCTCCGCGCCGTAGCCGGGATAGACCATGGAGCCCATCCCGGGCGGGGTGGAGGTGGCTTCGATGAGCACGCCGTGCGATTCGTGCAGCTCGTGCACCGCGGCGCTTTGCAGCACCCCCTGCCAGGCGAAGACGTCGTCGTCGAAGCGCCCGGCGAGCATCGTCGCCGGATGCAGCGCCAGGTTGCGGCCGAGCCGCGGGTGCCAACCAAAGCCGCTGCGCCGCAGCAACCCCGGCGTTTCGGTGGCGCCGGCCGCCACGATGACCGTGTCGGCCAGGACGTCCAGCGCCGTGCCGTCGGGCCGCCGGGCCCGCACGCCGCGGGCGCGTCCATGCCGGTGCAACACCCGCTCGACACGGGCCTGCGAGATGATCCGCGCGCCCGCCGCACACGCCTGTGGCAGCGCGTTGAGGTGCACGCCGAACTTGGCGTTGCGCGGGCAGCCGATCGCGCACTGGCAGCACCCTTCGCAGCCTGGCGCGTTGCGCGGGATGGGGGCCGCCCGCCAGCCCAGCGTCGCCGCGGCCTCCAGCAGCAGCCGGCCGTTGCGGCCCATGATCTCCAGCGGCACCGGGGCGACCTGCAGCGTGCGCTCGACGTCGTCGAGGTGTTCGCCGAGCCGGTCGGGATCGGCCAGGGTGAGCCCGAAGTCCTCGCGCCAGCGCCGCTGCACCGCGGCCGGCGGGCGGTAGCAGGTGCCGGAGTTCACCACCGTGGTGCCGCCCACCGCGCGGCCGATGGGCAGCACCACCGAGGGCCGCCCCAGCGCGACGGTGGCGCCGGCGCCACGGTACAGCCCGGCGTAGCGATCGATGGGATGGGTCGTGCGGAATTCCCCGACCGTCCACCGGCGTCCCTCCTCGAGGACGACGACGTCCAGTCCGGCCCGCGCCAGCGCGCGGGCCACCATCGCGCCGCCGGCGCCGGACCCCACGATCGCCGCGTCGGCGGTGACAACGGAGCGGTGATCGGCCGACGAGACGATGTTCAGCGCCGCGTCGGGCCGCGCCGTCCCGTGCTCGGCGGCATGCGAAAGCAGCTCGGGCGCATAGGTTTCCGCGCCGTTGGCCAGCAACACGATCGCCTTGATGGCCTCGACGGCCGCGCCGGCGTCCGGGCTCAGCGCGGCGACCCGGCGCAGCACCCGCTCGCGTCGGTCGGGGGCCAGCCGCGCCATGGACCGGCCGGTGGTGACGTAGCTCGCCGCGGCCAGCGTGAGCAGCCCGGCGCGGGCCGCCACCCGTGACGTCGTCGGCAGCTGCCGCAGGTAGCGCTCGACGCGCTCCGCCAGCTCGGGCGCCGCCGGGCCGCCGCATTCCTCGGGCAGGAGCGCCGAACCGAACGAGGTGACCAGGCTCATATCAGCCGCGCCAGGCGGCGACCCATCTTGATGAAGAACGGGTAGGTGGCGAAGATGACGCCCGCCGCGGCGTGCAGCGGCCACTCCGCCTCGGCGGTGTCCACGCCGAAAACGCCGCTGTTCCACATGAAGTCGCGGCCATTGCGCGCGCGGAAGGGTCGCCACAGCAGCCCGAGACCGGGCACGTTGTGGTAAAGCCCGAATGACCCGCCGAAGAAGACGCCCAGGGTGGCGGCCTCGGCGACATCGCGTCGGTCGGCGGGCAGCCGCCGCTCGATGAGCACGCCGGAGGCGAACAGCAGTGGTGGGTCGAGCAGAAAGCTCACAAGGGGATCCTTTCGTTGACATCCGGTGCCGCATTGCCCCGCAGGCCCACCTCGGCGTGCCCGGTGCCCAGCACCGACCAGTGCCGGTCGTCGATCTCGATGTGGACATCGGCCTGTTCGGTGTTGGTGCACACCGCCTTGCCGCCGTCAGGGTCGGTGTATTCCAGGCTCACGCACCTGTCCGCCGGTTGGTCGATTCGGATGAGCACCCGCTTGCCACCGATGCGTCCCTCCAGCTGCCAGTGCGCCAGGCCAAGCGTGGTCCGCATCCGTAGCGACGGCAATATGCCTGCGGGCCAATCCTTTCCGTCGATGCGAAACCGGACGAACGCCAGCGGGGCCAGCCTGCGCAGCCCCGGCTTGTGCGAGACGGCGGTGACCGCTTCCACCACATCACCGTTGGCGAGATCGGCGTGCACCCATCCCCAGCGCTTGGCGTTGCCGTGCCCGTAGATGTGCGCGACCCCGCCGCGCCACCCCTCGAGGCGCAAAGCGGTGTCGGCCACGGTGAGCGAGCCGGCGAAGTCGGCGGTGGGGGCGAGGACGACCTGGGCGCCCGGCAGCAGCTCGCGGTCCCAGGCCGCGCGGGGAAACGTCCACAGCGGTGCGCCGGTGTCGGTCCAGGACATCTCCCAGGCGAGTGATCCGGCGCGGCCACTCAGCTGGTTGTCACCCACCCGCGCGCCTGCGGCGTCGAACCACCAGGGGCCCGACGCGGGCCGGGTGGGGGCGGGACCGAACCGCTCGGTGCGGGGCGGGCCGTCGGCCGGGAACCAGGTGGCCCAGCCGTGCGCGTAGGCGTCGCCCTTCAGCGGGGCAACCGTCTCGCAGTGCACCCACAGCCCGGCGCGCGTCGCCGGGTCCGACAGGGTGGCGTACCAGACCTCCAGGCGGCCGGGCTTGCCGCGCCAGCGTGGGGCCGCCGCCAATCGCATGTCGCCGTCCATTGCTCACCTTCCGTGGATTCGTCCACTATATTGGTTGAGCCAATGAACCAGTCAAGTCCGCTGCGCCCGCCCGACCGCCAACGCGTCGACGAACAGATCGCCGCGTCGATCACCGACGCGATCCTCGACGGCGCGTTTCCGCCGGGCACCGCCCTGCCGCCCGAGCGGGACCTGGCCGAACAGCTGGGCGTCAACCGCACGTCGCTGCGCCAGGGCCTGGCCCGGCTGCAGGAGATGGGTCTGATCGAGGCCCGGCACGGCAGCGGCAACGTGGTCGCGGACCCCCACGGGCTCACCCACCCCGCCGTGGTCGAGGCGTTGGTGCGCAAGCTGGGGCCCGAGTTCCTGGTAGAGCTGTTCGAGATCCGGGCGGCGCTGGGCCCGTTGATCGGCCGGTCGGCGGCGCGACGGGGCGCACCCGAGGATGCCGAGGCCCTGCGCGCCGCGCTGGCCGCGGTCCGCGACGCCGATAGCGCGCAAGCGCGGCAGGCGGCCGACCTCGCCTACTTCCGGGTGCTCATCGCGCACGGCGGCAACCGCGCGCTGGTGTTGCTGTATCGCTGGGTGGAGCACGCTTTCGGCGGCCGGGAGCACGAGCTGACCGCCGCATACGACGACGCCGCGCCAGTGGTGGCCGGCCTGGCCGCGATCACCGAGGCCGTGCTGGCCGGCGACGAGGCGGGGTCGGCCGCCGCGGTCGAGGCCTACCTACACGCCAGCGCGCAGCGAATGTTGTTGTCCTACAAGAAGACTGGTGCTACTCGGCGAGCCGAGTCGCCGGATGCACCGCAATGAGCCCCAACTTGCCGCGGCGTTTGCACATCGCCGCCAGCTCCGTGTAGGCCTTGGCGCCCAGCAGCTCGGTGAGCTCGTCGGCCATGCTCTCCCACACCTGCTTGGCGCCGACATGGGCGCCGGGGTCGCCGGTGCAGTACCAGTGCAGGTCGGCGCCGCCGGAACCCCAACCGCGGCGGTCGTATTCGGTGACCCAGGTCTTGAGGATCTCGGTGCCGTCGGGCCGGGTCACCCACTCCTGGCTGCGCCGGATCGGCAGCTGCCAGCAGACGTCGGGCTTCATGGTCAACGGCGCGACGCCGAGCTTGAGGGCCTTGCTGTGCAGCGCGCATCCGACGCCGCCGGGGAAGCCGGGCCGGTTCAGGAAGATGCAGGCGTCCTTGTGCTTGCGCGTGCGGTACTGAGGCTGGTCGTCGTGCTCGTCGAGCTCCAGATACCCCTTGCGGCCCAAGCCCTTTTCGCGGAATTGCCAGTCTTCGTCGGTCAGCTGCTGCACGGCGTCATCGAGCCGGGCGCGGTCGTCGTCGTCGGACAGGAACGCCCCGTGCGAGCAGCAGCCGTCGTCCGGGCGGCCCGCCACCGTGCCGTGGCAGGCGGGCGTGCCGAACACGCAGGTCCACCGCGACAGCAGCCAGGTGAGGTCGGCCGCGATCAGGTGCTCGGGATTGTCCGGGTCGTAGAACTCCACCCACTCGCGGGCGAAGTCCAGTTCGACCTCTTGTCCCGGTTCGGGGTAGGAATTCGCCACGGCGTCCACGTTAGTCGACGAATCCGGCTCTTCGACCCGCTGACACTCGGGGCCCGGCGGATCACAGATCGGCAACCTCCGCAGCGGGGCGCGACGCGGGGCCCGCCCGTATCCGACTAGGTTGTTTCCCGTGCGATTGGGCGTGCTCGACGTGGGCAGCAACACGGTTCACCTCTTGGTGGTTGATGCGCACCGTGGCGGGCATCCCACGCCCATGAGTTCGACGAAGGCCACGCTGCGATTGGCCGAGTCGATCGACAGTTCGGGCAAGATCACCAAGCGCGGCGCCGAGAAGCTGATCTCCACGATCGATGAGTTCGCCAAGATCGCGGACAGCTCCGGGTGCGCCGAGCTGATGGCGTTTGCCACCTCCGCGCTCCGCGACGCGGTGAACTCCGACGACGTGCTGGCCCGCGTCCGCAAGGAAACGGGCGTCGAGCTGGAGGCGCTGAGCGGCGTCGATGAGTCGCGGCTGACCTTTCTGGCGGTGCGCCGGTGGTACGGCTGGAGCGCGGGGCGGATCATCAACCTCGACATCGGCGGCGGCTCGCTGGAGATGTCCAGCGGTGTCGACGAGGAGCCCGAGGTGGCGCTGTCGCTGCCGCTGGGCGCCGGCCGGCTGACCCGCGAATGGCTGCCGGACGACCCGCCCGGGCGGCGACGGGTCGGGATGCTGCGGGACTGGCTGGACGCCGAGCTCGCCGAGGCCAGCGAGCAGGTGCTCGACGCCGGCGCGCCCGACCTGGCGGTGGCGACGTCGAAGACGTTTCGCTCGCTCGCGCGGCTCACCGGCGCGGCGCCGTCGGCCGCCGGACCGCGGGTGAAGAGAACGCTGACGGCAAACGGCCTCAGGCAACTCATATCTTTCATCTCTAGGATGACGACCGCTGACCGGGCAGAACTGGAAGGGGTGAGCGCCGAGCGTGCGCCACAGATCGTGGCGGGTGCGCTGGTGGCGGAGGCGAGTATGCGAGCGCTGTCGATCGAATCGGTGGATATCTGCCCGTGGGCGTTACGGGAAGGTCTCATCTTGCGCAAACTCGACAGCGAAGCCGACGGAACGCCCCTCATGAAGCGATCCGTGCGCGATGCTGGAGGCCAGGCAGGTGATCGGGACGGCAACCGATCGAGAGGCGACAAAGCATGACCGGACCACACTCCGAGACCGAGAGCCCCGGGACTCGGCCGATCTCGGTGGCCGAACTTCTGGCCAAGAACGGGACGATCGGCGCCCCCGCGGTCACGCGGCGCAGGCGCCGGCGGCGCGGCGACAGTGACGCGGTGACCGTCGCCGAGCTGACCGGCGAGATCCCGATCATCCGCGACGACGACGAGGACCCCCGCACGGCCGAACGGCCGGCCGCCGCCGAGGAAACCGAGCCCGAGCAGCAAACCGAAGACAAGCCCGCGGCCGCGTACTGGTCGCAGCCCGAGCCGCGATGGCCCAAGTCGCCGTCGCAACTCAAGAAGGCCACCGGCCCCGAGCGCAGCGCCTATCCGCGCCCCCTGAGCCACGGCGAGGCGGGGGAGACCAACGGCGCCGGGCAATCGGGCGCCGAGGACATGAATCCCGACCCGCTGGACCATTACTCCGATCTGCCGGTGGATGTGATGGATTCGGACGTGCGTGACGCCGAGCCGGCGTTGGAGGATTCCGCCTACGTGCGCTCCTACCTGCAGACCGAGTCCGACGAGGATGAAGAGGACGCGCAGGACCCGTTCGCCGCCGGCTTGTTGCCGCACGACGAGCGCGACGAGGACCACCTCGACGGGGCGGCTACGGCCACGGACGTCCACGCGGTCCCGGGCAGGCTCGGGGCGCTGTGGCGCGGCACCCTGGTCGTCTTCCAGTCGATCCTGGCGGTGGCATTCGGCGCCGGACTGTTCGTCGCCTTCGACGAGCTGTGGCGCTGGAACAGCATCGTGGCGCTCGTGCTCTCGGTGCTGGTGATCCTCGGCCTGGTCGTCGGGGTCCGGGTGGTGCGCAAGACCGAGGACATCGCGAGCACGCTGATCGCGGTCGCGGTCGGAGCGCTGATCACCCTGGGCCCGTTGGCGCTGTCGTTGCAGTCGGGCTAGGCGGACCGGGGACCACACAGACCCTTGCGCCCAGCTATCAAAGTCGGACTCTCAACGGCTTCGGTGTACCCATTGCGGGCCGAGGCCGCCTTCGAGTACGCGGCCCGGCTCGGCTACGACGGCGTCGAGCTGATGGTGTGGGCGGAGTCGGTCAGCCAGGACATCGACGCCATCGCCAAACTGTCCCGGCGCTATCGCATCCCGGTATTGTCCGTGCACGCGCCGTGCCTGCTGATCTCTCAGCGGGTGTGGGGCGCCAACCCGGTCCCCAAGCTGGATCGCAGCGTGCGGGCCGCCGAACAGCTCGGCGCGCAGACCGTCGTGGTGCACCCGCCGTTCCGTTGGCAGCGGCGCTACGCCGAGGGATTCAGCGACCAGGTCGCCGAACTGGAGGCCTCGAGCGACGTGCTGATCGCGGTGGAGAACATGTTCCCGTTCCGGGCGGACCGGTTCTTCGGATCGGGCCAATCGCTGGAGCGGATGCGCAGGCGCGGCGGCGGCCCGGGTCCGGCGATATCGGCGTTCGCGCCCTCCTACGACCCGCTGGACGGCAACCACGCCCATTACACGCTGGACCTGTCCCACACCGCGACCGCGGGCAGCGACTCGCTGGACATGGCGCAGCGGATGGGCGGCGGATTGGTGCACCTGCACCTGTGCGACGGCAGCGGCCTGCCCGCCGACGAGCACCTGGTGCCCGGGCGCGGGACGCAGCCCACCGCGGAGGTGTGTCAGCTGCTGGCCGGCAGCCACTTCGCCGGCCACGTCATCTTGGAAGTTTCCACGTCCAGCGCGCGTTCAGCCAATGAGCGCGAAAGCATGCTCGCCGAATCGTTGCAGTTCGCCCGCACGCATCTGCTGCGCTGACAACCCAGGAGACCATGAACGCGTTATTCACCACCGCGATGGCATTGCGGGAGGTCGGCCCCGGCGTCTTCGAGGGCGAGCTCAACAAGCACTGGACCATCGGTCCCAAGGTGCACGGTGGCGCCATGCTGGCGCTCTGTGCCAACGCCGCCCGCACCGCCTGCAGGGGGCCGTCGACCGACTTTGACGCGGTTCAGCAGCCGGTGGCGGTGTCGGCGAGCTTCCTGTGGGCGCCGGATCCGGGGCCGATGCGGCTGGCGACGTCGATCCGCAAGCGCGGCCGCCGGATCAGCGTCGTGGACGTCGAGCTCACCCAGGGCGACCGGACCGCCGTGCACGCCGTGGTCAACCTCGGCGAGCCCGAACACTTTCCGCCCGACGGCGACGCCAAGCCGCTGCTGTCGGCCAACCCGGTGGTGGACCTGATGGCGCCCGAGCCGCCGGACGACATCGCACCGATCGGGCCGGGCCATCCGCTGGCCGGCCTGGTCCACCTCGGCGAGGGCTGCGACGTGCGACCGGTGCTGTCGACGCTGGGCCCGACGGCCGACGGAGGCCCGCCGGTGATCCAGATGTGGGCACGCCCCCGCGGCGTCGCCCCCGACGCCCTGTTCGCGCTCATGTGCGGGGATCTGTCGGCCCCGGTGACCTTCGCCGTGGAACGCACCGGCTGGGCGCCTACCGTCCAGCTGACCGCCCTCCTGCGCGGCCTGCCCGCCGATGGATGGCTGCGAATCATCGCGACGTGCACCGAGATCGGGCACGACTGGTTCGACGAGGACCACACCGTCGTCGACAGCATGGGCCGCCTCGTCGTGCAAGCCCGTCAACTGGCGTTGGTCCCTGCCGCTGGATAGGCCCGGGGGTCTGCGATGCTGTCGGGCATGGCAAGAATCGCGATCATCGGTGGCGGCAGCATCGGGGAGGCGCTGCTCTCGGGTCTGCTGCGCGCGGGCAGGCAGGTCAAAGACCTGGTGGTGGCCGAACGTGTTCCCGAGCGCGCCCAGTACCTGGCCGACACCTATTCGGTGTTGATCACCTCGGTGGCCGACGCGGTGGAGAACGCGTCCTTCGTGGTGGTCGCGGTGAAGCCCACCGACGTCGAACCGGTGCTCGCGGAGCTGACCCGGGTGGCGGCCGCGTCCGAGAGCGACACCGCCGAGCAGGTGTTCGTCACCGTCGCGGCGGGCATCGGCATCTCGTATTTCGAATCCAAACTGCCGGCCGGGACGCCGGTGGTCCGGGCGATGCCCAACGCGGCGGCGCTCGTCGGCGCGGGGGTGACCGCGCTGGCCGCGGGCCGGTTCGTCACCGCCCCGCAGCTCGAAGGGGTGTCGGCCCTGTTCGACTCCGTGGGTGGTGTGCTGACCGTGGCGGAAGCCCAGATGGACGCCGTGACCGCGCTGTCGGGGTCCGGCCCGGCTTATTTTTTCTTGATGGTCGAGGCGCTGGTGGATGCCGGGGTGGCGGCCGGGCTGAGCCGGGAGGTGGCCACCGACCTGACGGCGCAGACGATGGCCGGGTCCGCGGCCATGCTGCTGGAGCGGATGGACGCCGACGGCCGGCCGGGGGAGGGCGAGGCGCCGGGGTTGCGCGTGGACGCCACGGCGACGCAGCTGCGGGCGACCATCACCTCGCCGGGCGGCACCACCGCCGCGGGGTTGCGCGAACTGGAACGGGGTGGCCTGCGGGCGGCCGTCGACGCGGCCGTTCAGGCCGCCAAAACGCGCTCTGAGCAGCTAAGAATTACATCGGAGTAATCCAAGAAATTTCAACTGATTGTCCCCCACCAGTACCAGTAACCCCATTAGTCCCGCTATTCTCCTCTTTGTATGCACGTGTGGGTGCCAGCGGAGGGGAAGCCGCTGGCATTGCGGGTGCCTGACACGATTGGGTTGCGATGACGTCTACGAACGGGCCATCGGCGCGCGATTCTGCTGGTAAGCGGGACACCGGTTCCGGCGAGGGCCAGCAGGGCAGGACACAATTCTTGACCGTCGCCGAAGTGGCGGCGTTGATGCGGGTCTCCAAGATGACGGTGTACCGGCTGGTGCACAACGGCGAGCTGCCCGCGGTCCGGGTCGGGCGGTCTTTCCGGGTGCACGCCAAGGCAGTGCACGACATGCTGGAGACGTCTTACTTCGACGCGGGCTGACCCGAAACCACACTCCGCCCCTCGCTCGGTGGTCGCCGGCGCCATTTGGTGTTCGGTGCGTCCCGCCGGGTAAAGTGTCCGGGTCAATCCTGCAAGCAGGTCACGGGTCAGATAGCGGAGTTCATGGGTTCAGTAATCAAGAAGCGGCGCAAGCGCATGTCGAAGAAGAAGCACCGCAAGTTGTTGCGCCGCACTCGGGTGCAGCGCAGAAAACTCGGCAAGTAAGGCCCGCCCGCGGCGTCGTGCTGCGGTCTGTGCTGAGTCGATAGGCTGTTTGGGTGGATCAGTCGAGTGGGGATGGCGCCGGAACCGGCGACACCGCGAGCCACACGGTGCACTACCCCAAGGTGGTGCTGGTCACCGGTGCGTGCCGATTCCTGGGTGGCTACCTGACGGCCCGGCTCGCGCAGAACCCGATGATCAACGCGGTCATCGCGGTCGACGCGATCGCGCCCAGCAAAGACATGCTGCGCCGGATGGGTCGCGCGGAGTTCGTCCGCGCCGACATCCGGAATCCCTTCATAGCCAAGGTGATTCGCAACGGCGAAGTGGACACCGTAGTGCACGCGGCCGCGGCGTCGTACGCGCCGCGATCCGGTGGCACCGCGGCGCTGAAGGAAATCAACGTGATGGGTGCGATGCAGCTATTCGCGGCCTGTCAGAAGGCGCCTTCGGTGCGCCGCGTGGTGGTCAAATCGACCTCCGAGGTGTACGGGTCCAGCGCGCACGATCCGGTGATGTTCACCGAGGACAGCACCAGCCGGCGGCCGCTGCGCGGCGGTTTCGCCAAGGACAGCCTGGACATCGAGGCCTATGCCCGCGGACTGGGGCGGCGCCGGCCCGACATCGCCGTGACCATCCTGCGGCTGGCCAACATGATCGGGCCGGCGATGGATACCACGTTGTCGCGGTACCTGGCCGGGCCGCTGGTGCCCACGATGTTCGGCCGCGACGCGCGACTGCAGTTGCTGCACGAGCAGGATGCGCTGGGCGCGCTGGAACGCGCGGCGATGGCCGGCAAGGCCGGCACGTTCAACGTCGGCGCTGACGGGATCATCATGCTGTCGCAAGCGATCCGCCGGGCTGGCCGGATTCCGTTGCCAGTACCCGGTTTTGGCGTGTGGGCACTCGATTCGCTGAGACGGGCCAACCGTTACAACGAGATCAGCCGCGATCAGTTCGCCTACCTGAGTTACGGCCGCGTCATGGACACCACCCGGATGCGCGCGGAGCTGGGCTATCAGCCGAAGTGGACGACTGCCGAGGCTTTCGACGACTACGTTCGCGGCCGCGGCATGACTCCCATTATCGACCCGCATCGGGTACGCTCCTTGGAAGGTCGCGCCATTTCCCTAGCGCAGCGCTGGGGCAGCCGAAATCCAATTCCGTGGGGTGGGGTCAGGTAGGTATCGTGGCGGGTGAAAACAGAGCGAATGTTATTCCGCTGCATACGAATCGGGGTCGGGTAGCAGCACGCCGGAAAGCCGATCAACGCGCGGAGTCAGCCCGCCAGCATCCCTCGTTACTCTCGGATCCGCACGGTCGGGCGTCGGCCGAGCAGATTGCCGCCGTCGTCCGCGAGATCGATGAGCACCGGCGGGCGGCCGGCGCCGGGTCGTCGGATGTGTCGCTCAACGATCTCGCCCGGCGCGTTGCCGCGGTCGCCGGGTTCATGCGCCAGCGGATCACCGGTGATTACACCGTCGACGAGTTCGGTTTCGATCCACACTTCAACAGCGCGATCGTTCGCCCGTTGCTGAGGTTCTTCTTCCGGTCGTGGTTTCGGGTGGAGGTCAGCGGCGTCGAAAACCTGCCCAGCGAGGGCGCCGCGTTGGTGGTGGCCAACCACGCCGGGGTCCTGCCGTTCGACGGGTTGATGCTGTCGGTGGCCGTGCACGACGAGCACCCCGCAAAGCGCGACCTGAGGCTGCTCGCCGCCGACATGGTGTTCGACCTGCCCGTCGTGGGTGAAGCCGCCCGTAAGGCCGGCCACACCATGGCCTGCACCACGGACGCGCACCGGCTGCTCGCCGCAGGCGAGCTGACCGCCGTGTTTCCCGAGGGCTACAAGGGGTTGGGCAAGCGCTTCGAGGACCGTTATCGGTTGCAGCGGTTCGGCCGCGGCGGGTTCGTCACCGCGGCGCTGCGCACCAAGGCGCCGATCATTCCGTGCTCGATCATCGGCTCGGAAGAGATTTACCCGATGCTGACCGACGTGAAGTTGCTGGCGCGGCTGTTCGGGCTGCCCTACTTCCCGATCACGCCGCTTTTTCCGCTGGCGGGGGCCGCGGGCCTGGTGCCGCTGCCGTCGAAGTGGCGCATCGCGTTCGGCGAGCCGATCTACACCCACGACTACGCCGCGTCGGACGCCGAGGACCCGATGGTCACCTTCGAGTTGACCGATCAGGTGCGCGAGACCATCCAGCAGACGCTGTACCGGTTGCTCGCCGGGCGGCGCAACATCTTCTTCGGCTGACGCTTTTCGTTTATTGACCCGGCGGGCTTCGGTATCCGGCCTGGCGCTGACGCGAAAACGCCCCGGAGCCAAGGGCTTCCGGGGCGTTTTTCGGGCGAATTACTTGACCATGGTGAACTGACAGACGTTGGTGTAGCCGTCGCGGAACAGGTCGGAGCAGCCGCGCAAATACTTCAGGTAGATGTCGTAGGTTTCCTGCCCCTTCAGGGCGATCGCCTCTTCCTTGTGCGCCTCGAGCGCGTCGCCCCAGGCGGTCAGCGTCGGGACGTAGTTCTTGCCGATGAAGTGATGGCGCTCGATCTTGAAGCCCGCGTCGGTCGCGTACTTGTCGACCAGGTCGACCTGGGGCAGCTTCCCGCCGGGGTAGATCTCCTTCAAGATGAAGCTGATGAAGCGCAGCAGGGTCATGTTCACCTGCAAGCCCATCTTCTTGCCCTCTTCGGCTGAGGGCACCACGATCGAGTGCAGCAGCATGCGGCCGTCGTCGGGCAGCAGGTCGTAGTACTTCTTGAAGAAGGTGGCGTACCGCTCGTACCCGGCGTCACCCGCGCCGTCGGCGAAGTGCTCGAACGCGCCGAGTGACACGATGCGGTCGATCGGCACGTCGCCGGGAAATTCCTCCCAGCCCTGGATCCGCACTTCCTTGCGGCGGGGGCTGTCCATCTTGTCGAACTCGGCCACGCAGTGGGCGTACTGGTTCTCGCTGAGCGTCAGGCCGATCACGTTGACGTCGTACTCGGCCACCGCGTGCCGCATCGTCGAGCCCCACCCGGAGCCGATGTCGAGTAGCGTCATCCCGGGCTCGAGGTTGAGCTTGTCCAGCGCGAGCTTGCGCTTGGCGTACTGCGCCTCTTCCAGCGTCTTGGTCAGGTTCTGCGGGTCGGGGTTCTCGTCGAAGTAGCCGCAGCTGTAGGTCATCGACGGGTCAAGCCAGAGCTTGAAGAACTCGTTTGATTTGTCGTAGTGCGAGCGGACCTTCTCGACCGGCGGCTTGAGCTGGGTGCTGCCGGTTTCCCCCTGTGACGTCATTGAAATCGACCCTACTTTCCAGCTGATATTGATGCAATCGCGGCCACTGTTGCGTCAGTGTCGGCTTGGGTTGTGGCTTCTCCCAGCATCGTGACTACGCTGGTGATAAGCGGTGTCCCGTCGGCATCTGTTACCTCGCTGCGGATCTGAGCGAGCACGGTGCCATGGGACTCGATCACCGAGTCTAGATAGGTGTCGAAGTAAAGCTTATCGCCAGCGACGATCGGTCGGTGGAATTTGAATTTCTGATCGCGGTGGATGACTCGGGCGATGTTGATCGGGATGCTGAACTTGGTGAAGATCTCCAGCTGCACCCGCCGCCCCGCGATCGCCAGGAACGTCAACGGCGCCACCAGCGAGTCGTACCCGTCGGCGGCGGCGTCGGCCTCGCTGAAGTGGGAGGGGTGATCGTTCTTGACCGCGATCGCGAATTCCCGGATCTTCTCCCGTCCGACGAGGAAGTAATCCGGTGCCCGGTAATGGCTGCCGATGAGCCCTTCGGCCTCTTTGGGGGTCGTCATGCCGCTGTCGCCTCCGCTCGAATTGGTCTCAGCGGCGCAGCCTATCAGCGCGATTGCCGCCGGGATGCCACCGCGGCCAGTGCGCCACCGGCCGCCCCCAGCGCCAGGGCCGACGGGACCCCGATCCGGGCGGCCTTGCGGGCGGTGCGAAAGTCCCGGATCTCCCAACCGCGTTCGCGGGCCAGCGTGCGCAGGCGCGCGTCCGGGTTGATGGCGACGGCGGTGCCCACCAGCGAGAGCATGGGCACATCGTTGAAGCTGTCGGAGTAGGCCGTGCAGCGTTTGAGCTTTAGCCCCTCCCGGATCGCCAGCGACCGCACAGCATGCGCCTTGCCGGTCCCGTGCAGGATGTCGCCGACCAGCCGGCCGGTGAACACCCCGTCGAGGGATTCCGCGACGGTGCCCAGGGCGCCGGTGAGGCCGAGCCGTCGCGCGATGATCGCCGCGAGTTCGTAAGGCGTGGCGGTGATCAGCCACACTTGCTGGCCCGCGTCGAGGTGCATTTGGGTGAGTTCGCGGGTGCCCGGCCAGATCTTGTCGGCGATGATCTCGTCGTAAATCTCCTCACCCAGCGCCACCAGCTGTTCGACCGACCGGCCCTCGATGAAGGCGAGCGCCTTGCGGCGACCGGCGGCGACATCGTTGCTGTTCTCCCTGCCGAGGACCTGAAATTTGGCCTGGGCATAGATGAAGCCGAGCACATCGCGATAGGTGAAGTAGTTGCGCGCGGCCAGCCCGCGGCCGAAGTGCACCGCCGAGGAGCCCTGCACCAGCGTGTTGTCCACGTCGAAGAAGGCGGCCGCGGTCAGGTCGATCGGCGGCTGCGGCCGATCCTCGCCGGAGGCGGCCTTCTCGGCTTGCAGCCCTTCCAGCGCGCGGGCGGCGCTGGCGTCGGCGGCCAGCGACTCCAGGTCAGCGCGACTGACGTCTCCGTTGACCGGGTCAGAGGAAGTCATCGCCAAACCTCCAAGATCGCTGTGTTGCCTGGCGAACCGGTGGGTCCCGGCACTCAACCCTATCCGTCGGGTGGCGGGGAATGCGGTGCGTGTTCGGCAAGCTCACAGTCGGTCGTTGGGTGGTGCCACGAGTGAGCGCTCGGCAGTCCGGTCCTTTATTCGCGTCAGCTGATCCACTTGAGGGTCTCCGGGAAATAAGCCAACTATAAAAGTAGATTGCTTAGCCGAAAACCAGGACCTCGGGACCAGATGGTGGCTACTTGAGTCGCAATCGGTCCGCTAGGTCCAACCCATCTGGTTACCACGGCCGACGATTCCTTCACGCCGTGTGCGTGACTGCTCCCGCCGATTAATTGTCACGCTCCATTGCTCTCGTCGAGCCCTAAAGCTTTTCGATCAACAACTACCCAATCGTCTGCGTTGTTCATCACCTGGACACCTTTAATGTCAGGCAACGCACGGAGCATTTCTTTTAACGCAGACCAGCGCAGGCCCCCGTATCGAATTCCGGGACGAAGCCGGCTAGTATACGCACGTATCACAGGTCCGAGCGGTTCGATCAGAAAAGAATTCATGCTCTGACGGCCGTCATCTCTTGTTGAGCGACTCATCTCAAGGAATATCTCGCGATCCTCAAGCGCGGCTGTCACTGCAGAAACCGAACTCATGGATTTGGAGCCAACGGCACGGCTCACCGATTCCTCGACAGGGTCGGATGCATGATCTTCTTTGGGCGACGTCGCATCAACGGCGTTTTCGAGGAAGTCAAGATATGCCGGAATATGAGCCTTATGAATTGAAACCCATTCTGAAGTCCGATTTGTTACGATTACCCAATCGAGCTCCGGCATTTTGAGGCCTGCCTTCAGCGCGGACTCGAACGTTGCCCCTGCGAAGGAGTCCGGTAGATCCGGATGTGATTTAGAAGTATATAACATCATGGCGTGGGCGCCATCCGGAAGCAAAAGCAAGGGAACCGCTTTAACTTCCGCATCATCGCGAAACGTCGCTTCAAACGGCAGAAAAACTTCGTGGTGCTTTAAGGCAAGGATTGCTCCGCGAAGATCGGCTTGCTCCTGCGTACGAGCCGCCGTGCTTATCAATTCATCGACGTTCTCGCTATTTGCCACGTGAATTAGGCCTTTCGTAA
This sequence comes from Mycobacterium sp. E1747, assembly GCF_001667775.1. Taxonomy (GTDB): domain Bacteria; phylum Actinomycetota; class Actinomycetes; order Mycobacteriales; family Mycobacteriaceae; genus Mycobacterium. Next base: position 39,766 of record NZ_LZJI01000188.1, read on the forward strand.
GGGCTCAATTCTCCAGAATTCTCGTCCCATATACCTTCTACATCATATACCTTGCCGGTCGGACAGGTACCGTCGTAAGTGCATACGGCGAGGTGGACATTCCCCATGTCGTTCTCAAGTAGTTCGCTCAGCCTCGTCGGAATTAGCACTGTCCGCGGTTCGCCGAGGATATTCAGTCCGTCGGGTGGGTAAATCGTGTAGTCGGGTATGGATTCGCCTGCACGGAAGACCTGCGAAAAGACTCGAGACGTGTCACCGCGGGTCTCGATGAGGTTGCCGAGGGCGTCAGTGATTGATGACCCATGCTCGGCGTACGCGGTGACCGTGGTTCCGCGAGGCACGAGCGTTGGACCGTGAAGGGGGTTGTACCCCCCGTGGCCGCTAATCACGACATCACCTGTCATTTGGTCGGCGGCATCAACGGGTAAGAGCGGTGCTCCCGCTGACGGGTGGTCGCCATGGCCGGTTAGAGGGCTGTCGGTCGGCGACGGTGGCTCCGTCGCGTTGCCTTCCCCGGGCATCGGGTCTGATGGTGACGCTTCGCCCTCGACCGGGCGAACAGGGCCATCGTGGGGGCCGGGCATCTCGGCCGGGTGCCCACCCGGTTCCCCGCCGTGGGGCATGTCGCCGAGCGGGGTAGGAGCTTCGGGAGGTACGCCTCCGCCCATGGGCATCGAAGGCGGCGTCGGCAGGTGCGGCTCCGGTAGTGAGGGGAGACCCGCGCTGGGAGTTGCAGCGGCCGGTGCGCCACCGGGCGAAGTCGGCGCGTGGGCCGGCACCGGATCGGCCGGCTTGGAATGGGGTACTGGCGCCTGTTCGGCCGACGCGGGCACCGCCGGCTTGCTGCCGGGCTCAGTTGGCGCGACCGCCGGTTTGGGTGGCTCTCCGGTGGGGGGTTTCTCGCCGATCGGTGGCTTGGATTCCGTGGGGCTGTGCGGAAGTGGGCCATCTGCGGGCCCGGGTGCCGGCTTGCCCGACGCTGGGGGTGGACCCGATTCCGGCTTGCCCGGGGCTGCGGGGGGTCCCGATGCCGGCGGCTTGGGACCTGCGGGCGGCGGCTCCGTCGGGGGCTTCACCGCGGGCGGTTTCACGCCCTCCGGCAGTCGCGCCTCCCGCAAACCTTTGAGCGCATCGCTCATACCTCGACCGAGCTTGCCGAGCTTGGACAGCGGCCCACCGGGCACCGCCAAAGTTGCTACGTCGAAGAGGGTCTTTCCGAATGCTTCGTCGGGGTGCTCGGACCACTCGTCCCAGTGGGTGACCTGCTTGCCCAGCGCTTTCCACGCCTCGCCGGCCCCGTGTAGACCGTCGGGACCCAAGCCCGCCAGCGTCGCTTCCCCTTCGACCATGCCGACCGTGTCTCTGAAGAAGCCAACCGGATCGCTTTGGAGGCGGGTTGGGCTGAATTGGTTGAGGCCCTCGAGGTAGTCGTAGCCCTCCTCGCCCAGGCCCTTCAGAGACTGGCCCACGTGATTGAGGACCCTGCCAACCCCGGTGCCATGCAGGAAGTGGTCCCACTCTTTTCCCGCCCAGCGGCCCATATCCTCAATCGCTGTGGCAGCAGCCGACATGGTGGCGCTGAGTTGGTCGCCCAGCGTCTCGGCTTCCTGCGCAAAGTTGTTGACCACCGTGCGGATGTCGTCGGCGATCCTCTTGATCTCGTCTTCGTCTTCGTCGGTGAGCCACTCCCAGACCTCTTTGATTCCGGTCAAGGGGTCACAGATGCGCGACAACAAATCCAGAATCGCCGCGTGTACCTTGTCGACCTTGGCCGCATAGCTGTTGAGCTGCGCGGCGATCGTTTGGCACTGACGTGCGACGTTGATGGTGGCGTTGGAGGCATCCGCCAACGCCTTGTTGATGGCGGCGCCCTCCGGTATCTGCTGGGAGGCGATGGCGGCCATCGTCCCCCCGCCCGCTGCCGTCTCGGTGGCCACGAAGTTCGCGCCCGCGGTGGCCCACGCCGCCGCGGCGGCTCGCAATTTCGCCGAATCTCCACTGGGCCAGATCATTCCGATGTATGGAGCCACCCAGCCCCAGCCCGCCGGGGCGCCGCTGCCTGCGCCCACTGCCGACGGCGGCTTCGCCCCGACGGTCATGGGCGCGGTCACCTGCGGTGCCGGCAAACCCGCGGCCTGGCCGGTGACATCCGACAGCGCCTCGGCCAGGGCATAGTTGTGGGCCGACATTCGCACCCCGTCGCCGATGCTGCACAACCCGTTGCGGATGCTGGTCATCGCCTCGACCGCCTTGGCCGCGGCGCCGTCATATTTCCGACCCAGCGCCGCGCCCACCGGATCGTCGCCGGCCATGCCCGCGCTGCCGCCCAGCGCGGCGGTCAACGTCGAGATCACCGACCCCAGCGACTCACCGGCCGCCAGCACCGTGGCACCGGTGCGATCTAGGGCCGTCGGGTCACACGCCAGCGGCGCCATCTGTTCACGACCACATGCCGAGATTCGTCGACATCGCCCCGGTGTAGTTGCCGTGCGCGGTCGCGGCCACCTTTTTAAGCTGCGCCAGCGCCTCGCGCATCATCGCCTCACCACGCACCCAGTGCTGATGCGCCTCGGCGTGCGCGGCCGCGGCCTCACCCGTCCACGTTGTGTGCAAACGCGTTACGCGGGAATCGATTTCGGCGATCATGTCCTCGGCGTGGCGCTGGAAGGTCGCCATCCGTTGTACCGCGTCGGCCAATGACTGCGGATTCACCCGAAATGCCTCAGCCACCGCGCACCCCCCGTTCCGCCTGGGCGGAGCCGGCCTCGTTGGCCTGATAGGCCTCGCCGGCCTCACTCACCAGGTGCGCCAACACCGACAACCCCAGCTGCACCTCGCGAGCGCCACGGTGCCAAAGCTCCCACGCCGAGCCGTACGCCTTCCCCGCAGCGCCCTGCCAGCCCCCTAACATCTGACCGACCTGATCGTCGAGCTGGTCCAGCTGAGCCGAAAGGTGCTCTGCCGCGCCGCGGATGGACACGGCGTGGCTCTGCATCACCACCGGGTCAACCCGTACGGTCTCGTCGGCCATAACCGGAAAATAATGCCAGCTAGATGTCCCCACAAGTCACCGGTGCCAGACTGATGGCCATGACCGACGAACCCCGACGGCCGCAGGTGGAACTGCTGACCCGCGACGGCTGCACCATCTGCGAGCGGGTGCATGACCGGCTTAGGGAGCTCGCACCCGAGCTGGGTTTCGAGCTGTCGACGACCGACGTCGACGCCGCAGCGGCCGCCGGCAACCCGGCGCTGCGGGCCGAATTCGGCGACCGGCTGCCCGTGATCCTGCTGGACGGTCGCGAGCACAGCTACTGGGACCTTGACGAACCCCGGCTGCGTGAGGACCTCGGTCGATGACGGTGCGGCCGCCGGCGGGCCGGTGTGACGCTGGGCAATTATTTGGTAGCCCACCTGATAAGCGATTACCGTGGAAACCAGTTCAGTTACTGGAGGAAGCAAGGGAGCTGGCCAGGTGATGCTGCCGTGAGCGTCTTGCTCTTCGGGGTTTCGCACCGCAGTGCGCCGGTCTCCGTCCTGGAACAACTCAGCATCGACGAATCCGATCAGGGCAAGATCGTTGACCGAGTGTTGCAGTCGCCGCTGGTGACCGAGGCGATGGTGCTGTCGACATGCAACCGGGTCGAGGTCTATGCGGTGGTCGACGCGTTCCACGGCGGGTTGGCGGCCATCGGGCAGGTGCTGTCGGAGCACTCCGGAATGTCGATGGGGGATCTGACCAAACACGCGTACGTCCGCTACAGCGAGGCCGCCGTCGAGCACTTGTTCGCGGTGGCCAGCGGCCTGGACTCCGCGGTGGTCGGTGAGCAGCAGGTGCTCGGCCAGGTGCGCCGCGCGTACGCCACCGCGGAAAGTAATCGCACCGTCGGTCGGGTGCTGCACGAGCTGGCCCAACGGGCGCTGTCGGTGGGCAAGCGGGTGCATTCCGAGACCGCCATCGACGCGGCCGGCGCCTCCGTGGTGTCGGTCGCCCTCGACATGGCCGAACGCCGGCTGGGCGGTCTGGAAGGCAAGACGGCCGCGCTGGTCGGCGCCGGCGCGATGGGCGCCCTGGCCGCGGCCCACCTGACCCGCTCCGGCGTCCAGCGCGTGCACGTCCTGAATCGGTCGCTGTCCCGGGCGCAACGGCTGGCCCGCAAGATCCGCGAATCCGGCGTACAGGCCGACGCGATGTCCCTCGACCGCCTGGCCGACGCGGTGGCCGACGCCGACGTCGTGGTCAGCTGCACCGGCGCGGTGAGCCCGGTGGTGACGCTGGCCGACGTGCACCACGCGCTGGCCGCCGCGCGCCGCGACGAGTCGACCCGTCCGCTGGTCATCTGCGACCTGGGCATGCCCCGGGACGTGGATCCAGCGGTCTCCGGCCTGCCCGGGGTGTGGGTCGTCGACGTGGACCGTGTGCAGCACGAGCCTTCGGCGCACGCGGCGGCGTCCGACGTGCACCATGCCCGCCACATCGTGGCGGCCGAAGTGGCCGCCTACCTGGCCGGCCAGCGGATGGCCGAGGTCACCCCGACGGTGACCGCGTTGCGCCAGCGCGCCGCCGACGTGGTGGAGGCGGAGCTGCTGCGCCTCGACAACCGGTTGCCCGGGCTCGAGACCGCTCACCGCGAGGAGGTGGCGCGCACCGTGCGGCGGGTGGTGGACAAGCTGCTGCACGCGCCCACGGTGCGGATCAAACAACTCGCCAGCGCCCCCGGCGGCGACAGCTACGCCGAGGCCCTGCGCGAACTTTTCGAACTCGACCAGACCGCCGTCGACGCCGTCGCTGCGGGCGAATTGCCCGTCATAGCAACGGGATTCGATGCCGGAACGCAAGAATCCGCCGCCGAGTAGCCGATTGGCGAATGTGATCCGGATAGGTACCCGGGGCAGTTTGTTGGCCACCACCCAGGCCGGCGTCGTCAGGGACGCCTTGATCGCCAACGGCCACCCCGCGGAATTGGTGATCATCACCACCGCCGGCGACCGCTCGTCGGCGCCCATCGAGACCCTGGGTGTCGGCGCCTTCACCACCGCGTTGCGCGAGGCCATCGACGACGGCCGAGTGGATGCCGCGGTGCACTCGCACAAGGATTTGCCGACGGCGGACGACCCGCGGTTCACGATTGCGGCGATACCACCCCGCAACGACCCCCGCGACGTGGTGGTGGCCCGCGACGGGCTGGTGCTGGGGGAGTTGCCACCGGGTTCGCTGGTGGGAACGTCTTCCCCACGCAGGGCCGCGCAGCTTAGAGCATTGGGTCTCGGTTTGGAAATCCGCCCCCTACGAGGCAACCTAGATACCAGGTTGAACAGGGTAAGCAATGGTGATCTCGACGCGATCGTGGTGGCCCGGGCCGGACTGGCCCGCCTCGGTCGCCTCGACGATGTCACCGAGACGCTAGAGCCGGTGCAGATGTTGCCAGCACCGGCTCAGGGCGCGCTCGCCGTCGAATGCCGCGCGGGTGATGACTTGGTCGCGGTGCTGGCGGAGCTGGACGACGCCGACACGCGCGCGTCGGTCACCGCGGAGCGAGCCCTGCTGGCCGAACTGGAGGCGGGTTGCTCCGCACCGGTGGGCGCGATCGCCGAGGTGGTCGAGTCCATCGATGAGGAGGGCCGCGTCTTCGAAGAGCTGTCGCTGCGCGGTTGCGTGGCGGCGCTGGACGGGTCCGACGTGATACGCGCGTCCGGCATCGGCACCGCCGATCGGGCGTGGGAGCTGGGGGTATCGGTCGCCGCGGAGTTGTTCGAACTCGGCGCCCGAGAGCTGATGGCCGAAGCGCGGCAGGACCCGAACCGAGGAAATTAATTGCGAGTGACGTGGGAGCGACAATGACGACGCGAGGGCGTAAGCCGACACCCGGCCGCATCACGTACGTGGGTTCGGGGCCCGGCGATCCGGGTCTGTTGACCACCCGGGCCGCAGCGGTCTTGGCGAACGCCGCCCTGGTGTTCACCGACCCCGACGTGCCGGAGCCGGTGCTGGCGCTGATCGGCAAGGACCTACCACCGGTTTCCGGCCCGGCTCCGGCCGACGCCGCCGCCGGCGATGGCGACGCGGCCACCGGCGGAGCCCAGCAGCCGGCGGTGATATCGGCCGGTCCGGATGTCCGCCCGGCGCTGGGCGAGCCGGCCGAGGTGGCTAAGACGCTGACCGCGGAGGCCCGTACCGGTGTCGACGTGGTGCGGCTGGTGGCGGGCGACCCGCTGACGGTCGACGCGGTGATCACCGAGGTGAACGCGGTCGCGCGGAGCCACCTGCACATGGAGGTCGTGCCCGGCCTGGCGCCGACCGGCGCCGTACCCAGCTACGCGGGGCTGCCGCTGGGCTCGTCGCACACGGTGGCCGACGTGCGCGACCCGAATGTCGATTGGGAGGCTCTGGCCGCGGCGCCCGGCCCGCTGATCCTGCAGGCCACCACCTCGCATCTGGGCGATGCGGCGCGCACCCTGATCGACCACGAGCTGGCCGAGAGCACGCCGTGCGTGGTGACCGCGCACGGCACCACCTGCCAGCAGCGGTCGATCGAGACGACGCTGGGCGGTCTGACCGACTCCGCCGTGCTCGGCGGGACGGACCCGGCGGGCCCGTTGACCGGGCCGCTGGTGGTGACCATCGGCAAGACGGTGGCCAGCCGGGCGAAGCTGAATTGGTGGGAGAGCCGCGCGCTGTACGGCTGGACGGTGTTGGTGCCGCGCACCAAGGACCAGGCCGGCGAGATGAGCGAGCGGCTGACCTCCTACGGCGCGCTGCCGATCGAGGTGCCGACCATCGCCGTCGAGCCGCCCCGCAGCCCCGCCCAGATGGAACGGGCCGTCAAGGGTCTGGTCGACGGCCGCTTCCAGTGGGTGGTGTTCACCTCGACCAACGCGGTGCGTGCGGTGTGGGAGAAGTTCGGCGAATTCGGTCTGGACGCGCGGGCGTTCTCGGGCGTCAAGATCGCCTGTGTCGGCGAGTCGACGGCGGACCGGGTCCGGGCGTTCGGCATCAGCCCCGAGCTGGTGCCGGCCGGCGAGCAGTCCTCACTGGGCCTGCTGGACGACTTCCCGGACTACGACAGCATTTTCGACCCGGTGAACCGCGTCCTGCTGCCGCGGGCCGATATTGCCACCGAGACGCTGGCCGAGGGTCTGCGCGAACGCGGCTGGGAGATCGAGGACGTCACCGCCTACCGGACGGTGCGCGCCGCCCCGCCGCCGGCGGAGACGCGGGAGATGATCAAGACCGGCGGCTTCGACGCCGTGTGCTTCACCTCCAGCTCGACCGTGCGCAACCTGGTCGGCATCGCCGGCAAGCCGCACGCGCGGACGATCATCGCCTGCATCGGTCCCAAGACGGCTGAGACGGCCGCGGAGTTCGGTTTGCGGGTGGACGTGCAGCCCGAGACGGCCGCCGTCGGTCCGCTGGTGGACGCCCTGGCCGAGCACGCCGCCCGGTTGCGCGCCGAGGGAGCGCTGCCACCGCCGCGTAAGAAGAGCCGCAGGCGCTAGTGGGCGCGGTGCGGGCGAGCGTGCGTGTCTGTACGACGACACGCCGTAGAGCGCGTACAACTACGCACCCTCGCAGCGGCGAAACCGCTCCATGAGTGCCTACCCGCGGCAGCGGCCGCGCCGGCTCCGCTCCACCCCCGCGATGCGTCGCTTGGTGGCGCAAACATCCTTGGAGCCAAGGCATTTGGTGCTGCCGATGTTCGTCGCCGACGGGATATCGGAATCGCGACCCATCCCTTCTATGCCCGGCGTGGTGCAGCACACCCGCGATTCGCTGCGCAGCGCGGCGGCCGACGCCGTCGCCGCCGGGGTGGGTGGGCTGATGCTGTTCGGGGTGCCTCGCGATGAGGACAAGGACGCGACGGGGTCGGCCGGCACCGCCCCCGACGGCATCCTCAACCTCGCCCTGCGCGACCTGGCCAAGGACCTCGGCGACGCGACGGTGTTGATGGCCGACACGTGCTTGGACGAATTCACCGACCATGGCCACTGCGGCGTTCTGGACGCCAGAGGCCGGGTGGACAACGACGCCACACTGGCTCGCTACGTGAAACTGGCGGTGGCACAGGCGGAATCGGGCGCGCACGTGGTCGGCCCGAGCGGGATGATGGACGGCCAGGTGGCCGCGATCCGCGACGGCCTGGACGCGGCCGGCTACGCCGACGTCGTCATCCTGGCCTACGCCGCAAAGTTTGCCTCGGCGTTCTACGGCCCGTTCCGTGAGGCGGTCAGCTCCAGCCTGTCCGGGGACCGGCGCACCTACCAGCAGGAGTCGGGCAATTTCCGCGAGGCGCTGCGCGAGATCCGGCTGGACCTCGACGAGGGCGCGGACATCCTGATGGTCAAGCCCGCGCTGGGCTACCTCGACGTGGTGGCCGCCGCGGCGGAGGTGTCGCCGGTGCCGGTGGCCGCGTACCAGGTCTCGGGGGAGTACGCGATGATTTGTGCTGCGGCCGCCAACAATTGGATCGACGAGCGGGCCGCGGCGCTCGAGTCGTTGACGAGCATCCGCCGGGCCGGAGCCGATATTGTGCTCACCTACTGGGCCGCCGACGTAGCTGGTTGGCTCTCGTGAGATGGGACATGCTGTGAATTCCGATTCGACGGCCGCGGAACGGAAGCCGTTGTTCTACGAACCTGGCGCCAGCTGGATATGGGTGCTGTGGGGCCCGGTAGCCGCGGGCGCGATGATCCTGATCGAAATCTGGAGCGGCGCCCGCGTGTCGTTCGTGATCCCGCTGATCTTCTTGGTGCTGGTGTCGGGGTTCGTCGGGTTACAGGTGAAGGCGGCACGGATCCATGTCTCGGTCGAGCTCACCGAAGACGCCCTGCGCCAGGGCACCGAAACCATCCTGGTGCGCGAGATCCTCAAGGTGTATCCGGAACCGGAGAACCACGAAGCCTCGGGCAAGGAGTTGGCGCGGTGGCAGTCGGCGCGGGCCCTCGGCGAATTGGTCGGAGTGCCCCGCGGCCGGATCGGCATCGGTCTGAAGCTGACCGGGGCGCGCTACGCACAGGCATGGGCGCGACGGCACCGTGAGCTCCGGGCGGCCCTGACCCCACTGGTCCAGGAGCGGGTCGAACCCGCCGACGTCACCGACTTCGACCGCGACGACGACAACGGGTCCGCGCAGTGAGCGCCCGCCACCGGAGCAACAGGGCGTGGATCGAGCTCGTCCTGGCCTGCGCGGCGCTGATCGGCGCGGGAGTCAGCTGGGCGCGTTCCCACCACACGGTGGCGGTGGCGCCGATCGCGGACGGGCAGCCGTTCACCGCGTCGATGGTTTATGACCCGCAGCTGCTGCTGCTGGCGCTGTTGCTGTTGACCGGCGCAGGCGTGCTGGCGGTGATGGGAATCGCCAGGCTGCGCCGTGAGCGGCGCGCTAAGACGTCCTGATCAGCGGCAACGCCATCCGGCGGCGGCGGGCGATGGCGTCGGCCAGGTCGTGCAGGGCCTCGGGTATCGAGTAATCGTCGGAGAAACCGCCGTCGGTCACCAGTGCGGCGACCGCCGGGCTCGCCACCAAGGTCCACTGCACCCCCTCGGCGCGGCACGCGTCGTCGAAGGTTTCCAGAAGTGAAATGCCCGCTGTAGCAAATTCGCTTACGCCGCCCAGGTCGAGCACCACGCGGTCCTCTCCGAGGACGAAACGCCGAATGTGATCGCCGACCTTGTCGGCATTGCAGGCGTCTATTTCACCCCGGATCGTCACCACGGTCGCCAGTTGGCGGCGGTAAGGCCGAACCCATGCACCGCCGCACTCGAAGATGCCGTTCTGATCCCGTGTCAGGACATCGGCGATCGTCATGGGCACCCCTCATTCTCCGTGGCGCTCGCTATGACTTTGACGCTAAACCGCAAGCTTAAGGAGGGTGAAAGCCGCACCTAACTTTTTGTTAAGAAGCGATTCTCGCCGCCATTTCGCGCCGGTCCGAGCAAAGCTGGTCCGGCGTCGCTCGGCGGCGAAAGTCCGCGTGCCACACCACAACCGTCCGCGCGTCGGGGCGATTGCGCTGCTAGGCTGCCAGGGCTACCGGTTGCGAGGCGGGGGCTTGTGACAGCGCGAGGTCGCCCGGTCAGCCGAGCTACCAGGCGAACGTGGAGTCCAGGCGGAAAGAGCATCGTGCGCGGCGCAGAGATCAGGGGAGAGATCAAGGCCCTGACGGGACTGCGCATCGTCGCCGCGTTGTGGGTGGTGCTGTTCCACTTCCGACCCATGGTGGGCGACGTGGGACCCGACTTCCGCGACGCCCTCGCGCCCGTGCTCAACTGCGGGGCCCAGGGCGTCGACCTGTTCTTCATCCTCAGCGGGTTCGTGCTGACCTGGAACTACCTGGACCGGATGGGCCGGTCGTGGGCCACGCGCGCGACCCTGCACTTTCTGTGGCTGCGGCTGGCCCGGGTGTGGCCGGTGTACCTGGTCACCCTGCACCTGGCCGCCCTGTGGGTGATCTTCACCCTGCACGTCGGCCACGTGCCGTCGCCCGACGCCGGTCAGCTCACCGCGATGAGCTACGTCCGCCAGATCCTGCTCGTGCAGTTGTGGTTCGTGCCGTTTTTCGACGACTCCAGCTGGGATGGGCCGGCCTGGTCGATCAGCGCCGAATGGCTGGCGTACCTGCTCTTCGGCCTCCTGGTGCTGGTGATCCTGCGGATGAAGCAGGCCACGCGGGCGCGCAGTCTGATGGTCCTCGCGTTCGTCGCTGCGTTGCCGCCCGTGATCATGCTGCTGGCCAGCGGCCACTTCTACACCCCGTGGAGCTGGCTGCCGCGGATCGTGACACAGTTCGTTGCCGGCGCGCTGGCGTGCGCGGCCGTGCGCAGGCTGCGGCTGACCGATCGCGGCCGCCGCGTGGCCGGATACGTGTCCTTGCTTCTCCTGGCCGCCATGGTGGGCGTCTTGTATTGGTTTGACGCCCATCCGATCTCCGGCGTCGTGGAGAACGACAGCGGCGGCGTGGTCGACATCCTGTTCATTCCGTTGGTGATCACGCTGGCGATCGGCGTGGGCAGCCTGCCGAGGGTGCTCGCAACCCGGTTGATGGTGTACGGCGGGCAGATCTCGTTCTGCCTGTACATGGTTCACGAGCTGGTGCACACCGCCTGGGGATGGTCCGTCGAGCAGTTCGAGCTTGTGCCGCAGGACAATCCGTGGAAATGGAACGTCATCGGCCTGCTGGCGATCGCCGTGTTGATCTCGAGCGCGATGTATCACTTCGTCGAAGAACCCGCCCGCCGGTGGATGCGAAAGATGGTCGACGTCAAAGCCGTCAGCGCGAAAAGCGAACCCGAAGAGGCCGCAGGCGGCAAGGTCCATCCGATCGACCGTTCGCTGGAAAAGGTTTCAGCACGCGCCGTGTGAGGGTTGTCTTAACGCCTCGCCGCGAATCGCGGGCGATAATCGATCGAACGCAGTGGCACATGACGATGCCGTTGACAGGGGAGGGAGGCAGGAGTGAGTCGTCTGGCCACCTTCGTCGTCGCCCTGACCTTTCTGGTCGGCGTCGGCGTCGCCTATCCCGCCCAGGTACGCACCTACGACACGCTGACCCTGGATTTCCGGTTGAACCACCTGGCCGTCGTCGGGGATTCTTACACCACCGGCACCGGTGAGGGCGGCCTGGGCCCGAGGTCGTGGCCCGCCCGCGCGTGGGACGGGCTCGCCGCGCGGGGCGAGCGGATCTCGGCCGACGTGGCGGCCGAGGGCAGGGCCGGTTACGGCATGCCCGGTGACCACGGCAGCGTGTTCGAGGACCTCACCTCCCGAGCCGTGCAGCGCGACGACGTGCTGGTGGTGTTCTTCGGCTCCCGCAATGACGAGCCGATCGACTCGGGTGTGATCGGTCAAAAGGCCCGCAGCACATTCGATTTGGCCCGCCGACTGGCGCCATCGGCGCGGTTTCTGGTGATCGGGCCGCCATGGCCCACGGCCGACGTGCCCCTGCCGATCCTGTTGATCCGCGACGCGCTCGCCGCGGCTGCCGGGGCCGCGGGGGCGACGTGGGTCGACCCGATCGCCGAACACTGGTTCGTCGGGCGGCCCGACCTGATCGGTGCGGACGGCGTGCACCCCAACGACGCGGGGCACCAATACATGGCGGACAAGATCGCGCCGCTGATTCGGAACCAGCTGTCGATCTAGGTAAGGCTGAGGTTCAGTCCTCGGCGTGACGCTCGTAGTCCCATCGCTCCAGGCGGGCTTGCAAATTCAGCAAGCCGAACCCGGCGACCGGAGCGGCGGCCGCAATGCAGGCCAGCAGCAGCGGAGTCATCCCCTACAACCTCCCAAAACCCTTCGCTGATATGACGTTCGTCAACCACCAGAAGTTCATTGCCGTTCACCCACCCGCCAGGGCGCGGTCCGCGAGCGCGCCCATCACCGGCGCCAGCAACTGCGCGTACTCGGTCGTCACGTGGTTGTCGTCGCGGAACACCAGGGTGTTGCCGACGATCATCGGGCAGCGGTCGGGGGTGCAGAACAGGTCGGTGAGATCCGCGTACTGGCCGCCGCCGGCCGTGGTTGCCGCCCGCTCGGCGGCGATGCCGTCGTCGTTGACCGCGGAGGACCGCGTCGGCGCGCAGGCGCCGGCGTCGTCGAGGTGCGCGGAAAGGCAGGCGGGCAGCGAGGAATGCGGATCGGGGGCGGGCCCCAGGATCAACACCGCTGCGCCGGTGCCGCGCAACTGCGCGACGGTGCGGCCCAGGGTGTCGATCCATGCCGGGTCGTAGGAGGTGAAGCCGAAGTCCGCGGCGTAGCGCCGGCTCATGTCCACCACCACCAGGCGCGGATGTTCTTCGGCCACCCGGGCCATGATCTGGCCGCGCCACTGTTCGCACTCGGTGTACTCGCGGCCCAGGTAGGGGCTGGTGATGTGCAGATCCTGGACGGGGCAGGTCACCTTGGCCAGCGTCTCCAACCGCCAGTGGCGCTGCTCGGCGACCTGCGCAAAGGCCGGGTCCCACATCGCAGCGTGCGAGTCGCCGATCAGGGTGACCCTTGTCGGTGAGGCGAGATCGCCCGTCGCGCACTCGTTTTGCCCGACCTCGCGCCAGGAACGCACGCAGCCGTTGACGAAGACGGCGGCCTTGTCCGCGGGCGCCTTGGCGAGCGGAGGATCGAGATTGGCGGGAACAGCTTTGAGGTTCGCCGATGCGGCGACGGCCGCGCGCGCCTGCGCGAACGCCGCACGGACCGCCGCCTCGGGCGCGCCGACGGTGGGGGCGGCGCTGGGCGGTGCCGCCACGATGTTGGCCCGCGGGGCGGCCGCCCCATGACCGACCGGCACCGGCACCGCGTTCAGCAACAGCATGCAGGCGCAGGCCGCCACGGCGCTGGCGGCACCGGCGACGGCGAGGCTGGCCCTTGCCGACCGGCGCAAGGCGGCGGCGAACCGGCCCGGATTTTCGACCAGGTGCAAGGTGAGGATGGCCAGCCCGGCGGACACGGCCGTCGCGGTGAGCCGGGCCGGCAGGCCGGCGGGCTCGCCGAGCAGCGCGGGCATCAGCAGCAGCACCGGCCAATGCCACAGGTACCAGGAATAGGAGATCCGGCCGATGGCGCGCATCGCCGGCCGGCACAGCAGCCGACCCGCCCCCAAGCCGCGGGTGACGCTACCGCCGCCGATGACCAGCGCGGTGCCCAGCACGGGCATCAGCGCCGCGGTGCCGGGGTAGGGGGTGTGCGCGTCCAATTGCGTGCAGGTCAGCAGGATCAGCGCCAGGCCGCCCCAGCCGGCGATCGACCCGGTGCGCAGCGACAGGTGGCGCCAGTGCTGGATCGACAGGGCCAGCAAGCCACCCGCGGCCAGTTCCCAGGCGCGGGTCGGCAGGGAGAAGAACGCCCAGGACGGCGAGGTCCGGCTCCACAATACGGCCCCCGTCAGCGAAAACGCGCCCACCAAGCCCAGGACCACCGCAAACGGTGTGGCGCCCCGCGGCGCCGGGACGCGCCGAACCAGCCAGGCGGTCCCGATGATCAGCACCGGCCACACCAGATAGAACTGTTCCTCCACGCCCAGCGACCAGTAGTGCTGGAACGGCGACTCCAGGTGCGGGGTCAGGTAGTCGGTGCCCTGGGTGGCGAAACGGTAATTGCCGACGTAGAGGGCGCTGGCGATGCCGTCGAGGAACACCCCGCGCGCCTGCAGCGGCGGCAGCACGACCGCCGCGCCGATGGCGGTGAGGATGCCGACGACGGCGGCGGCCGGAAGCAGGCGACGGGCCCGCGCCCCGTAAAAGCGGCCTAGTGCAACGGTGTTGGTGGAGGTCACCTCCCGGAACAACAGCCCGGTGATGAGGAAGCCGGAAATGACGAAGAACACGTCCACGCCGATGTATCCGCCGGTGATTCCCGGGATGCCCGCGTGGTAGAGCACCACCGCGATGACCGCGACCGCCCGCAGGCCCTCGATGTCGGGCCGAAATCCGGTCCGCTGCACTGCCCGCTCGCTTTGGCGGGTGGGGAGTTCACTTTGCCGGACGCTCATCGCTTTGCGCTAGGTCGCCATCCAGGCGAGCTCGCCGGGCAACATAAGACGCCACCAGGTCATGTCGTGTCCGCCGACCGTGAAGCTGACTGTCGGTGGCGTTTTGAGTTGGCTGACGAACTGGCGGGTGGCGGGATAGAAGCGGTCGAAGGTGCCGCAGTCCACCCGTAGCGGAATCTGCGACAGCGCCGGCACGCCCAGCACGCTGTTCTGTACCCAGTCGTCGTTGCTGTCGAACGCCTTGGGCGCGCTGTCGGCGAACGAGCTGTACAGCGCCGGGCTGATCGCGCAGATCCCCGCGGTCCGCGCCGGCCCCAGCTTGGCGCCCAGGTGCAAAGCCCCGTAGCCCCCCATCGACCAACCCATGAAGCCCACCCGGGAGGTGTCGAAACCCATCGAGGACAGCATCGGCAACAGCTCGTCGAGCACCATCGCGCCGGCGTCGGTGCCGTCGGCCCGCTTGTGCCAATAGGAATCGCTGCCGCCGTCGACGCCCACCACCGCGAACGGCGGCTTGCCCTCCTTGACCAGCTGGGCCAGGCCTTGCTCGACACCGCAGTCGAGCATCATGTTCGCGTCGCCGTCCTTGCCGTGCAGGGCGATCACGGGGCGCAACGTCCCGGTATGGCCGGGTGGCAAGGCGATCACGTAGTTCGTCTTCACACCCCCGCGGGCGGCGGAGACGAACGAACCGGTGAGTCTGGTCGGCAGGTTGCTGCTCGCCGCGGACGGCTCGAACGGGGCCGGAGCCTGCGGCAGCGTCGCGGCCTGCGCCCGGACCGGATCGAGCAGGCCACTCAAGGCGAACACGCCGGCGGCTCCCAGGCCGGCGCCGGCTCCCATCCGCAGCACCGCCCGGCGGGTCAGGTCAGGCATGATCGCAATGATGCCGCCCTGATCGGCGATTACCTGCCGAGCCACGCCGAAATGGAAGCATTGTGTGATCTGGCGTGACCCATCGGTTTCCAACCGGTTACCTAAGGATGCACCGATTCGCCGCCTCGCGCCGCGCGCGGCGGCCGAGTTGCGGCCTCGTGATACGGCCATCATCATGGCCCCGGCCGGCGTGCCGGCGCGGGATCTGGCAGATCGTATTTCATTGCGCTGCAATGGCAGAGGGGTCGAACGCCATGGCGCGACAGGGGGCGAACCGACCGCGCGCGGCGCGCGCCCGCCACGGTGGCACCGCCGCCGGCCGGGGATGCAATCTCGCCGGTTTCAACCCTCGCGGGGTGGACGGAAGTTTCGCAGGATGGAGCTTTCGTGCTTGGCGTCGTGGATTGAAAGAGGGTTGAGGATGAGTCTGGCGTTCCACTGGTTTCTGCCGACCTACGGCGATTCCCGGAACCTGGTGGCGGGCGGACACGGCACGCCGATGTCCGGCGACCGGCCCGCCACGCTGCGTTACCTGCGCCAGATCTGCGCGGCCGCCGAGGACAACGGCTTCGAGGCGGTGCTCACGCCCACCGGGTTGTGGTGTGAGGACGCGTGGTTGACGACGGCAATGCTGGTCGAGGCCACCGAAACCTTGAAGTTCCTGGTGGCCTTTCGGCCCGGGCTGCTGAGTCCCACCCTGGCCGCCCAGATGGCCGGGACCTACCAGCGCCACTCGGGCGGGCGGCTGCTGCTCAACGTCGTCACCGGCGGCGAGCCCCACGAGCAGCGGGCCTACGGGGACTTCCTGGACAAGGAGGCGCGGTACGCGCGCACCGCCGAATTCTTGGACGTGGTGCGCCAACTGTGGACGTCCAAGAAGCCGGTGACCTTTGCCGGGGAGCACATTCGGGTCGAGGGTGCGCAGCTGAACAATCCGCCCGATCCGATACCGGCGGTGTTCTTCGGCGGATCGTCGGCGTCGGCCGGCCCGGTCGCGGCCAAGCATTCCGACGTGTATCTCACCTGGGGCGAGCCGGCCAAGGCGGTCGCCCAGAAACTGGACTGGATCCGGAGCCTGGCCGTCGACGCCGGCCGAATCCTGCAGTACGGCTTGCGCATTCACGTCATCAGCCGTGACACCTCCGAACAGGCGTGGGCCGAGGCCGACCGGTTGCTGGCCGCCGTCGACCCGGCCGACGTGGAGCGGGTCCAGGCCAGCCTGGCGCGCAGCGAATCGGAGGGTCAGCGCCGCATGCTGGACCTGCACGGCGGCAGCAGCACCCGGCTGCTGGTCGGGCCCAACCTGTGGGCGGGTGTGGGCCTGGTGCGCGGCGGGGCGGGCACGGCCTTGGTGGGGTCGCACGCCGAGGTCGCCGAGCGGCTGGCCGAATACGCCCAACTCGGCATCACCCACTTCATCCTGTCGGGATATCCGCACCTGGAAGAGGCCTACTGGTTCGGCGAGGGCGTGCTGCCGTTGCTGGAGCGAATGCGATTGTGGCAGCACCCGAACCGTCCAGCCCACCCGGTATCGGCGACGCCGTTCGCCGTCGCCGCGGCCCACTAAGGTCATGGCGGCCACCCTGCCGGCGCCCCCGACGGGCGCAGGGCTGAGCGCGATCGCCGGCCCGGCCGACGAGTCCGACGCGCAGCAACGCCGGCGCCTGCGCGTCGTCGTCGCGGCCAGCCTGTTGGGCACCACCGTGGAGTGGTACGACTTCTTCCTCTACGCGACGGCGGCGGGCCTGGTGTTCAACAAGGTCTTCTTCCCCAGCCAGAGCTCGCTGGTCGGGACGCTGCTGGCGTTCGCGACGTTCGCCGTCGGGTTCGTCATGCGCCCGGTCGGCGGGCTGGTGTTCGGCCACATCGGCGACCGGATCGGCCGCAAGCGCAGCCTGGCGCTGACCATGCTGATCATGGGTGTAGCCACGGCGCTGATCGGGGTGTTGCCCACCGCCGCCCAGATCGGGGTGTGGGCGCCGTTGTTGTTGTTGGCGCTGCGCATCCTGCAGGGGTTCGCCCTCGGCGGCGAGTGGGCGGGTGCGGTGTTGCTGGCGGTGGAGCACAGCCCCGAAGGCCGCCGCGGCCGGTTCGGAGCGATTCCGCAAGTCGGCCTGGCGCTCGGATTGGCGCTGGGCACAGGCATATTCGCGTTCCTGCAGATCACTTTGGGTCCGGCCCGATTCCTCGCCTACGGCTGGCGTATCGGGTTTTTGCTCAGCCTGGTCCTCGTCGTGATCGGCATCGTGGTGCGGCTGCGGGTGGAGGAGACACCGGCCTTTCGGGAGCTGCGCGACCTCGAAGCCACGGCCACCGTGCCGATCCGTGAGATCGTGCGAGAGCCCCGGTCGCGGCGAAACACCTTGCTGGGCTTGCTGTCTCGCTGGGCCGAAGGCTCGGCGTTCAACACCTGGGGCGTGTTCGCCATCAGCTACGCCACCGGGGCGCTGGGCTTCAACCGAGTGTCGGTGCTGGTGGTGGTGACCATCGCGGCCCTGCTGATGGCAGTGTTGCTGCCCGTGTCCGGGGCACTGACCGACCGGTTCGGGGCCCGCCGGATATATCTGGTCGGGGTGGCCTGCTACGGCGTCGCGGCGTTTCCCGCCTTCGCGCTGTTCGGCAGCCGGAATCTGGTCTGGTTCGCCGTGGCGCTGATCGTCGTGTTCGGGGTGGTGCATGCCCTGTTCTACGGCGCCCAGGGCACGCTGTACTCGTCGCTGTATCCCACCAGCACCCGCTATACCGGTTTGTCGTTCGTCTATCAGTTCTCGGGCATCTTCGCCTCCGGGGTCACCCCGATGATCATGACCGCGCTGATCGCGGCCCTCGGTGGTGCACCGTGGCTGGCGTGCGGCTATCTGGTGGCGACGGCCGTCATCAGCGTGCTCGCCACCGCGGCGATCCGCGAGCAAGACCTGCACCTCTAAGCCTTGCGCGCAGTACTCTCGTTCGGAGTCGGCAGGCGCGAGGAAGCGAGAAGACATGACTGACGCGAACGTCGCCGGTTTCGAACCGCTCTACGACGCGGCCGAACACGACGGCCGCCGGATCCCCGGGGACATCGGCGGCCCGCAGCAGTTGGTGGCCTACGGCGGGATCCGCGGCGAGGTGCTCGATCCCGGCACGGGCCGAGGTCACTCTATTCATTTTGCGGCACAAGGGTATTCGACAACCGTTATCGATGATTCGCCGTCGGCCATCGAGCAAGCCAAACGCAACGCGGAGCTGTCGGGCGTCATCGACCCCCTCCTGGACGACCACCGGGTGCACCTCCCGGTGTGGTCCGTGGTGGCCGCCCGGCTGGCCTGACGCCGGTTCACCGGGCGGGGATCGATGGCCAGCACTCCGCAACTGCGCCAAGGGTTGTCGCAGCGGCAGCTCAGCATGATCGCGCTCGGCGGGGTGATCGGCGCCGGCCTGTTCGTCGGCTCCGGAGTGGTGATCAAGGACACCGGCCCGGCGGCGTTCCTGACGTACGCGCTGTGCGGCCTACTGATCGTCCTGGTGATGCGCATGCTCGGCGAAATGGCGGCCGCGAACCCGTCGACCGGATCCTTCGCCGATTACGCGGGCCGGGCGCTGGGCGGCTGGGCGGGCTTTTCGGTCGCCTGGCTGTACTGGTACTTCTGGGTGATCGTCGTCGGCTTCGAGGCGGTCGCCGGCGGGAAGGTCCTCGACTACTGGTTTCACGCGCCGCTGTGGCTGCTGTCGCTGGGCCTGATGGTGTTGATGACCGCGACCAACCTGTTCTCCGTGTCCTCCTTCGGAGAGTTCGAATTCTGGTTCGCCGGAATCAAAGTCGCGACCATCGCGGTTTTTCTCGGCGTCGGCGCCGCGTTCGTCCTGGGCCTGGTGCCCGGGCATCCCGGGGGCCTGGGAAACCTCACCGCCCACGGCGGCTTCTTCCCGAAGGGCGTCGGGTCCGTCTTCGCCGCGATCGTGGTGGTGATCTTCTCCATGGTGGGCGCCGAGATCGTCACCGTGGCCGCCGCCGAAAGCCGGGACCCCGAACTCGCGGTGCAGAAGGCGACGAGGTCGGTGGTGGCGCGGGTCGGTGTCTTCTTCGTCGGCTCGGTCTTCCTGCTGGTCGCGATATTGCCCTGGGACTCAGTGGAACTCGGCGCCTCGCCCTATGTGGCCGCGCTGCACCACCTGGGACTGCGCGGCGCCGACCAGGTGATGAACGCCGTGGTGCTCACCGCGGTGCTGTCCTGCCTGAATTCGGGGCTCTATACGGCGTCGCGCATGCTGTTCGTGCTCGCCGACCGCGGCGAGGCCCCGGCGCGGTTGGTCAGGCTCAGCCGGCGGGGCGTTCCGCACATCGCCATCCTGTGCTCGTCGGCGGTCGGATTCGGTTGCGTCATCATGGCGCGCGTCGCGCCCGACACCGTGTTCCTCTTCCTGCTCAACTCCTCGGGCGCCGTCATCTTGTTCGTCTACTGGCTGATTGCGCTGTCGCAGATCATCCTGCGCCGCCGCACGCCCGCCGAGAAGCTGCGGGTCAAGATGTGGTTCTTCCCGGTGCTCTCCATTCTCACCCTCGCCGGAATCACCGCGGTGCTGGTGCAGATGGCGTTCGACCGCTCGGCGCGCAGCCAGCTCTGGCTCAGCCTGCTGTCCTGGGCCGTGGTGGTCGGGCTGTACTTCGCGGCACGGGCCCGGGGGCGGGGGCCCGTGGACGATTGAGGGGCCCTGCCCGCGCGCTCAGCCGGTTTTCGTCAGCAGCGCCGCGTCCTCGAACGGCAGCCGCGCGAAAATCGGCCGCGCTTTAGGGCTTACGTGTGCCGCGGCTTCGGCCTCGGTGACGATCCGCGGGTCCGCGATGCCGAAGGCCTTGCCGTTGCGGCGCATCCGCCCGCGCCGCCCGGCATCAACCCAACTTTTCACGGAAAACGGGTCTACTGTTTGAGCATGGGTGGCTCGCCGGGTGACGAAGCGGCCCAGCGCGCGGAGGAGCTCAAGCGCAGGGCGGAAGCCCTGGCCGCCCGCAAGCCCATCACCCCCGAAGACGTCGAGCTTGCGAACACCCGCGCCCAGCACGCCCACGAGCGGGACCAGGAGGCGCACCGCCGCGACCGAGATCGCCACTATGAGGCCGCCGTCGCGCACGAGCGCGCCGCCGAGGTGCATGAGCGGGCGGTCGACGAGCACCTCGGGAACGTCGAGGCGCACCGGCGGGCGGCGGAAAAAGAGCGCGACGCGGCCCGCCATCATTTCCAGGCCGCGCGGGAAGCCCAGCAGCAGGGCGGCACCTGACCCTGCCTGCTACACCCTGTAGTTGTACCCGCCGCGGGGGCTGGGACACTGGTTGTCATGGGAAGCAGTGACCAGGCGACCGCGCACGCCGCGACGACGGCGGCGTCGGCCCGGCTGTTCGCCGACGCCTGCGCCGTCATCCCCGGCGGGGTGAACTCCCCGGTGCGGGCGTTCACCGCGGTGGGCGGGACCCCGCGCTTCATCACCGAGGCCAACGGATACTGGCTCACCGACGCCGACGGCAATCGCTACGTCGACCTGGTCTGCTCGTGGGGCCCGATGATCCTCGGGCACGCGCACCCCGCCGTCGTCGACGCCGTCACCCGGGCCGCGGCGTCCGGCCTGTCCTTCGGCGCGCCCACCCCGGCGGAGAGCCAGCTGGCCGCCGAGATCATCGGGCGGGTGGCGCCCGTCGAGCGGATCCGGCTGGTCAACTCCGGCACCGAGGCCACGATGAGCGCGATCCGGCTGGCCCGCGGGTTCACCGGCAGGCCCAAGATCGTCAAGTTCTCCGGCTGCTACCACGGCCACGCCGACGCGCTGCTCGCCGACGCGGGATCCGGCGTGGCGACGCTGGGGCTGCCGTCCTCGCCCGGGGTCACCGGCGCGGCGGCGGCCGACACCATCGTGTTGCCGTACAACGACATCGACGCGGTGCGGCAGGCGTTCGCCGAGCTCGGCGACCAGATCGCCGCGGTGATCACCGAGGCCAGCCCCGGCAACATGGGCGTCGTCCCGCCCGCGGCCGGCTACAACGCGGCGCTACGGGCGATCACCGCCGAGCATGGCGCGCTGCTGATCGTCGACGAGGTGATGACCGGCTTCCGGGTGAGCCGAAGCGGCTGGTACGGAATCGATCCCGTCGACGCCGACCTGTTCACCTTCGGCAAGGTGATGAGCGGCGGGCTGCCCGCGGCCGCGTTCGGCGGCCGCACCGAGGTGATGGAGCGGCTCGCGCCGTTGGGGCCGGTGTATCAGGCCGGCACCCTGTCGGGTAATCCGGTGGCCGTGGCCGCCGGCCTGGCGACGCTGCGCGCCGCCGACGCCGCCGTCTACGCCGCCCTGGATGCCAACGCCGACCGGCTGGCTGGGCTGCTCTCCGAGTCATTGACCAACGCCTCTGTGCCACATCAGCTTTCACGGGCCGGCAACATGCTCAGCGTGTTCTTCACCGACGCGCCGGTGACCGACTTCGCGTCCGCGCGGGCCAGCCAGACCTGGCGTTACCCGCCGTTCTTCCACGCCCTGCTGGGCGCGGGCGTCTACCCGCCGTGCAGCGCCTTCGAGGCATGGTTCGTCTCGGCGGCGCTGGACGACGCGGCGTTCGACCGGATCGCCGAAGCCCTGCCCTTTGCCGCCCGCCGGGCGGCCGAGGCGGCCGCCGAGGAGGACAGGCCCTGATGGCCGATCAAACCCGGGTGCACGTGGTGCGCCACGGCGAGGTGCACAACCCCACCGGCATCCTCTATGGACGGCTGCCCGGATTCCACCTGTCCGAGAAGGGCCGCGAGCAAGCGGCCGCGGTGGCCGACGCGCTCGCCGGCCGGGACATCGTCGCGGTGGTCGCCTCCCCGCTGCAGCGGGCGCAGGAGACCGCCGCGCCGATCGCGGCCAAGCACGACGTGACCGTGGACACCGACCACGACCTGATCGAATCGGCGAACTTCTTCGAGGGTCGGCGGGTCGGCCCGGGCGACGGCGCCTGGCGCGACCCGCGGTTCTGGTGGCAGCTGCGCAACCCGTTCACTCCGTCCTGGGGTGAGCCGTACACCGAGATCGCGGCGCGGATGGCGACCGCGGTCGACAAGGCCCGCGCCCGCGCCGCCGGCCGCGAGGCGGTGTGCGTCAGCCACCAGCTGCCGGTGTGGACGCTGCGGCTGCATCTCACCGGCCGGCGGCTGTGGCACGACCCGCGCCGGCGGGAGTGTGGGCTGTGCTCGATCACCACGCTGGTGTACGAGGGCGACCGGTTGGCCGACGTCGAGTATCAGGAACCGGCACCTTAACCATGTGGCGACTGGCGATGGCCGGGGTCGTGCTGACGGCCCTCGTTGCGGGCTGCTCGTCGGGTCGCGACGCGGTGGCCCAGGGCGGCACCTTCGAATTCGTCTCCCCGGGCGGCAAGACCGACATCCACTACGACCCGCCGTCGAGCCGGGGCCGCCCCGGCCCGCTGACCGGGCCCGACCTGGCCGACCCCACGCACCCGCTGTCGCTGGACGACCCGATCTTCGCCGGCCGGGTCGTCGTCATCAACATCTGGGGCCAGTGGTGCGGCCCCTGCCGCGCCGAGGTCGGCCAGCTGCAGCAGGTCTACGACGCCACTCGCGGCGCGGCGGTGTCGTTCCTCGGCATCGACGTGCGCGACAGCAACCGGCAGGCCGCGCTGGACTTCGTCAACGACCGCCACGTGACGTTCCCCTCGATCTACGACCCGGCCATGCGCACCCTGATCGCGTTCGGCGGTAAGTACCCCACCACCGTGATCCCCTCCACGCTCGTCCTGGACCGCCAGCATCGGGTCGCGGCGGTGTTCCTGCGCGAACTGCTGGCGGCCGACCTGCAGCCCGTGGTGCAGAAGCTGGCCCGCGAGTGAACGGGTTCACCCAGATCGCCGCCGCCGGACCGCTGCTGGTGGCCCTCGGCGTGTGTCTGCTGGCGGGGCTGGTTTCCTTCGCCTCGCCGTGCGTGGTGCCGCTGGTGCCCGGTTACCTGTCCTACCTGGCAGCCGTCGTGGGCGTCGACGAGCAGCCGCTGCCCGGCCAGGTCAAGGCGCCGCCGTCGGCGCGGTGGCGGGTCGCGGGCTCGGCGGCGCTGTTCGTCGCCGGGTTCACCACGATCTTCGTGCTGGGCACGGTCGCGGTTCTCGGAATGACGACGACGCTGATCACCAATCAGCTGCTGCTGCAGCGGGTCGGGGGCGTGCTGACGATCGTGATGGGGCTCGCGTTCGTCGGCCTGATCCCGGCCCTGCAACGCCAGGCCCGGTTCAGCCCGCGCCAGCTGACGACGGTCGCCGGGGCCCCGCTGCTGGGCGCGGTCTTCGCGTTGGGCTGGACGCCGTGCCTGGGGCCGACGCTGGCCGGCGTGATCACCGTGGCCTCGGCCACCGACGGCGCGAGCGTGGCCCGCGGGATCGTCCTGGTGATCGCGTACTGCCTGGGGCTGGGCATCCCGTTCGTGCTGCTGGCGTTCGGCTCGGCCGGCGCGGTCGGCGCCCTGGGCTGGCTGCGGCGGCACACGCGGGGGATCCAGATCTTCGGCGGCGCGCTGCTGATCGCGGTCGGCGTCCTGCTGGTCACCGGCGTGTGGAACGACTTCATCTCCTGGCTGCGCGACGCTTTCGTGTCCGACGTGAGGCTGCCGATTTGACGGCGCCAGAGACACCGCGAGCAGACGCAAAATCGCACAAGACCGTGCGGTCTAAGGCGATTTTGCGTCTGCTCGCGCAGAGGGGGCGCAACACCTGGCGGGCGCTGACCTCGATGGGCACCGCGCTGGTGCTGCTGTTCCTGCTCGCGCTGGGCGCCATACCCGGAGCGCTGCTGCCACAGCGCAGCCTCAACGCCGGCAAGGTCGACGACTACCTGAAGGCCCACCCGGTCATCGGGCCCTGGCTGGACCGGCTGCAGGCGTTCAACGTGTTCTCCAGCTTCTGGTTCACCGCCATCTACGTCCTGCTGTTCATGTCGCTGGTCGGCTGCCTGACGCCGCGGATGATCGAGCATGCCCGCAGCCTGCGCGCCACCCCGGTGGCCGCCCCGCGCAACCTGGCCCGCCTGCCCAAGCACGCCAGCGCGCAGGTGCCGGCCGACCCGGGCGAGCTCAACGCCCTGGCGAACACGATCACCGGCCGGCTGCGCGGCTGGCGCACCGCCATCCGACACCCCGATGACGACGAGGCCAGCCTGGTCGAGGTGTCCGCCGAGAAGGGCTACCTGCGCGAGTTCGGCAACATCGTCTTCCACTTCTCCTTGCTGGGCCTGCTGGTCGCGGTGGCCGTCGGCAAGCTGTTCGGCTACGAGGGCAACGTCATCGTCATCGCCGACTCCGGACCGGGCTTCTGCTCGGCCTCGCCGGCCGCGTTCGACTCGTTCCGGGCCGGCAACACCGTCGACGGCACCTCGCTGAACCCGATCTGCATCCGGGTCAACGACTTTGCAGCGCACTACCTGCCGTCGGGGCAGGCCACCTCGTTCGCCGCCGACATCGACTACCAGGCCGGGCGCGACCTGGCAGCCAACAGTTGGCGGCACTACCTGCTCGAGGTCAACCACCCGCTGCGGGTCGGCGGCGACCGGGTGTACCTGCAGGGCCACGGCTACGCGCCGACCTTCACCGTGACGTTCCCGGACGGGCAGACGCGCACCTCGACCGTGCAATGGCGCCCCGACAACCCGCAGACCCTGCTCTCTTCGGGGGCGGTGCGCATCGACCCACCGGCCGGCAGCTATCCCAACGCCGTCGACCGCCGCCAGCACGAGATCGCGATCCAGGGCCTGCTGGCGCCGACCGAGCAGCTCGACGGCGCCCTGTTGTCGTCGCGGTTCCCCGCCCTGAACGCCCCCGCCGTGGCCGTCGACATCTATCGCGGCGACACCGGCCTGGACACCGGGCGGCCCCAATCGCTGTTCACGTTGGACCCGCGGCTGATCCAGCAGGGCAGGCTGACCAAGGAGAAGCGGGTCAACCTGCGGGCCGGGCAGGAGGTCCGGATCGAGGCGGGCCCGGCGGCCGGCACCGTCGTCCGCTTCGACGGCGCCGTGCCGTTCGTCAACCTGCAGGTCTCGCACGACCCGGGCCAGGTCTGGGTGCTGGTTTTCGCCATCACGATGATGGGCGGCCTGCTGGTGTCGCTGCTGGTGCGGCGCCGCCGGGTGTGGGTCCGCCTCACTCCGGGGGCCGGTACGGTGAACGTCGAATTGGGCGGGCTGGCCCGCACCGACAACTCCGGGTGGGGCGACGAGTTGGAGCGGTTGACCGAGCGGGTGCTGGACGGCCTGGGCCGGCCCGATCGCGCTCAGACAGTCAAGCCCCCCGCGTCCAGAAGGAGTTCTGAGGTGGACGTCAAATGAACACGCTGCACGTCAACATCGGGCTGGCGCGCTACTCCGACTGGGCGTTCACGTCGGCGGTGGTGGCGCTCGTCATCGCGCTGCTGCTGCTGGCCTTCGAGCTGGCGTACGCCGGCGGCCGCCGCGTCGACCGGCGCGAGCGGGTGTCGGCCGGCGCGGTCGCCTCGGACAGCATCACCCCAGGCATCGTCGAGGACGTCCCCGGACGGCCGCTGGACGAACGCGTCGGGCGCGCCGGGCTGGCGGTGGTTTACCTCGGCATCGGACTGCTGCTGGCCTGCATCGTGCTGCGCGGCCTGGCCACCCTGCGGGTGCCGTGGGGCAACATGTACGAGTTCATCAACCTGACCTGCATGTGCGGCCTGCTCGCCGGGGCGTTCGTGCTGCGCCGCCCGCAATACCGCCCGCTGTGGGTCTTCCTGCTGGTGCCGGTGCTGATCCTGCTCACGGTGTCCGGGCGCTGGCTCTACACCAACGCCGCGCCGGTGATGCCCGCGCTGCAGTCCTACTGGCTGCCCATCCACGTGTCGGTGGTCAGCCTGGGCTCCGGGGTGTTCATGGTCGCCGGCATCGCCAGCATCCTGTTCCTGCTGCGCACCTCGCGGCTCGGCGATCCGGACGCCGAGGGGGCGCTGGCCCGGGTGGTGCGGCGCTTCCCCGACGCGCAGACGCTGGACCGCGTCGCCTACCGGACCACGATCTTCGCCTTCCCCGTCTTCGGCTTCGGCGTCATCTTCGGCGCGATCTGGGCGGAGGAGGCGTGGGGGCGGTACTGGGGCTGGGACCCCAAGGAGACTGTGTCCTTCGTCGCCTGGGTGATCTACGCCGCCTACCTACACGCCAGGTCGACGGCGGGATGGCGAGACAGGAAGGCGGCCTGGATCAACGTCGCGGGGTTCGTGGCCATGGTCTTCAATCTGTTCTTCGTTAACCTGGTGACCGTGGGCCTGCATTCGTATGCGGGCGTGGGGTGACCGCCAGCGACCGACCCAAGTAACGCAACAAGGGGGAGTGCACGTGTCCGACCATCCGACGACGGGCGTGGGGGCGCCCGAGGAGCTGACCACGCAAATTCCTCCGCCGGGGCCGCCGGCCTCGCCCGTGACCGGCGACCAACCGCCCGCCGACGGCGGCGAAGCGCCGACCCGCGCGTTCGCCGGATTCCGCACCGAACGGCGACCGGAGCGGCGGGACGCGGCGCCGCCGACCACGCCCCGGCCCGCGGGGATGCCGCCCTGGGATTCCACCCCGGTGACCGGCATCCCGCGGGTCGACCCGACCGCGTACGGCGCCTACTACACCGGCCCCGCGGAAGCCCCCCGCCCGCAAGCCCCGCCGCGCCCCGAGCCGCTGCCGCACACGCCGTACCCGGAGCTGTCCACCGGCATGTTGCTGCGGCCGGTCAAGCCGCCGCCGTCGGAGGGCTGGCGCCGGCTGCTCTACGAACTGTCCGGCCACCTGATCAACCTCGGGGAGAGCCCGCGGGCCGCCCGCTACAACAACCTGGTCGCGCAGGTGAACCGGCCGTTGCGCGGCTGCTACCGGATCGCGCTGGTGTCGCTCAAAGGCGGCGTCGGAAAGACGACGATCGCCGCGACGATGGGCGCCACCTTCGCCTCCATCCGCGGTGACCGGGTGGTCGCGGTCGACGCCAACCCCGACCGCGGCACGCTGAGCCAGAAGATCCCGTTGGAGACCGCGGCGACGGTGCGTCAGCTGCTGCACGACGCCGGGAGCATCGAGCGCTACAGCGACGTCCGCCGCTACACCTCGAAGGGCCCGAGCGGACTGGAGGTGCTGGCCTCAGAAACCGACCCGGCCGTCTCGGAGGCATTCAGCGCCGGGGACTACACCCGCGTCCTGGACGTGCTGGAACGGTTCTACGGCCTGGTCCTCACCGACTGCGGCCCGGGCCTGCTGCACTCGGTGATGTCCTCGGTGCTGGAGAAGGCCGACGTCCTGGTCGTGGTCAGCTCCGGATCCATCGACGGGGCGCGCAGCGCGTCGGCGACGCTGGACTGGCTGGACGCGCACGGCCACCAGGAAATGGTGCGCAACGCGGTCGCGGTGATCAACGGGGTGCGGCCGCGCACGGGCAAGGTCGACATGAACAAGGTGGTCGACCACTTCGCCCGCCGCTGCCGCGCCGTCCAGGTGGTGCCGTTCGACCCGCACCTCGAAGAGGGCGCCGAGATCGACCTGGATCGGCTGAAAAGGTCGACGCGCGAGGCGCTCACCGAGCTGGCGGCCATCGTCGCCGACGGGTTTCCGCGGGATCAGCGCAATCCCGGGATCGCGTAGCGCCTCACCGGGGGGTGTCCCCGTGGCCTAACCGCCGCAAGAACTCCGGATCATCGTCGGGCCCGATCACGCGCGTCTTCGGCCTGTTCATCTGCGACCGCGCCGTACGCCAGCCAACGTAGATCAGCGTCCCCAACATCAGGACGAGCAGCAGGTAGAGCACTCAACACCTCCTCGCACGAATATACCCGCGCCGTAGGCTCTCCCCTGTGTCAGAAGGAGCCAGCGACAACAGCCCCGGGGGCGGCGGGGGCCAGGCGCCGGGCACCGGTCGCCGGGCGGTGATCGACGTGCTGCTTTACGCGGCGGCCCGGCTGCTGCTGGCGGTGGCGCTCGCCGCCGCCATCTACGGGGTGGCGCGCCTGATCGGGGTCAGCCAGTTTCCGATCGTCGTCGCCGCGTTGTTCGCGCTGGTCATCGCGATGCCCCTGGGCATCTGGCTGTTCGGCCCGCTGCGCCGGCGCGCCACCGCGTCGCTGGCGACGGCCGGTGAACGCCGGCGCCGGGAACGCGAACAATTGCGGGCCCGGCTGCACGGCGAGCCGGGGCCCGACGAGCGCGCGGCCGATCAGTAGTTGGGCATCCGCACGACCTGCGCGGCATAACTGAGGCCCGCGCCGTAACCGATCAACAGGGCCAGGTCGCCGGGCTTGGCCGCCCCGGTGTCCAGCAACTCGGCCATCGCCAGGGGGATGGAGGCCGCCGAGGTGTTGCCGGTGTGCTCGATGTCGTTGGCGACGACGGCGTCCGGCCGCAGCTCCAGGCTCTTGGCCAGGACCTCATTGATGCGGCTGTTGGCCTGGTGGGGCACGAAGACGTCGATCTCGTCGGGCCGCACACCCGCCGCGTCCATCGCCTGCCGGCCGACCTTGCCCATCTCGAACGCCGCCCACCGGAACACCGCGCTGCCCTCGAGCCGCAGGAACGGGCGGGGGCCGGTGGGGGCGTCCATGTAGTCGATCCAGTCGATGTCCTGCCGTATCGCCAGGGCCTGTTCGCCGTCGCTGCCCCAGACGGTGGGGCCGATGCCCTGATCGGGCGTCTCGCCGACCACCACGCCCGCCGCGCCGTCGGCGAAGATGAAGCAGTTGGTGCGGTCCTGCATGTCCACCGTGGGGGACAGTTTCTCCGAACCGAGGACGAGCACCTTGGCGGCGGTCCCGCCGCGGATCATGTCGGCCGCGACGCCGAGCGCGTAGCCGAAGCCGGCGCACCCCGCCGAGACGTCGAACGCGGGCACGCCCGTGGCGCCCAGGGCGGCGGCAACCGCCGGGGCGCACGCCGGGGTCTGCAGGAAATGGGTGCTGGTCGCGACGATCACGCAGTCGATGTCCGACGGCGTCAGCCCCGCGGTCGTGATCGCCTGCCGTCCGGCCTCGGTGGCCATGGACGCGGCGGATTCGTCGCGGGCGGCGAACCGGCGGGTCTTGATCCCGGTCCGGGTGAAGATCCACTCATCGGACGACTCGATGTTCTGGCATATCTCGTCGTTGGTGACGACCCGTTCGGGGCGGTACGCCCCGACGCTGAGCAATCCGATGTTCCTCGGTCCACTGGTAGCGGCGATCTGCTTCACTGCTGTCCCCGATCGGTGTTGTCCATGACCGGCCGTTGATCGCGGGCCGACCACCCATTGTTATCCGATCCATCGCCGGGGCTTGGCAGTACCGACACATCCGGGGAGTCAGCCGGCCAGCGCCAGAGCCACCGCCACCGCGATCGCCCAGGCCACCATGGCCAGCCCGGTGTCCCGCAGCACGGGAATCAGTTCCGGGCCGCCGCGCCCCGACCGCACCGGGCCCGCCGCGCGCAGCGCCAGCGGCGTGGCCACGAATCCCACGGCGCACCACGGCGTCGCGGCCATCAGCACCAGGGTCAACACCCCGGCGGTCGCCAGCAGCGCCTGGTACAGCGTGCGGGTGTGGGCATCGCCGAGCCGCACCGCCAGGGTGATCTTGCCCGACTGCGCGTCGGTGGGGATGTCTCGCAGGTTGTTGGCCACCAGCACCGACGACGACAGCGCCCCGATCGAGACCGCCAGCGCCAGCCCCACCCAGTCCACCCGCAGCGCCTGGGTGTACTCGGTGCCGAGCACGGCCACCAGCCCGAAGAACACGAACACCGCGACCTCGCCGAAACCGGCGTAGCCGTAGGGTTTCGAGCCGCCCGTATACAGCCACGCGCCGGCGATGCACACCGCACCGACGGCGAGCAGCCACGGCGCGCTGACCAGCGCGAGGGCCAGGCCGGCCACCGCCCCGACCGTCAGGCTCGCCACCGCGGCGGCGAGCACCGACCGCGGGGTCGCCAGCCGCGAGCCCACCAGGCGCATCGGGCCGGCCCGCTCGTCGTCGGTCCCGCGGACGCCGTCGGAGTAGTCGTTGGCGTAGTTGACGCCGACGGTCAGCGCGACCGCGACGGCCAGCGCCAGCAGCGCCTTCCACCACACCGCGGATCCCAGCCACGCCGCCGCGCCGGTCCCCGCGACCACCGGCGCCACCGCGTTGGGCAGCGTCCGCGGCCGCGCACCGGAGACCCACTGCCCGAAATTGGCCACGAGAACATCCTGCCAGCACCCCTCCCCCCGCCCGCGCCCACGATCCGGTGCGGGCCATGCACCACAATGGGCGGATGCTCGGAGTCATCGGCGGCAGCGGCTTTTACACATTCTTCGAGTCCGACACCCGCGCCGTCGACGTCGACACCCCGTACGGGCCGCCGAGCGCACCGGTCACCGTCGGCGCCGTCGGCGGCCACGAGGTCGCGTTTTTGCCCCGGCACGGGACCAGCCACCAGTTCTCGGCACACACCGTGCCGTATCGGGCCAACATGTGGGCCTTGCGCAAGCTCGGGGTGCGTCGGATCTTCGCACCCTGCGCCGTCGGCAGTCTCGAGCCCCGAAACGGTCCGGGCGCCATCGTGGTGCCCGATCAGCTGGTCGATCGCACCAGCGGCCGCCCCGACACCTACTTCGATTCCGGCGGCATCCACGTCGACTTCGCCGACCCGTACTGCCCCAGCTTGCGCGCCGCGGTGACCGGCCTGCCGGGCGTGGTCGACGGCGGCACCATGGTGGTGATCCAGGGGCCGCGGTTTTCCACCCGGGCGGAAAGCCGGTGGTTCGCCTCGGCGGGGTTCTCGCTGGTGAACATGACGGGCTACCCGGAGGCGGTGCTGGCCCGGGAGCTCGAAATATGTTATGCCACAATCGCTTTGGTGACCGATCTGGATGCCGGGGTAACGGCCGGCGAGGGGGTGACCACCGTCGAGGTGTTCGCCGAATTCGAGAAGAACATCGGCGGGTTCAAAGAGCTGGTGCGCCAGGCGATCGGCCGCGTCGCGAGCGAACGCAACTGCACGCACTGCCTGCCGCATACCGGGGTCACGCTGCCCGTCGAGCTGCCATGAGGGTGCTGCTCACCGGGGCGGCCGGTTTCATCGGTTCGCGGGTGGACGCGGCGCTGCGCGCGGCGGGTCACGACGTGGTCGGCGTCGACGCGTTGCTGCCCGCGGCGCACGGCCCGGATCCCGTGCTGCCGCGGGGATGTCACCGCGTCGACGTCCGCGACGCCGACGCGCTGGATCCCCTGCTGGACGGGGTGGACCTGGTTTGCCATCAGGCGGCGATGGTCGGTGCGGGCGTGGACGCCACCGATGCCCCCGCCTACGGCGGCCACAACGATTTCGCCACGACGGTGCTGCTGGCGCGGATGTTCGCGGCCGGGGTGCGCCGCCTGGTGCTGGCCTCGTCGATGGTGGTGTACGGGCAGGGCCGCTACCACTGCGGGCGGCACGGGGACGTCGACCCGCTGCCGCGGCGGCGCGAAGACCTCGACGCCGGCGTCTTCGAACACCGCTGCCCGATCGGGGGCGAGGAGCTGGCTTGGCGCCTCGTCGACGAGGACGCGGCGTTGCGGCCGCGCAGCCTGTACGCGGCCAGCAAGACCGCGCAGGAGCACTACGCGCTGGCATGGTCGGAGTCGACGGGCGGGTCGGTGGTGGCGCTGCGCTACCACAACGTCTACGGCCCCGGCATGCCGCGCGACACCCCCTACTCCGGGGTGGCGGCCATCTTTCGGTCATCACTCGAAAAGGGCCAGCCGCCAAGGGTTTTCGAGGACGGCGGCCAGATGCGGGACTTCGTCCACGTCGACGACGTGGCCGCCGCCAACCTCGCGGCCATCCAGCACACGGACGGATTCACCGCCGTCAACGTCTGTTCCGGGCGGCCGGTCTCGATCCTCGAGGTGGCCGGCGCGCTGTGCGAAGCGCGTGGCGGATCGCTGGCACCGGTGATCACCGGCCAATATCGCAGCGGCGACGTGCGCCACATCGTCGCCGACCCGTCCCTTGCCGCCGAGGTGCTGGGCTTCCGGACGCGCATCGGCCCGGCCGAGGGCCTGCGGGAATTCGCGTCCGCCCCGCTCCGCTGAGCGTTCTACGCCTGCGGCGGCCGATAGATCTTGGGTTTCTGGACGGGTATCTGCCGTGTCGCGGAATCGTCGCCCCGGAAGATCCGGGGACCGGTGCTGATCCGGGTGGTCGCCGCGACCGACGGCGCGGCGGCGCGGCCGACCGGGACGCGCGCCGGCGAAGCGGGGGGAGCGCCCGCCGGGGCGGCGGCCTTGCGGGCGCGGCGGCGGCGCAGACGCCGGCCGTGCAGCTGCCCGGTGACGATCGCGGCCCCCAGGATGCACAGCGCGAGGCCGCACAGGGCCACGTCGAAGGTGCTGGTGATCTGCTGGGCCAGGTTGTTCCCGTAGACCGGGTGCTGCGCCGGGGACGTCGGCGAGTCCGCGAATCGTGGAGCCAGCACCACGCCCACCACCACGCGCGCGACGCTCAGCGTCGCCACCAGCCCGCACAGTGACGAGATCAGGCGCGCCGAGCGGGCGGTGTCGGCCAGGTTGATGCGCAGCCAGATCGCCAGCAGCGCGGTGGCCAGGTCGAAGCCGGCCAGCACGACGCTGTCGTAGCGCGAGAACGGGTAGTTCAGGCTCACGGAGACGAAGAGATCGGTCAGCCGCATCACCATCGAACCCAGGGCCCATACGGCGATGAGCAGCAGGCCATTTCGGGCCGCCGCCCGCCAGGCGCTCTCCTCGGCCCCGGTGGTATTCCGGTGACCGAACAGGGCCCGCGGGGCGAACGCGGCCGCGGCCGCGGCCCACGCCAGGTAGCCCTCGAAGCCGACCCCGGCGGTCGACGTGTTCTGCGCGATGCCGTGGAACGCGTCGATGTCCCGCCCCACCGGCAGAATCCACACCAAGATGCCGGCGACCAGTGTCGAGGCGCCGAGTGCGACGGTGGCCAGCCGGGCGGACCTGGTGCCGCGGAGCAACCACCTGGCGGCCACCAGCACGGCGACCAACGCCACCGCGCCGTACACCACCGCCGTCACGATGACCGCGACGTTCTGCTTGCCGAACTCGGCTGCGCCCCCGGCGCTTTGCAGCGCGTAGCGCACCCGCCAGTACAGGTTGACGCCGAAGCTGAGCACCGCCAACACCATCGACGCGTAGCCGATGAAGCGGGCGGACCGCAGCCAGCCGGCGTGGTCGTCGCCTTCGGGGACCGGTCCCGACCGGGCGCCCGCGGTCGGGGCTTGCGCGCTCAGCATGCAGCCGGCGATGCCCAGCCACGCCCCGGGTCCCACGCCGCCGGGCACGGTCACCGTGCCGCCGAACCGGACGGTCTCGAACACGTCGAACCCGACGAAGGCCAGCACCAGCAGCGCGTAGGGCATGTTGAGCGCCAGGCGCAGCCGACCCGCCGTGGCCGGGTTGAACCGCGCGCCCGACGCCCTCCAGGAACCGGCCACCGCGACGGCGACGACGGACAGCACGGTCACCGCCAGCAACACGGCGAACAAGAACGGTTTGCTACCCGGAATCCCGACGCCGAAGTACAGGTTCCACGGCAGGAACACGGCGATGACGAGCAGCGCGACGGCGGTCAAGTCGCCGACCCACCGGCGCCGGGTCGGGTCGGGGGGCGCGGCCGCGGCGCTCGGGGCCGGCCGGACGATGCGAGTGGTCTGCTGCCCCTGGCCGTGAATGGGGCCCGTTGGTGCGTCGTCACTGCTCTGGGTCACCATGCCCCCCGCAAATCACGGACGATTACGTGCGGCGCAGGTTCGGTTGCGCGGCGGGCGAATACCCTGCCGGGGCGGCCGCACTGCTCGCTTGCGAACATATTCTCCGTTCGGACGCCGTGGCGGATCCCCTGGCGACCGTCCTGTCGTTCGAGAAGCTGGTTACGCTGCGCTATAGGCAAACCTTTGTCGCCCGAATAACGGATACTGCCAACGGTATCGCAAGTGTAATGATGCCGGGACATTGCTGGCCGTGGGGTGGCCAGCCGAAGGAGAACCGGGATGGACGTCGTGTTGGGGGTCGCGGTCACGGGCCCCGTCGCCCGCTTGGCGCTTGTCGGGCCGGGCGCCGACGTGATCGACCAGTCCGTCGTCGACCTGGAGGACGATCCGGTCGGCAAACTCACCGAGACGGTGGCCGGCACCAATCGGCTACTGGCAGACGAGAACCACCGGCTGGTCGGCACCCGGGTGTGCTGGAGCGACGATCCGCTGGCCGGCCAGCTGCGGCAAGCCCTGGAAAACTCCGGCGTCCCCAACGTCGCGGTGCTCTCCGAGTCGCAGGCGGTAACCGCCCTGATGCGCGCGGCCGGCCGCCCCGGCGCCGCGCTGGTGATGAACGACGCGACGGCGACGCTGTCGGTGCCGGGCCCCGGTGCGGACCCGGACGCCCCGCCGACCGTACTGGCCCAGGAGCCGCTGGCCGGCGGCGATGGGACCGCCGCGTTCGACACGATGATGGCCCAACTCAGCAACCGGCCGGACGCCCCGGCCGAGGTGTACCTGTTGGGCGCATCCCCCGAGCTGATCCAGGTCGCCGACCAGTTCCGCGATGCGTCGACCATGCGGGTGCAGGTCGCCGACGACCCGTCTTTCGCGGTCGCCCGGGGTGCCGCCATGGCCGCCGCGGCGCAATCCGCGTCGGCCGCCTGGGACGCGACGGCGATGGCACCGGCGGTGGGGCTCACCGGCGACGAGACCGCGAATGCGCCGGCCGCGGGGCTCGCCGGGGACGAGACGACGGTCGTGCCCCCGGCCGCCGCTGAGGAACCCCAGCTGGCGTACTCGATGACCGACGACGCCGAGCCGTTCGCGGGCGACGAGTACGACCCCGAATACGACGGATACGACGCCTTCGACCAGACCGAGGCCATCCCCTCGCGGCTCAGCCGCCGATCCCTGGTGCTGGGCAACGCCGTCATCGCCTTCGCGGTCATCGGTTTCGCGTCGCTGGCCGCCGCGGTGGCCATCGCGGTCCGGCCCACCGCGAGCCAGCAGCCGGTGGTGGGCCACCAGAACGCCGCCCCGGGCAAGTTCATGCCGCTGCTGCCGACGCAGCAGCAGGCGCCGGTGCCCCCGCCCCCGGCCGATCAGCCCAACGCCGGTTTCCAGGGCGGCGTCATCCCGGACGCCAACGGTCTTCTTCCGGTGCAGGGCACGTCGCCCGGCGCGGGCGTCCCGGCCGCGCCCGCCCCGGTGGCGCCCGTCCCCCCTAGCGTCGTGCCCAACCCCAATCCCGATGTGCCGCTGCCGATCCCGGTCATCGTTCCGGTCCCGATATATCCGCCGCCGCCCTACAACCCGCCGACGACCACGACGCCGACGATCACCACGACCACGACGACGCCGACGATCACCACCACGACGCCGCCGACGATCACCACCACCACGACGGCGCCGTCCACCAACACGCCCACCACGACGATGCCGACGACCACCACCGAGCCGCCGGTGACGACCACGACGGCGCCGACGAACACCAAGACGCCGTTGACCCAGACACAAACGCCGACCACCGCCGCGCCGCCGCCCAGCACCCACCAATCGACGGTGGCGCCGCCGCACACGCAGACCCAGCAGCCGCAGACCCAGCAACCGCAGACGCTCGTCCCGCAGCAGCCACGTACCCATCGCGGGTTCTGAGCCGGCCATGCCCGACGTCGTCACGGTGGTGCTGCCCTGCCTGAACGAGGAGGAGTCGCTGCCGGCGGTGCTGGCGGCCATTCCTGCCGGGTATCGGGCGTTGGTGGTCGACAACAACAGCACCGACGACACCGCCGCGGTCGCGCGGCGGCACGGCGCCGAGGTGGTCACCGAGCCGCGGGCCGGGTATGGCTCGGCGGTGCACGCGGGCGTGCTGGCCGCGACCACCCCGATCGTCGCGGTCATCGACGCTGACGGCTCGATGGACGCCGGTGACCTGCCGCGGCTGGTCGCCGCGCTCGAGCAGGGCGCCGACCTGGTGATCGGCCGGCGCCGGCCGGTGGCCGGGCTGCACTGGCCGTGGGTGGCCCGGGTCGGCACCGTGGTGATGAGCTGGCGGCTGCGCACCCGGCACCGATTGCCGGTGCACGACATCGCGCCGATGCGGGTGGCGCGGCGCGAGGCGTTGCTGAACCTGGGTGTCACCGACAGGCGTTCGGGCTATCCGCTGGAGCTGCTGGTGCGCGCGGCGGCCGCCCGTTGGCGCGTGGTCGAGCTGGACGTCAGCTACGGTCCCCGCACCGGCGGGAAGTCGAAGGTCAGCGGTTCGCTGCGGGGGAGTGTCACCGCGATCCTGGACTTCTGGAAGGTGATCTCGTGACAGTGCCGGTGACGCTGCTGGTGGTCGCCAAGGCGCCGGAGCCCGGCCGGGCCAAGACCCGCCTCGCGGCGAGGGTGGGGGACCTGGTGGCCGCCGAGATCGCCGCGGCCGCGCTGCTGGACACGCTGGACGCGGTGGCCGCCGCGCCGGCTGCGAATCGGGTGGTGGCCATGACCGGCGACCTCGATGCCGCGGCCGGCGCCGCCGAGATCCGGCAACGGCTGCAGACCTTTACGGTGATTCCCCAGCGCGGTGACGACTTCGCCGACCGGCTGGCCAACGCGCATGCGGATGCCGCCGACGGCTATCCGGTGGTGCAGATCGGGATGGACACCCCGCAGGTGACCGCCGACATGTTGATCGACTGCGCCCACCGGCTGCGGGAGGCGGCGGCCGTGCTCGGGCCGGCCGTCGACGGCGGCTGGTGGGTGCTGGGTTTACGCAGCCCCTCGGCGGCCGAATGCCTGCGCACCGTCCCGATGTCGCAGCCGGATACCGGCTTGCTGACGTACCGGGCGTTGCACGACATGGGAATCGAGCCTTACGCGGCCCCGGTGCTGGCCGACTTCGACTTCGCCGACGACGTCGCCGCGGTGCGCGCTGCCTGCGGTCCGTCCAGCCGCTTCGCGGAGGTCACCCGCGCGGCCGGCCTGTAGCGGCGAGCCGGCCGCCTACCAGTTCGTGACGATGAGGGTGTTCAGCAGCACGGTGCCCGCGGCGTTAAGCCCGAGCCACAGCCGATGCGACCGGACCGGCAGCAGCGCGGGCGCCGCGGTGAGCCAAACGGTGAAGGGCAGCCAGATCCGCTCCACCTCGGCCTTGCTCAGCATGCTCAGGTCGGCGCACGCGATGGCGGCCAGGATGCCCAGCAGCAGCAGGTGAAACCCGGAGCGGCGACGGATGGCCGCCGCGTCGAATACCCGGGCGAGGCCGGCGACGCTGCCCAACCCGATCGCGCAGACGATGGACGCCAGGTTGGCCCAGCTCCAGTACTGAAACGGGCGGTCCTTGGCGATACCCTGCCAATAACGTTGCTGCACAAGGTTATAGCCGTCGAACCAGTAGAATCCCGCCACCGCGAAGGTGGACGCCACGGCCACGGCCGCCAGGGCCGCCGGGCCGAGCGCCCGCAGCGCCGCGCGCCAGTCGGAGGCCGACGCCAGCACCGCCAGCGCCGGCAGGCCCATCAGCATCAGGCCGTAGTTGCAGAACACCCCCCAGCCCAGCAGCAGCCCGGCGGCGGCGGCCGTCAGCGCGGGGAAGCGGACCCGTCGGTGCACCGCCACGGCCAGCAGTGCGATGCCCCACGCCGCCACCCCGGCGAAGTAACCGTCGGCGGAGACCGCGACCCAGATCGCGGTCGGTGCCACCGCCACGAACGGCGCGGCACGGCGAGCGGTCCGCTCGTCGGCCAGCGCGCGTACCGCGACCAGCACGGCGGCGGCCGCGCTGGAGCCGGCCAGCAAGCACAGCAGCCCCGCCCAGGCACCCCCGTGCAGGCCGATCCGGTCCAGCCAGACGAACGTCAGCAGCGCACCGGGCGGATGCCCGGAGACGTGGGTAGTCCAGGAGTTCGGTTGGTAGTCGACGATCCGGCTCGCGAACGTGCGCAGCGTGGCGGGGATGTCGGTGATGCCCGGCACCTGCGACAGGTACTCGTCGCGGGTGGTCAGCCGGCCGGCGAAGCCGCGCTGCCAGCCGTCGATCATCGCCAGCGCGAAAGCCCATCCGCAGGCGGTGGCCCACGTGCTCAACGCCAGGAGCCGCCACGAAAGGCGTTGCGCCAGAGCCGGTCCCCACGCCACCGCGGCGGCCGCGATCGCGATGGCCGGGCCGGTGCCCCAACTGGCGTGGATTTCCCAGGCGCCGAAGATCGGCGCGGCCCCGGAGTGCGTGCCGAACCGTTCCTGGCCCACGTCCGTCCGCGGCCGCACACCCAAGTGCAGCCGCGGCAGCACGAACGCCGCGCCCACCAGCACCGCCCCGACCGCGACGGCCACAGACTCCC
The DNA here is from genome assembly GCF_001667775.1 of Mycobacterium sp. E1747. Classification (GTDB taxonomy): domain Bacteria; phylum Actinomycetota; class Actinomycetes; order Mycobacteriales; family Mycobacteriaceae; genus Mycobacterium. The sequence goes on from NZ_LZJI01000188.1 coordinate 78,444, forward strand.
GATGTGCCACCCTCACGGTCGACCAGCCTATTGATCGGCCGGACCGGCGAACCGGCGCACCAGCGCCGCCCGGTCGAGCTTGCCGATGCCGCGCCGCGGCAGCGCCTCGACGACGTGCACTTCGCGCGGCGCCGCGGTGGCGTCCAGGGTCCGCGCCACGTGCGCGCGCAGGGCGTCCAGCGTCGGCGCCGGTCGACCCTCGGCCACCACGATCGCCGCTACCACGCGCTGGCCCAGCCGGTCGTCGGGCAGGCCGAACACCGCGCAGTCCCCGACGGCGGGATGGGCGCCCAGCGCCGCCTCGACCAGTTGCGGCAGCACGGTCAACCCGCCCGTGCTGATCGCGTCGTCGGCGCGGCCCAGCACGGTCAGCACCCCCGCCTCGTCGACGACGCCGAGGTCGTCGGTGCGAAACCAGCCCGGCTCGGCGAACGGGTTGGGCTGCACCGGGTTGCGGTAGCCCTTGGCCAGCGTGGCGCCGCCGAGGACGACGCGCCCGTCGGCCGCGACCCGGACCAGGACGCCGTCCAGCGGCACCCCGTCGTAGACGCAGCCGCCCGCGGTCTCGCTCATCCCGTAGGTGCGGACCACGGCCACGCCGGCCGCCGCGGCGGCGTCGAGCACGCGCTGCGGGGCCGGGCCGCCGCCGAGCAACACGGCGTCCAGTTCGCCGAGCGCGGCCGTGGCCGCCGGGTCGGTCAGCGCCTTGGCCAGCTGCGCGGCCACCAGTGACGTGTACCGCCGGCCCGGCCCCAATCGTTCTACCGCGCTTGGTAATTCGGCGAGATCGAAGCCGGCGGAGACATCCAGCTCGACGGGCGGCGAGCCGGCCAGCGCCCCGCGCACCAGCACCTGCAGCCCGGCGATGTGATGGGGCGGCAGCGCCAGCAGCCAGCGGCCCGGGCCACCGAGGCGGTCATGGGTGGCCGTCGCGCTGGCCGTCAGGGCGGCGGCGGTGAGCAGCGCGCCCTTGGGGGCGCCCGTGGTCCCCGACGTCGTCACGACCACGGCCACGTCGTCGTCGATGGGTTCGCCGACTCGCAGCCCCGCCGCCAGCGCCTCCGAGCCGGGCGCGACGGCGACCAGAGCGGAGTCGCGCCCGTCCAGCACGCGTTCCAGGGCGGGTAACAGCGACGAGACGGCCGAGCCCGGCGGGACGGTGAGTGCGCGCAGTAGGGCTATGCGGGGTCCTCGACCTCGTCCGCGTCGTCGAACGGCCAGCCTTGGGCGGCCAACCGCACCCGCACCCGCTCGACGTCGTCGGGCGAGGGCAGGTTGTCGGTGATCTGGGTGATCAGTACCCCGATGTCGACGTCGTCGAACTCGCCCCGGCTGACCAGCTCGCAGGCGACGGCCTTGACCTCGTCGTTGGACAGCCGGCGCGCGAGCAGGGCGAGCACCGGGAAGGTGTCCGTCGCCGGGACGCCTTCGGGGTATCCCGCGCGCAGCCACGAGACGATCGAGTTGAGAAATCCGTTCACGCTGGTACAGGTCCCCCCGGTGTCCGGCTCGGTAACGCGGTGGGCATCACTCGATGCTACTTGGGTTTGGCTCCGAGGAAGGCCACGCCGGTGTGGTGGGCGATGAAGTCCCGCGAGATGTACGCCAGGGCGAAGGCGATCACCACGATCACCAGCGCATAGATCAACCAGGCGAGCACCAGCAGTGCAGGATTCTTCTGTGGCGGGGCGCCCTCGGTGCTCACTTGCCCGGCGCCCACCGCGTGCAACCGCAGCCCCAGGGCGAACAGCCCCGGCAAGGCGGCGCCGGCCAGCATGGAGAACAGCAGGATCTTGAGGGAGGCCTGGTAGTTGAACCAGTCGCTGAAGTGACTCATCAAGCGTTCGCCTTCATCGTGGGGTCGTCGGAGTCGTACCGGGGAGACGTGCCGCTGCCATTAGTCGGGTGAACGTCCGTTGGCGGGTGGTGGTGGGCATCCTCGGCTTCGAGCCCGGCGGTCAGGTCGCCCTTCCATTCGGCGTTGACGTTGTTGTGGTCGACCTTGACCTTGCGCGACCGGATGTAGATGGTGGCGGAGACCGCGACCAGCATCGCGAAACCGACGATGGCGCCCGGGTAGCCGCCGATCAGGTGCACGATCCAGTAGGTGACCGCGCCGACCAGCCCGGCCAGCGGCAGCGTCACCAGCCAGGCGACGCCCATGCGGCCCGCAACTCCCCAGCGGACCTCGCCGCCGGGCTTGCCGAGCCCGCTGCCCAGCACCGAGCCGGTGCAGACCTGGGTGGTCGACAGCGCATACCCGAAGTGGGTGGACAGCAAAATCACCGCGGCGGAAGAGGATTCGGCCGCCATGCCCTGCGGCGACTGGATTTCGACGAGGCCCTTGCCCAGGGTGCGGATGATGCGCCAGCCGCCCAGGTAGGTGCCTGCCGCCATCGACACCGCGCAGGCTCCGATGACCCACAGCGGCGGCGCAGCCGTGCTCTTGCTGATCGACCCGTAGGACATCAGGGCCAGGAAGATGACGCCCATCGTCTTCTGTGCGTCGCCGGTGCCGTGTGCCAGCGATACCAGCGACGCCGAGCCCCACTGGCCGTAACGGAAGCCGGCCTCGGTGCGCTTGGTGTCGAGGCCCCGGGTGACTCGGTAGACCAGCCAGGTCGCGATGGCCCCGACCAGGATGGCCAGGATCGCGGCGACGACGGCTGGGATGAGCACGTGGGACACCAGCCCCTTCCAGAGCACGCCGTGCCCGCCCACGGCCGCGATAGTGGCGCCGACGATGCCGCCGATCAGGGCGTGCGAGGAGCTCGACGGGATGCCGAGGAGCCAGGTCAGCAGATTCCACACGATGCCGCCGACCAGGCCGGCGAAGACCAGCTCGAGCGTCACGATGTGCCCGTCGATCAAGCCCTTGGCAATCGTGGCGGCGACGGCGGTGGACATGAAAGCGCCCACGAGATTGAGCACCGCGGACAGCGCGACGGCCGCCTTGGGCTTGAGCGCGCCGCTGGCGATCGAGGTCGCCATCGCGTTGCCGGTGTCGTGGAAGCCGTTCGTGAAATCGAAAGCCAGTGCCGTGATTACGACAATGATCAGAAGGAACAATTGGATGTTCACAGCGCCCGATTCTGGTGGTAGGGGGATTCCATTGTCGAATGCAGCAAGACCCGAATCGCGGATGTACCTAGACTCGTCGCCAGATGTTACCTCTCAGTTAACCGGACTTCCTCTGTCGTTCACCCCTGGTGTCGCGCCGTAGCGGGTGGTCCGGCGGGATCTGAACGAAGATCAGCGTGATCCCGTCCGGGTCCGTCACGTGCATTTCGTGTAGGCCCCAGGGCTCTTGGCGCGCCTCGCGGGCGATCGCCACGCCCCGGCTTTGCAGCTCGGCCTGGGTGGCCTCGATGTCGCGCACCTGGAGCCACAGGGCGCCGGGGAAGGGGCCGCGGGAGTGGTCCGGAGAGCCGAAGCCGGCCAGCTCCAGCAACGACTGGCCGGCGAAAAAGACTGTGCCCCCGCCGTACTCGCGGGCTATCGCGAGCCCGATCTGGTCCCGGTAAAACGCCAACGATCGCTGATAGTCCGCCGGCCGGAACAGCATCCGGCTGGCCAGGATCTCCATGGTGTCGTGTCTATCACACGAGCCGGTCAGCTACTGCTCAGCGCGGTTGGGCTGGATGCTTTGGCGTTGCATGATCGCGTTGACGAAGCGGGGGCCGAAGGTGTCCAGCGCCTTGGCGGCGATCGCCATCCGCGGCGCGATCCGCACCGGCCGGGTGCGGGCGGCGGTGAGCATCCATTCGGCGGCCTCGGCCGGCGTGAGCGCGGGCATGCCCTCGTAGGCCTTCGTCGGCGCGATCATCGGCGTGGCCACCAGCGGGTAGTACAGCGTCGTCGAATGCACGCCCCGGTTTCCCCACTCGGTCTCCACGACGCGGCTCACCGCCGACAGCGCCGCCTTCGACGCGTTGTACACCGCGAACAGCGGCGAGGCCTCCGACAGCACCCCCCACGTGGACACGTTGATGACGTGGCCGTCGCCACGTTCGAGCATCCCGGGCGCCAGCCCGCGGATCAGCCGCAACGGCGCGTAGTAGTTGAGCGCGATGGTCCGCTCGACGTCATGCCAGCGTTCCAGTGACTCGGCCAGCGGCCGCCGGATGGACCGGCCGGCGTTGTTGATCAGGATGTCCACCCCGCCGAGGCGCTTTTCGACGTCGGCGACCAGCGCGTCGACGGCGTCCAGGTCGGAGACGTCGCACGGCAGGGCGAGCGCGCTGCCGCCCGCCGCGGTGATCCGTTGCGCGAGCGCGTCGAGCAGGTCCTGACGCCGGGCGACGGCCACCACCGTCGCGCCCTCGCCGGCGAGCAGCTCGGCCGCGGCCTCGCCGATGCCCGACGACGCCCCGGTGAGCAGGATGCGCTTGCCGGCGAGGTCGACCGGCTTGATGGCGGGCCGGTTGACCAGCACCTGCGGGGCCATCGGCGGCCGCATGGTGGCCAGTACGAGCTGATCGGTGATCCGACGCAGAGGACTCTTACTCACGTGGGGAGTCTAGGGGCGGACTCGAATCCCACGGCCGCCACGCCAGCGTGACGTTCGGCGCCGAGCGTCACGCCAGCGTGACCGCGCTCAGAAGTAGCGGGGGAACCGGCTCCAGTCCGGCGGCCGCTTCTCCAGGAAGGCGTCTCGGCCCTCGACGGCCTCGTCGGTCATGTAAGCGAGCCGGGTGGCCTCGCCGGCGAACAGCTGCTGACCCACCAGCCCGTCGTCGAGCAGGTTGAAGGCGAACTTGAGCATCCGTTGCGCTTGAGGCGATTTGGCGTTGATCTCGGCCGCCCACTCGATTCCGGCCCGTTCCAGGTCGGCGTGGTCGATGACCGCGTTGACCGCGCCCATGTGGTGCATCTGCTCGGCGGTGTACGCGCGGCCCAGGAAGAAGATCTCGCGGGCGAACTTCTGGCCCACCTGACGCGCCAGGTAGGCGCTGCCGTAGCCGCCATCGAAGCTGCCGACGTCGGCGTCGGTCTGCTTGAACCGGGCGTGCTCGCGGCTGGCCAGGGTGAGGTCGCACACCACGTGCAGGCTGTGCCCGCCGCCGGCCGCCCACCCGGTGACCAGGCAGATGACCACCTTGGGCATGAACCGGATCAGCCGCTGCACCTCGAGGATGTGCAGCCGCCCGGCGCGGGCGGTGTCCACGGTGTCCGCAGTGTCGCCGCTCGCGTACTGGTAGCCGCTGCGGCCGCGGATGCGCTGGTCGCCACCGGAGCAGAACGCCCAGCCGCCGTCCTTGGGCGACGGGCCGTTGCCGGTCAGCAGCACGACCCCCACGTCGGGCGACATCCGCGCGTGGTCGAGCACCTGGTAGAGCTCGTCGACGGTGTGCGGGCGAAACGCGTTGCGCACCTCGGGGCGGTCGAACGCCACCCGGACCGTCGCGTCGGTGACGTGGCGGTGGTAGGTGATGTCGGTGAGCCCGTCGAACCCGTCCACGGGCCGCCAGGCCCCCGCGTCAAATGGATTGTCAGTCAAGGTGTTTGAACTCCTAAACCGGGTCCAGGCGGAACACGGCGCAGCGGCCCGCCAGGGCCTCGAACTCCTCGGGGCGGCCCTCGGTGACGAGTCCCGCCCGCTTCATGAAGCCGACGCCCGTCGGCACCTCGGTGGGGAAGCGCCGCAGGATCGGCCGCGCGTGCTCGGCCGGCAGCTCGGCCATCCGCACCTTCTGGGCGTGCCGGCCGCGCGCGATCGTCGCCTCACCGGCGGCCCGAACGTTGGCCACCCAGTCGGCGCCCGGGAACCCCGCGACGACGTACTGCCGGCCGTCGACGGTCATGGGGGTCACCGGGGTCGAGCGCGGCGCGCCGGACTTGCGACCGGCCACCGTCAACACGACGGGGCTCTCGCCGCCGAAACTCATTCCCAGCCGCGACATCTGGATGAAGACCTTGTTGGCCGGCTTCAGCCACCACGGCGGCTTGATCGGTTTGCCGCTTCCCATACCCAGCGACGTTACCTGTGGAAGGACTCCACACCATGGGGCTGGGGCTCGGTTGCGCCGATGGCGTCCAGCCTTTCCAGCGCTTCGGCATCCAGGGTGACGTCGCCTGCGCCGAGGTTTTCCTCGAGGTGCCCGACGGAACGCGTGCCCGGGATCAGCAACGTGTTCGGCGCGTGCGCCAGCAGCCACGCCAAGCCGACCTGGGCGCCGGTGACGCCGAGCCGCGCGGCGATCTCGGCTACGACCGGATGGTCGGCGACCTTCGGGAAGCCCGGGAACGCCGAGCCCAGGGGGAAGTAGGGCACCCACGCGATGCCCTCGTCCGCGCAGAGTTGCAGGGCGGCTTCCTGCGAGCGGTCGAGGACGCTGTAGGCGTTCTGCACGCAGGCGATGCCCGCCGGCAGCGCGCGCCGCACCACGTCCACCGGCACGGAGCTGATGCCGATCGCGCCGATCTTGCCCTCGTCGCGCAGCGCGATCATCTCCGCGAGCTGGTCGTCGAGGTCCACGATCTGGTCGTCCTCGGCGGCGGCGCCGGGCCCGAGGTCCGTGCGCCGCAGGTTGACCACGGGGACGCACTCCAGGCCGAGCTGGCGCAGGTCGGCCTCGACCGCGGAGCGCAGCTCCGCGGGCTTTTGCGCCGCCGCCAGCGGTACCGGCTGTTCGCCGGTGAAGCGCGCCCCGACCTTGCTGACGATGACGAGGTCGTCGGCGTAGGGGGCCAGCGCCGCCCTGATCCGGCGGTTCACCTCGCCGGGGCCGTAGAACGACGCCGTGTCGATGTGGTTGACGCCGAGCTCGACCGCGCGGCGCAGCACCGCGGCCGCGTCCTCGACGGTTGGGGCCTCGACCAACTGCATTGCGCCGTATCCCATGCGCGCGACGGTCGACGCGCCGATGCTGCCGGGACCGCCGGGCCGTGGTGTGTCCGTCATTGGTGCTCCCTCTGTGCCACACTGGGAAAGATGCGGAGGGTCCTCCGCTTATTCGAGCGTAGCAGAAACGGAGGAGCCTCCGCTTGGCCGAGATCCGATCGGACGCGCGCCGCAATCGCGAGCGGCTGCTCGAGGTGGCGACGGCGGCGTTCGCCACCGCCGACGGGCGACCGGTGTCGCTGGAGGCCATCGCACGCGAGGCCGGCGTCGGGATCGGCACGCTATACCGGCATTTCCCGAGTCGAGAGGCGCTCGTCGAGGCGATCTACCGCGCCGAGCTCGACGAAGTGGCCGCGGCGGCCGACCGGCTGCTCAAGCGCCACCCGCCCGAGGCGGCGCTGCGCCGCTGGATGGACCGCTACGCGTCATTCGTGGCCGCCAAGCGGGGAATGGCCGAGTCGCTGCAGGCGATCTTCGCCTCCGGCGCCATGCAGGCCAGCCAGAGCCGCGACAGCATCGTCGGAGCCGTCGACCTGCTGTTGCGGGCCGGCGCCGAGGACGGGAGCCTGCGCGCCGACGTGCAGGCCGACGATGTGGTGTCCAGCCTGATCGGCATCTTCCTGGCCAGCCGCTCGCCCGAGCAGACCGGTCGCATGCTCGACCTGCTCGTCGCCGGCGTCTCGGCCCAGCCTGCCTAATGCCGCCCGAGCGCCCGCCTGGCCGGGCGCAGGGCCGCGACCGCCCGGCGAGCCGGGCGCTCGGCCTCAAAGCCTCTAGCCGACGGCGCGACCGGCGCCCTCCCAGAACTGCGCGCGCACGGCCTTCTTGTCGGGCTTGCCCAGCGCGGTCACCGGCACCGAGTCGACGACGATCACCTGCTTGGGCGATTGCACCGAACCCTTGCGCTCCTTGACGGCGGACTGGATCTCGACGGTCACCCGCGCCACCGACTCCTCGTCGGAGGGATGGTCGGGTCGCAGCACGATCACCGCGGTGACGGCCTCGCCCCACTTGTCGTCCGGCGTGCCGATCACGCACACCTGCGCGACGGCGGGGTGCTCGGCGACGACGTCCTCGACCTCGCGCGGGAACACGTTGAAGCCGCCGGTGACGATCATGTCCTTGACCCGGTCGACGATGAACCAGAAGCCGTCCTCGTCTTCACGGGCCATGTCACCGGTGTGCAGCCAGCCGCCGGAGAACGTCTTGGCCGTCTCCTCCGGCAGGTTCCAGTACCCGCCGCTCAACAGCGGCCCGGACACGCAGATCTCGCCGACCTCGCCCTGCGGCACCGGCTTGCCGTCGGCACCCAGCAGTGCCGTGCGGGCGAACAGGGTGGGCCGCCCGCAGGAGGTGAGTCGCTTCTCGTCGTGGTCCTTCTTGGCCAGATAGGAAATCACCATCGGGGCTTCGGACTGCCCGTAGTACTGGGCGAAGATCGGCCCGAAGCGGCGGATGGCCTCGGCCAGCCGCACCGGGTTCATCGCCGAGGCGCCGTAATACACCGTCTCCAGCGAGGACAGGTCGCGGGTGTGCGAATCGGGGTGGTCCATCAGCGCGTAGATCATCGACGGCACCAGCATGGTTGCGGTGATCTTCTGCTCCTCGATCACCCGCAGCACCTCGGCCGGGTCGAACTTGGTCAGCACCACCAACTCGCCGCCCTTGATGATGGTCGGCACGAAGAACGCCGCCCCGGCGTGCGACAGCGGGGTGCACATCAGGAAGCGCGGGTTCTGCGGCCACTCCCACTCGGCCAGCTGGATCGTGGTCATCGTGGTGATCGACTGCGCGGTGCCCAGCACCCCTTTGGGCTTGCCGGTGGTGCCGCCGGTGTAGGCCATGCCGCCGATGTGATCGGGCGGAAGCTCGGCCGCCACCAACGGCTTCGGCGGATACTTCGCGGCCTCGGCCACCAGGTCCACCGCGGAATCGCCGAGCGCTTCGGGGACCGGCCCGATCGTCAGGACCTGCTTGAGGCCGGGCACCTTCTGCAGCAGGCCCAGCGCCCGCTCGACGAACGCCGGGTTGGGGTCGATGATCAGCGACGTCACGCCGGCGTCGCCCAGCACGTAGGCGTGGTCGTCCAGGGAGCCCAGCGGGTGTAGTGCCACGCGTCGGTAACCCTGGGTCTGGCCGGCGCCGATAATCATCAGCACCTCGGGCCGGTTCAGCGAAAGCAGCCCGACGGTGGTGCCGGTGCCCGCACCGAGCGCCTCGAACGCCTGGATGTACTGGCTGATGCGCTCGGCGAGCTGTCCACCGGTCAGCGTGGTGTCGCCGAGATGCAGCACCGGCTTGTTCTTGTTGCGCTTGAGCGCACCGACCGTCAGGTGTCCGGAATGAATGGGATGGCGCAGCAGCTCGTCACTCATGAGGCCAACACTAGAACGTGTTGCAGTTTTAGTCAGCCACCCCCTCGATGACACCCCGGACCACTAGCATCCCTGCACATGGCCGCCGCAGACCTCGTCCTCACCGGAACCATCCTGACCGTCGACGAGAAGCGGCCCACCGCCGAGGCGCTCGCCGTCGCCGACGGCCGGATCGTCGCCGTCGGCGGCCGGTCGGACGTCGACGCATGCATCGGCCCGAACACCCGGACCATCGACGTCGGCGACGGCTGCGTGATGCCGGGATTCGTCGAGGCGCACGGTCATCCGCTGATGGAAGCCCTCGCGCTCTCGGACCGGATCGTCGACATCCGGCCGGTCACCATCAACAGCGCGGACGACGTCGTCGCCGCGGTGCGCCGCGAAGTCAAAGCGCGGGGGGCCGACGGCGCCTACCTGAACGGCTGGGACCCGCTGCTGCAGTCCGGGTTGCCGCAGCCGACGCTGGCGTGGCTGGACGAGATCGCGCCGGGCGGGCCGTTGATCATCATCCACAACTCCGGGCACAAGGCCTATTTCAATTCGCACGCGGCCCGCCGCGCCGGCCTGACCCGCGACACCCCCGATCCCAAAGGCGCCCGGTACGGCCGCGACGCGCGGGGCGAGCTGGACGGCACCGCCGAGGAAACCGGCGCAGTGTTCCCCTTGCTGGCCGGGGCCATCGCGCCCGGCGACTACCCGGCGATGCTGCTCGCCGAATGCGCGCGGCTCAACCGCGCCGGCCTGACCACCTGCTCGGAGATGGCCTTCGACCCGGCGTTCGGTCCGGTGGTCGAGCGGCTGCGCGAACAGCTGACGGTCCGGCTGCGCACCTACGAAATCTCCAACCCGCAGATGCGCACCGACTCCACCCCCGGCCAGGGCGACGACATGCTGCGCCAGGTCGGCATCAAGATCTGGGTCGACGGCTCCCCGTGGGTCGGCAACATCGCCCTGTCCTTCCCGTACCTGGACACCGACGCCACCCGCACCATCGGCGTGCCGCCCGGTTCCTGCGGCCACGCCAACTACACCCGCGAACAGCTGAGCGAAATCGTCGGTGCCTACTTCCCGCTGGGCTGGCCGATGGCCTGCCACGTGCAGGGCGACGCCGGCGTCGACACCATCCTCGACGTCTACGAGGAGGCCCTGCGCCGGCACCCGCGCGACGACCACCGGCTGCGGCTCGAGCACGTCGGCGCCATCCGGCCCGAGCAGCTGCGGCGCGCCGCCGACCTCGGGGTCACCTGCAGCATCTTCGTCGACCAGATCCACTACTGGGGCGACATCATCGTCGACGGCCTGTTCGGTCCCGAACGCGGATCCCGTTGGATGCCAGCCGGTTCCGCCGTGGCGACCGGCATGCGCATCTCATTGCACAACGACCCCCCGGTCACACCGGAGGAACCGTTGCGCAACATCAGCGTCGCGGTCACCCGGACGGCGCCCAGCGGCCGGGTGCTGGCGCCCGAGGAGCGGCTGACGGTCGAGCAGGCGATCCGCGCGCAGACCATCGACGCGGCCTGGCAACTGTTCTCCGACGACGCGATCGGCTCGCTGGAGGTCGGCAAGTACGCAGACCTGGTGGTGCTCTCGGCCGATCCCCGGACCGTCCCGCCCGAGGAGATCGCCGACCTATTGGTGCGCGCGACGTTCCTGGCGGGGCGCCAGGTCTACAGCCTGTGACACCCACACGCCCGCCCCGCCTACAAGACCTGCTGGACCGCCTGCACGTGGTCGCGTTGCCGATGCGGGTGCGCTTCCGCGGCATCACCACCCGGGAGGTGGCGCTGATCGAGGGCCCCGCGGGCTGGGGGGAGTTCGGGGCCTTCCTGGAGTACGAGCCGCCGGAGGCCGCGCACTGGCTGGCCGCCGGCGTCGAGGCCGCCTACCGCCCGCCGCCGGCGCCGCGGCGCGACCGCATTCCGATCAACGCCACCGTGCCGGCCGTCGACGCCGCCCGGGTCGGCGAGGTGCTGGCCCGGTTTCCGGGCGCCCGCACGGCCAAGGTGAAGGTCGCCGAGCCCGGCCAGACGCTGGCCGACGACGTCGACCGGGTCAACGCCGTGCGCGCGCTCGTGCCGACCGTGCGCGTCGACGCCAACGGCGGTTGGAGTGTCGCGCAGGCGGTGCGGGCGGTGGCGGCGCTCACCGCCGACGGCGCGCTGGAGTACGTCGAGCAACCCTGCGCCACCGTCGCCGAGCTCGCCGAGCTGCGCGCGCAAACGGACGTGCCGATCGCCGCCGACGAAAGCATCCGCAAGGCCGACGACCCGCTCGCGGTCG
>NZ_LZJI01000189.1 GCF_001667775.1 Mycobacterium sp. E1747
CAGGTACTTCATGTAGCGGTCGTAGACCTCTTGCGACTGGATGGCGATCGCCTTTTCGCGGTTCGACTCGAGGGCGGCCGCCCACGTTTCCAGGGTCCGCGCGTAGTGCAGCTGCAGCGAGTGCACCCGGGTCAGCTCGAAGCCGGCCGTGACGGCGTACTCCCCGACGGTCTGGGGGGTCGGGAGCCAGCCCCCGGGGAAGATTTCGGTCAGGATGAACTGCGAGAAGTGCACGATCTCGTGGGTCAGCCCCATGCCTCGCGCCCTGGCCTCCTTGAAGGACGGGCGAACGATGGTGTGCAGCAACATGACCCCGTCGGATGGCAGCGCCTCGTAGGCCATCTTGAAGAAGCGGCCGTAGCGCTGGCGGCCGAAGTGCTCGAAGGCGCCGATGGAGACGATGCGGTCGACGGGCTCGTGGAACTTCTCCCAACCCTCCAACAGCACCCGTCGGGTGCGGGGGGTGTCCATCTCGTCGAACGTCTTCTGCACGTGCTCGGCCTGGTTCTCCGACAACGTCAACCCCACGACGTTCACGTCGTACTTCTCGATGGCCCGGCGCATGGTCGCGCCCCAGCCGCAGCCGATGTC
>NZ_LZJI01000190.1 GCF_001667775.1 Mycobacterium sp. E1747
GGTGTTTGACTTCGGGGCGTTACCGCCGGAGATCAATTCCGGTCGGATGTATGCGGGTCCGGGTTCGGGGTCGTTGATGGCGGCGGCGGCGGCGTGGGATGAGATTGCTGCTGAGGTGGCTGCGGCGGCTAGTGGGTATGGCTCGGTGGTTGCGGAGTTGACGTCGGGTCCGTGGGTGGGTCCGGCGTCGTCGTCGATGGTGGCGGCGGTGGTGCCGTTTGTGAGTTGGCTTTCTGCGGTGGCGGGGTTGGCTGAGGAGACGGCCAGTCAGGGTCGGGCGGCGGCGGCGGCGTTTGAGGCGGCGTTTGCGATGACGGTGCCCCCGCCGGTGATTGCGGCTAATCGGGTGTTGTTGGCGACGTTGGTGGCGACGAATTTTTTTGGGCAGAACACGCCGGCGATTATGGCGACCGAGGCCCAGTATTTGGAGATGTGGGCCCAGGATGCGGCGGCGATGTATGGGTATGCGGCGGCTTCGGCCACGGCCTCGCAGTTGGCGCCCTTTGATGCCCCGCCGAATACCACGGCTCCTGATGGGGTGGCCGAGCAGGCGTTGGCGGTGACCCAGGCTGCTCAGCAGCCGGCGGGCAATACCGCTCAGACGGTGGCTTCGCAGCTGGCGAGCACGCAATTGGTCAGCACCGCGGCGCCGCAGGTGAGTGCGTCGTCGTCGCAGACGGGGCCGTTTACCTGGCTGACGAGTGCGATCCAGAACTTCAGTCAAAGTGGGTTGCCCACGCCGACTAACAATTACCTGGGGCTCAACCCCACCTTGTACACGGTGATGCTCAAGCAGAACACGGGTCTGGCTTATTTCTCGAATGGCATCGTGGCGTTTTGGTCGCAGCTGTCTCAGCAGTTGGTGTCGGGTCCTGGTGGTAGTACCGCGGGTGCCGGTGGTGCGTGGTATCCGACGCCGCAGTTCGCTCAGTTGGGGTTGGGCAACCTGGGCAACATCGGTGGTGGTGCGGTGTCGGCCGGTGCCGGCCAGGCCGTTCATGTCGGGTCGTTGTCGGTGCCTCAGCAGTGGGCCACGCTGACCTCGGCGGTCGGCCCGGCCAACGCCGAGGCCGAGGCGCTGCCGGTGCAGACCGCCGGCGCGGCCGGCAACCCCCCGGGCAATGCCTTACTGCGCGGCATGCCCACCGGCGTCATCGGCCGCCGCGCCGGCGCCGCCGCGGGCTACTCCCACAAATACGGCTTCCGCTACAGCGTCCTCACCCGCCCACCATCGGCCGGATAG
>NZ_LZJI01000191.1 GCF_001667775.1 Mycobacterium sp. E1747
CAGCGTGGCGGCACCCGGCGCGCCGTCCCGACGACCATACGGTCGACGGATGAACCTTGACTACTACCTGCAGAAGGTGCCGGTTGAGTCGGTGCGGCCCGGTTTTTCGCTCGCCATCGATCGGGGCGGCGACTTTCGCCTGTTCCGGGTCGAATGCACGCAGATGACGCAGCGCAGCGGTCAGCCGGTGATGTTCACGCTCAGTTCGGAACCCGTCGACGGCGGCGAGCCTTGGGTGTTGGAGTGCGAGGCGGGCACGCCGGTGGTCCGGGTGCTCGGCGTGGGTAAGGCGGCCTCCTAGCCCGTCAGGCGGGCTTCGCGGCGACGACGAACTGCAACGTGCGCTGTGTCTGCTGCTCGATGTCGACCAGGCCGGCCGACGAGAACATCTCCACGAAGGCGTCTCGGTCGAACATGGTCAGCCCGATGACCCGCGCGCCACTGGTCATCACATGCCGGATGGGGGGCAGGTCGGGGGTGTAGCTGGTCAGGATCGCGATCCGCCCCCCTGGCCGCAGCACCCGCACCATTTCGCGCGCCACCCCGAACGGCTCGGGCATCAGGTACAGCGCGCCGAAGCAGCAGACCGCGTCAAACGTTTCTTCGGCGAACGGCAACGCGCGGGCGTCACCGCGGACATAACAGGTACGCGCGGTGCTGTTGTCCAGGACGGCGCGCGTCAGCATCGGCTCGGAGATGTCGAAACCGACGGCCAGGCCGCCTTCCGCTAGTTGCCCGGCCAGGGGCCCCGTGAAATTGCCTGGGCCACAAGCCACGTCGAGCAATCTCCCCGCGCCGGAAAGCTTCAGCGCCGACGCGGCCCGCCGCTGCTCGACGCCGGTGGTGACGCCACTGGCGACATAGAAGGCGGCCGGGCGCCACAGCCGCTCGTAGACCGTCGCGACCAGCGGGCTGTTCATCGCGCGCTGGGCGAACGTCGGGGCCGGCGACCTCGTCGACGCGCCCAGTACGTCGAGGAAACCGTGCCGCAGCGCGGCGGTCTCGGTAAGCAGGCCCCGGGTCAATTCGACTGCATCCTGGGTCATTTCATCGCTTTCGTGAAGGCGGGTACGGCTGGGCAGAATCCGCAGGTGAATCCCGATTTTTCTGCCGATTCGGCTGCTACGCTAGGGCTCTTCGGGACAGATCGATGTATTGGGGTTGCACGTGGCGCACATTTCGCCGACGACCGCGGGACGCGCGTCGGTCGGCTGAGCGGATACACGTCGACAGTGAATTCCCGGCCCCGAATCCGCGCCCGCGCGCCGTTGCGGATCTCGTTCGCCGGGGGCGGCACCGACGTACCGCCTTTCCCCACCACCGAGGGCGGCTGCGTCCTGTCGGCGACCATCGACCGCTACGCGCAGGGTTCGCTTTCCCCACGCACCGATCGCAGGGTCACGATTGAGTCGGTGGACTTCAAGACCACCCACGAGATGACGCTCGACAGCGAGATCCTCTACGACGGCAGCCTGGACCTGATCAAGGCTGCCGTGCGCAGGTTCGGCAAGGACGGCACGGACGGCTACGACCTGGTGCTGCGGTCGAGCGCCCCACCCGGCTCGGGCCTGGGCTCGTCCTCGACGATGATGGTCGCCCTCACGGGCCTGCTCGCCGAGCACTACGGGGTACCGATGGGCGAGTACGAGACCGCGCAGCTGGCGTGCGCCATCGAACGCGAGGACCTGGGCATCACCGGCGGCATGCAGGACATGTACGCCGCGACGTTCGGCGGATTCAACTTCATCGAGTTCACCGACCGCGTGATCGTCAACCCGCTGCGCATCCGCGAGGAGACCGCATTCGAGCTGGAGCTCAGCCTGCTGCTGTGCTTTACCGGCATCACGCGAGATTCCGCGCGGGTCATCGAGGACCAGACGCGGCGCGCCACCACGGGCGCGGGCGACACGCTGGCGGGACTGCGGGCGCAAAAGGAGCTGGCGGTCGCGATGAAGGCCGCCCTGTTGACGAACAAGCTGAACGAATTCGGCGCGCTGCTCGGCGAGGCGTGGACGCAGAAGAAGCGCATGTCGCCGTACATCACCAACGAACGCATCGACGAGCTCTATGACCTGGCCCTGCGCAACGGTGCACTAGGCGGCAAGCTCACCGGGGCCGGCGGTGGCGGTTACATCTTGCTGTTCTGCGACTTCGCGAGGAAGCACCGCCTCATCGAATCTCTCGAGTCGGCCGGGGCGATCATCACCGAATTCGCTTTCGAGAGCAAAGGATTGACGACATGGCAGGCATGAGCGGCTCGGACGTCGTCGCCCCGAGCGTCGAGCTGGTCCAGGCGCGCTTGGCGGACACGATCGCGGTCAAGCAGCAGATGCTCTCGGGCGACGTCGCCGCGCAGACGGTCGAGATCGCGCGGCTGATGATCTCTTCGCTGCGCTCCGGCGGGAAGGTGATCTTCTTCGGTAACGGCGGATCCGCGCAAGACGCGGGGCATCTGGCCGCAGAACTGATGGGACGCTTCGCTTTTGACCGTCCCGGACTGGCCGCGATCAGCCTGCCGGACGCCACCGCGGCGATGACGGCGATTGGCAACGACTACTCCTACGACGAGGTGTTCGCCCGCCAGGTGCTCGCCGCCGGCCGTGCGGGCGATGTGGTGGTCGGCCTCACCACGTCGGGCAACTCACCGAACGTCGTCCGCGCGCTCGAGGCGGCCGCCGATGCCGGGATGACGACCGTGGCGCTTACCGGCGCGCGCGGCGGCAAGGTGGCCGACGTCGCCGCGTTGTGCATCCGGGTGCCCAGCGACAACACCGGGCGCGTGCAGGAGGCCTGCCTGCACCTGGGCCACTCGATCTGCGAGATGGTCGAAGCGGCCTTGTTTGCCCGGCCGTCCTGACGATGGACTTGCGCAACGTCCGCACGGTCTTCCTGGACCGGGACGGGACGATCAACGTCAAGGCCGCCGACGGCGAGTACGTCAGATCGCCCGAAGAGCTGGCGTTGTTGCCGGGCGCCGCAAGGGCGGTGGCCGCCTTGAACGCGGCCGGCCTGCGCACCGTGCTGGTAACGAATCAGCGCTGGCTGTCCGAGCCGGCCGCGGAGGCGGCGCGTTTCGGCGCCGTCCAGAACCGGCTGGAACGGCTCCTGGCGGACGAGGGCGCCCGCCTCGACGCCGAGTATCACTGCCCGCACGCGACGGCCAGCTGCGACTGTCGCAAGCCGGAGGCGGGCATGTTGGTGCGTGCGGCGCGCGAACACGGGTTCGCGCTGGGCGAGTCGGTGATGATCGGCGACAGCGAGACCGATGTGCTGGCCGGCCGGGCCGCCGGCGCGGCGACCGTCCTGCTGCGCCCCGGCGGGGGAGACGCGTACGGCGCCGACGCCGTGGTCGACGACCTCGCCGCCGCGGTGCGGCTCATCCTGAGCGCGAAGGACTCTCGCCCCGCCTAAACCGTTGCGCCGCAGAGCGAATCATCAACGTCAGCGCAAACGGAAGATCGTCGCGCAGGTATCGGCGGGCGAGGCGGCGCGGCTCGAGCGCCAGCCGGTGCACCCACTCGAATCCCAGCCTTTGCAGCACCGGCGACGCCCGCCGGACGACCCCGGCGGTCATCGCGATGCCGCCGCCGCAGGCGAGGAACCAGGCACCGGGCAGCTCCGCGCGCAGCAGCTCGATGAGGCGTTCCTGCCGAGGGAAGCCCAGGCCGACGAAGACCAGGTCCGGCGCGGCGGCCACGACGGCGGCCACCGCGCTCCGCGCCCCCTCCTCCGTGCGGTCGAAGCCGAAGGGCGGCGAGCACGTGCCCGCGATACGCAGCCCGGTGCACTGCGCGACGAGCGCCGCGGCCGCCTGCTCCGGGACGCCCTCGGCGCCGCCGAGCAGGTACACCGACTTGCCGTCGGCGGCCGCCGCGGCGCTCAACGGAACTATCAGCGAGGAACCGGCGACGCGCTCGGGCAGCCGATCGCCCTTGACCCGCGCCGCCCACACCAGGGGCATGCCGTCGGCGACCACAAGGGTGGCGCGGGCGATCAGGTCGGCGAGCTCGGCCCGGCGCGCGGCCGCCAGCGCCACATCGATGTTCACCGGCACGATCGAGCCGCCCCGGCCGCCGGCCCAGCCGGCACGCACCGCCTCGACGACCTGCCCTTCGGTCAGGGCGTCGAACCAGAGACCGCCCACCTGGATTTTCCGCGGGCCCGCGCCGGTCAGCCTCGGTGAACTTCGGCGGGCTGCGCTCACCCGAACATCATGCCCCGCGGCAACGCGGGCCGACCTGCCGACGCGCCCTCGCGAACTATCGGCCGCACGTCCTTGCCGCGCCCGGAACCAAGCCCATAACCTGGGCAACATCCGACCGCGTCGGAGTTTCGGGACTGGCGGGGTAGACGACGGCAACGCAGGCGGGCAGGTCATGGCACAGCGGCGGTCACCGCGAGGCGCAGACCCGCGCCACGACCGCGTGATTGGCGGGCTATCGCAGTGGCCGTGACCGGCGCGCGCGCGGACGAGCTTGCGACGATGGACATCTTCGAGGGATGTCCCACCTCCGATCTCGGGCCGTTGGCCGCCTCCCTGCAACCGCTGCGCGCCGGGTCCGGCCAGGTGCTGATGAAGCAAGGCGAGCAGGCCGTTTCCTTCCTGCTCATCTCGTCGGGCATCGTCGAGATCACCCACGTTGGCGACGACGGGGTGGTCATCGTCGAGCATGCGCTTCCGGGGATGTTGATCGGGGAGATCGCGCTGCTGCGGCACATCCCGCGGACCGCGACGGTCACCACCGCCGGGCCGCTGACGGGTTGGATCGGCGACAACGACGCATTCGTCCGCATGGTGCACATCCCCGGGGTGATGGAGCGGCTACTGCGCACGGTGCGCCAGCGACTCGCCGGGTTCATCACGCCGATCCCGATTCGGGTCCGCGACGGCACGCACCTGATGCTGCGGCCGGTGTTGCCCGGTGACAGCGAGCGAACCGTGCACGGGCACATCCAATTCTCCAGCGAGACGCTGTACCGGCGGTTCATGACGGCGCGCCTGCCCACGCCGGCGCTGATGCACTACCTGTCGGAGGTCGATTACGTCGACCACTTCGTCTGGGTGGTGATCGATGGCATCGACCCGGTGGCCGACGCCCGTTTCGTGCGGGACGAGGCCGACCCCAGCGTCGCCGAGATCGCGTTCACCGTCGCCGACGCCTACCAGGGCCGGGGGATCGGCACCTTTCTGATCAACGCGCTGTCCATCGCCGCCCGGGTGGCCGGGGTCGAAAAGTTCTCCGCGCGAATGCTTTCCGACAATCTGCCGATGCGCACCATCATGGACCACTACGGGGCGATCTGGCAGCGCGAGGACATCGGCGTCATCACCACCGTCGTCGACGTGCCCCGCCGGCGCGACCACGGATTCCGGCGTGACGTGGCCGCCCAGATCGAGCACGTCGCCCGCCAGATGATCGAGGTGGTCGGCTGAGCCCGTTCCGGATCGGCCCGGTTTGCGCGCTCGCGTTGGTGGTCGCCGCGTGCGGCCACGCACACCCGCCCGTTCCCGCACCGGCGCCCACGAAAACGCCTGCGCCAAAGGCGGTCAACCCGGCCAACATCAAGCGTGTCGTCCGCGAGCTGCCGCCCGGCTACGAGGCCACCACGGGCATCCCCAGCGGGGCGTCCCCCCGGGTGATCTGGAGCCTCGGGCCGGACGCGGTGGGGACCCACGCGAGGCCGGCGCAATGCGGGCGGCTCGCCGACCCCGGCGATGGGCTTGACCAGACGGCCCAGGGCGTGTCCGGGTCGGGCAGCGGCGGCATCGTCGACGCGGTGGTGGTGGCATTGCCCGGGCCGGTGGACCTGCCCGACGGCGTGGTGGCCGCGTGCGCTCAGTGGACGATGACCGCCGGGCGAACGACGGCGACCGTGCACCTGACCGATGCCCCGCAGATCGACGGCGTCCCGACCGTCGGGATGGTGGCCGACGTCAGGTCATCCGTCGAGTCGGGCACCGAGATAGATTCGCGCACATACACCTTCACCGCGTACCTGGGCAACTTCTACGCGTTCACCACACTGACCACCGACCCGGGTTCGGTGGTGCCCGCGCTGCCACCGCAATTCGCCGCCGATCTGCTCGTCAAAACGGTGTCCACGTTGCGCAGCTGACGCGCCCGCCTTGGGTAGATTGGCCACGGTGTTCAAGGTGGCGGTCACGGTCGCGGCGGTGGGTATGCTCGCCGGCTGCTCGTCGGGGGAGGCGACCTCGGCGAAAGTCGACATCAAGAAGGTCGCCGGCGTCAAGTCGAGCTTCGGGCCCGATTTCCAGGTCACCGACATCGGCGAGCGGGGGATCGATCCCAAGGTGCTGTCCGGCCGCAAGCTTCCGGAGGGGCTGACGTTCGATCCCGCCAACTGCGCGAAGGCGGCGACGGGACCGGAAATGCCGCCGGACCTGCAGGGCAACATGGCCGCGGTCTCCGCCGAGGGCAAGGGCAACCGGTTCGTGGTGATCGCCGTCGAAACGTCAAAAGCGTTGCCTCTCAACGAACCCGGCAAGGACTGCATGAAGGTCGGGTTCTCCGGGCCGCAGCTGCGCGGCGGTATGGAGGTGGTCGACGCCCCGCAAATCGACGGGACCCACACGCTGGGGGTGCACCGCGTGCTGCAGGCGTTGGTCGCCGGTGGCCCACGCACCGGCGAACTCTACGACTATTCGGCCCAATTCGGCGATTACCAGGTGATCGTCACGGCCAATCCGCTGGTGGTCCCCGGGCAGCCCGTCGCGCCGGTCGATACGCAGCGCGCCCGCGACTTGCTGGTGAGCGCGGTGAAGGCGGTCCGCAGCTAGGCTTAGCGCACGCCGCGCGGGCGGAACTGAATGCTGATGCGCGGGCCCACCGGCGCCGACGTCTTGGGCACGGCGTGCTCCCAGGTGCGTTGGCACGAGCCGCCCATCACCAGCAGGTCCCCGTGCGCCTGCGGCAGGCGCAACGACGGGCCCCCGCCGCGCCGCCGCATGGCGAACGTGCGGGTGGCGCCCAGGCTGATGATCGCCACCATGGTGTCCTCTGAGCTGCTGCGGCCGATGGTGTCGCCGTGCCAGGCGACGCTGTCGGAGCCGTCGCGGTAGCAGCACAACCCCACGGTGGTGAACGGCTCGCCGAGTTCGCCGGCGTAGATGTCGTTGAGCCGGCGCCGCAGCCGGGCCAGCAGGGGATGCGGAGGTTCGTCGACGGTGAGGTCGTGAAAGCTCACCAGCCGCGGTACGTCGACCACCCGGTCGTACATCTGGCGGCGCTCTTCCCGCCAGGGCACCGCGGTCAGGAGGGCGTCGAGCAGGTCGTCGGCCTCGGTGAACCAGCCGGCGCGGATTTCGATAAAGGCGCCGTCACCGAGTTGCCTGCGCTCGGTGTGTGCGAACAGGGAGCCTTGTACCGCCATCTCCACGGCGACCAGTCTATCGCACACCCGTTCGATCGCCGGGTGCGTGCGAGGGCGTGTGCCGGGAAGGTCGACCGCGGCGCGGCTACGGTTGTGGGTGTGATCGAGCTGGGCACCGATTCCGAGGTGGGAGCGCTGCGCGTCGTCATCCTGCACCGCCCCGGCGGCGAGCTGCGGCGGCTCAATCCGCGCAACATGGATCAGCTGCTCTTCGACGGGCTGCCCTGGGTCGCCCGCGCGCAGGACGAACACGACCAGTTCGCCGAGTTGCTGCGCACGCGCGGCGTGGAGGTGCTCTTGTTGGCGGACCTGTTGGCCGAGGCGCTGACCCACAGTGGGGCCGCCCGGATGCAGGGCGTGGCCGCCGCGGTCGACGCGCGTCGGCTGGGAGTGCCGCTGGCGCAAGCCCTTTCGGGTTACCTTCGGGGACTCGACGCCGGCAGGCTGACCCAGGTGCTGATGGCCGGCATGACGTTCAACGAGTTGCCGTCGGACATCCGGACCGACGTGTCGCTGGTGCTGCGCATGCACCAGGGGGCGGACTTCGTCATCGAGCCGCTGCCCAACCTGGTGTTCACCCGGGACTCGTCGATCTGGATCGGTCCGCGCGTGGTGATTCCCACGCTGGCGTTGCGCGCCCGGGTGCGCGAGGCGTCGCTGACCGATCTCATCTACGCCCATCACCCGCGGTTCACCGGGGTGCGGCGCGCTTATGAGTCGCGGACCGCGCCCGTCGAGGGCGGTGACGTGCTGCTGCTCGCGCCCGGGGTGGTCGCCGTCGGCGTCGGTGAGCGGACCACCCCGGCGGGTGCGGAAGCGTTGGCGCGCAGCCTTTTCGACGACGACCTCGCGCGCAAGGTGCTCGCCGTGCCGATCGCCCAGCGTCGCGCCCAGATGCACTTGGACACGGTGTGCACGATGGTCGACACCGACACCGTGGTGATGTACGCCAACGTCGTCGACACGCTCTCGGCGTTCACCATCGAGCGCACGCCTGAGGGGGTCGCCATCAGCGACGAGGCGCCATTCCTGGAGGCCGCCGCCAAGGCGATGGAGATCGACCAGCTGCGCGTCATCGACACGGGGTTGGACCCCGTCGTCGCCGAACGGGAGCAGTGGGACGACGGCAACAACACGCTCGCGTTGGCGCCCGGCGTCGTCGTCGCCTACGAGCGCAACGCGCAGACCAACGCCCGGCTGCAGGAGGCGGGCATCGAGGTGCTCACCATCGCGGGCTCCGAGCTGGGCACCGGCCGCGGCGGCCCGCGGTGCATGTCCTGCCCCGTGGCCCGCGATCCGGTGCGTTAGACGTCGACATTGCCGACATTGCCGCAGTGGTTGTGGGCAGCGCGCGTTTCACAGCCCTCACGGCAATTTCGGCGAAAAGGTCAGCGCCAGCTGGGCAGCCAGATTTCCATGTCCCACGTTTGTTGCGAGATCGGCAGCCCGGTGAGCACCGGGAACAGCCAGGCGAAGTTGGTCACGACCACGGCCACGTAGCAGCACACCGCGATCAGCCCCAGCGTGCGCCGTTCCGGGCCCAGGCCGCGGGTTCGGCCGGGCGGGTAGAGGATGTCCCCGCATATCAGGGCGATGCCCATCACCAGGAACGGCCCCATAGTCGCCGCGTAGAAGAAGTACATCTGCCGGTCGATGTCGGCGAACCAGGGCAGCCACCCGGCGCAATAGCCGGTCAGCACAACGGCGTAACGCCAGTCGCGGCGGACGAACGTGCGCCAGCACGCGTAGACCAGAACGGGCACCGCGAGCCACCACATGGCCGGGGTGCCCACCAGCATCTCCGCCTTGACGCACGATTGCGCCCCGCATCCGGACACGTTCTGCTGATCGATCGCATAGAGCACCGGCCGCAACGACATCGGCCAGGCCCATGGCTTGGACTCCCATGGGTGGTAGTTGCCGGCGGCGTTGGTCAGGCTCTTGTGGAAGTCGAAAGCCTTGGCGGTGTAATGCCATAGCGAGCGAATGGCATCCGGCAGCGGCACCACTGAGCGGGGCCCGATCGACTGGCCCACCTCGTGGCGGTCGATAGCCGTCTCGGACGCGAACCACGGCGCGTAACTGGCCAGGTACACCGCGAACGGGATGAGCACCAGTGCGTAAGCGGTCGGGATCAGATCACGCCGCAACACCCCCATCCAGGGCCGGGTCACCTGGTACTGGCGCCGCGCCGCCACGTCGAACGCCAGCGACATCGCCCCGAAGAACAGCACGAAATACAGCCCGGACCACTTTGTCCCGCAAGCCAATCCGAGCAGGACACCGGCGAGGAAGCGCCACCACCGCACCCCCAGTCGCGGACCCCACACCGTTTCGGCGGCGCGCCCGGCAAGCAGCGCGACGTGCATGCGCTCGCGTACCTGGTCCCGGTCGACGATCAGGGCGCCGAATGCCGCGACCACGAAGAAGGTGAGGATGCCGTCGAGCAGGGCGGTCCGCGCGGTGACGAAGCTGACGCCGTCGCAGATCACCAGAATTCCGGCGATCGCGCCGACCAGTGTGGAGCGGGTGATCCGCCGGACGATCCGCGTCACCAGCACGACCAGCACCACGCCGAGCAGGGCGCCGGTGAACCGCCAGCCGACGCCGTTGTAACCGAAGATCGCCTCGCCGACCGCGATCAGCTGCTTACCGACCGGCGGATGCACCACCAGGCCGAAGCCGGGGTTGTCCTCCACCCCGTGGTTGTGCAGCGCCTGCCAGGCCTGGGGCGCGTAGTGCTTCTCGTCGAAGACGGGCGTGCCGGCGTCGGTCGGCGAACCGAGGTTGAGGAACCGGCTGATCGTTGCCAGCACGGCGATGACGCCCGTCACGACCCAGCCACGAATCTGATCGGTGGGGCCGAAGTCAGCCACCGGAACTGTCGGCCCCGGGCTGACCACGGGCACGACACGCTCCTGGCCGGCAACCAAGGCTTCGCGGGGCGGGGCGGACATCGGTGTCGATCGTAGGCTGTCCGTCATGACCACTGGCCGCCTGTTGCTGGGGGCCACCCCGTTGGGCCAGCCGTCGGACGCCTCACCCCGCCTGATCGACGCCCTCGCCCACGCCGACGTGGTGGCGGCGGAGGACACCCGGCGGGTGCGGACGCTGGCGAAAGCCCTGGACGTCATCATCACCGGCCGCGTGATCAGCCTGTTCGACCGGGTCGAGGCGGCACGGGTGGATCCCCTGATCAGCGCGCTGCAGGCCGGCGCGACGGTGCTGGTGGTCAGCGATGCCGGGATGCCGCTGATCAGCGACCCCGGCTTCCGGTTGGTCGCGGCGTGCGTGGCCGCCGGGATTCCGCTGACGTGCCTCCCCGGCCCTTCGGCGGTGATGACCGCGCTGGCCCTCTCCGGGTTGCCCGCGGAAAAGTTCTGCTTCGAGGGTTTCGCCCCCCGCAAGACCGCCGCGCGGCGCGCCTGGCTGGACTCGCTGGCCGACGAGCGGCGCACCTGCGTGTTCTTCGAATCGCCGCGCCGGCTCGCCGCGTGTTTGCGCGATGCCGTCGAGAGACTCGGCGGGGCCCGGCGGGCGGCGATCTGCCGGGAGCTGACCAAGGTGCACGAGGAGGTGGTGCGCGGGTCGCTCGACGAGCTGGCGGCCTGGGCGGACGACGGGGTGCTCGGCGAGGTCACCGTCGTGCTGGCCGGGGCCACGCCGCGCGCCGACCTGCCGTCGCTGGTCGCACAGGTGGAGGAGCTGGTCGCCGGCGGCGTGCGCGTCAAGGATGCCTGCGGCGAGGTGGCCGCCGAGCATCCCGGGGTGCGCTCGCGCCAGCTCTACGACGCGGTGCTGCAGTCCCGCCGCGCGTGAGGGTCAGCCGGCCGAGAACGCGGCCGCGATGCGGGGCTGCCCGACGATGGGCGACGCCTTGTGCAGGCATTCGGCCCACTCGGCGTCGGGATCGGAGTCGGCGGTGATGCCGCCGCCGACGCCCAGCACGGCGCCGCCCGCCGCGTCGAACTCCACCGTGCGGATGGCGACGTTCAGTTCACAGCCCGCCACAGGAGAGGCCAAACCGATTGTGCCGCAATAGATTCCACGGCGATGCGGCTCCCACTGCGAAAGCAGTTGGCGCGCCCGTTGTTTGGGGGTGCCGGTGACCGAGGCCGGCGGGAAGGCGGCGTCCAGCAACGCCGAGGTGGGCAGTTCGGCGGGCACCCGTGCGGACACGGTGGACACCAGGTGCCATACCCCGGGGGCGCGCCGCACCACCAACAACTCGGGCACGGTCACGGTGCCGACGATCGCCACGCGGCCGAGGTCGTTGCGCACCAGGTCGACGATCATGATGTTTTCGGCGACCTCCTTCGCCGACGCCCGCAGCGCCGACGGCCACGCGTCCAGCGGCAGCGTGCCCTTGATCGGGCTGGACGTCACGAGCGTCCCGCGCCGCCGCAGAAAAAGCTCCGGCGACAGCGACGCCACCGCGCCCCACGGCCCGGCGACGTAGGCCGCCCGCGCGGGGGAGGTACGGGCGATGCCGTCGGCGAAGAAATCCAGCGGCGCGCCGGTGATCGTCCCGGTGAACTGCGTGCACACGCACGCCTGGTAGACCTCGCCGGCGCGGATGGCCTCCAGGCAGTTGAGCACGCCGTCGCGGTGCGCGGCCCGATCGGCGGGACCCCAGTCGATCCTGCAGTCGCGGACCGGCGAAGGCGCGGTGGCCAGCGCGGCGGCCAGCCAGTCGGCAATGGCCGCTCCGGAAAGACTCTCGTACCACCACTGGCCGTCCCGGTCGCGGCGCAGCACGCAGTCGGTCCACCCGCCGGCGGCTTCGGGGACGCGGTTCGGCCGGTCGTCGGCGCCCGGATCGGGATAGGAGAGGTAACCGATCCAGCCGCCGCCCACCGCCCGCGGGTCGACCGTGCGGGGGTTCTGCTGGACGGCGAAAGCGGCGTCGAGGTCGACCGGCTGGGCCGACACGCTCGGGGCGATGACCGCCAGGGAGTCGAACCAGTCGCCGGTCAGCGCGGCCGGCGGCGGCAGGCCGAAGCGTGTCGTGGCGTCCCCGACGGCGCGCAACACCTGGGATGCGGCGCCAAGGTCGCCGAGCCGGTCGATACGCACCGCCCTAGCTTGACAGAAAGGCCGGTTTTCGCACTGCGGGCGTGGTCGACCGGTCGAACTTACCCGCGGCTGACGTCTCGGGCGGTCGCCAGGGCCGCCAGCTTGTCCGGATTGCGCGTCACGTAGAAGTTGGTGATCTTGTCGCCCGCGATCTCGAGCGTGATCACCCCTTCGAGGTGGTCGCCGAGGAAGAGCAGCACGGCCGGCGCGCCGTTGCAGGTCACCGTGTCGACGCGGAATTCCGCGATCTCGGTCGCCTTGCGGATCAGGCCGATGATGGCCCGGGCCACCCGATCGGCGCCCACCACCGGCCGGCGCGCCGCGGACACCTTGCCGCCGCTGTCCGCCGTCCAGGTGGCGTCGGGCGCGAGCAGCGTCATCAGGGTTTGGACGTCGCCGCTGGCGGCCGTCTGCAGGAACTGGGCGGTGAGCTCGGCGTTGCGTTGCGGGTCTGCCGCGTCGAACCTTTTCCGCCGCGCCCGGACGTGTTCGCGGGCCCGGTGTGCCACCTGCCGCACCGTCGGCGCCGGCCTGCCCACCGCCTCCGCGATCTCCCCGTAGTCGAAACCGAACACCTCGCGCAGCAGGAACACCGCCCGTTCGTCGGGGCTCAGCGTTTCCAGCAGGACCAGCATCGCCATCGAAATGGATTCGGCCAGAACGATATCGGCCGAGGGATCCTGCTCGTCGAGCAGCAGCGGCTCGGGCAGCCACGGGCCCACGTACTCCTCGCGTCGGCGCGCGTCGGCGCGCAGGGCATTGAGCGATTGCCGGGTCACCAGCTGGGCCAGGTAGGACTTGGTGTCGCGGATCGTGGACAAGTCGACCGCGGCCCACCGCAGGTAGCTGTCCTGCAGCACGTCGTCGGCCTCGGTGGCCGAGCCCAGCATCTCGTAGGCGATGGTGAACAGCAGCGGCCGCAGCACGGTGAACCGTTCCGCGTGCTCACCGCCGGCGGGTGGGCGCGTCATCGCAGCGCGATCTCGGCCGGTTCCTGCGCGGGCCGCTTGCCGCCCTTGATCCAGCGGTAGGAGCCAGGCTTGGCGGCCTCGCGCCGGATGGCCCACAGCGTGCCCTTGCAGATGGCCTCTTTGATCGACGCGCCGGTCCGGCCGCCGATCGCCAAGTCCACCGGAGTGTCGTCGGTGTGGGCCAGCTGAACCGTGCCGTAGCTGCGGCCGAGGCTGATGCACTGGCCGACGAACGCCTGGCTGAGCGTGGCGGGGGCGGTTCCGGAGATGCGGCTGAGCACGGTGTTGGCCGCCTGCGCGCCCAGCGGTCCGGCGGCCTGGCAGCTCATCCGCAGCGGCTGACCAGACGGCGCGGCGGCGTCGCCGGCGGCGACGACGTAGGGAGTGTCGACGCTGGTCAGCGTCTCGTCGGTGAGCAGCCGGCCCAGCGCGTCGGTGCTCAAGCCGCTGCGGGCGGCCAGGTCCGGCACGGCGAAGCCGGCCGTCCAGATGGTCGCCGCGCTCGGCAGCACCGCGCCGTCGCCCAACACCACCGCGTCCCAGCGCACCTCGGTCACCGTCGCGGATTCCACCACGTTGACCCCGAAACCGCGCAGCCGCTTGGCGACGGACCGGCGGCCCCGCCTGCTCAGCGACGGGCCGAGCGCCGCGCCGCACACCAGGGTCACCTGCCGGCCCCGTTCGGCCAGCTCGGAAGCCGTTTCAATGCCGGTCAGCCCGCCGCCGACGACGGTGACGGGCGCGGCCAGCGGCAGATCGGCGAGCGCGTAGCGCAACCGCTGCGCGCCCTCCAGGTGGGCTATCGGATAGGCGAAGTCGGCGCACCCGGGCACGTCCGCGGGGCTCGCGCCGGTGCTGCCGACGGCGTAGATCAGGTAGTCGTAGTCGAGCTCGGCGCCCGAGGACATCACGACGCGCCGGGCGGCGGCGTCGATGCGCTCGACGGTGTCGACGACCAACCGGATACCGTCGCCGAGCAGCGTCGCGTAGTCCGCGGTCGCGGCACCGGTGTCGGCGACCAACTGGTGCAAGCGGATCCGCTCCACGAACACGGGGCGGGCGTTCACCAGGGTGATGTCGATGTCCGGACGCTGGCGCAGATGGTTCGCGGCCAGGGTTCCGGCGTATCCGCCTCCGACCACGACGACATGATATTTCTGGGCGACCATCTCGGTCATTGCTGTCTCCTGTTCTCGCGGGCCTGATGCCCTTGAGACACCGCGGATTCCTCGAGCGTGACACGGCCGCCCATATTGTGACCCGTCTCACTGCCCCGGCCGCGAGACCGGGGGACGGTCGGGTCCTGCGTGCTAGGCTGCGCTACGCCAAATTCGTGACCTGCCCCGCGTCGCCAGACCCGCACCAGATAACCCAGGCAGTATGGGGCCGCTTCAGTGAGCATCGGTGTGTCTTGGGAGAAGCAACCGTGAAGTCGAGGACGAGCGCGCTGGCCGCTGTCGTGTGCACGGCGATGCTGTTGAGCGGATGCGGCGGCAAGAGCGATCCCGGGCCATTGTCCGCCATGGTCAGTCCGGCCATTCCGCCGACCGCTCAAGAGATCGGAAACCCGCTGCGCGGTCAATATGAAGAGGGCATGAATCCGCTTTTCCCGCAAGGGAATCCAGTGCAGCGGTACGCACCCTGGCCCGCGTCGTATGATGCCAGTTTGCGGGTCTCGTGGCGGCAGCTGCAGCCGGTCGACCCGCGCACGCTGCCCTCCGATGCTCCCGACGACCGTAAGTTCGACTTCAGTGCCATCGACGACGCGCTGACGAAGCTCGGCAGCCGCAACATGCGGCTGATGCTGGGCGTGTACGCCTACAAGTCCTGTTGCAACGATTCCTATCCGGGCAACACCAACATCGCGATTCCGGACTGGATCCGCTCGGCGGCCACCAGCTATCCCGCGCCACCCAACAGTTCCGCACCGGGAGTCACGCAGGTACGCGAGGCTGTTCTCGCCGAAGTCGCCGTACCCGGAGAACTCGAAGACGCTGAGCCGCTCGTCGCCGTCGTAGCGCCGGCCGAGCGCGGCGAGCAGCTGGCCGAAGTTGTTGAGGTAGTCGCCGTCGTTCCAGTTCGGCACCACCTGCGTGACTCCCGGTGCGGAACTGTTGGGTGGCGCGGGATAGCTGGTGGCCGCCGAGCGGATCCAGTCCGGATG
>NZ_LZJI01000192.1 GCF_001667775.1 Mycobacterium sp. E1747
CGTGGTGTTGCCGTACATGCCCCACCCGATGCCGATGCCGAGCAGTACCGACACGACGAATGCGGCGGCGAGCACCCCCCAGCCGCCGAGCCTCGGCGGCACCGGCAGGCGCTTGACGGTGGTTGTCGGCAGGGCGCTGCTGTCCGTCTGCAGGTCGCTCACCAGGTCCTGCAGGTCGCCGAGCGTGACGGCCTTGGTGGCCGCGCTCACCCGTTCCCGGTGCTCTTCCATCGACAGCTCGCCGTCGTTGAGGGCGTTGTCGAGGATCTTGCAGGCGTCCTGCCGGTTGACGTCTTTGGCGCGGGTGCTCGCCGCCGCATTCGTCGTGTCGGTACTGCTCGGCATCGGCATCGGGTGGGGCATGTACGGCAACACCACGTCGCCGCTCGACTTCACCACCGACCCCGGCGCCAAGCCCGACGGAGTCGGCCCGGTCGTGCTGACGCCGCCCACCCAGTTGCATTCGGTCGGCGGCCTGACCGGCCTGCTCGAGCAAACACGGAAGCGGTTCGGCGACGCGGTGGGCTACCGCTTGGTGATCTACCCGACGTACGCGGTGCTCGACCGGCCGGATCCCTCCGACGATCGCCGGGTGTTGGCCTACACCTATCGCGGCGGCTGGGGCGACCCGACAAGCTCGGCCAAGAGTTCCGCGGACGGGCCCGTTCCGGTGGACCTGAGCAAGTTCGACGTCACGGCGACGGTGGGCATCATGCGCGGTGCCCCGCAGACCCTCCACATGAAGCCTTCGGACGTCAAGACCGAATACCTCAACATCCAGCCGGCCAGCGACCCCACCACCCCTGGAGCCCTGTCGTTGTCGCTCTACGTTTCCAGCGACTACGGTGGTGGCTACATCGTTTTCGCAGGTGACGGCACCCTGAAGCAACTGAATCTGCCGTCTTAACCACTGCCGGGCCAGCCGGCGGACGGCGCGATTTCGATTCCACGCACTCGGACTAATAGCTGACGAACATCCGGTGGTGTTGTGGCGAATATATCGAGGCGATACGATGACGCGAGGCGTCGAACCGTCGTAACCAGCCGCGCAAAGGAGGTGATTCGATGCTTGAGCTCGCCATCCTGGGCCTGCTGATCGAATCGCCGATGCACGGTTACGAGTTGCGCAAAAGGCTGACCGGTCTCCTCGGTGCGTTCCGTGCGTTCTCGTACGGTTCCCTGTACCCCGCCCTCCGGCGGATGCAGGCCGAAGGGTTGATCGCCGAAGACGCCGCCCCGGCCGGCACGCCGGTCCGGCGGGCCCGGCGCGTCTACCAGCTAACCGACGAGGGCCGTCGGCGCTTCGGTGAGCTGGTGGCCGACACCGGTCCGCACAACTACACCGACGACGGCTTCGGGGTGCACCTGGCGTTCTTCAACCGGACTCCGGCGGAGGCGCGCATGCGCATCCTGGAGGGTCGCCGCCGTCAGGTTGAGGAGCGGCGAGAAGGCCTGCGTGAAGCCGTGGCGCGGGCCAGCAGCTCGTTCGATCGCTACACCCGCCAACTTCACCAACTGGGGCTGGAGTCCAGCGAGCGCGAAGTGAAGTGGCTCAACGAGCTCATTGCTGCGGAGCGGGCGATGCCCGGTGTCTCCGAGCAGACGTAAAACCCTGCACGAAATTCATCAGCTGCGACACCGAGTTATGGAGTTAGGAGAACGCCCTTATGAGTGACCAGAACGCGCCAATCGCGTCGACGGAGGTACGAGTCGCCATTGTCGGCGTCGGTAACTGCGCGTCTTCGCTGGTACAGGGCGTCGAGTACTACCAGAACGCCGACCAGAACAGCACCGTGCCTGGCCTGATGCACGTCAAGTTCGGCCAGTACCACGTGCGCGACGTCAAGTTCGTCGCCGCCTTCGACGTCGACGCCAAGAAGGTCGGCTTCGACCTCTCAGATGCGATCTTCGCCTCGGAGAACAACACGATCAAGATCGCCGACGTGCCGCCCACCAACGTCGTGGTGCAGCGCGGCCCGACGCTGGACGGCATCGGCAAGTACTACGCCGACACCATCGAGCTGTCGGACGTCGAGCCGGTCGACGTGGTCAAGGCGCTCAAGGACGCCGAGGTCGACGTGCTGGTGTCCTACCTGCCCGTGGGCTCGGAAGAGGCCGACAAGTTCTACGCCCAGTGCGCCATCGACGCCGGTGTGGCGTTCGTCAACGCGCTGCCGGTGTTCATCGCCTCGGACCCGGTGTGGGCCAAGAAGTTCGCTGACGCAGGCGTGCCGATTGTGGGCGACGACATCAAGAGCCAGGTCGGCGCCACCATCACCCACCGTGTGATGGCCAAGCTGTTCGAGGACCGCGGTGTGCAGCTGGACCGCACCATGCAGCTCAACGTCGGCGGCAACATGGACTTCCTCAACATGCTCGAGCGTGAGCGGCTGGAGTCCAAGAAGATCTCCAAGACGCAGGCCGTCACGTCGAACGTGCAGCGCGAGTTCAAGACCAGGGACGTGCACATCGGCCCGTCCGACCACGTCGGCTGGCTGGACGACCGCAAGTGGGCCTACGTGCGGCTGGAGGGCCGCGCCTTCGGTGACGTGCCGCTGAACCTGGAGTACAAGCTCGAGGTGTGGGACTCGCCGAACTCCGCGGGCGTCATCATCGACGCGGTGCGCGCGGCCAAGATCGCCAAGGACCGCGGCATCGGCGGCCCAGTGATCCCGGCGTCGGCCTACCTGATGAAGAGCCCGCCGCAGCAGCTGCCCGACGACGTCGCTCGCGCGCAGCTCGAAGAGTTCATCATCGAGGGCTGACCCCCTTTTTCCACCGATTGTGCGGTGAGGTCGCTTCGGTGGCCTCACCGCACGTTCGTTTGCGGGTCCCTTTGTCACACCAGCGTGACGCTCGGCGAGCACAGCCACGCTGGCGTGACGCTCGGTGCTGGGGCGGTTCGTGGAAACTGCCCGTTCGCCAGGGTTTTCGACCGCTGGGACGAGCCGCCGGCGCAGCTTCGCATCGAACGAATCGACGTGGATTGGCCGAAGCCGTCGCCCTCGCCGCCCGAGATGGTCGAGGCGATGCGCTGGGCTAGATTCATGGTCGTGGCCGATACCTCCCACGATGAACTCGACGGGCTCGACGAATTCTCGCTGCTGTCCGAGAATGCCGAGCAGGCCGGCGTCAGCGGTCCGCTGCTGGACGTGCAACGCGTGGAGGCGGGCGCCGGTGAGGAGAAAATCAGCGCGCTGCGCTGGGGTGGCACTTCCCCGCGGATCGTCTTCCTGCACGGCGGCGGCCAGAACGCCCACACGTGGGACACCGTCATCGTCGGCCTCGGCGAACCCGCACTGGCCGTGGACCTGCCGGGGCACGGTCATTCGGCGTGGCGCGAGGACGGCGACTACTCGCCGCAGCTGAACGCCGATGCCTTGTTGCCCGCAGTGCGCGAGCACGCACCCAGCGCCGATCTTGTGGTGGGCATGTCGCTGGGTGGGTTGACCGCGATACGGCTGGCCGCCGTGGCGCCCGAACTGGTGAACGAACTTGTCCTCATCGACGTCACCCCGTCGGCGCTGCAACGCCACTCGGAGATGACCAAGGAACAGCAGGGCACGGTAGCGCTGATGCACGGCGAACGCGAATTCCCCAGCTTCGAGGCCATGCTGGATTTGACGATCGCCGCGGCGCCGCACCGCGAGGTGAAGGCGCTGCGCCGCGGCGTCTTTCACAATTCGCGCCGGCTGGAAAACGGCAACTGGACGTGGCGCTACGACGCCATCCGCAAGTTCCCCGACTTCGACGTCCTGTGGGAGGACGTGGACAAGCTGTCCGCACCCATCACCCTCATCCGCGGCGGCAACTCGAGATTCGTCAGCGACGATGATGCCGCCGAATTAAGCCGTCGCACAAAGCATTTCCGAACCTCACACGTGGTGGAGAATTCGGGGCACTCCGTGCAAAGCGACCAACCCCTGGCCCTGATCGAGCTGCTGCGCGGTGTGCTCGAAGCGCGGTGAGCCTACGGTGGTCATATGACCTGTGAGCTCCCCATCCGCGTCGGTGTACAACTCCAACCTCAGCACGCGCCGCAGTACCGCCAAATCCGTGACGCCGTGCGCCGCTGCGAGGACATCGGGGTCGACATCGCGTTCAACTGGGACCACTTCTTCCCCCTATACGGGGACCCCGACGGCGCGCATTTCGAATGCTGGACCATGCTCGGGGCCTGGGCCGAGCAGACGTCGCGCATACAGATCGGTGCGCTCGTCACCTGCAACTCCTACCGGAATCCCGAGCTGCTCGCCGACATGGCCCGAACCGTCGACCACATCTGCGACGGCCGGCTCGTGCTGGGGATCGGCTCGGGCTGGAAACAGAAGGACTACGACGAATACGGGTACGACTTCGGCACCGCGGGCAGCCGTCTGGATGACCTCGCCGGCGCGCTCCCGCGGATCAAGGCGCGGCTGGCCAAGCTGAATCCGCCGCCGACCCGCGACATCCCGATCCTGATCGGCGGCGGCGGCGAGCGTAAGACGCTACGGCTGGTGGCCGAACACGCCGACCTGTGGCACAGCTTCACCTCCGCCGAGGAGTTCCCGGCGAAGTCAGAGGTCTTGGCCCGGCACTGCGCCGACGTCGGCCGCGACCCGGCGAGCATCGAACGCTCGGCCGCCGTTCAGGACCGCGGTGGGCTGATCGAGAATGCCGAAAGCCTCGTCGGCCTCGGTGTGACGCTGTTGACGGTGGGGTGTGATGGTCCGGATTACGACCTGAGCGCCGCGGAAGCGCTGTGTCGGTGGCGCGACAGTCGTTAAGGCCTTTCGCCGCAAGATTCCTCCGTCAAACGCCGGAAAATACGAGCCAACTCGTGAGAAGCTTCTCGCGCTAGTTGGCCGAACCGGGTTTGAAAGAGACTCAACAACGAATGCCGAAGAAATACGGGGTCAAAGAAAAGGACCTGGTCGTTTCCCACATCCTGCACCTCTTGCTGACGGGAAAGCTGCGTAGCGGCGACCGCGTCGATCGCAATGAGATCGCGCTGGGCCTGGGCGTGAGCCGAGTTCCCATTCAAGAAGCGTTGGTGCAACTCGAACACGACGGCATTGTCTCCACCCGCTACCACCGCGGTGCGTTCGTGGAGCGGTTCAACGAAGGGACCGTTCTCGAACATCACGAGCTCGAGGGCCTGCTCAACGGCATCACCTCCGCGCGCGCGGCCACCAGCCCGACCCCGCGGATCCTGGGTCAGCTCGATGCCCTGATGCGATCGCTGCGCGCCGCCAAGGATTCACGTGCGTTCTGCGACATCGCGGCGGAATACCGCCGCACGATCAATGACGAGTACGCCGGACCGCGGTTGCACGCCACGATCCGCGCCTCGCAAAACCTGGTGCCCCGGGTGTTCTGGCTGATATATCAGGGCAGCCGCGAAGAGATCCTCCCGTCTTACGAAGAGGAGACTTCCGCGATCAACCGGCGCGACCCCGAGGCCGCCCGGGCCGCCTGCGTCGCCCGCTCCTACCTGATGGCACAGACCATGCTGGCCGAACTCTCCCGGCGCGGGGTGTTCGCCGCGCCCGACGGCATGGGTCCCGTGGCGCCGGAACCGCTCGACGTACTCGCCGACGCCGAACCCGCGGGCGTCGAGCCGTCGCTGGCGATCTAGGGCACGCTCACCCGACGAGGCCGCCGTCCGGTCGATACGGTGGCAGGGATGAATGCGCGCGCGTTCCAACGCACCCAGCGCCGCGGAAGGCTGATCGGACTGGCCGCGACGACAGTGTTGGTGTGCGGCATGGCATTAGGTGGTCCGGCCGGGCCCGCGGCCGCCGACTGGAACCAATGCGCACCCTCGGGTGTGGAGAGCGCACGGGCCTTGCCCAAAGACCTGACCGAAAGCCAGCCCACGCCCCAGGAAGACCGGGATACAACCAATTCCGTCGAGCCGATCGGCTCCGTCGACGTCGGCGCTCTCGGCCTCGGCACACCGGGCGTGCTGACGGTGGGCACCCTGTCGGACGCCCCGCCCAACATCTGCATCAACCCCACCGGTGAATTCAGCGGCTTCGACAACTTGCTCCTGCGCGCCATCGCCGACAAGCTGCATCTGCAGCTCCGCTTCGTCAGCACCGACTTCTCCGCCTTGTTGGCTCAAGTGGCGTCCCGGCGTTTCGACGTGGGATCGGCATCGGTGAAAGCGACCGACCAGCGCCGCCGCACCGTCGCGTTCACCAATGGTTACGACTTCGGCTTCTATTCCCTCGTGGTGCCGCCCGGCTCGCCGATACACAAATTCAGCGACCTGGCGGCCGGCCAGCGTATCGGCGTGGTCCAGGGCACCGTCGAGGAGTCCTATGTCGTTGACACCCTGCATCTGCAACCGGTGAAGTACCCGGGCTTTGCCACCCTCTACGCCAGTCTCAAGACCCGCCAGATCGATGCGTGGGTGGCACCCGGGACCCTTGCCTCGACCGTCATTCGCCCGGGCGATCCCGCGGTCACGGTCGCGAACACTTTCAGCCCAGGCAATTTCGTGGCCTATGCGGTCGCCAAGGAGAACAAACCGCTGATCGATGCGCTGAACTCCGGACTGGACGCGGCGATCGCCGACGGCACCTGGGCCAAGCTCTACTGCCAGTGGGTGCCGCGCACGCTGCCGGCCGGCTGGAAGCCCGGGTCGAAAGCCGCGCCAACGCCGAACCTGCCCGACTTCGCCGCGATCGCCGCGAGCCAGCACCGCAGCCCGACGGGACCGGCCGCACCCAAATCGACGCTGGCGCAGTTGCGCGATTCGTTTTTCGACTGGGAGATGTACCGACGAGCCATCCCGGTTCTGCTCACTACCGGGCTGCCCAACACACTGATCCTGACCAACAGCGCAATCGTGATCGGCCTCGCGGTCGGGATGGTGCTGGCCATGGCCGGCATCTCGCACCGACGCTGGCTGCGCTGGCCGGCGCGGGTGTACACCGATATCTTCCGGGGCCTGCCCGAAGTGGTGATCATCCTGCTGATCGGAATGGGCATCGGGCCGTTGGTCGGCGGGCTGACCAACAAGAATCCCTATCCGCTCGGGATTGCGGCGTTGGGATTGATGGCTGCCGCCTACATCGGCGAAATCCTGCGTTCCGGAATCCAAAGCGTGGACCCCGGCCAGTTGGAGGCTGCCCGCGCGCTGGGATTCAGCTATACGACCGCCATGCGGCTCGTGGTTGTGCCACAGGGAATACGGCGGGTGCTGCCGGCATTGGTCAACCAATTCATCGGCCTGCTGAAGGCCTCCGCTCTGGTGTACTTCCTCGGCCTGATCGCCGAGCAGCGCGAGCTTTTCCAGGTGGGCCGGGATTTGAATGCCCAGACCGGCAG
Organism: Mycobacterium sp. E1747; assembly: GCF_001667775.1. Taxonomy (GTDB): domain Bacteria; phylum Actinomycetota; class Actinomycetes; order Mycobacteriales; family Mycobacteriaceae; genus Mycobacterium. The sequence goes on from NZ_LZJI01000192.1 coordinate 7,321, forward strand.
CCTGTCGCCGTTGGTGGCTGCGGGCCTCTTCTACTTGATATTGACCATTCCGTTGACGCACCTGGTGAATTACATCGACACGCGCCTGCGCCGCGGCCGGGGCACCCCCGACCCGGACGACACGCTTACGACGACGTTCGGCCAGGAGATCACGTGAATACGGGGCGTGCGCCAGTCTCCCTGGCCGCCAAAGACATTCATCAGACTCTCGGTGGCAACAAGGTGTTGCGCGGTGTCGATTTCGAGGCCCCCGCGGGGACCACCGTGGCCGTCATCGGCCCGTCCGGATCGGGCAAGTCGACGCTGCTGCGCACCTTGAACCGGTTGCACGAACCCGACAGTGGCGACATCCTGTTGGACGGGCGATCGGTGTTGCGCGACGATCCCAATGCGCTCCGCCAGCGCATCGGCATGGTGTTTCAGCATTTCAATCTCTTCCCGCACCTGAGTGTGCTCAAAAATGTCGCGATGGCGCCGCACAAGTTGCGCCGCCTGGCCGCGGACGAAGCCCGTGACTTGGCCCTGGCCCAGTTAGAACGAGTTGGCTTGAAGCACAAGGCGGATGCGCGGCCCGCGATGTTGTCCGGCGGCCAGCAGCAACGGGTCGCGATCGCCCGCGCGCTGGCCATGGCGCCGCAAGTGATGTTCTTCGACGAGGCGACTTCTGCGCTGGATCCCGAAATGGTGAAAGGGATTCTGCAACTCATCGCCGATCTCGGCGCCGACGGCATGACGATGCTCGTGGTCACGCATGAAATGGGGTTCGCCCGCTCGGCATCCGACACGGTCGTCTTCATGGATCGGGGCAAGGTCGTGGAATCCGGTCCCCCGGAGCAGATTTTCGAGGCTGCACAGACCGAACGTCTACAGCGATTTCTGTCGCAAGTACTTTGACGGTTCCACCAGTAGTAATTAGTAGGCTTAGCTACCTTGTACCCGCCTGATATAGCGTTAGACTCCCCGGTTATGGCGGACAGCGAATCCACCGCGGCCGATGTGACCGAGCTTGCGGAAGGTTTGCACCGTGCGCTGTCCAAGTTGTTTTCGATTCTGCGTCGCGGCGACCCGAGCGGCGCCGCCGCGGGAGAACTGACGCTGGCGCAACTGTCGATCCTGGTGACCTTGCTGGATCAGGGGCCGATTCGGATGACCGACCTGGCGGCCCACGAACGGGTGCGGACTCCGACCACCACAGTGGCGATCCGCCGGCTGGAAAAGCTCGGTCTGGTCAAACGCTCCCGTGACCCGTCCGACCTGCGGGCGGTGCTGGTCGACATCACGCCGCGCGGACGGGCGGTGCATGGTGAATCCCTGGCCAACCGGCGCGCTTCCCTGGCTGCGATGCTCAGCCAGCTCCCCCCAGCCGACCTGGACACCCTAATGCAGGCGCTGGCTCCGCTACAGCGGCTGGCCTCCGGCGAACCGGCCCCGGGGCCCGCAGGTGAGCCCGCGGCGGCCAAAGAGGCGTGAAAACGCCCTATAGACAACGGCTTTCCCGACTTCCGTAGGCTGTATACATGCCCACTGCACTCATCACCGGCGCCGGCGGCGGCATCGGTGCCGCGATCGCCACTGCGCTGGCCCCCACCCACACGCTGCTGCTTGCCGGCCGGCCTTCCGACCGGCTCGACGCCGTCGCGGCGCGGCTCGACGCGACGACCTTCCCGCTGGACCTGACCGACCCTTCCGAGATCGAGGCCACCTGCGAGATCGTCGACGAACTCGACGTGCTGGTGCACAACGCAGGCGTGTCCTTCCCCGGTCATGTCGCGGAGTCCAACGTGGACGAGTGGCGCGCCACCTTCGCCGTCAATGTGCTTGGGCCGGTGGAACTTACGCTGGTGCTGCTACCGGCCCTGCGGAGCGCCCGCGGGCAGGTGGTCTTCATCAACTCCGGGGCGGGGCGCAACGTCTCCCCCGGAATGGCCTCCTATTCGGCGAGCAAATTCGCGTTGCGCGCATTCGCCGACTCGCTGCGCGCCGACGAACCGCAGCTGCGGGTGACCACGGTATATCCCGGCCGCACCGACACCGAAATGCAGCGCGAACTCGTCGCATTCGAGGGCGGCACGTACGACCCCGCGAAGTTTCTCAAACCGGAAACGGTTGCGGCCGCGGTGGCCAACGTGGTGGCCACTCCCCCAGACGGGCACGTCCACGAGGTCGTGCTGCGGCCCGCAGGCCGGTGACAAGGCTATTCGCTAGACGACCAGGTTGACCAGTCGGCCCGGGACGACGATCACCTTGCGCGGATGTGCGCCCGCCAGAAAGGCCTGGACCTTCTCGTCCGACAAGGCCGCGGCTTTCAGGGTGTCTTGGTCGGCGTCGGCGGCAACCACCACGCGCCCCCGCACTTTGCCGTTGACCTGGACGGGGTATTCGACGCTGTCGTCGACCAGGTAGGCCGGATCGGCTTGAGGGAACGGGCCATGCGCCAGCGACGTGGTGTGGCCCAGTCGCAGCCACAGTTCCTCGGCCATATGCGGGGCCAGTGGCGCCAGCATCAGCACCAGCGGCTCGACCGCCGCGCGCGGCACCGCGTCGCGGTGCTTCTTGGTCAGGTGGTTCGTGTACTCGATGAGCTTGGCGGCCGCGGTGTTATTCCGCAGCGCCGCATAGTCGTCCGAAACTCCTGTGATGGTACGGTGCAGCGCTCGCAGGGTGTCGGTGTCGAGGTCTTGGCCGGTCCCATCGACCACCCGGGTGACGCCGGTCTGCTCGTCGACCACCAGCCGCCATACACGTTGCAGGAAGCGGTGCGCCCCGACGACGTCTTTGGTGGCCCACGGCCGGGAGGCTTCCAGGGGGCCCATCGACATCTCGTACACCCGCAGCGTGTCGGCTCCGTACTCGTCGCAGATTTCGTCGGGCGATATCGAATTCTTCAGGCTCTTACCGATTTTGCCGAATTCCTGGAACACCTCGATCTCCCCGCCGGGAGCCCGATAGAAGAAGCGGCCACCCCGTTCGGTCACCTCGTCGGCCGGGACGTAAGAGCCGCGCGAGTCGGTGTAGGCGAAGGCTTGGATGTAGCCCTGGTTGACCAGGCGACGGTACGGCTCTTTGGAGCTGACGTGTCCGAGGTCGTACAAGACCTTGTGCCAGAACCGCGCGTACAGCAGGTGCAGCACCGCGTGTTCGGCGCCTCCAACGTACAGGTCGACACCGCCGGGATCCTGCGGACCGTGCTCGTCGGGCCGCGGACCCATCCAATAGGCTTCGTTCTCCTTGTCGCACAACCGCTCCGAGTTGTACGGATCGGTGTAGCGCAGTTCGTACCAGGAGCTGCCGGCCCACTGTGGCATCACGTTGGTGTCACGGGTGTAGGGTTGCAGGCCGTCGCCGAGATCCAGTTCGACTTGCACCCATTCGGTGGCCTTGGCCAGCGGTGGTGACGGCTCGCTGTCCGCGTCGTCGGGGTCGAACAGCACGGGCGAGTAGTCCGGCACATCGGGCAGCTCAACCGGCAGCGCGGCTTCGTCGAGCGCGTGGGCACGCCCGTCACTGTCGTAGACGATTGGGAACGGCTCACCCCAGTAGCGCTGCCGTGCGAAAAGCCAGTCGCGCAGCTTGAATTCGATACGCGCCCAGCCGCGGCCATCCGCCTCCAGGCGAGCGGTGATCGCTTCCTTCGCCGTCGCCACGTCCATCCCGTCGAGGTAGCCGGAATTGACCAGCACACCGTCACCGGGGTAGGCGGCTTCCGAAACATCGCCCCCGGCAATGACTTCCACGATGCGAAGCCCGAACTGGTGGGCGAAGTCCCAGTCGCGCTGATCGTGACCCGGAACCGCCATGATGGCGCCCGTCCCATAACCGGCCAATACGTAGTCGGCGATGAAGATCGGCACCGGCTCACCGTTGGCTGGGTTGGTCGCGTAGCTGCCCAGGAAGACGCCGGACTTCTCCTTGCTCTCCTGCCGCTCGAGATCCGACTTCGCCGCGATCGCCTGCCGGTAACCTGCGACGGCGTCCCCCGGCGTCGCGGCACCGTAGGTCCACCGCGGGTCGGTCGCCTCCGGCCAGCTGGCGGTAACCAGCCCGTCGACCAGGTCATGTTCGGGAGCCAGCACCAGGTAGGTGGCACCGAACATCGTGTCCGGTCGGGTGGTGAACACTTCGATGTCGACCGTCTGACCGCTGGTGTTACGCGCCGAGAACAGCGCCCGAGTCCCAGTGGAGCGCCCAATCCAGTTGCGCTGCATGGTTTTGACCGGTTCCGGCCAGTCCAGGAGCTCCAGGTCGTCGAGCAGCCGGTCGGCATAGGCGGTGATCCGCATCATCCACTGCCGCAACCGTTTCCGGAACACCGGGAAGTTACCGCGGTCGCTGCGACCGTCGGCGGTCACCTCTTCGTTGGCCAACACCGTGCCCAATCCCGGACACCAGTTGACCATCGAGTCGGCGCGGTAGACCAGCCTATGGCTGTCGATCACGTCGGCCCGCTCCCCCGTCGACAACGCAGACCATTCGCGTCCGTCTTCCAGCTGTCTTGCGCCGGAATCGAATTCCGCGATCAAGTCTGCGATCGGTCGGGCCTTGTTGGCCGCAGTGTCGAACCAGGCGTTATAGATCTGCAGGAAGATCCACTGCGTCCACTTGTAGAACTCGACGTCGGTGGTCGAAAAGCTGCGCCGGCTGTCGTGGCCGAGACCCAGCCGGCCGAGTTGACGGCGGAAGTTCACGACGTTGGCCTCGGTTCGGATCCGCGGATGCGTGCCGGTCTGCACGGCGTACTGCTCGGCGGGCAACCCGAAGGCATCGAACCCCAACGCATGCAGAACGTTATGCCCGGTCATCCGGAAGTAGCGGGCGTAGACGTCGGTGGCGATGTAGCCCAGCGGATGGCCGACGTGCAGTCCCTCACCGGAGGGGTAGGGAAACATGTCCTGCACGAACAACTTGTCAGCGGGAACGGGCGTGCCATCCGTCGGGGCCAAGGATCCGACCGGGTTGGGCACGTTGAACGTGCCGAGCTTCGCCCAGTTCTCCTGCCACGTTCTTTCGATATCGCCCGCCAGCGCCGCGGTGTAACGAAACGTCGGGGCGTCGGAGTCCGTCTGAACGGCACCGGGGTTGCTCTCGGCGGCGGTGGTCGGGGATTCGGTCACCTGAACAGGGTATAAGGCAACCCGAGCCCGCCCGCCGGGCCACAGGATGGTCTCGGTTCCGTTGCGCACCGATCAGGGGTTCATCCCAGGTCGATTTCGAGCCTATTCACCGGCTTTGACCTGTAGTTACAGTCGGCCTCTGATAAACCTGCTGGCAGTGCGCCATTGGAAGGACCGAGGCAGATGATTGAGATCGTCCCCGCCCGCCGCGCGCTCTTGGGGGGTATGGCCGCCGGACTGATCGCCATGGCCGTCGCCACGGCCGCCAACGCGTCGGCTGACCCCGCGCTTCCCGCGCCATCACCCGCCCCGGCCCTACCGGCTCCGCAGAATGCCACCGTCGCACCGGGGCAGGTGCCCACCAACCGGTTCGTCGCGACCCCGCCGGCATCGAACCCCGCTGCCTCGCCGACGGGCCCGGTTACGCCGGTCCCCGCAACCGCCGCGCCCGCCCCGGCGGCACCCGCGGTCGCCCCCGCCACCTCCGGGACGATCCGTGAATACCTGCAGTCGAACGGGGTCAAGCTCGAGGCGCAGAAGCCCGACGGGCTCAAGGCGCTCGACATCACCCTGCCGGTGCCCGCCCGCTGGACCCAGGTTCCGGACCCCAATGTGCCCGACGCGTTCGCGGTGATCGCCGACCGCCAAGGCAGCAGCATCTACACCTCGAATGCCCAGGTGGTGGTGTACAAGCTGGTCGGCAACTTCGATCCCCGCGAGGCGATCAGCCACGGCTACGTCGACAGCCAGAAGCTGTTGGCCTGGCAACCCACCAACGCCTCGATGGCCGATTTCGGCGGGTTCCCGTCGTCGATAGTTGAAGGCACCTACCGCGACGGCGACATGACGCTGAACACCTCGCGGCGCCACGTCATCGCCACCTCCGGCCACGACAAGTACCTGGTGTCGCTCGCGGTGACAACCGATCGTGCGGTGGCCGTCGCCGACGCGCCCGCCACCGACGCCATCGTCAACGGTTTCCGGGTGACCGTTCCGGGCGCCCCGGTCCCCGCGCCGGTCCAGAGTCCCGCTGCCTCGCCGGTCGGGCTGGCGCCGGCCCCGGTCGCACAGCTGCCCCCGGTTGCGCAAGTTCCGGCCACCGCTCCGGTCGCGCAAGTTCCGGCCACCGCTCCGGTCGCGCAAGCTCCGGCCACCGCGCCGGTCGGGCAGGTACCGGTTACCGCGCCGCTCGGGCAGGCGCCAGCCGTGGCTCCGCTGCGGCAGACATCGGCGACGGCGCCGACCGGCCTGCCGGTACAGGCGCCCATGCCGAGCCGCCAGCCCGCGCCGAACCTGCTGACCCTGGTTCCGGGCCTGCCGCCCCTGCCCAATTTCTCGTTCCTGCAGCACTAGGGCGGTGCCGCGGCTCCGCTGGAGCCCACTGAGCGGACCGGCCGTCGGGCTCGTATTGTGAGGCCATGCTGATTGCGGGGGTGGTGTGCATGTGCGCGGCGGTGGCTTCGGCCGGGTTCGGAACATGGTCACTGGCACGCGGCCAAAATGCCGATCCGACCGCGTTGGCGCTACGGTCGGTGGCCCCGGCACAACTGGCCGCGTCGATCATGCTGGCGGCCGGTGGGGTGGTGGCGCTGGCAGCCCCGCCGCACACCGCACTGGTGGTGTTGATCGTCTGCGTCGTCGGTGCCTTCGGAACGCTGGCCGCCGGGTCGTGGCAGAGCGCGCGCTTCGCGCTGCAGCAGGAAGCGGCGGCGCCGGCCTGCACGGGTGCCTGCTCCGGCTGCACGCAGTCCTGCCACTGAGCCAGCGGGGTGGGCCCCCGGGGGAGGGGCGTTAGTTGCGGCTCAGGTCGATCGGATGGGTCGCCAGCAACGACAGCGGCAGCGGCTGGCGTCGCAGCACCTGCCCCCACAGGTCGGACCTCGCCCCGAAGAGAACGTCAGATGGCAACGCCGACAAGACAATCCAGTCGTCACGTTCGATCTCGCCTTCGAGCTGACCGATCGTCCAGCCGGAGTAGCCGGCGAAGATTCGTACCCCCTCCACCACCGGCGCGATCGTGTCGGGGTCGGCATCGAGATCGACCATCACCACCCGGCCGGCCACGTGCCGCAGGCCGACCACGCCCTGCGGGTCGGCGCCAACCCGCAGTGTCGCCAGGCACAGGGCCGCGTCACGCTTCACCGGGCCGCCGATGAACATCGTCTTCGGCTTGGCCGCCAATTTTGTCCACTGCGGCAGCACGTTGTACACCGCCGTTTCGCTGGCGCGGTTGAGCACTACCCCTAAGGTGCCACCGTCGTTGTGCTCGACGATGTAGATCACGCTGCGCCGAAACGTCGGCTCGAAAAGATCGGTGTTGGCAAGCAGCAACGTACCCGCGCGGACCCGCTGCGCGGCCGGCGCGACATAGTCCTCTGGATCCTCGGGCGGCGGCACCACACCATCATCGCATCCAGCACTTGCCGCCCGGGCGAATCAAGCGCGGGACGTAAATATTTGTACTGTTGGAGGGTCGGCTCGAGCCGTGACGAGCTTGCTAGCCCCAATCGTGGAAGTCGGTTTCGTGATCCAATCCCGGATGCACTCAAGCGCACCCGTCGAAATCTGGCGGTCGGTGCGCAGTTTGCCGGACTTCTGGCGGCTGCTCCAGGTGCGCATGGCGAGTCAGTTCGGCGACGGGCTGTTCCAGGCGGGTCTGGCCGGGGCCTTGTTGTTCAATCCGGACCGCGCCGCCGATCCGATGGCCATCGCGCGGGCGTTCACCGTGCTGTTCTTGCCTTACTCGCTGTTAGGTCCGTTCGCCGGCGCCCTGATGGACCGTTGGGACCGCCGACTGGTGATCGTCGGCGCCAACGCCGGCCGCCTCATCCTGATCGCCGCGATCGGCACAATCCTGGCGGTCCGAGCCGGCGACCTGCCGCTGCTGTTGGGCGCACTGCTCGCCAACGGCCTGGCCCGATTCGTCGGCTCCGGGCTGTCGGCGTCCTTGCCGCACGTCGTGCCGCGCGAACAGGTCGTGACGATGAACGCCGTGGCCAACGCGTCGGGAGCCATCGCCGCATTTATCGGCGCCAACTTCATGCTCGTGCCCCGGTTGGTGTTCGGCGCCGGGGACACAGGCGCCTCGGCGATCATCTTTCTCACCGGCGTCCCCATCGCCACCGCCTTGCTGCTGACCTTGCGGTTCGGCTCCCGCGTGCTGGGGCCAGACGACACCAAGAGGGCGATCCATGGACCGGTCTTCTATGCCGTGATCACCGGCTGGTTGCACGGCGCGCGCACGGTGGCGCAGCGGCCCACGGTCGCGGCCACCCTGTCCGGGTTGGCCGCCCACCGCATGGCGATCGGGATCAACTCGCTGCTGGTGTTGCTGCTGGTGCACCACATGAGAGACCCGCAGGCCGGGGGATTGGGCACCGCGCTGGTGTTCTTCGGGGCAGCCGGCCTCGGGGCGTTTCTGGCCAACGTGCTGACTCCGCCGGCGGTCCGGAGGTGGGGGCGCTACGCGACGGTGAACGGTGCGCTCGCGGCGTCGGCGACCATCGAGGTTGCGGGTGCGGGGTTGCTGCTGCCGGTGATGGCGGTGTGCGGGTTCTTTCTGGGTGTGACCGGGCAGATGGTCAAACTGTGCGCCGATTCTGCGATGCAGATGGACGTCGATGACGCCCTGCGCGGGCACGTGTTCGCGGTGCAGGACGCGCTGTTCTGGGTCGCGTTCATCGCCTCCATCACGGTGGCCGCGGCGCTGATTCCCGGCGACGGGCACGCGCCGGCGTTCGCCTTGTTCGGCTCGGGGCTTTACCTGGCCGGACTGGCCACGCACAGTTTCCTGGGACGGCGCGGCGACCAGGCGAATAATCGTTCCCCGGCGGTGGCGACCGACGAGCGGAGGCAGTGATGGCAGGTCCCGAATCGATTGTTGCCGACCTTCGCGCTGAGAGCGACGGCCTCGATGCCCTGGTCGCGCCGCTCTCGGCCGACCGCTGGGCCGACCCGACGCCCGCGCCGGGATGGTCCATCGCCCACCAGATCGGCCACCTGTTGTGGACCGACCGCGTCGCGCTGACCTCGGTAACCGACGAGGCCGGGTTTGCCGACGTGCTCAAGGCCGCGGCCGCCGACCCGACGGGCTTGGTCGACGCGGGCGCCGACGAACTGGCCGCTCTGCCGCCGACCGAACTGCTCGCCGACTGGCGGGCCACCCGTGGCCGGCTGCACGAGGCGCTGCTGCAGGTGCCCGCCGAACGCAAACTTCCCTGGTTCGGACCGCCGATGAGCGCAGCCTCGATGGCTACCGCGCGGCTGATGGAGACGTGGGCTCACGGGCTGGACGTTGCCGACGCATTGGGGATCAAACGGGCCGCCACCGATCGGCTGCGGTCGATTGCCCACCTGGGAGTGCGCACCCGCGACTACGCCTTCTCCGTCAACAACCTGCCCGCCCCTGCCGAGCCCTTCCTGGTCGAGTTGCGCGGACCCGGTGGTGACACCTGGACCTGGGGACCGCCTAACGCGACGCAGCGGGTCACCGGTTCGGCCGAGGATTTCTGTTACTTGGTCACGCAGCGGCGCCCGCTCGGCGCCCTCGACATCACCGCGGATGGGCCCGACGCGCAGCGTTGGCTGGAGATCGCACAAGCCTTCGCCGGCCCGCCCGGCGCCGGTCGATGAGCGCGCGTGCGCGCGAAGAGAGCCGGCGCCCATCCGACACACGCGCCGGTCGATGAGCGCGCGTGGTCGGTTACTGAAGTGGGCCACCGTAACTCGCCTGATTCTCGGCCTCGGCCTCTTCCCGTAGCGCCGAGATCGCGAGGTTCAGCCGGTCGGCCAGCTCCCCGTGCGCATATGCGGTCATCACGCCGGGATGCAGAGTCAGCTTGAGCAGCCGACCGTCAGCATTGGCCACCGCATAGATATCACCGAGGTCGACGCTGTAGGTGACGGCCTCAGCCTGGGCCACGAGGGCTTCCCACTTGTCGGCCGCTTCGCTCAATTCGCGAAGAACTGATTCGACGAGGTCCTTGTCGCTTAGATTCGCGCGACCGCCCGAATCCGACACGATCACAGTATGTCGAGCCGTCTAACCAGCGTCAATTCAAACTCGCAGGTCGCGGAACACCCCACGGCGGTGCTATGCGGCGAGTTTCTGGTACCAGGCGAGGTGATAATTCGCCGATACCGGGTCTGCGCTCGCGATGCCTTCGGTTGCGGCCATCAACAGACACTTGAGTAAAAGGGCCGTGTTCACAGACGGGTACTGGACCAAGAGCTGGTAGCGCGCCGTATCCAGGTGCACCCGCAACACGTCGACCTCCTGGTCGATGATGACGGCTTCCGCGGCAGCGGCGTCCGCCAGCCGCTGCACAATGCGGGGGAGTCCTTCGAACCGGCGCGTGGTCTGGCTCAGCACCGTGCTCAAGTCCTCGATCGCCGGCAGTTTCCGCGCTTCCACCGACGACTTCGTCGTGCTGAAGTCCGCCGAGCGCCGCAGCGAATCACCGGGGGAATAGGTCACCACGCGCGCGGCGTCACCGATCAACGCGGCGACCCTGCCGGTGCGACGCTCGGGTTCCAATAGCCGCACGCCCGCCGGAAGGTTGATACCCGCCGGTATCCAGCCGTGGGCCAAGTCGGTTACCAGCACGGTCGTGCCGTCCGGAAGGTCGCCGACAGCCCAATTCAGCCGCGGCTCCTGGCGCACCACGAACTCGAGGAGGCGATTCAGCCGGTCGGCATCGAAAACCGGTGTGGTGCCGATCTTTTCGCGGGGCTGTGGGGTGGGCTCCGGCTCATCGCGCGCGGCGACGGGCTGGTTGGCGATCGTGTGATGGCGCCCGCTGTCTGCTGCTTCGTCGACGACGGGCTCGGCTTCGGTGATCGCCGGGATGACCCGGGTCTCCTTCATCGACGCCGACGGTGCGGTGGCGGCGCGCTCCGGCTCCTGGGCCGGCTGCTCCTCCTCCGGCGCCGTCGCCGGCTCCTCCACGTCGACCTGGAGGCGGCCGTCGCCTACCGGCTCCCACTCGGTCGCCGGGGTGGTGTCGATCGGCTGCTCGACGACCGGCTCGACGTCGGTGAACGCGGGAATGGCCTGCGTCTGTTCCGTCGAACCGGGCGCTGCTTCGTTGTCATCGAAATGGTGGCGGCCTGGGCCGTCGCGGAGGGGTGGGGGCTCCCAGTCCGCCGCGGGGTCGCGCTCAACCGGCCGCTCGACGACCGGCTCGACTTCGGTGAACGCGGGGATGATCTGCGTCTCCTCGTTCGCGGTCATCGCGGCGTCGGTGTCCGGAGCCCCTACCGGCTCCGCCTGGTCCGGTACCTGCTCCTGCTCCCGCTGGCGATCGCCGGGCACGGACGGCCGACCGGGCTCCACACGCTCGGCCCGCGGTTCGATGACATGCTCTGGTTCCGTCACACTCGGGATGACCTGCGTCGCCTCCATATCGGGCGCCTCTGGGCCGGCGGCGACCTCCGCGCCGATCTCTCGTGCAGGCGTCTCGTATGGCGACCCGGGGTTGACCGGCTCGGGGTCCGGCACGACGGGAGCCGGCTTGTCGACCCGCCAGCGCGGCTTACGCGTGGTCCTGGTGGGCGCTTCGGAAGGTCTGGCGCCGCTCACCGCAGGAATGATTCGGGTCTGCTCCATGCCCGGTGCCGGCGGTTCGGCCGGCGGCCGGCGTGGATATCCGGCGCTCACCACGCTCTTCGCCGCGTGCAGCTGACGCATCGTCGACTCGACTCGCCGCACGGCGCGGCCACGCGCTTCATCGATGACGCGGGTTTCTTCCGCCTGGCGGGCCAAGTCAGCCAACCCGGCACGCTTGATCATCTTCAGCTGCTCGTTCGCGCCGTCGGCGATCCGCTGCAAGTCCGCTTTGAGATACTCTGCGGGCGTGGCGTTTTCGGCGGTTATCGTCGAGAGCTCGGCAGGCCAGAGCCCACCGATCACCCATGGGGTGCAATCGATGGGAGAGCTGAAAGCCGGCATCGCCAGTGATTCCCGGGTAGCTCTCCGGAGGCGCTGACGCGCCGTCATCCGACCGAAGATCGCCACCGGTTAAGCGTACCGGTGTCTGATGAATGGCTTATCCGGTGAGTGAATTGTGCAGGTGTAACGGCCTGGGTAGCGTGGGGGCATGGCTGAATCTGCGCTGCAGCAGCAACTCGACGAAGTGCGTGCCTTGCTCGCCCGCGCACGAGAGTTGTTCGGCCCCAACCCCGTAGAGCCGCCCGCCGACATCGCTCCAGATCCCGAGGCTGCCAAGACGTGGCTGCTGTAGGCCCTCTGAGCCGGCTAGATCGCCCTGTTGCGGCGCCGCAGTTTGTGCGCCAACAACTTCTCGATCGCCGCGTCGAGGTCTCGGGGGGTCGGAACCTCAGCTGAGGGGGTGTGTCCGGCCGCTACGATCTCGTCGCGAATCTCCAGCAGTGCTTTGAGGCAGGAGACGTCGGCGGTCAGCAAAATGCCTCGTGCCAGCGTCTCGGCGTCGGTCTCCATTGCCTCTTCGCTCAGCGCAACGCTGTGCATGTAGCCGCCGCGGCAGGAGCGGACGAGAATGTGCCCACTCGGATGAACGGTGTCAAAAGCGGGGTTCGCGTCCGTCATCGACCGCGGTCAACGATGCCGCCGAAGTTGTGAGCCGCATCCTGCTCGTGCTGTTCCCACATCGTCGCGGATACCGTCAGCTTGTCCGCCAGGTCGGCGTGATCCGCGGCCTGCTGCTCGTAACACTGACGCCTGAGCTCGAGCAGTTCCCGTCCGGCGTCGCGAAGTTCACCAAAGATCGGCCCGAGCGAATCCAGGCTTTCCTGGATCGCCTCGTGTGACGAAGGAACCGTCCGCAGGTAGTCGGAGGTCTCCTGGTGGCGCGCAGCGACTTGACGCAAGTGTGCGGGTACCACGTGGATCGAATCTGCCATCCGCTGCCTCCTGTTCACGGCCGCCGGCTAGACCGGCGAGATCATTACTGTCAGGTGGTCGACGCGCTCGCCGGCCGCGTGGGTGCTGGTGTATCGGGTCTCGTCGGCGAGGTCACGGCTGCGGCCGGCGCCGGCGGATGCTCCCAGCCTAGAAAGCTTGGTCCGGTCACGGTAGCGATGTCCTGAATTTGGCCATCGAGAAGGGCCTTACCTGGACCGAGAGCAAGCGCGTGGCGGTCGAGGAAGATTCCGACGTCCGCCGGACTCACGTGCGCCGGCTCGATCGGGCTGGTGACCGGGGAGCCCGGGGGTGGGATCGTTATTCCCTGCTGTTGGAACGCATCTGGTATGGCCGCTCCACCGACCGCGGCTTTGATCGCCGCCGCCAATTGCGGGCTGGCGGCCGTCACTGTCTCGCCGTCGGGCAGGGTCACCGTGGTGGGAACAGGCGGCGCCGCTTCGGCCTCGACCGCGGCCGCATCCCGACCGGCGTCGTCGTTTTGGTCGCTCGGATCATCCGACGAAGGCTCGGTCTTGGGATCCGGTTGCTCGGAAGGGTCCAGCGTCCCTTCGTCATCCAGCAGCCCCGGATCGGTTCGATCTTCACCGCCGAGTCCGGGAAGTTGCAGCCCGGTCGGTGTTGCGCCGAAGCTCGGCAGCCCTGGCGCGACGCTGGGCATCGTCGGCAGCATGGGAGCCATGGGCGCCGCCGGAGCGGGCGCGGCCTGCGGCGCTTCCGTTCCCGATAGGTCATCGGTCGCCAGACCCGGGTCGTCGGACAACAACGAGTCCAGCAGCGGATCCCAGCTCGAGTCCTCTGCCGGCGCTGCGGTTTCCGCATCGGCGCTCACCGCGCGGGCCGGGGCGCGCTCGTCGGGATTCCTGGATGCGTCATACAGCGATGTCCATGCGGCCATCAGTGCTGACTTCGACGTGTCGTCGAGTCGCGCGTTGAGGACCACCGTGCGAATATCCCGGAGCTTGCCGATCAGGAAGCGTTGAAAGTCGCGAGCTCCGGCGGGGGTGTCGAGGTCCGATCGCGTTCGTACCGCGGCTTCGGTGTCTTGTTGCAGCCTGGTCAGCGCCTGGCTGCCTTCGACGGCATTGAGGTGAGCGTTCAGGATGGCCGTGATCACTTGCATGTCCAGCTGAGAGCTGGCCGAATTCTGGTGGGCGAGGGCGGCTTCGGCGTGCGCGATGGCCTCCGCCGCCTCGCCTCTCTCTCGATCCGGTGGAGCCGCGAGTTGTTGGCGGATCTTGCCCGCGATCGCCTGGAGCTGTTCTGGACGAGTTGTCGGGGTGATCACGGCAACCAGCTCACTGGGTGACAGGCCCGCCTGCCACGCGTTCGGATCACCGGTGCGGTCTCGGACATCTTTCACCGCGGCAAGAAGCTCCTCGTGCGCCGTCATCAGCTAGGCGACCGCCGTCGCGGCCGCGTCAGATCCGTGCGGGATGGGTTGCGACCTTTCCATGCTCGACGACCGTACCCAGGCGTTTCGCCCTCGACAATTCACCGTGCTGCAGGGTTGTGGACGACATTGCGACCGCACCCTTCACCCGCTGTCAGCGGTGTACTGGTCCCGAAGAGATTCCAGCACAGCCTTTTTCGCTCGGCTGAGTTCGCGCGCGTCCTCGACGACGGAAGCGATCTCGCGCTGTTTGGCCAGCAGGAAGCGCTGAAACTCGCGCGCGCCCATAGGTGTATCAACGGCAAGGTGCGCCTGGTGCACGGTCGCGTGGTCGAGCTGCTCGGCAATGGCATCGAGTCGGCGGGCGCCCTCGCGCATGGCGGCGTGCGCGCTGGAGAGCACTTCCGCCAGCACCCGGTCGGCGTCGGCCGCCGTGCCATGCTGGCCGGCGAGTGCCGACTGCCGCGCCTGTATCGCGGCTACCGAAGGTCCGCCTTGTTCCGTCATGGGCTCACCCTGTTCGTCATAGCGGTCGGCGAATAGCGACGTTGGGCCCCAGCGGGCTGATCCGCACCGAGGCGCCCGAGTAAGGCGCTTCGACGACCAGATTGTTGCCGATGGCCAGCTGGACGTGGCCGGCGTGCGGAAAGACGAGATCGCCGGGCCGGACCTGCGAGCGGGGCACCGGTATCCCGTCGTTGATTTGCTGATATGTGGTGCGGTCCAAATGAATCCCCGCCTGCGCATAGCTCCACTGGACCAAGCCCGAGCAATCGAACTGGTCGGGCCCCGTCGCGCCCCACACATAAGGACGACCCAAGCGCGACAGCGCGGCGCGCACCGCGATCGCGCCGCGCCCGGTCAACCCCAATCCGGCGACGCGGCGACGCCAGAGCTGGTAGCGCAAGGCCCGCAGTTCGGCGAGGCGCCGGCGGGCCCGAAGCCGGGCCGACACGACATGCGCATGCTGCGCCCTCAGTCGTGCCGCCCGTCGGCGCATCGCTTCGCGCTGGGCCATCGGGGTGGCCGGAATGACGGCGGGCTCGGCGCGGGCTTCGTCGAGGACGTTTCGGGTCAGCTCGCGGGCCTCGGCCCGGTCCCGGTCGGCGCCGGCGATGATGCCCGCGGCGGCGGCGTCGGTTGCCGCGGCGGCGTCGAGCCGCTGCCGGCTGCGCTCCGCGGCCAGCCGGTAGCCGCCGTGCGCAAATCCCGCGTTCGGCCCGGCAGCCCCTCGCAGCATGTCGCTGTAGTGCGCGGTGTCCGCATCGAGTGTCGGCTGTCGCAAGGCGCCGGCGAACATGTCATGAGCACGGCTCAGGAGCGCGATTTCGCTTTGGTTCACTGCGCCCCCTCATCGTGTTGGCCGCTCGATTCGACCGCGTCGACGAAGGCGCGTACGCGGGGGAGTGCTCCTGGCGGGATAACCCCCCGGTTGCGGATGTCCCACAGCTCGTCGACGTCGACACCGACAAGCGTGGCGATGATGGCCTCCGGCAGGGTTGACTCCGCGCAAGCTCGGTCGAACTGGGCGCTCAGGCTGTTCGGCATCCGTTTCAGCAGGGCGGTCCGCGTCGCCTCGAGGGCTTGGAGATGCTCCATGAGCCGGCCCGTGGAGTCTGCGCCGGCATTCACCGCGACCCGCCAGGAGCCGGCGGCCAGGGTCTCGGCCTTCACGCACTGAGCGATCACAGACAGAATATACGTCTCATATTCGTTTGATGTTGTCGCCGGCAACCGATCGATGACTGATTTGAGGGCTTCGAGCTGAGCTTCGGCATATCCTTCCAGCACATCTGTGTCGCTGTGCCGGTCCACGACCACGGGTCCGCTGCGCCTGGCGGGGACGACGGCGGGGGGCTGGGCGGCCATCAGGCGGGCTAGTTCCGCGTCCGGATCGGCCGCCACCAGCAGCCGCGAATAGGTGCCCGGGGGCAGCCCGAGGCCATTCTCGACCTTTTGAACTGTGCTTTTGTGCGGCTTGCGGGCACCGCGCTCGAGGAAGCTCAGGCCCATGATGCTGACCCCGGTCGCGGCGGCAAGGTCAGCGAGCGACCAGTCTCGTGACTCTCTCAAGGCGCGGATGGCCGCGCCGGCCGATTCACGGCTCACAGCACGCTCCGGCCATAGGCCGGATATTACACAGCAGCTACCGTATCGGTATGTATATACGTTTCTGTCTCGTTTCTCTTGCGCCCAGGGCCTATCCGTGTATACGCTTTTGCCTACGTTTCACGCTCGACAAGGAGACCGACATGGGACACCCCTGCGCTGCCAACCCGGAACTGTGGTTCGGCTATCCCGACGATGATGGTGGCGACGGCGCGGCGAAGGCCCGCGCATACGAGCGGTCGGCCGTCGAGGCGCGCATCCAGTGCCTGCGCCGCTGCCCGTTGGCACAGCAGCGACGGTGTGCCCAACACGCCATCACACACCGCGAGGAGTACGGCGTGTGGGCCGGCGTCAAGCTCCCGGGGGGCCAGTACCGCAAGCGCGAACAGCTGGCCCAGGCCCACGACGTCCTGCGGCGCATCGCATCCGGAGAGATCAACTCCCGCCAGCTGCCGGAGAATGCGGCTCTGCTCGCCAATCATGAACACGAGTCGGTTGCGGTGGCTGCGGTGGTGCTGCACCTGCCCCTCGCAAAGGTCGGGCCTCGCTCGGCCGCGTGAAGTTTCGTTCCGTTCAGGGGCCGTTTGCTGGCGTAGCCAACGGGGTAGAGCTTCGGCACGACCGAGTCTGTCGACCCAAAGGCGCGATCCATGACTTTCGACCTGACCCCAACGGCTGCGCAACACGACCTGGCCAGGCGGGCCCACGAGTTCGCCGATGAAGTGATCCGACCCGTCGCGCTGCACTACGACCAACGGCAAGAGTTCCCGTGGCCGGTCTTGGAGGAGGCAGCCCAGCGCGGTTTTTACAGCCCGTTGTTTTACCGCGATCTGATCGGCGACCCGACAGGCCTGTCGTTGCCGATGTTCATGGAGGAGCTGTTCTGGGGCTGCGCCGGGATTGGCCTGGCGATCGTGATGCCGGCGTTGGCCCTTTCGGCGATCGGGCAGGCCGCTTCCCCGGAGCAGATGTTGGAGTGGGCACCCGAATGCTTCGGGACCCCAGGCGATCTCAAGCTGGCAGCACTGGCGATCTCGGAACCCGAAGGTGGTAGCGACGTCCGGAATCTGCGCACCCGTGCGCGCCGCGACGGTGGCGACTGGATCATCGACGGCCACAAGATGTGGATCGGCAACGGCGGAATCGCCAACGTGCACGTGGTCAACGCCGTCGTCGACGAGGAACTCGGCCATCGCGGTCAGGCGCTGTTCGTGGTGCCTGGTGGCGCGCCCGGGCTCAAGCTGGTGCGCAAGTTGGACAAACTGGGCTGCCGCGCGTCCCACACCGCCGAGTTGCTGTTCGAGGGCGTCCGCGTTCCCGGCGCCAATCTGCTTGGCGGAGAAGAGAAGCTGGAGCACAAACTCGCCAAGGCCCGCGAAGTCGTGGCGGGCGGAAAGCGGTCGGGCTCTGCCACACTGGGCACCTTCGAGCAGACCCGGCCCATGGTCGCCGCGCAGGCGATCGGCATCGCGCGCGCTGCGCTCGAGTACGCGACGGCGTACGCGACCGAGCGCGAGGCATTCGGCGCGCCGATCATCGACAACCAGGGCATCGCCTTCCCGCTGGCGGAGCTGGCCACCCAGATCGACGCGGCGCGGTTGCTGACCTGGCGAGCGTCGTGGATGGCCGCTAACAACGTGCCCTTCGAACGCGGCGAAGGGTCGATGTCGAAAATGGCCGCCAGCGAGGTGGCCGTCAAGGCCACCGAACGCGCCATTCAGACCATGGGCGGCTGGGGTTACATCACCGATCATCCGGTGGAGAAGTGGTATCGGGATGCCAAGCTGTACACCATCTTTGAGGGCACCAGCGAGATCCAGCGGATGGTCATCGCCAATGCGCTGGGAGCAACCGTCGGCACGCCGCCTCTACATGTGGTGCTCGAACCGTCCGGCGGACCGTTGAACCGCGTCTTCGGCCGGGGGACGCCGCTGCGCTCCCGCGCCGCCGACACCGCGTTGTCCATGCAGGACCGGGTGCCCGAGCCCGTCATGCGGCTGGCCATGAAGGTGCTCCGACCGCCACGCAAGTAGCGGACCTGGGTACGGTCGGGGTGGACGATGAGCAACCTTGAATCGGCGCCGATCGAAGTTGCCTGCGCTGCTTCGCCAAGCGTGGGCACCGAGGTGCTGCGTCCCCGCGAGGTTCCGTTGGGCGGGCCGCGGGCGATGCGCGTACGACGCACGCTGCCACAGCGCCAGCGCTCGCTGATCGGCGCCTGGTGCTTCATCGACCATTACGGTCCAGCGTCAGTGCGCATGGACGTCCCGCCGCATCCACACACCGGACTACAAACAGTCAGCTGGTTGTTCAGTGGGGAAGTGGAGCACAACGACAGCGCCGGCAGGCACGCGGCCGTCCGTCCCGGCGAGTTGAATCTCATGACCGCCGGCGCCGGTATCTGCCATTCGGAGGTATCGGTTCGGTCGGCGGCGGCCTTGCACGGCGTCCAGCTCTGGGTGGCGCTGCCCGATGCCGATCGCGACACCGGTCGCGCCTTCGCCCACTACGCGCCAGAGCGGACGCCTCTTGCCGGCGCGACGGCACGGGTATTCCTCGGCCAGCTGGCCGGTAGCCGGTCCCCGGTGCATACCTTCACTCCGTTGGTGGGCGCCCAGGTCGATCTCGACGCCGGAACTCACCTGGACCTCGATATCGATCCCGCTTTCGAGCATGGCGTGCTCTGCGACATCGGCGCGGTCCTCGTGGAGGACGCCGCTTTGGCCGCTGCCGAGCTGGCATACCTGAGGCCGGGCCGCTCGTCGTTGCGCCTGCGCAACGAAGGGGACCAGCCCGCGCGGACGTTACTGCTCGGCGGGACACCGTTCACCGAAGAGCTGGTGATGTGGTGGAACTTCGTGGGACGAAGCCACGACGAGATCGTGCGTTACCGCCAACTGTGGGAGGCCGGTGACGAACGCTTCGGCGCCGTCCACGGCTACCGGGGTTCGCTTACCCGACTGCCCTCCCCGCCGTTGCCGACCACTCGGCTGCGGCCTCGACCGAATCCGCAACGAAAGGAAAGTGCGAATGACCACCGATAAGACCGGAGCAGAAGCGACCGTCAGCCTTGAGGAGGGCCGGTACACGATTGCCGTCGAAGGCAAGCAGGTCGGCCTCGCCGACTTCGCCGACCGCGGCGACCAACGGGTCTTCTTCCATACCGAAATCGACCCGGCGTACGGCGGACGGGGCCTGGCGACGATCCTCGTCGAGGAGGCGCTGAACGAGGCGCGCGGCGAGGGCAAGCGCATCGTCCCGGTGTGCTCGATGATCGCCACCGTGCTCAAGAAGCACCCCGAATACGACGACATCACCGATGCCGTGACGCCGGATATTTTGCGGTGGGTGCGGTCGTAGTCGCTCCGAAACATTACGGGTTATTGCATTGCGGGCTCCGGTCCGGTTACCGTCGCGGCTTAGATGTCCAAGCGTAAAGACTCGCGGTAATCCAGATTCGGCATTGACAATAGCTTTAAGAGCTGGCCCTAGTGGCAATGTTTAAAATGTCTTCCACCGACCATTTCATGATGTGACTAAAGATTGTCGCATCGCCGACCACTAATGTTGCACACGCCCCGTTCAGGCACAATTCGACATTGCCCTTTTCCAACTCGACGACTTGAACACCGGGCGCGTAGCCGAGCTTATAGAGGCTGGCACCCAGAGCGCCTGAAGCCAGGTCCGAACGAGCAGCAGTTACCCAATTCCAGACGAGATACTTCTCGACCAGTTCAAACGTCAAAAACCTCGCTACATCGTTACGCCTTTGCCCGCGGTCATCCACTATGTCGACACGCCAACCTCCATCGCCATCCCGAAGATGCACGGAATAGTCGTCCGACTTGAAGAGAATGTCGCAGTCGCCACAGCTGAGGGATGTCGTGACGTTGGTCAAACCCGCTTTGGGCGCCCACACCGACCAGTTGTTCGATAATCGAGAAAAATCTGCCATTTTCACCGTACCCGTACCAATACTCCATAAAGTTCCAGTTCAGACACCGTACCATTTGTGCCGTCTGGTTTGATGATTCGGAATTGCTGGCCGCCGCCTGGCTGATGGAACCACGGCGCCACTTCAGATTGTTCGATGTGCCAGCCCGGAGGTAGGAGAGATGGGTCTCCCACCGCGTATTCAAAGTAAGGCTTCACCGCACTCTCTGGCGGGAGTGATAGCTCAGCGAAAGGCGTGCCTTCGGGCGCCAAGTAAGCGCCATAAGGGCTGCCGAAACGTCCAAGAATCGTCCCCGGTTCAAGATGCGCGTCGGGAATCACTGTCCCCGGAACCGCATATGGTTTGGTTGCCAGCATGTCGTCGGGATAAGACAGGCTGCCGTCGGGATGAGTGAACTCTGGGCCTGGTTCCGCCGGGTGGTAGCCGTTGAACAACTCGTGCTCCGGAGGCAGGGACGGAGGCGGCGGCGCCCCGGGGGGCACCGGGGCCCGTGGGCCGTCCGGCGCCACCGGCATATGCGGTCCCGCGGGTGGTCCAGCATCGGGCGGAAGCTCGCCGCCACCACCACCCCCCGGGTGCGGCCCATGCTCGACGACCGGTGCGGGCCCGGGGTGGGTGCCCGGCACCGGTTCCCCGCTTACGCCCGGAGTGGGTGAACCGTGTGGAGCCAGGTCCGCTGCGGCACTTGCCGCGCGCTCCTCCGCACCGCTCAATGCGCGAGGAAAGACATTGTCGCCGGTCAAGCCCTCTATTGCTTCGCGACTGAAAAGCGTCTTGAGCCCCTGCCAGGCCACCTGACCGCCTGCCTTCAGCACATAACCGCCGCCGACCGCGGTGCTGATGGCACTCCACAACGGCTCCGGGGTGGCTTCCACCTTCCCGGAATCCAGCGTGCGCATGCCGGTCAACTTGCCGCCGCTGAAGGTATAGGACGTGCCCATCGCCTGGTCGAAGAATTCGCCCGCGCCGTCCTTGAGCTGCCCATAGACCTGCACCGGCTGTCCATCCACGGTGTGGGTGAACATGAAACGGCCGTCGGGAGTGATCGTTATCGATGCGGGGTCGACGTCCTTGTAGTCGGGGATCTTGCCCAGGTCGTCGAGCGCGTGAGCGAGGTCGCCTTTCAGCTTGGGCAGCCTCGCGCTGGCGGCCTCGCCCTCGGGTGACCCCGGCCCATGGGTATAGAGGTCGGCCATGGCCTTGTTCAAGGCCTCCTGCGCGGCGCGGACCTTGCCCATTTGATCCACCACCGCTTGGTCGGTGATCCGGCGGAGATCGGCCAGCGCTTGTAGCTGGAGCTCGGTAGGCTTCGGCGAACCGTCGGCGTCGACGTCGTGAAGGGCGGCGGGATCGTATCCGTCGCTTCGCAGGTTGCCCAGCGAATTGCGTAAGCCATCGGAGTAGCCGTTGCGTATCGAATGAAGCTGTGCCACTGCAGCTTTGGTGTCGTCGATAGCATCCCTCTCGCAATTGCGGATGAGGGCATCAAGGGTGCGCTTATCCTCCGCGCTGAGGTGGCCGTTCTGCTCCATTTCGACGGCTTGGCCGATCAAGCCGTCGAGCGTTTGCAACTGCGCCTCGAGTGTCGCGATCTCTGTCTCTGCAGCCTTCTGCGCCTCAGCCAGGGAGGCGGCGATGTTTTCCAGGTCTACGCCGATCTTGGGCAACTGCAGGGACTGGGTGCCGAGCGACTGGGTCACTCGCTGCACTTCGACGGAGTCATTGATCGGATGGCCGCCATCCCGGCGGTTCCACGCAGCGTTGAAGCGGTTGCGGGCTTGCTCGAAGGCGTGCTCCGCCTCAGCGGTGCATCGGCCGGCGCGATGAAACGCCTCTGCCAGCGAGGAGATCTGCCCCGGGCTCCCGGATTGCAAGCTTTTGTTGATTGCCCACGGGTCACCGCCGGCCTCGGCGATCAGCGCCCCAACGCTTATGTAGCGAAGCTGCATCGCATCCCCCGTAGCTGCGCAACGTCCCGCGCCGCGGCGGCCATTGCCACCCCTGAGCTTGCAATTACGCTACTGATCCGACTACAGGCGTCAATTCACTGCAGCCACCAAGCGGGCTCAGCCCGGTCGAGGCCGCCGGAAAAGACGAGGGTCACGAACTCCTCGAGTCCGTGACCTCAGCGCCGATATTCAATGCTAACCACGCAAGCTACGCGTGGAGCGTCGTGGTTGGACTATGCGGACATACTTCCCGCCTCGTCGAGGAATACGTCAGCCAGGCGCCGGCCGCCGCCGAAAGCTTCCATCGCTGGTGTCTCGGCGGTGGACGCGACCTGGTACTTAACAACCGCCTTCGCGAACTCCACGACCGCCTCGACCCTGACGTACAAGCTCCACTCCAACTCGACACCGATCAATGGGCCCGTTGAGCTGTATGCGCACGCAACCACGTCGCCCACTGCAGCGCCAACAGATGGCGTCAAATTCACGACAACTTCCAACTTCAAGTTGTTCCCGAGTCAGTTCACCTACTGACTTACCTTGCCGCCTTGAAGGAATTTCGGAGTTCCGACAGAGAAAGTCAGCGATGCTCTCCTTAACCACCCCCGGCTGAGTGTCCTGGCTGAGCGGGCCTTGGAAGTAAACGACCTGGGCATCGCGAACTGATCAGACGCTCGCGCGGGGCGTCCGACGTTGCTGGGCGGCGGAGCAGATCAACTGACTGCGCCATCGAGACTGTTCCACCTTCGTCCATGCCCCGTTGTCTTACGCCATTGCTGAAGCCTGTCGGTTGCGACTCCTGATCAGCGCCAAGTCTCATATTGTTCCGGGTGTCGCATGTACTGTTCGAGTGGGTCCTCGTCAACGACGACTTCAGACTCGTTCCAATCGTCGTTTTCACTGGGCCCCTGCGGCGACGCACCTGCCTGCAACGAAGTGACCGACGCAATATTGCGCTCTTTTAACCTATCCGCCACCATCTGGAATGCCATGGCACTGATGCTGTCACCCGCATGGAAGTCAAATTGACGCAATTTGGGCAGATCCAGGAGAATCTCCAGATCAGAGATAACATCGCATTGTACTAGCGCCACCCGTTTGAGCTTTCTGCACGGCAACAGCACGCCAACATCCTCGATACCACAGTCCTCTAGGCTCAGATACTCCAAATTCGGCAATCCCGCCAGAAAAGAAAAGTCTGAGATGTGTCTTGAACCTACGATCGATAACGAGCGCAGGGTCGTCGCCTCGCTGATGCCCACTAGTGTGCTCAAATTTTCGAGTTCGATTTCTAGTTGTCGAAGCCCGAAACTTCCGAGGCCGGTAAGCTCGCGGATGCTGTTGCAACCGCGCAGTATTAACTTCCGTAACTGTTGCGCCTCGCCTAGTTCAGCCGTTTCGTTCAAGGCCATTGGACCCGACAGTTGGAGTGTGGTCATTTTCGGAAACTCATCAACTAAACGACGCATAGAACCGGCGATGTCTACATCAAGAGACAGCGAATGTAGGCCGGATAGAGCAACTAATGACTTTCGGTCGACTATGCCTCCGCAGCCTTGGAGTTGAAGGGAACTCAGGTTCGTCAACGACGCTAGGTGATCGTATTTATCGATCTGGTAGCATCCCTTCAACGAGAGACTCGTTAACGCGTCGAATCGCCGAATAAACTCCAACGATGAAATCTTCTGATTATCGTTTAGCCCTATTCTTTTGATAACACTGCTGTCTTCGACCTGTGCAAAGACGTCCGCGTCGATCTCTCCGCTGAACTGGATAGCTACCTCAGATACGCTCTTGATATGCTTTAAGCCAGATATGACCTGGGGATCTCGAATACTCAGAGGCCAAGGACCCGTCTCGCCAAAGCAGCGCTGCGCATATTGTACGGGATCGAAATGGCTCCAGGCTTCCATCCGTGAACGGTGAACTCTCGCCCTTCGGTCGTCGCGATAAGCTTCAATAAGCGACAGCGCGTCGTCACCACCTATCAACCCGGCTGTAGACAATGTTGCCGCAGCCTCTGCTTCAGTGAGCTTGCCGCTTTCGATCGGCAGCATCGTGACGATCTCTTCGCCGACGGACGCTAGTATCCGTGCTGTAGCCTGGTCCGCGGGCGGAATTAGCGTTTCCATTCTTGCGAGAATCCGTTGGCGAAGCTCTGGATCAATCCGTGTCACGACTTCGGTGCACGATGCCGCAAGAAAGTTCAGCTTCGCCGCCTTCGGCCGTTCCGCCTGATCCGCCGCGTCCAATATCGACGTTAAGAGCACCTCGGCTTCTCGTTGCCGCGCGAACCCGGATGCCATGACGATGATTTCCGAGTAAGCATCGCGCTCAGCGTTATTGATAAGTAGCTCGATCGACCCCTCTTGAACTATCCGTGAGGCAGCCAGGTATTCTTGAAATGTTTTATGGATGAAGTCGACTCGTTGATTGACGGGCTCCCTGAGCATGCCGGAACGCTCCAGTAGAAAAGTGAGGATCGCGTCAGCCGACTCGCTCACATGTGGCATATGGTCGACCGATCGCTGCACCTTGTCTAGGACGCGTCCCCTTTCCGCATCGCTCAATTCGTTGACGGTGAACCAGTAGGCAAGATCGCTAAGGATCGCGACTTTGTCGTCGAATCTGAGAGAAATGGCAGAGCTACTTGGGATGTTTCGCTCGGCATCTCTTCGATCGAGAAGCATCTCCAAGGCGGTGCGATAAATTTCGAGCCGACGGGTAGGCAACTGCTTGCGTCTGTTCCAATTCAACGCGCACAGGAGTGCACAGAGAAGTGGGTTTTCGGCGAGCTGTCTAAGCGCACGGCTCTTTTTGAAGGTCGCCAGAAGCGATCGACGATACTCATCAATTTGACCTGCATCATGCGTCCCATCAAGGGCGATAGCTTCGTGCCATCGACTGATGAACAGTTCCACGTATGGCCGGGTCATGGGTAGTAGCGCTGCGGTGACAAATTCGAATTCTTCGAGCCAGTTAGCATCGCTTGCCGATGGCCTTGAAGTAACGATAAACGTTGCGTCCGGGTAAGCACTCGTCAGGTCCGCGATCCATTCGTGTAGCTCTTGGCGCCGATTCTGAGAGAATTCGTCTACGCCATCGAGCAGTACGACACCGCGTCCGTGCGAGAGCAACGTTTGGGCCCACTTATCGGGCGCAAGTTCCGCTAGAGGTTGCGATGCGTACTCGACGAACGCCGATACGGCAGGCAATCCTATATCCGCAAACCTTCGAAGCTCAACGATGAACGGTACAGCACGGTTCCAGGCTCTTAACGGCTCGGAATGCCTTCGCTGTGCACACATTAGGGCCAGCCACCGCACGAGAGTAGTCTTGCCGGAGCCAGCTTCTCCCCGCAGATATATGCGACGGGCTTTCGAGACCACAAGGTCGGCACTGAGAGTCTCAGTAAGCGCGTCGCGGTGTGTTCCTGGCGCAGCCGGCGCCGAGACTGAGAGTCCGATGTAGGCGGCGTCAAGAGAGTATCGACGACTGGGACCCGCGTTAGTGACCCCGAAGATCTCTACCTTATCGAGTTTTCGAGCCAGTTCGCGAAGATACTTCAATTCGAATTCATTGTCTTCGTTGTTCCTGGCGCCTAGAGTATCGCCCCGTTTTGGCATGCGAGTAAGCACTTCATTGAGCAGGTCGATCACTTCGTTGTTTCGGCTCAGAATCTCTTTAATGCCGCGGCCTTGGAAGCTGGGTAACGTAATTATTACCTCAGTTAAGTGCTCAATTGCCTCTCGTAGCATAAGTTCAAAAAGCTGAGTAGCAGGTTCGCTTAACAGGTATTGCTGCTGGAGGTGTCGCGAATGCGTATACGCAACCCGATAGAGAGCCTCTGCGCTCAGATTGTTATCAAGAAGCATGCCGTCGTCAAAGTGCGCTTCCTCGATAGTGCGGCTGACGAATAATATCGCCGCTTCTTGTTCGTTCGCCGGGATGCGTTGCAGTTCTGGGTCCAGTCGTTGGTGAAGTCGCTGGGCAACTGTTTCTGCAAGTTGTTCGAGTTGTCGGTTGAGACTTCGCTGGGGCAACACCCCCAAGTGTCTGGCGCCGGCGAGCTCGACAAGCGTCATCTTCCGCTCGGAGGCCGACCGCCTCCCGGCGATTAGTGACTTGCCGCAAACCGTAGCTATTGATGTACCAACCTTCAACAGTGTTTCAACAGACACGACTAGCGGCCTCCCTTCCCCTCAGAACCTACTGCCAACCACCCGAATCAAATGAGTTGTGGTTGGCGGCATCTGACGCTAATACGTCGACTTCCGGCGATGAGAACTCTAAACACCCCGGTTAGAGCCGTCCAGCGGCGACGCGTGCCTGCCACGTGTCGAGCACAAACTCCGTGACGGCGACAGTTGCGTTCAGTGCCAATCGAGCGTGCCTCGTCAGCGCCACGCTGCGTTTCGACTGCCCATGGCCAATTCCAAGCTCGTTGCGCAGTTCGGCCAAGGACTGGACAGTGGTGACGAGCGTGCGCAATATCTGTTGCGCGGACTCACTTCCCTTAGCACTCCGGGAAACAGAATCTGCCTTCAGCTCAAGCAGATCGGCGACGTACCGATAGAGCTGAGAAATATCTTCTCGCTGTCCGTACGCCACACCAGAGTGGTCGAGAATGATCCTGAACAAGCTCTCGACCAGATTTTTCGACGACGAGATCGCCGCGACAAGGATCTGAGCTGAGACTGTCACATATGCGTACGAGATGCTCTTCCAGCACCCCCGGGTCGGTCAGGAGTTCACGTTCGCGGAGCCGAAGGTCCGGGCTTGCGCCGTGAAAAGAGTCGCGACGACGCCATCCGTAGACGGCATGGC
Organism: Mycobacterium sp. E1747; assembly: GCF_001667775.1. Lineage (GTDB taxonomy): Bacteria > Actinomycetota > Actinomycetes > Mycobacteriales > Mycobacteriaceae > Mycobacterium. Next base: position 34,565 of record NZ_LZJI01000192.1, read on the forward strand.
CGCTGATCCAGTCAGCTGGGTAGAGCTCGTAACCGTCTCTCGCGAGGACCTCATTGAAAGGTTGAGAAGTCTGCCGACCTCCTCATCGGGTCTCACCAAGGGGTGCAGCATTTCAGCGAGGAATCGCAGAACGAGTTCGTCATCGCCGTCCTGCAACCCGAAGCGGCTGTCGGTAAACACCCAGTCGTCTGGCCAGTCTTCAGGGTTGTTCACGCGATGCTGCCGGATGTCACCGAACGCTGACTTGTACCTCCGATCGGTGCTTGGCATCGAATCCAAGTCGTATATGCGCGCCAAAAAGTCGGGCTCATCCAACCTCCCCTCCCACAGCACCTTCGACAGGGTGATCGTGTCGAAGATTCTGCGGCGCGTGACTGGGGTGATGAGCTTCGCCGACACTCCTTCAACTCCTTCAACCTGGACCGACCCCCACGGATGGTGGTAAGTACGCTTCAATGACTATGGGGATCCACGCGACAAAATCCCCGCAGGGACTGAAGTCGCACCTGTGGTCCGTGTCATCCCCAAACATAAAGGTCACGACCTCTTTCGAGTTCGCGACTTTTCGTGCTGCAGTTCGTCGAACCGCGGTTGCGTCCAGCAGAGTGTTGTACGAGTCGGGCCTGATCAGGATGCCCGGCGTGTCGTAGCCGAATGAATGAAGGTCATCGCGTGATTCTTCGAGGGACCGTCCAAAGTCACTCGAGCAAAGGAATCAACGCGATGACCACTGCCCACGATATCGACTGGCCGCAGCTGTTGACTCAACGACTCACTGCCACCCACCCCGATGTCCTGCGCGAACTGCTGGCGACGTTTATCCACACGCTGATGGGCGCAGGCGCCGACGCGCAGTGCGGCGCGCGATATGGCCAACGCAATGCCGAACGCACTAACCAACGCAATGGCTATCGCCATCGCCAATTCGACACTCGCGCAGGTTCATTGGATCTGGCGATTCCCAAGCTGCGGCACGGCTCGTATTTCCCGGACTGGCTGCTGGAACGCCGCAAACGCGCCGAGCGAGCACTGACCACGGTCGTGGCCACCTGCTATCTGCTCGGGGTGTCGACACGGCGAATGGACAAGCTCGTCGAGACGCTGGGCATCACGTCATTGTCGAAGTCGCAGGTATCGGTGATCGCCAAGGAACTCGACGCCGCGGTCGAAGCCTTCCGGACCCGCCCGCTCGATGCCGGCCCGTACACGTTCATGGCCGCCGACGCCCTGGTCCTCAAGGTCCGCGAGGCCGGTCGGGTGGTCAACGTGCACGCGTTGATCGCGGTCGGTGTCAACGCCGAGGGCTACCGCGAATCCTGGGCATCGACGCCACCACCGCCGAGGACGGCGCGGGCTGGTTGACGTTCCTGCGGTCGCTGACCGCCCGCGGTCTGTCTGGTGTCCGGCTGGTCACCTCCGATGCCCACGCCGGGCTGCTGGCAGCCATCGGGGCGACCCTGCCCGGGCCGTCCTGGCAGCGCTGCAGAACGCGCTACGCGGCCAACCTGATGGCCCTCACCCCGAAGTCGTCCTGGCCGTGGGTACGCACCCTGCTGCACTCGGTTTACGACCAGCCTGACGCAGATTCCGTTGCCGCCCAATACGATCGCATCATCGATGCCCTATCGGACAAGCTACCCAAAGTCGCCGACCACCTGGAGAACGCCCGCGCGGACCTGCTGGCGTTCACCGCATTTCCCAAGCAGATCTGGCGCCAGATCTGGTCCAACAACCCCCAAGAACGGCTCAACAAAGAGATCCGTCGGCGCACCGACGTCGTCGGGATCTTCCCCGACCGCGACGCCCTGATACGCTTCGTCGGCGCCGTACTGGCCGAACAGCACGACGAATGGGCCGGATCTCGGCGCTACCTCGGCCTCGACGTCCTCAGCAAATCCCGCGACAACCACACCCCACCAACAGAACAGGAGGACACCCCCGCAGCACTGACCGCCTAAACCATCACCCCGAAGAATCACACGACGACGTCGTACACCACCTCACTGGACTTGACCCCGGTCCGCTCAGTGTGGGCGAAGGGGTGTGTGAGTTCACGACATAGGTGACAGATGAGTCGGGTCATGGGTTACACCTGTGTCGATGCTCGATGAGTCGCGACATAGGTGACAGTCATGGTGGATGTCCAAAGCGCGTGTGGTCGTCCTCGAAGTCACCAGCGGTCATCTCTCAGTGACCGACGCAGCCCGTGCTTACGGGTTGTCCCGGCAACACATCTACCGGCTCCTCAAGCGCTACCACCACGACGGTCTTGAGGCCGTCGATCCCCGCTCACGACGCCCCGCCAGCAACCCCCGCGCTGTCAGTGATGAGGTAATCGCCGCAGTCGTACTGACCCGCAAACAACTCGCCGCTGACGGCCTCGACGCCGGCCCGCTGACCCTGCAAGACCATTTAGCCCGCCAGGGCCTGACGGTGCCCTCCACCTCGACGATCCGGCGCATCCTGGGCCACCACGGCCTGATCACCCCACAGCCACGCAAACGGCCCAAGAGCTCCTATCACCGCTTCCAAGCCGAGCAACCCAACCAATGCTGGCAATCGGACTTCACCCACTGGACCCTGGCCGATGGCACCGACATCGAGATCCTCAACTGGCTCGACGACCACTCCCGCTACCTGCTGTCGTGCATCGCCCACCGCCGCGTCGGCGGTAGAGACGTCGTGGCCACCTTCACCGCCACCGCATCCCACTTTGGCCTGCCCACAGCCACCCTGACCGACAACGGATCGGTCTACACCTCGCGATTCACCCACGGCCACAACGACTTCGAACGCCTGCAGGCCAGCCTGGGCATCACCCAAAAAAACGGCCACCCCGGCCACCCCCAAACCCAAGGCAAAATCGAGCGCTTCCACCAAACCCTCAAACGCTGGCTCGCCGCCCGACCCCGACCCGCCACACTGGCCGACCTGCAACAGCTACTCGATACCTTCCGAACCATCTACAACACCGCGCGAGCCCACCGCGCTCACCCCGGCCGGCTCACCCCCGAACAGGCCTACCTCGCCCGACCCAAAGCCACCCCCACCGGCCAACCCCACCCACAATTCCGCATCCGCCACGACACCATCGACCAATTCGGCAAACTCACCCTGCGCCACGGCAGCCGCCTCCACCACCTCGGCGTCGGCCGCACCCACGCCCACACCCCCGCCCTGATCCTGGTCACCACCCACACCGTCACCGTCGTCAGCAAAACCAGCCACCACGTCCTCAGCACCCACCACATCAACCCCGAAGGAAACTACTGGCGCAACCAAAACAAAAACCCCGGCCGATGGCCGGGGAATCTGTAACCCATGACGCGACTCATCTGTCACCTATGACGCGACTCATCACACCTGTGGGCGAAGGGGGACTTGAACCCCCACGTCCCGAAGGACACTGGCACCTGAAGCCAGCGCGTCTGCCATTCCGCCACTCGCCCGGAAAAACAACCGATGGACCATACCACTCTAATAGCCGCATCCCCCAACCCGCCTGGTCGGGCGCGGACGGCGTGGACGCTGGGGGACAACGCCTCTGAGCAGGACCGACGAAGTTCTCAGAGTTTCGACGGTGCCGCGCCGTCGCGCTGTACCGATAACATGCTGGGGTGAGGGAGACGGGCCGAATCGTTTGCCGCGCGCCAGCGCAATGCCGCGGCAAGTGCATGCGAACGGCAGAGCATGAGTAGCCAACGGGGGTTGGCCGCTCGGATCGAGCGCAAGCTCGAGGCCACCGTCGACAACGCGTTCGCCCGCGTCTTCGGCGGCTCGATCGTTCCGCAGGAGGTCGAGGCGCTCCTGCGCCGCGAAGCCCGCGACGGCGTCCACAAACTGCCCGGCAATCGGCTTTTGGCCCCCAACGAATACATCATTACCCTCGGTAGGCACGACTTCGAGAAGGTGGGCGCCGACCCTGATCTCACGTCGGGCGCTTTCGCTAGGTACTTGGTCGACTACATCCATGAGCAGGGGTGGCAAACGTATGGTGATGTGGTCGTCCGGTTCGAGCAGTCGTCGGATTTGCGTACCGGGCAGTACCGCGCCCGCGGTGCTGTCAACCCCGATGTGCAGCCCCGCCCGACGGTCCACGATCCCGTCCGGCCACAATCAAATAGTGCGTTCGGCGCAGAACGAGGAGTAGCACCAATGACTGACGATTCGAGCTACCGCCCTCCGGGGCCTGGGCGGCCTGGCGACGAGTACTACGACGAGCGCTATGCGCGCCCGCAAGACGACGCGCGCGCCAGCGACCAGCCACAGGGCGGACCCGACCCACGCGCCGGGTACCCGCCCGAGCAGGGCGGCTATCCGCCGCAGCAGGGCTACCCGCCGCCACGCCACCCCGAACAGGGCGGCTACCCGGAGCAGGGCGGCTACCAGGGCCCCGGCGGCTACCCCGACCAGCGCGGCTACCAGAGCCCCGGCGGCTACCCCGACCAGCGCGGCTACCAGGGCCCCGGCGGCTACCCGGACCAAGCCCAGGGCGGCCCCCCGCCGCAATACGAGCAGCGCCCTCCCGCGCCCGCCGGGTACGGCGGCCAGGGCTACGAGCAGGGTTACCGTCCGGGCGGCGGCTACGCCCCCCCGCCCGGTGGAGGCCAGCAGGGCTACGGCGGCTACGGCGACTACGGCCGCGGGCCGGCCCGCCAGGACGAGGGCTACGCCCCGCCCGAGCAACGGGCGGCGTATCCGGAGCAGGGTGCCGGATACGAGCAAGGCGGCGGCTACGAGCAGGGCGGGTACGAGCAGGGCTACCAACAGGGCGGCGGCTACGGCCGACAGGATTACGGGCCCGGCGACTACACCCAATACGCCGAGAACGTGCCGGCCGGGGGATACCCCGGTCAGGCCGGCGGATATCCCGAGACCGCGCATCGCGACTACGACTATGGCCAGCAGGCCGAGTACGCACAGCCCAGCGAGTATGGGCAGCCCGCTGACTACGGGCAGCCGGCGGACTACGGCCAGCAGGCGGGTGGCTATGGCGGTTACGGCGCGGGCGGTTACGGCGCGGCCGGAACGACGGTCACCCTGCAGCTCGACGACGGCAGTGGCCGCACTTACCAGCTGCGCGAGGGTTCCAATATCGTCGGCCGTGGACAAGACGCGCAATTCCGATTGCCCGACACCGGCGTATCACGACGCCACCTCGAGATCCGGTGGGACGGGCAGGTGGCGCTCCTATCGGACCTGAACTCCACCAACGGGACCACCGTCAACAACGCACCGGTGCAGGAGTGGCAGTTGGCGGACGGCGACGTGATCCGCCTGGGTCATTCGGAGATCATCGTCCGGATCCACTAAACCCGCTGGGCTCAACGCTGCCGTGCTTCGCCCCGCGTCGACCGCCGTCCAAGTATCGTGACGTTGCCGATGTGCTCGGGGTCACGGGCGCCAGGGGGACGCTGGATTTCGGGGCCAGGACGGAAAGGACGCCAGATGCAGGGACTCGTACTGCAGCTGACGCGCGCCGGATTTTTAATGTTGTTATGGGTATTCATCTGGTCCGTCTTGCGGATTTTGCGGACGGATATCTACGCGCCGACGGGTGCTGTCATGGTGCACCGCGGCTTGGCGCTGCGCAGCACCCTGCTGCCCTCGCGGCAACGTCGGCACGCCGCGCGCTACCTTGTGGTTACCGAGGGTGCGTTGGCGGGGGCACGCATCACACTCAGCGGGCAGCCGGTGTTGATCGGAAGGGCTGACGACTCGACGCTGGTGCTGACCGACGACTATGCCTCGACGCGGCACGCCCGCCTCTCGCAGCGCGGTTCGGAATGGTACGTCGAGGATCTAGGATCGACCAACGGCACTTACCTTGACAGGGCAAAGGTGACGACTGCGGTACGAGTTCCGATAGGGACGCCGATTCGGATCGGCAAAACGGCGATCGAGTTGCGCCCGTGACCCTGGTCCTGCGATATGCCGCGCGCAGCGACCGCGGCCTGGTGCGCTCCAACAACGAAGATTCCGTATACGCCGGGGCGCGGCTCCTCGCCCTGGCCGACGGCATGGGCGGCCACGCCGCCGGCGAGGTGGCCTCGCAGCTGGTGATCGCCGCACTGGCCCACCTGGATGACGACGAGCCCGGTGGTGACCTGCTGGCCAAGCTCGACGCCGCGGTGCGCTCCGGCAACGCGGCTATCGCGGCGCAGGTGGAGGCCGAGCCCGAGCTCGAGGGAATGGGCACCACGCTCACCGCGATCCTGTTCGCGGGCGACCGAATTGGGTTGGTGCACATCGGCGACTCGCGTGGCTATCTGCTGCGCGACGGTGAACTGACGCAGATCACCAAGGACGACACGTTCGTCCAAACGCTGGTTGACGAAGGTCGGATCACCCGGGAAGAGGCGCACAGCCACCCGCAGCGGTCACTGATCATGCGCGCGCTGACCGGTCACGAGGTCGAGCCCACGTTGACCATGCGCGAGGCGCGCGCCGGTGACCGCTACCTGCTCTGCTCGGACGGGCTCAGCGACCCGGTCAGCGACGAGACCATCCTCGAGGCGCTGCAGATCCCCGACGTAGCCGAAGCCGCATACCGCCTCATCGAGCTGGCGCTACGCGGCGGTGGGCCGGACAACGTGACGGTGGTGGTGGCCGACGTCGTCGACTACGACTACGGCCAAACCCAGCCGATTCTGGCCGGCGCGGTTTCCGGGGACGACGACCAGATGACGTTGCCCAACACCTCCGCGGGCCGCGCCTCGGCGATCAGGCCGCGCGAAGAGGCCGCCAAACGCGTTGCGCCACAACCTGAACCGCCGAGCCGGCCGCGATGGCCCCGGCGGCGGATGTTCTTTGTGGTGACGCTGGCGGTGTTGTTCGTGCTGTCGGGCTTGGCCATTGGCTGGTGGGTGATTCAGCGCAACTATTACGTCGCCGAGTACGACGGCAGAGTTTCGATCGTCCGCGGAATCCAAGGTTCTTTGTTGGGCGTGCCCCTGCAGCAGCCGTATCTGGTGGGCTGCCTGACCGCTCGCAACGAACTCTCCCTGATCAGCTATGGGCAATCCGGTCATTCGAATTGTCAGCTGATGACGTTGCGGGACTTACGCCGTCCCGGGCAGGTCCAGGTCCAGACCGGACTGCCGGGCGGCAGCCTGGACCAGGCCGAGTCACAGCTAAGACAGTTGCTCGCCGAGTACCTGCTGCCGACCTGCCCGTCCCCGCGAGCCACATCGCCGCCGGGGCAGCCGGCCCCCGGGAGCGGCACCCCCGAGTCCAGTGTCGCGACATCGCCAGCACCGACCACGCCACCAACCAGCGCTCCTCCCGGCTCCAGCACCCCCGCTCCTACCAGTGCCACAGGCGGCCCCCCGCCCTCGTCGCCGGCGAGCCCCGCGACGACATCGCAGACGGTCACCGCGCTTCCAGCGCCTCCACTTCAACCTGGCATTGATTGCCGGACGGTGGCATGACAACACAACTGCAGCCGCCCGTCGCAGTCACGCCTCCGCTGCCCACCCGTCGCAACGCCGAGCTGCTGCTGCTGTGCTTCGCCGCAGCGATCACCGTAGCCGCGTTGTTGATCGTCGAGGCAAACCAGGACCGCGTACCGCGCTGGAACGTCATCAGTTACGGGTTGATATTTCTGCTCGTGTTCGGGTCAGCGCACCTGGCTATCAGACGGTTCGCTCCTTATACCGATCCACTGCTGTTGCCAATTGTGGCTCTGCTCAACGGACTTGGGCTGGTGATGATCCACCGGCTCGACCTGGTGAACAATCAGCTCAGCGGCCGTCCGCACCCCAGCGCCGACCAGCAGATGCTGTGGACGCTGGTCGGGGTGGTCACGTTCGCGCTCGTGGTCACGTTTCTGAAAGACCACCGGCAGCTCGCGCGGTATGGCTATATCTGCGGAATAACCGGCCTGGTGCTGTTGGTGATTCCGGCGCTGCTCCCGGCGTCGCTGTCCGAACAGAATGGCGCGAAGATCTGGATTCGCTTCCCCGGCTTCTCAATTCAGCCCGCTGAATTCTCGAAGATCTTGCTACTCATCTTCTTTTCCGCCGTGTTGATCGCCAAGCGGGGCCTGTTCACCAGCGTCGGTAAGCATTTCATGGGCCTGACCCTGCCGCGCCCGCGCGACCTCGCGCCGCTGCTGGCCGCGTGGGTGATCTCGGTGGGCGTGATGGCGTTCGAGAAGGACCTTGGTACCTCGCTGTTGCTCTATGCGTCGTTCTTGGTGGTGGTTTACCTTGCGACACAACGGTTCAGCTGGGTGGTGATCGGCCTCGTGCTGTTCGCGGCCGGCAGCGTCATCGCGTATTTCGTCTTCGCGCACGTCCGCGTCCGCGTGCAAATGTGGTGGGACCCGTTCTCCGATCCCGACGGCAGCGGTTACCAGATCGTGCAGTCGCTGTTCAGTTTTGCCACCGGCGGTATCTTCGGCACCGGGCTGGGCAACGGCCAACCCGATACCGTGCCGGCCGCGTCGACGGACTTCATCATCGCCGCGTTTGGCGAGGAGCTCGGCCTCGTCGGGCTCGCCAGCATCTTGATGCTCTACACCATCGTCATCGTCCGCGGCATGCGCACCGCTATCGCCACCCGGGACAGCTTCGGCAAGCTGCTGGCCGCCGGGCTGGCCTCCACCTTGGCCATCCAATTGTTCATCGTCGTGGGCGGCGTGACGCAGCTGATTCCGCTGACCGGTTTGACCACACCGTGGATGTCCTACGGCGGATCGTCGCTGCTGGCGAACTACGTGCTGCTGGCCATCCTCGCTCGGATCTCCAACAGCGCCCGGCATCCGTTGCGGGGCCGTGAGCGCAAGGATGCGCCGATCGCGGCTGCCAACACCGAGGTGATCGAAAAGGTATGAACACCTCTCTGCGCCGCATCTCGATCACCGTCATGGCGTTGATCGTGCTGTTGCTGCTCAACGCAACGATGACGCAGGTGTTCGCCGCCGATTCGCTGCGGGCCGACCCGCGCAACCAGCGCGTGCTGCTGGATGAGTATTCGCGTCAACGCGGCCAGATCGTCGCCGGCGGCCAACTGCTGGCCTACTCGGTGGCAACCGACAGCCGCTTCCGTTTTCTGCGCGTGTACCCCACCCCGGCCGTGTACGCGCCGATCACCGGCTTCTACTCCCTGCGTTATTCGAGCACCGGGTTGGAACGCGCCGAGGACCCGCTGCTGAACGGATCCGACGAGCGGCTGTTCGGCCGCCGCCTGGCCGACTTCTTCACCGGCCGCGATCCCCGCGGCGGCAACGTCGACACCACCATCCGGCCGCGCGTACAGCAGGCAGGCTGGGACGCGATGCAGCAGGGGTGTGGCGGCCCACCGTGCAAGGGCGCCGTCGTCGCCCTCGAGCCGTCGACCGGCAAGATCCTGGCCATGGTGTCGTCGCCGTCCTATGACCCCAATCTGCTTTCGTCGCACGATCCCGAGGTGCAGGCGCAGGCATGGCAGCGGCTTCGCGACGACCCCGACAATCCGCTGACCAACCGCGCCATCGCGGAGACCTACCCGCCCGGTTCCACGTTCAAGGTGGTCACCACCGCGGCGGCGCTGCAGGCCGGCGCCACCGACGCCGAGCAGTTGACCGCGGCGCCCTCGATTGCGCTGCCCGACAGCACCGCGACGTTGGAGAACTATGGCGGCCAGCCCTGTGGCAGCGACGCTACGGTGTCGCTCAAGCAGGCGTTCGCACTCTCCTGCAACACCGCCTTCGTCCAGCTCGGCATGCATACCGGCTCCGACGCCCTGCGCAGCATGGCGCACGCGTTCGGCCTGGACATCACCCCGGGCGTCATCCCGCTGCAGGTCGCCGAATCAACCGTCGGGATCATCCCGGACGCCGCCGCGCTGGGCATGTCCAGCATCGGCCAGAAGGACGTCGCGCTGACGCCGCTGGAGAACGCCGAAATCGCCGCGACGATCGCCAATGGCGGGGTACAGATGCAGCCCTACCTGATCGACAGCCTCAAGGGCCCCGATCTGGCCAACATCAGCACCACTGCTCCCTATCAGCAGCGCCGCGCGGTGTCGCCCCAGGTCGCCGCTAAGCTAACAGAGCTGATGGTCGGTGCCGAGAAGGTTGCACAGCAGAAAGGGGCCATTCCCGGCGTGCAGATTGCATCGAAGACTGGTACCGCAGAGCATGGCACCGATCCGCGTAATACGCCGCCGCACGCGTGGTACATCGCCTTCGCGCCCGCGCAGACGCCGAGAGTCGCCGTGGCAGTGTTGGTGGAGAATGGCGGCGACCGCCTGTCCGCGACGGGAGGTGCACTCGCCGCGCCGATCGGACGGGCTGTGATCCAAGCCGCGCTACAGGGAGGACCATGAGCCCGCGAGTTGGTGTGACGCTGTCTGGCAGATATCGCCTGCAGCGCCTGATCGCCACCGGCGGCATGGGCCAAGTGTGGGAGGCGGTGGACAGCCGGCTGGGCCGGCGCGTCGCCGTCAAGGTGCTTAAACAGGAGTTTTCCCAGGATCCGGAGTTCATTGAGCGGTTCCGCGCCGAAGCGCGCACCACCGCGATGCTCAACCATCCCGGCATCGCCCAGGTCCACGACTACGGCGAAAGCCAGCTGGACGGGGAGGGCCGCACCGCCTACCTGGTGATGGAACTGGTCAACGGTGAGCCACTGAACTCGGTGCTCAAGCGCACGGGCCGGCTGTCGTTGCGGCACGCGCTGGACATGCTCGAGCAGACCGGCCGGGCGCTGCAGGTCGCACACGCGGCGGGCTTGGTGCACCGCGACGTCAAGCCCGGCAACATCCTGATCACGCCGACGGGCCAGGTCAAGATCACCGACTTCGGTATCGCCAAGGCCGTCGACGCCGCGCCCGTCACGCAGACGGGGATGGTGATGGGAACCGCCCAATACATCGCCCCCGAACAGGCTCTGGGCCACGACGCCACCCCCGCCAGCGACGTCTACTCGCTGGGAGTCGTTGGCTATGAAGTCGTATCGGGCAAGCGGCCCTTCACCGGTGACGGTGCGCTGACGGTGGCGATGAAGCACATCAAGGAGCCCCCGCCGCCGCTGCCGGCGGAGCTGCCGCCCAACGTGCGCGAACTCATCGAGATCACGCTGGTCAAGAACCCGGCGATGCGTTACCGCAGCGGCGGGCCGTTCGCCGACGCCGTGGCCGCGGTGCGCGCTGGCCGGCGCCCGCCGCGGCCTAGCGCTACACCACCTGCCGGCCGCGCATCGCCGGCCGCCATCCCGTCGAGTCCGACGACCAGGGCCGCCGCGGTGTCGCCTGCCCGAACCGCCCCGCCACGCCGATCCCGGCCCTCCACCGGAGGTCATCGCCCGCCCCCGGCCCGGCGCACCTTCTCGTCGGGCCAGCGCGCGCTGTTGTGGGCCGCCGGAGTGCTCGGGGCGCTGGCGATCATCATCGCGGTGCTCATCGTCATCAATTCCCGGGCCGATACCCAGCAACAGCCGCCGCCCCCGACGGTCACCGACACCGGGACACCGCCGGCGCCGCCGGCGACCAACACCCCGACCGGTTCGGCGCCCGGCCCCGCGCTGCGGCTGAACTGGACGGATCGCGGGACGATAAGGAATTCTGGACTGCAACGAGGGCCGGCCGAAGACGGGTGGGGTGAACCACTGACGTCACCGGCCCGACACGAGATACCACGATGACCACCCCTCAACACCTCTCTGACCGCTATGAACTGGGCGAAATCCTCGGCTTCGGGGGCATGTCCGAGGTTCACCTGGCGCGCGACGTCCGGTTACACCGCGACGTAGCGGTCAAAGTCCTGCGCGCCGACCTGGCCCGCGATCCCAGCTTCTATCTCCGGTTCCGCCGCGAGGCCCAAAACGCCGCCGCGCTCAACCACCCGTCGATCGTCGCGGTGTACGACACCGGTGAGGCGGAGACCCCGACGGGCCCGCTGCCCTACATCGTCATGGAGTACGTCGACGGCGTCACGCTGCGCGACATCGTGCACACCGACGGCCCACTGCCCCCGCGGCGGGCAATCGAGATCATCGCCGACGCGTGCCAGGCCCTGAACTTCAGTCACCAGAACGGCATCATCCACCGCGACGTCAAGCCGGCCAACATCATGATCAGCAACACCAACGCGGTCAAGGTGATGGACTTCGGCATCGCCCGGGCGATCGCCGACAGCGGCAACAGTGTCACCCAGACCGCGGCCGTGATCGGGACGGCCCAGTACCTCTCGCCCGAGCAGGCCCGCGGCGACACCGTGGACGCACGGTCCGACGTCTACTCGCTGGGTTGCGTGCTCTACGAAATCCTCACGGGGGAACCGCCTTTCACCGGAGACTCGCCCGTCGCGGTCGCCTACCAGCACGTGCGCGAGGATCCGATTCCGCCGTCGCAGCGGCACGAGGGCATCTCTGCCGACCTCGACGCCGTCGTGCTCAAGGCGTTGGCCAAGAACCCGGACAACCGCTACCAGACCGCGGCCGAGATGCGCGCCGATTTGGTGCGTGTACACAACGGCGAACCGCCCGAGGCGCCAAAGGTACTCACCGACGCCGACCGCAGCGGCCTGATCGCCTCCGGCGCAAACCAACCCGGACCCCGCGCCGATCCGCTGCCCCGGCAACCCCTCCGTCGCATCGACGAGGGCGACGGCGGGTCGGTCGGCCGCTGGATCGTCGCGGTCGCCGCCCTGGCGGTGCTGACGATCGTTGTCGTCATCGCCTTCAACACCTTCGGCGGCACCACCCGCGATGTCCAGGTGCCCGACATGCGCGGCCAGGTGTCCGCCGATGCAATTGCGGCGCTGCAGAATCGCGGCTTCAAGACGCGTACCTTGCAAAAGCCCGATTCAGCGATCCCACCCGACCACGTCATCAGCACCGATCCCGGCGCGAACGCATCGGTGAGCGCGGGTGACGAAATTACGATCAACGTGTCGACGGGTCCCGAGCAGCGGGAGGTGCCCGATGTCTCCTCGCTGAGCTACTCCGACGCGGTCAGCAAGCTCAAAGCGGCGGGGTTCAGCAAATTCAAACAGGCCAACTCGCCGTCGAGTCCGGAGTTGCTGGGCAAGGTGATCGGCACCAACCCGCCGGCCAACCAGACGTCCGCGATCACCAACGTGATCACCGTCATCGTCGGCTCCGGTCCCGAGACCAAGCAGGTCCCCGACGTCGCCGGCCAGACGGTCGACGTCGCACAGAAGAACCTCACCGTCTACGGCTTCACCAAGATCACCCAGGCGCAGGTGGACAGCACGCGACCCGCCGGGGAGGTGATCGGCACGAATCCGCCCAAGGGGCAGATGGTCCCGGTGGATTCGGTCATCGAGTTGCAGGTGTCCAAGGGCAACCAGTTCGTGATGCCCGACCTGAGCGGCATGTTCTGGACGGACGCCGAGCCGCGGTTACGGGCGCTGGGCTGGACCGGGGTATTGGACAAGGGCCCCGACGTGGACGCGGGCGGCTCCCAGTCGCACCGGGTGGTGTATCAGAACCCGCCGGCCGGCACCGGTTGCAACCGAGACGGGATCATCACGCTGAAGTTCGGCCAGTAGCCGGCGGATCGGCCGGGAGATAGGGCTGCACCGCCGCCCGGACCTCGTTCTCCAGCCGCCGCACCAGCGTGTCATCGCGCGCCCATCCGCAGTAGGCCAGCCAGTTCGCCAGCATCCGATGCCCGCCCTCGGTCAGGATCGACTCCGGATGAAACTGGACCCCGTGAATCGGCAACTCGCGGTGCCGCACACCCATGATGACGCCGCCGCGGGTGCGGGCCGTTACCTCCAGCGCCGGCGGAAGCGACTCGGGAAGTATGGTCAGCGAGTGGTAGCGGGTTGCCGTGAAGGGATCCGGAAGTCCTTGTAGGACACCGATATTGGTGTGAAAGACGCTGCTGGTCTTGCCGTGCAGCAGTTCGGGGGCGCGGTCCACGGTGGCACCGAAGGCGACGCCGATGGCTTGATGGCCGAGGCAGACTCCGAGTAGCGGGGTGCGCTCGGCGGCGCAGGCGCTCACCAGTCCGATGGACGCACCCGCGCGTTCCGGGGTACCCGGGCCCGGGCTGAGCAACACGCCATCGAACCGCTGGGCGATGGCGGCCTCGTCGGAGAGTCTGGCGTCGTCGTTGCGCCACACCTCGGCCTCGACGCCCAGCTGGCCGAGGTACTGCACCAGGTTGAACACGAAGCTGTCGTAGTTGTCGACGACGAGAATCCGCACCGTGCCAGGTTACCGTCCGGTGGAAATCAGTAGCCGATGGTTCCCATGGGCTGCGCGAAATGCAGCCGATCCGGCTCGGTGTGGCCGACGATCTGGACGTCCGGCTTGACCTCTTCGCGATAACCGAGCCCGAATCGGACCACATATTGGCGGTACAGCGTGACCAGGGGAGCGGCGGCCAGCGCGGCCTGCATGGCGGCCGCGTTGCCGATCGCGGTGATCGTGTAGGGCGGGCTGTAGGTCCGGCCGTTGAGCAAGAGCGTATTGCCCACGCAGCGGGGCACCGAGGTGGCGATGATGCGCTGGTCTTTGATCTGGATCGCCTCCGCGCCGGCACTCCACAAGGCGTTGAGCACCGCCTCGATGTCCTGCTGGTGCACCACCAGGTCGTCGGGCGACGCATCCCGCGGGAAACGGCCATTGGCATCGCGCGGCGCGTCCTCCAGGGTGACCGTCAACCCCGGGCCGTGCACCGGATTCATGCCCGCCTCGGCGGCCAGCTCGGCGGAGCGTCGCAGCATCGCCGCCAGGGCGAGATCCGAGGACCGTCCGTGCGCGACGTCGATCTTGCCGGACAGCTCGTCGCGTTGGGCGTTGAGATGATTCACCGACGCCTGGGCCTCTCGGACCAGATCGACCAGCCGGGGGGCGTCGCTGCGGCGGATCTCGGCGCCCCCGGACACCCCGTGCGTGGCGGCGAGCAGCAATCCGGCCAGCAGGCACACCACCGGGACGCCGAAGCGCCAAGGTGACCGGCCTCGGTCGCTCATCTGCTCTCCAATTTCCTGGTCGGCGTGCCGGGTGAGTTAGTCTCGTAGCCAAGCTGTGCGTGCAGCTGCGGTCGTTATCGTTGCACCCCGTCCCGCTCACCGTGTTGTTGAGGTAATCATGCCCAAGTCCAAGGTCCGCAAGAAGAATGACTTCACCGTCAGCGCGGTCAGCCGTACGCCGGTGAAGGTCAAGGTCGGACCGTCAAGCGTGTGGTTCGTGGCGTTGTTCGTCGGTCTCATGTTGATCGGACTGGTCTGGCTGATGGTGTTCCAGCTGGCGGCCGTCGGAAGCCAGGCGCCGACCGCGCTCAACTGGATGGCGCAACTGGGGCCGTGGAACTACGCCATCGCGTTCGCTTTCATGATCACCGGTTTGTTGCTGACGATGCGCTGGCACTGAGCGACGCCCGCTACGGAATGAATTTATTTTTGGGTTGTCCCGTTACTGCGCCAGCAACGCTGCGACCACCCAATCACACGCGTGTGATTTATCCCCACTGTTGATAGCGTCTGTGGATAACTGCATCAACCGTGGTGGGAGGGCTTGAGCGGCGCATGCAGCAAACACAATGGGAGCCCGGCCTCAGAGGAATTGCTGGTTGTGGCGCCGCCGGCATTCTGATGGCTATCGCCTCTGTGACCGTGGTCACAGATGTGCCCGGGCGCATTCTGACCGGGATTGCCGCAACGGGTCTGATCTTGTTTGCGGGCGCAACGTGGCGCGCGCGGCCCAAGCTGGCAATTACCGCCGACGGCTTGGTGCTCCGGGGATGGTTCAGGACGCAGCTATTACGGCCGCCCGACATCATGATCATCCGCATCACCCAATTCCGCCGCTACGGACGCCAGGTGAGGTTGCTCGAGGTCGAAACGGCCGACGGCGGCCTGGTGCTCTTCTCCCGATGGGATCTGGGGACCGACCCGCTGGAGGTGCTCGACGCGCTGACGGCCGCCGGCTACGCGGGCCGAAACCCGCGTTGACGGGACCGCGCCGGGCTTAGGAGATCGTGATCGACTCGATGACGACGGGCTCGGTGGGGCGGTCGTTGCTGTCCGTGGATGTCGTCGAGATCGCCTCGACAACCCGCTGCGACTCCGGGTCCGTCACTTCGCCGAAGATGGTGTGCCGGCGGTTCAGGTGCGGAGTCTTGCCGACCGTGATGAAGAACTGGGAGCCATTGGTGCCGGGGCCCGCGTTCGCCATGGCCAGCAGGTACGGCTTGTCGAATTGCAGTTCGGGGTGGAACTCGTCGGCGAACTTGTAGCCCGGGCCGCCGCGACCCGTTCCGGTCGGGTCGCCGCCCTGGATCATGAAGCCCTGGATCACCCGGTGAAAGACCGCGCCATCGTAGAACGGACCCGAGGAGCCACCCGATGCGTTCTGGGTCGAGTACTCCTTGGTGCCCTGCGCCAGGCCGACGAAGTTGGCGACGGTCTTGGGGGCATGGTTTCCGAACAGAGCGACTTTGATGTCGCCGCGGTTGGTGTGCAGCGTGGCGGTGGCGGTCTGAATGGGGCTGTTGGTCACGGCATGAGAGTCTGCCACTCCGCGTGGAGAGGCCCGCACCCGGTGTCACCCCGAGCCGCGAGCCCCGACCGAAAAGGTGGCGCGCGCACAGCAGTTCCGCTGGCATCCCTATGCTGGCAGTCTGTTCGGATACCCGTGAGCCAGTCCGACGGCAGGCTTCCTCGGCGGTGCAGAGAAAGGCGGCAGATGAGCGCGAAGGCGGAATCCCGGCTGACCCCGCGCGAGCGGCTCGCTCGCGGGCTTACCTACTCGACGCTGGGGCCGGTGGACGTTGCGCGTGGAGTCGTCGGCCTGGGTGCTCAGTCGGCGCAGGCGACCGCAGCGCAGATTCGTCGCAAATACCAAGAGGGGCGTCTGGCCAAGGAACTCGCCGCTGCCCAACAAACCGTCGCGCAGGAACTGGCGGCCGCGCAGGAGGTTGTTTCGAACCTGCCCCAGGCTCTGCAGGATGCGCGGCGGGCCCAGCGCCGCACCCGGCGTCCGTTGGTGTTGGCCGGGGCGGCCGTTGTAGTCCTCGCCGGTGGCGCCATCGCATTCAGCGTTGTGCGGCGCTCGGTGCGGGCAAAGCCCCAGGAGCCGCAGTCACGCCCGCCCAGCGTCGACGTGCAGCCGCGCCCCTGATATGTGGAGCCTAGGGTGTGTGAGTTCACGACATAGGTGACAGATGAGTCGGGTCATGGGTGACACCTGTGTCGATGCTCGATGAGTCGCGTCATAGGTGACAGTCATGGTGGATGTCCAAAGCGCGTGTGGTCGTCCTCGAAGTCACCAGCGGTCATCTCTCAGTGACCGACGCAGCCCGTGCTTACGGGTTGTCCCGGCAACACATCTACCGGCTCCTCAAGCGCTACCACCACGACGGTCTTGAGGCCGTCGATCCCCGCTCACGACGCCCCGCCAGCAACCCCCGCGCTGTCAGTGATGAGGTAATCGCCGCCGTCGTACTGACCCGCAAACAACTCGTCGCTGACGGCCTCGACGCCGGCCCGCTGACCCTGCAAGACCATTTAGCCCGCCAGGGCCTGACGGTGCCCTCCACCTCGACGATCCGGCGCATCCTGGGCCACCACGGCCTGATCACCCCACAGCCACGCAAACGGCCCAAGAGCTCCTATCACCGCTTCCACGCCGAGCAACCCAAACAATGCTGGCAATCGGACTTCACCCACTGGACACTGGCCGATGGCACCGACGTCGAGATCCTCAACTGGCTCGACGACCACTCCCGCTACCTGCTGTCGTGCATCGCCCACCGCCGCGTCGGCGGTGGGGACGTCGTGGCCACCTTCACCGCCACCGCATCCCACTTTGGCCTGCCCACAGCCACCCTGACCGACAACGGATCGGTCTACACCTCGCGATTCACCCACGGCCACAACGACTTCGAACGCCTGCTGGCCAGCCTGGGCATCACCCAAAAAAACGGCCACCCCGGCCACCCCCAAACCCAAGGCAAAATCGAGCGCTTCCACCAAACCCTCAAACGCTGGCTCGCCGCCCGACCCCGACCCGCCACACTGGCCGACCTGCAACAGCTACTCGATACCTTCCGAACCATCTACAACACCGCGCGAGCCCACCGCGCTCACCCCGGCCGGCTCACCCCCGAACAGGCCTACCTCGCCCGACCCAAAGCCACCCCCACCGGCCAACCCCACCCACAATTCCGCATCCGCCACGACACCATCGACCAATTCGGCAAACTCACCCTGCGCCACGGCAGCCGCCTCCACCACCTCGGCGTCGGCCGCACCCACGCCCACACCCCCGCCCTGATCCTGGTCACCACCCACACCGTCACCGTCGTCAGCAAAACCAGCCACCACGTCCTCAGCACCCACCACATCAACCCCGAACGAAACTACTGGCGCAACCAAAACAAAAACCCCGGCCGATGGCCGGGGAATCTGTAACCCATGACGCGACTCATCTGTCACCTATGACGCGACTCATCACAATGTGGAGCCTAGGGGAATCGAACCCCTGACACCCGCCTTGCAAAGGCGGTGCTCTACCAACTGAGCTAAGGCCCCTCGATGTGATTGGGTGGCTGACCCGGGGGATCGTCCACCGCCACGTGCCAGACTTCGACCCCGCGTCGGGACCACGCCACCGCCGCCACCACAACGATCAGTGTGATTGGCAGCGCCAGCCTTACGCAACGTCTTGATGGGCACATGGTTGTGGGCCTAGGAGGACTCGAACCTCCGACCTCTTCGTTATCAGCGAAGCGCTCTAACCGCCTGAGCTATAGGCCCGTACACGCGTACGGCCGAGCGACGAGATTACCGCAATTGCCGCCCCACCCCCAAAAACGCTAGTCGCGGTCGGCCAACGTCACCTCGATGCCGCCGATCAGATCCGTGGTCAGGTTGTAGACGAACGCGGCGATGGTGGCCATCGCCGTCAACAACACGATATTGACCAGGCCGATCAACACGGCCCCCCCGAAGATGGTGCCGCTTGAGACCAGTTCTCCGCTGCTGCCGCTGGTGTTGTTAAGCAGGTCCCCGACGTTGCTGTTCAGCTTCGACCACACGCCCATGCCGCCGAGGACCAGGTACAGGAAGGCCACGGCGATCATCCAGACGAAGAACAACGCGACCGAGAGCAGTAGCGACACCTTCAGCGTGCTCCACGGATCAATCCGGCGGATCTGCATGCTGGCCCGCACGGGTCCGCGCGGTCGCCGGGACACCTGGGTGCGGTTCTCGCGGGTGTCGCGGCCCTCGCGGCTCTCGGCCCCCGACGACCGGCCGGACCCCGACAAGCTCGACGACTCCGGCGCGCGGTCGGGTGCCGTTTTGCGCTGCGGACCCCGCGGTATCGGGCCGGACAGGTCGGGCAGCTCGCTGGCATAGGCCTCCGAGGGAGGCCCGTCACCGCGCCCGCCGGGAGCGTCGGCGTCGTGCGACGGGGCCTTGCCTGGCGGGGGCGCGCCGGCGCCCGGGGCAGCAGTGCCGGAGACGAACCGGTTGAGCCGGGCCTCGACACCACTCGACGGCGCCGGCGGCCGGGCCTCGGTGGGGGGCTCGTTCTGGCGCTGGGGTGCCTGCGGGGGCCGGGCCCCACCGCGCTGCTGCCACGGCGGCGATTCACCCGCGTCCGGGGCGCGGCCGGCCGGTGCGGGCGGTGTCGCGCGGTGTATCCCAGCGCGCTCGGCCGAACCATCCCCATTAAGGCCGTCGCCCTTTTTGGGGGCGGCCGGCTCGTTCGGTGAGCTCACCCCGACTCCTTTGATCTCCTGCCACGACCCCCGGGGGCGATGGCAGTCACATTTTGTCTGGTCGGGCCGAGTCTAATTGCCCGGCTATTAACCGGGCCCCCGGGATTGTCACCGACTAGCCATCGGACTCCGCGGCGCCTTCCGCTTCCTCGGCGACTTCGTCCGCGTTCTCCTCGGCGTTGCGCGCGATGGCCAGCAGCGTGTTGTCCTCGCCCAGGTTCATCAGCCGTACGCCCTTGGTCTGGCGTCCCGCCTTGCGGACCTGCCGCGCCGCGGTGCGGATGACCCCGCCCCCGGAGGTGATGGCGTAGAGCTCGCTGTCATCGTCGACGATCAGCGCGCCCACCAGCTTGCCGCGCCGCCGGTCGAACATGACCGTCAACACGCCCTTGCCGCCGCGCCCCTGCACCGGATACTCCTCGATCGCGGTGCGCTTGGCGTAGCCGCCGGACGTCGCCACCAACAGGTAGGTGCCTTCACGAACCACGTTGAGCGACAACAGGTAATCGTCGGTGTTGAACCGCATGCCCTGGACGCCGGAGGTAGCGCGCCCCATCGGACGCAGCGCCTCGTCGGTCGCCGAGAACCGGATGGATTGGCCGTTGGCCGACACCAGCAGCAGGTCCTCGTCCGCCGAGCACAGCACCGCGCCGACCAACTCGTCGTTGTCGCGCAGGTTGATCGCGACGATTCCACCCGATCGGTTGGAGTCGAAGTCGGTCAGCTTGGTCTTCTTGACCAGGCCGTTGCGCGTGGCCAGCACCAGATACGGGGCGTCCTCGTAGCCGCGGATCTGAATGACCTGGGCGATGCGTTCCTCCGGCTGAAAGGCCAGCAGGTTCGCCACGTGCTGACCGCGCGCCGTCCTGGACGCCTCGGGCAGTTCGTACGCCTTGGCGCGGTAGACCCGCCCCTGGGTGGTGAAGAACAGGATCCAGTCGTGCGTCGAGCTGACGAAGAAGTGCTTGACGATGTCGTCCTGCTTGAGGCCGGCACCCTGCACGCCCTTGCCGCCGCGCTTTTGGCTGCGGTAGAGGTCGGACTTGGTTCGCTTGGCGTAACCGGTCTCGGTGATGGTGACGACGACCTCTTCACGGGCGATCAGGTCCTCGTCGTTGACGTCACCGTCGGCCGCGATGATCCGGGTCCGTCGGTCGTCGCCGTGCTTCTCGACGATCTCGGCGAGCTCGTCATGAACGATGCCGCGCTGCCGTTCTGGCTTGGCCAGGATGTCTTCCAGGTCGGCGATCTCGGCCTCGATCTTGGCCAGGTCGTCGATGATGCGCTGGCGCTCCAGAGCGGCCAGGCGACGCAACTGCATGTCGAGGATGGCCTGCGCCTGGATCTCATCGATGTCGAGCAGCTCGATCAGTCCAGCCCGGGCGATGTCGACGGTTTCCGACGCCCGGATCAACGCGATGACTTCGTCCAGCGCGTCGAGCGCTTTGACCAGACCGCGCAGAATGTGGGCGCGTTCATTCGCCTTGCGCAGCCGGTAGGTGGTGCGCCGAACGATGACGTCGAGTTGGTGCGCCACGTAGTAGCGGATCATCTGGTCGAGCCGCAGCGTGCGCGGCACCCCGTCGACGATCGACAACATGTTGGCGCCGAAGCTGGTCTGCAGCTGGGTGTGCTTGTAGAGGTTGTTCAGCACCACCTTGGCCACCGCGTCGCGCTTGATCTCGACGACGATGCGCAGGCCGACCCGATCGCTGGATTGGTCCTCGATGTTGGCGATACCGGTGAGCCGGCCGTCACGGACCTGCTCGGCGATCGACGTGATGAAGTTGTCGTGGTTGACTTGATAGGGCAACTCGGTGATGACGATCGAGGTGCGGCCCCGCGAATCTTCTTCTATCTCAACGACTCCACGCATCCGGATCGATCCGCGACCGGTGGTGTAGGCATCATGGATGCCCTGCGAACCGACGATCAGACCGTGGGTGGGGAAGTCCGGGCCCTTGACCCGCTCGCAGACTGCGGCCAGGGTGGCTTCTTCGTCGGCCTCGTGATTGTCCAGACACCAGTAGACGGCTTCTGCCAATTCGCGCAAGTTGTGTGGCGGGATGTTGGTCGCCATCCCGACCGCGATGCCGCCGGATCCGTTGGCCAGCAGGTTGGGGAACCGGCTGGGCAGCACCGTGGGTTCCTGCACCCGGCCGTCGTAGTTCGGGATGAAATCGACTGTCTCCTCGTCGATTTCGCGCAGCATCTCCATCGCGAGCGGGGTTAGCCGGGCCTCGGTGTTATGGCTGACGAAGCCGTTGCTGAGGAACGCATGGTCGTCGGTGTCCACCCGCAAGCTGTATACCGGTTGCACTCCGGCATCGGTCACGGATGCGACGCGGGCATAGTAGAACCGGCCGTCGGTGAGGTTGGTCGCGATGGAACGCACGTCGGGATCGGCGATGTGCGAAAGGATTTCAGCGCCGCGCGTCCGCCAGCGATGGATGCGGTCTAGGTTGTGGCGATTCAGCCAATCCCGGTCGGCCCAGGAGCCGCCCGCGTGCTTCCGGATGAAGGCCGCCAGCCCGGGAACGTGGTCGCCATCCCTGCCTGCGCATACCGGCATGGCCGCCAGGATCGCGGTCAGCTTGGCCTGCTTGGCGCCGCCAAAACCGATCCGGCTCGCGAACATTTCGGCTTGCGCGCGATTGGTGATGACGACTTTGTGTTCGCCGACCGCGTGCTGGTAACGCCGCGACACAACGCCGAATTCGAGCAGCATCTGCTGTACCTCGGCAGCGAGCCGTCCGCTACGCGTCGAATATGACACTTGAATCGTGTTGCGCGGCAGCTCCGAACACGAACCGTCACCCTCAAAGAGGGCTTGCAGAAATGCCCTCTTGACCGCGGCCGGAGACTGCCAGAGCCATTCCGGCACATACTTGTCGGCGGACCGTTGCCCACATAGTTCGCCGAGCCGCGTCTTCCTGAGCGCCGCCAGATTGTGCACGTCGAGTTCGTGCAGCAGCGAACCTGAGGCGATTGTCCGCGAGGACACGTAACGCCGACCGCCGACCACCGCGTCGTACGCGCCGACGACCATATCGAAGTAGTCCCGATCCAGGTTGTTGAAACCTGCGCGGCGTACCGATACGAATCCCTCGCTGATGAAGGCACCGAACAGCAGGGCTTCCAGCACGTCGTGCCATTCCCCGGGCCCGAACTCCACCGCGGGGGTGCGCTGGACCACGACGCAGTCGTTGGGCCGGATCTCGTCGATCAGCTTCCACAGCAGTGTGGGCACGCCGGCAACATCGACCAGACACAGCAGCGGGTGGTTCGACGTTCCGGTGACTTCGTAGCCTTCGGCAGTACGCACCGTGTAGGTCTGGTGCTCGCCCGAGTGGAACAGGCGATCTGCGACCACCGGATTGCCGTGCCGATCCAGGACCTTGAGCTCTACCTTGTTATCCGAGTTCGGGGACGCACCCGGAACAATATCGCCGATTCGTATGGATTGCCCAAAGGGTAAGCGCACCAACGCATCTTCCGTCAGGCAGTACCGCATCGCCGCCGGTGGATCGTTGCCCGGCGAACCGAAGTTGCCCTGACCGTCGACCAGGGGGTACCGTAGCGACCACGGCTGCGCCATCCGCACCAGGGTGTCGTAGATCGACGAATCGCCGTGCGGGTGATAGTTGCCCATCGTCTCCGCCACCGAACGTGCCGATTTCGCGTGGCCGCGGTCGGGCCGGAAGCCCGAGTCGAACATCGCGTACAGCACCCGGCGGTGCACCGGCTTGAGGCCGTCACGCACCTCCGGTAGAGCGCGCCCGACGATCACGCTCATCGCGTAATCGATATAGCTGCGCTGCATCTCCTGCTGGATGTCGACAGGTTCGATGCGGTCGCCGGCTTCGCCGCCGGGTGGCAGCGTGGTGTCAGTCATGTAGTCCTCGGGTTAGATCGTGCGAAATCGAATCAGACATCAAGGAAGCGAACGTCTTTGGCGTTGCGGGTGATGAAGCTGCGGCGCGCGTCGACGTCTTCGCCCATCAGAATCGAGAACAGCTCGTCGGCGGCCGCCGCGTCGTCCAGGGTGATCTGACGCAAAACCCTGACCGTCGGGTCCATGGTGGTCTCCCACAACTCTTTGGCGTCCATCTCACCCAGACCCTTGTAGCGCTGGATGCCGTCCTCTTTGTTGATCTTCTTGCCGGCCTTGAGTCCGGCCTCGAGCAGACCATCACGCTCGCGATCGGAGTAGGCGAACTCCGGATCGGTGCGCTGCCATTTCAGTTTGTACAGCGGCGGCTGCGCCAGGAAGACGTGCCCGTTCTCGATCAGCGGGCGCATGAAGCGGAACAACAGGGTCAACAGCAGCGTCGAGATGTGCTGGCCGTCCACGTCGGCGTCGGCCATCAGCACGATCTTGTGGTAGCGCAGCTTGCTGATGTCGAATTCGTCGTGAATGCCGGTGCCCAGCGCGGTGATGATCGCCTGGACTTCGGTGTTCTTCAGCACGCGGTCGATGCGGGCCTTCTCGACGTTGATGATCTTGCCGCGCAACGGCAGGATCGCCTGGAACATCGAGTCGCGGCCACTCTTGGCCGAGCCGCCGGCCGAATCGCCCTCCACCACATAGAGTTCCGATTTCCGCGGGTCGGTGGAGCGGCAGTCGGCGAGCTTGCCGGGCAGGCCCCCGACGTCGGTGGCGCTCTTGCGGCGCACCAGCTCACGCGCCTTGCGGGCCGCGATCCGCGCCTGTGCTGACGAGACCGCCTTGTTCACAACGGTTTTCGCCTCGGACGGGTTCGCCTCGAACCAGTGAGTCAGCTGTTCGTTGCACACCCTTTGCACGAACGACTTGACCTCGGTGTTGCCAAGCTTGGTCTTGGTCTGGCCCTCGAATTGGGGCTCGGCGACCTTGACGGAGATGACCGCCGCGAGGCCTTCGCGGATGTCGTCACCGGTGAGGTTGGCATCCTTCTCCTTGAGCAGCTTCTTGTCCTTGGCGTACTTGTTCACCACCGAGGTCAGCGCGCTGCGGAACCCCTCTTCATGGGTGCCGCCCTCGTGGGTGTTGATGGTGTTGGCGAAGGTGTGCACCGACTCCGAGTAGCCGCCGTTCCACTGCATGGCGATTTCGACCTCGTGGCCGGTGCCTTTTCCGTCGAAGTCGATGACGCTCTGCTGAATCGGGCTCTTGGTGCGGTTGATGTGCTTGACGAAGTCGACCAGGCCGCCGGGGTAGTGGAAGGTGCGGTGCTTGACCTTATGCGGGGCAGAGTTTTCCGCGGCCTTCTCCTCGGCGGACTTGGGCGCCTCGGCGGTGTCGCTGACAACTTCGTCGACGACCTCGTCCTGCTCCACGCGCTCGTCGGTGAGGTTGATGGTGAGGCCCTTGTTCAGGAACGCCATCTCCTGCAGACGCCGTGCCACGGTCTCGAAGTCGTACTGGGTGGTTTCGAATATTTCGGGATCGGCCCAAAACCTGATGGTGGTCCCGGTCTTCTTGGTCGCCTCGCCCTGCTTGAGGGTGCCGGGCACGGCGCGGTCGTAATACTGAAACCACTCATGCCCGTCGCGTTTGATGGTGACTTCCAGCCGGGTGGACAGCGCGTTGACCACCGACACGCCGACGCCGTGCAACCCACCGCTGACCGTGTAACCACTGTTTTCGCCACCGAACTTGCCGCCGGCGTGCAGCTGCGTCATCACCACGTCGACGGTGGGCGCACCGGTTGCGTGCATGGCCACCGGAATGCCGCGCCCGTCGTCGGCGACCTCTACGCTGCCGTCGTCGAGTAGCCGCACATCGACCCTCGTGGCGTAACCGGCCATCGCCTCGTCCACCGAGTTGTCGACCACCTCCCAGATGAGGTGGTGCAGACCGCGCTCGCCGGTGGACCCGATGTACATGCCGGGGCGTTTGCGGACGGCCTCCAGGCCCTCGAGCACGGTGATCGCTGACGCGCCGTATTCGTCTTGCGCCTTCTTCTTCTGGGCAGCCACGGTCGGAACGCTCTCCTTGGGGTTTCATGCGGGCGGTTCCAGTCACCGCAGCAGCCGCATGCAGCCAGTCTACCGTGATGAGCCGTCCGCACCGATTCTCCGGGCGCGTTTCTACCTAGCTAACTGCGCCGTGCGGGCAATTTTTCTATTCCTGCCGCGTCCCGACGTGCGTCAAGGCACTTCACGTCGTCCTGGCGGCTTTGAGCGGCCTGTTGATGAAATCACGGCTGGGGATGGTTCGTCGCCGGTCGGCGCGCTAGCCGTAGGTGTCGCGGGGGCCCCGTCCGGCGATGTGCCGGGGCCCCTTGCGCCACGACGGCGCCGTCGGCCCGGTGATTTTCAGCGATGTCACCACACCGTTGCCGACGGCCGCGGCGATCTTGGCCAACAGCTGCGATTGGATCATCCGCAACTGGGTGGCCCAGGCGGTGGATTCGGCGGCCACGCTGAGCACCCCGTCGCTCAACGCGGTCGGCGTCGCATGGTCGGCGATCTGATGGCCCACCACGGATGCCCAATTACCGAACACGGTCCCTTCGGCGACCTGCGCGGACCAACCGCGCTTCTTGGCCAAGTCCCGCGCGAGCCGGCCCAGGGGTTGCGGATCGCGGGCGTCCGGTCCGGGCCCCGACCAGCTTCGGCGCTGACCGGCCACGCGGCGGCCCGGTGGCGGGGTCGACCGGCCTCGTCCGGCATCTTTGCCTTGTGCGCGGGCCGCGGCGCGGGCTTCCTCAAGGGTGCGCCTGACCAAGTCGATCCCGCGCAATAAACCCGGGTCGGCGGTCGCCGATTCTTGTTCGTCGTCGCTGCCCGTCATGACCGCACCTCCGAGATCCGGCCGAGATCGTCGTCGCGTAAATCGATCGGTATCTGGCTGGCCGCCCAGCCGGCGGGAATGTCCTCGACTACCGCCGCGGTGACCAATACCTGTTCCGCCGATTCGGCCACCGTCGCCAACGCCCGGCGGCGGGCCGCGTCCAGTTCGGCGAACACGTCATCGAGCAGCAGCACGGGCTCGGTGCCATCGGCGCGCAACAATTCATAGGAGGCCAGCCGCAACGCGATCGCGAAGGACCACGATTCCCCATGGCTGGCAAAGCCTTTGGCGGGCTGATCACCCAGCCATAGTTCCAGATCGTCGCGATGCGGGCCTACCAGACACATGCCGCGCTCCAACTCCGCGTCACGCCGGTCTGCTAACGCAGCCAGCAATGCGGCTTCGAGGAAATCGCGGTCGCCGGTCGCCGCCGGCTCAGCGAGGCTGGTGCGGTAGGTGATCGACGCCGGCCGCGAGGCCGGGGCAAGGAGTTGGTAGGCCTTCTCCACCTCGGGTGCCAACTGGTTCACCAAGTCGATCCGCGCGGCCATCAACTCGGCGCCGTGTTCCGCCAACCGACTGTCCCACACGTCGAGGGTGTCCAGGGCGCCGCGGTCACCTCGGTGCCGAATTCCGGCGGCGGACTTCAACAGCGCCGTGCGCTGGCGCAGCACCTTCTCGTAATCCGCGCGCACCGCGGCGACCGCCGGGCGCCGCACCGTCGCCAAATCGTCAAGGTAGCGGCGCCGCTCCGAGGGATCCCCACGCACCAGGGCCAAGTCTTCGGGAGCAAAAAGCACGGCGCGCAAAACCCCGATCACCTCGCGCGTGCTGCGCACCGGGGAACGATTCAGCCGCGCCTTGTTTGCCCGCCCCGCCGCGATTTCGAGATCGATCGCGCATTCTCGGCCCTCGTTGACCACGATCGTCGACACCACCGCGCGCTCGGCGCCGGCCCTGATCAAGGGCGTATCGGTGCCTACCCGATGCGAGCCCAACGTGGTCGAAAACCACAGCGCCTCAATGAGATTCGTTTTGCCGAAGCCGTTGGATCCGACAAACACCGTCCGGCCTGGCTCCAGTTCGAGGTCGGCGTGCGCCCAGGACCGGAAATCGCGCAGTCCCAAATGCCGGACGTACACCTATCCGGGCAACCGAACTGGCATCAGCAGATAGACGTAATCCGTGGGCAACGCCGCAAAGGGACCGTTTCCGGTGGGTGAACTGTCGTCACCCGAGGCCGGACGCAGCAACGCCGGCTTGCCGGGCGTGGTGAAACCGAATGACACCCGTTCGGAATGAACCGCGGCCAGCCCATCGGTCAAGTAGGTCGGGTTGAACGCGATCGTCAACGGCTCGCCCACAAAATCGACGGCAAGGTCCTCTTCGGCACGGCCCACATCGTCGGCACCCGCAGACAACCGCAGCGAGCCCTCGGAGAACTCCATCCGCACCTGCGCACCCCGATCGGCGACCAACGCCACCAGCTTGATCGCCTCGGTCAGCTCGGCGACGTTGATGGTCGCCACCGCCGTATGCTCGGCCGGCAACAGTTGACGGAACTTCGGGAACTCCGCATCCAGCAGCCGCGTCGTACTCCGCTTGCCGTTGCCACTGATGCCAAGCAGCCCGTCTTTGCCTACGCCGCTGCCGGCACCCAACGACAACCGAACCTCGGAACCATCGGCACCGGCCCGGGCCGCCTCGGCCAACGTCTTCGCCGGCACCAGCACAGCCGCTTCGATATCCGGCGACGATGCCGACCACGTCAACTCGCGCACCGCCAGGCGGAACCTGTCGGTCGCGGCCAAAACCACGGTGTTGCCCGAGATCTCGACCCGAATTCCCGTCAACATCGGCAACGTGTCGTCCCGGCCGGCCGCGATCGCGACCTGGCTGATGGCCTCTGCAAAGAGATCCGCGGACAACGTCCCGGTCTCTTCCGGCAGGCCCGGCAGCGTCGGGTAATCCTCGACCGCCATCGTCGGCAACGAAAACCTGGCACTTCCGCAGTTCAAGGCCACCCGGTTGCCGTCGACGTAAAAGTCGACCGGCTTGTTCGGCAGTGCCCGGGTGATGTCCGATAACAACCTTCCAGACACCAAAACGCTTCCAGGAGAAGCTATCTCGGCTGCAACCTGCGCTTCGGCGGAGACTTCGTAATCGAATCCGGAGATCGTCAGGCCCTCATCGGACCCGGATAACAACACTCCCGAAAGCACCGGCACCGCCGGCCGGGTCGGCAGGTTTTTCGCCACCCACGACACCGCGTCGGCGAAGGACTCCCGCACCAAACGAAACTTCAAGTCGCTGAGGCCAGCCCTTGTCGTCGCCGCGTCCATAGCGTCCCTTCACCTGCCGAGAGTTTCAAAAAGTCCGTTAGCTAGCCGCGTTCGCTAGCGAGGGGCTCCGCCACGAACGCCACTGACACGTCATGCCAACGACGACCGCAACGGCAGTCGAAGAACAACCGTAGATCGTCCGGGGCCATCTTGAAAGCTAATCGAGAACCCCGACAAGCCCGGCTGCCGGCGGATCCGTGCGTGGTGTTCGACCGAACTTCCCCAGCGCTGTATTTCAAAGAAGAAACGACGAAGAGATCTCAGTACTAGTAATAAGGGCTGTGGGTTCTGGGGACGGCTACGGTTCGACGCAGCTAGGGCGGGGATGGGGCTGTGGATTACGGGGTGCATAACTGTGAGTCCGGTGTGGGGCCGTTGGGGAGCATGAGCGGTTGTGCACGCGGCGCCGCGTAGTACACGGGTGTTTGATCGCGTTGTGCACAGTGTCGCGCACAACCACAGGCTGTGGCGGGTGTGACAGACGTGCGAGAAGTTTTTTGGAAAAAAATGTGGCGATGAGTGCGCAGGGATGCCCGCGTCAGCGCTTGGAGCGCTGGCGGATGCGCGTGGTGAGCTCTTTGACGTGATCGAAGACCTCACGCCGTTCGGCCATTTCGGACAAGATCTTGCGCTGGGCGTACATGACTGTGGTGTGATCGCGGCCGAATGCCTGTCCGATCTTGGGCAGCGACAGGTCGGTGAGCTCGCGGCAGAGATACATCGCGATCTGGCGTGATTGCGCCAGTGCCCGCGTCTTGCCGGGGCCGCGGAGTTCTTCCACCGTGGTGTCGAAGTACTCGGCGGTGGCGGCCATGATCGTGGCCGCGCTGATCTGCATCGTGCTGGCGTCAGCGATGAGGTCGCGCAGCACGATTTCGGCCAGCGCCTTGTCGATCGGCGTCTTGTTCAGCGAGGCGAACGCGGTGACCCGGATCAGGGCGCCCTCGAGCTCGCGGATGTTGCGTTCGATGCTGCTGGCGATGAGTTCCAGCACGTCGTCGGGAACTGCGAGTCGCTCCATCTGCGCCTTCTTGCGCAAGATGGCGATGCGGGTCTCGAGTTCGGGCGGCTGGACATCGGTGATCAAGCCCCACTCGAACCGGGTCCGGAGGCGGTCTTCGAGGGTGGCGAGCTGTTTAGGCGGCCGATCGGAGGAGATGACGATCTGCTTGTTCGCGTTGTGCAGCGTGTTGAAGGTGTGGAAGAACTCTTCCTGGATACCTTCTTTGCCCTCGATGAACTGAATGTCATCGACCAGGAGCACGTCGACGTCGCGGTAACTGCGCTTGAAGGCGACCTTGCGGTCGTCGCGCAGCGAGTTGATGAAGTCGTTGGTGAACTCCTCGGTGGATACGTATTTCACCCGCATCCCCGGGAATAGTCGCTGCGCGTAGTTGCCCGCGGCATGCAGCAGGTGTGTCTTGCCCAGACCGGACTCACCCCAAATGAACAACGGGTTGTAAGCGCGCGCTGGTGCCTCAGCGATGGCCAGGGCCGCCGCGTGCGCGAAGCGATTAGATGCCCCGATGACGAACGTGTCGAACGTGTAGCGCCGGTTCAGGCTCGTCCCGCCGGCGACAGCCGAATCGGTCGGGTGCGGTCGCTCGGTGAAGTAGTTGGGCCAACTCTGCTGGGCAGTTTCGGTGATTTCGCCGGCTTCGTCGGCCTCGTCGATATCAATGGCGTCATCGTCCGCCAGTGGGGCTTCGGGTTGCGCAAACGGTTCAGCCTGCGGAATGAGGGTCTCGTCAGTGTCGTCGTCGGGCGGTGCGATGCGCACCCCGAGCTGGATCTGCTGCCCGAGGCGACGACTGAGGGCGTCGGTGATCGGGGCGCGGAGGTGCCGTTCAATTTCGTTCTGGACGAAACTGCTGGGCACCGACAGTAGGGCGAAGCCCTCGACGATGGTCAGCGGTTGGACCAGATTCAGCCATGCCCGCTGCTGGGGGGTGAGGGGAGCGATGAGCGTGGTGCGGTTGGCGGCTACGCCGTCCGGGGTGGATTCCCCGTTGAGCTCCGAAACGACCGCGTTCCACACGGTCGTGAAACCTGAACCGGGGTCATCGGCCAAAGACGCATCCCCCTGGTTCTCGAGCATCCCGGGTCGAAGTACCAACCGCGCTGAGCGACAAAGTAACTGTCCACATAGTTATACACAGGTGTGGACAGGATGAGCGTATGCGAGCCACAGCCTGCCGGCGACGGCTCGCGATCTCCGTGCTGGAAGAAAACCTATGAAGGCTGTCTAGGCAGCTAGTCGATCCACCATCCTCGCTTCGTTTTCGAGCGCCGTTGCAGTCTAAAACGACACTGGCAGAAGCTAACAGTTTTCCGTGCGGCTGCCAACCGTTCTGCTGCATTCCAATCGCGTTGTTTAGGGTTGGTTGGGCCTGGTTCACGTCGGTGCCGGCGGGGAAGCGAGTGTGGGCCGGCCGGCGGGGCGCGGTTTTCCTCCGGGGATCGAGCGCGTTCGTTGTGGCAGGCCAGGTTTGACCAGGCGAAGCGCGGTCAGTACCCTCAAACAGTCGCCCGAAAGTCGGCGATGCGGCTGCGACCCAGGTCTGCCTGGGGACCGCGCCGGCCAGCAGCAAGATTACCTTCGACCGACCCGCAGACGAACCGAGCGAGACGTCTGGCCGGCCGGATGGAAATGCGAGACACAACGAGGAGAACGTCGTGGCCAAGGGCAAGCGGACCTTCCAGCCGAATAACCGGCGCCGAGCCCGCGTGCATGGCTTCCGGTTGCGCATGCGCACCCGCGCCGGCCGCTCGATTGTGTCGAGCCGGCGCCGTAAGGGACGCCGCGCGCTTTCTGCCTGATCGCAACGTCGGGTTTTTCGGCGGTGCTTCCGGCACGCAACCGCATGAGGCGGTCAACGGAGTTCGACGCGACGGTGAAGCGCGGCGTTCGTGCGGCGCAGCCCGATGTCGTCGTCCACGTCCGGCGCCGGGCCGACGGTGTGGCGGCGACAGCTCCTCAGGTCGGATTGATCGTCGGCAAGTCCGTGGGTTCGGCGGTCGAACGCCACCGGGTGTCGCGGCGACTGCGGCACGTGGCCCGCTCAGTCCTGGGTGAGCTTGGCGAATCCGACCAGATGGTGATCCGGGCCCTGCCCGGGAGTCGGACGGCATCGTCGGCGCGGTTGGCAGAAGAATTGCGCCACGGTCTGCGACGGGCGCTCCAGGCGGCGGGACAGGACCGGTGACCGCGACGGCGCCGGCACGGACCGCCATCCGCACGGCGGGGAGCGCGGCCGCTCGGGGTCTGATCTGGTTGATTGAGCTGTACCGGCACATGATTTCGCCATTACGGCCGGCCACGTGCCGCTTCATGCCGACCTGTAGCCAGTACGCGGTTGACGCCTTGACCGAGTATGGCGTGGGGCGGGGGAGTTGGCTGGCTGTGGTGCGGCTCGGCAAGTGCGGACCATGGCATCGGGGCGGATGGGATCCCATACCGGAGCGCTCGGAAAGCAAGCACTTCGAAGACGTGAGCGTCGCGGCGGCATGCCCGGCGGCGCGAGGGGAGAGTGGAACTCTTGTTTGATTTCTTTAGCCTCGACTTCGTCTACTACCCGGTGTCGTGGATCATGTGGGTCTGGTACAAGCTCTTCGCCGCAATGCTGGGACCGTCGAGCTTCTTCGCGTGGGCGCTGTCGGTCATGTTCCTGGTGTTCACCCTCCGTGCTCTGCTCTACAAGCCGTTCGTGCGACAGATCCGCACCACGCGGCAGATGCAGGAACTGCAACCGCAAATCAAGGCGCTGCAGAAGAAGTACGGCAAGGACCGCCAGCGGATGGCGCTGGAGATGCAGAAGCTGCAGCGCGAACACGGCTTCAACCCAATTCTTGGCTGTCTGCCGATGCTGGCCCAGATTCCGGTGTTCCTGGGGCTCTATCACGTGTTGAGGTCGTTCAACCGGACGACCGGCGGCTTCGGCCAGCCGCACCTGTCGGTGGCCCAGAACCGGCTCACCGGAAACTACGTGTTCACGCCTACCGACGTCGGGCACTTCTTGGACGCGAATTTGTTCGGCGCCCCGATCGGCGCTTTCATGACGCAACGGACCGGGTTGGACGCGTTCACGATCTTCAGCCGCCCGGCCGTCATCGCGGTCGGAGCGCCGGTGATGATCCTCGCCGGCATCGCGACGTACTTCAACAGCCGCGCATCGGTGGCGCGGCAAAGTCCAGAGGCCGCGGCCAATCCCCAGACCGCGATGATGAACAAGCTTGCGTTGTACGTGTTTCCGCTCGGCGTGGTCGTAGGCGGGCCGTTCCTGCCCCTCGCGATCATCTTGTACTGGTTCGCGAACAACATCTGGACGTTCGGCCAGCAGCACTACGTGTTCGGCATGATCGAAAAAGAGGACGAGGCCAAGAAGCAAGAAGCGCTGCAACGCCGAGCCGCCAACGCCCCGGCGCCGGGAGCCAAACCCAAGCGAAGCCCGAAGGCGGGGCAGCCGGCGGGCAACGGGTCACCGGCCGCGGGGGACGGGGAGTCGGACCCCGATGCCTTGGATGGCTCCGATGGCGATGGCGCGGCGGCCAAGCCGCCGTCGGGCAAGCCGAATGCAGGTGGACAAAGCGGCGGCGCGACCAACCGCACGCCGCCGCCGGGCGCGCGGCCCAAGAAACGCAAACGCTGACAAGGGAGACAGAGCCATGCCGGGCCGCCTCGGGCGGGTTTCCCCGATTGGCAGGAACCCATGGATGAGGGAGAGAAAGACATGACGGACGCAGACACCACCACCCAACCCGACGTCGACTCCGACCTGGACGCGCGGTCCGAGAACGGGGCCGAGGCGCGCGCGGACGAATTCGACGACCTGGAGGAGCGGTTGGTCGCGGAGGGGGAGATCGCCGGCGACTACCTGGAAGAGTTGCTCGACCTGTTGGACTTCGACGGGGACATCGATCTCGACGTCGAGGGCAACCGCGCTGTTGTGAGCATCGACGGCAGCGACGACTTGAACAAGTTGGTGGGCCGTGGCGGCGAGGTCCTCGACGCGCTGCAAGAGCTCACCCGATTGGCCGTGCACCAGAAGACGGGTGTCCGCAGCCGGCTGATGCTCGACATTGCCAGTTGGCGCCGCCGGCGCCGCGAGGAGCTGGCGGCGCTCGGCGACAAGGTGGCGCGGCGGGTGTTGGAATCCGGCGAGCGCGAGGAGCTGTCCCCGATGACACCGTTCGAACGCAAGATCGTTCACGACGCCGTCGCCGCGGTGCCCGGCGTGCACAGCGAAAGCGAAGGCGTGGAGCCCGCGCGCCGGGTCGTCGTCCTACACGACTAGCGAGTTACAGCCGTGTAGTTCCGGCGTCGCGGCACCAGTAGCGCGTCAGGCAAAACAGAGGATGTTTCACGTGAAACATGTCGGCCCCCTCGATCCCTCGGTGGACCAAGGCGAGCCTCCCCAGCCCGGCGCCACGCCGGAGGCCGCGAAGACGATCTTCGGACCGCGCCTCGACCTGGCCCAGCGGTACGCGCAGTTACTCGCTGGCCCGGGAGTGGAGCGAGGACTACTCGGACCGCGCGAAGTAGACCGCATCTGGGACCGCCACCTGCTCAACAGCGCCGCGGCCGCCGAGCTCTTGGACAAGGGCGATCGCGTGATCGACATCGGCAGCGGTGCGGGACTGCCCGGCATCCCACTCGCGCTGGCACGGCCGGACATCGAGATGGTTCTGCTCGAACCGCTGTTGCGGCGAAGCGAATTTCTCACCGAGGTCGTCGACCAACTAGGGTTGGCCGTCGAGGTGATCCGCGGCCGAGCCGAGGAACTGTGGGTGCGACGCCAGTTCGGGGAAAGGGATGCGGCGGTGTCACGAGCGGTTGCGTCGTTGGACAAGTTGGCGAAGTGGAGCATGCCGCTGCTCCGGCCAGGCGGTCGGATGCTTGCGATCAAAGGCGAGCGCGCCCGCGAGGAAGTTGAACAGTACCGGCGTGTGATGGCAGCATCAGGCGCCGTTGATGCCAGGGTGGTGACATGTGGCGCGACCTATTTGCGTCCCCCCGCAACCGTAGTTATCGCGCGACGCGCGCAGCGGCCGGGCCGGCAGTCGGCACGGATCGGGAAGGCGGGGCACCGATGAGCACTCCGGAGGAATCGCCGACGGCCGGGCCACCCCCGAACGCCGCGCACGTCCAGGTGCCCGCTGCGCCCGACGCCCCGGCACCTCTCGTGCCCGGCGCCATCGAGGAGTCGCCGGCCAATGTTTCACGTGAAACACCCGATGAATTCGACACCCCGATCGGGGCGGCCGCCGAGCGCGCGATGCGCGTTCTGCACACCACCTATCCGCCACTGCGCCGGCCTAGCCACCGCCGCATCCTCACCGTCGCCAATCAAAAGGGCGGCGTCGGTAAGACCACCACCGCGGTCAACCTCGCCGCCGCGCTCGCCCTGCAGGGGCTCAAGACCTTGGTCATCGACCTCGACCCGCAGGGCAATGCCAGCACGGCGCTCGGCATCACCGACAGGCAATCCGGTACCCCCTCGTCGTACGAGGTGCTCATCGGCGAGGTGTCCGTCAAGGACGCCCTGCGGCGCAGCCCGCACAACGACCATCTGTTCTGCGTTCCCGCCACCATCGATTTGGCCGGTGCCGAGATCGAATTGGTCAGCATGGTGGCGCGCGAGAACCGGTTGCGGACGGCACTGGCCGACCTGGACGACCTCGACTTCGACTACGTCTTTGTCGACTGCCCGCCGTCGCTGGGTCTGCTCACCATCAATGCGCTCGTCGCAGCGCCCGAGGTGATGATCCCGATCCAGTGCGAGTACTACGCGCTGGAGGGCGTTTCCCAGCTGATGCGCAACATCGAGATGGTCAAGGCGCACCTCAACCCGCAACTCAACGTGAGCACCGTGGTGCTCACGATGTATGACGGCCGGACCAAACTGGCCGACCAGGTGGCCGAAGAGGTGCGTCGCTACTTCGGGACCAAGGTCTTGCGCACGGTGATCCCGCGTAGCGTCAAAGTCTCGGAGGCCCCCGGTTACAGCATGACCATCATCGACTACGACCCTGGCTCGCGCGGGGCGATGAGCTATCTCGACGCGAGCCGCGAACTCGCCGAACGCGACTGACCACCATCCGTGAAGGGACGACCATGACGCAGCCGTTACGCAAGAAGGGCGGCCTCGGCCGGGGCCTCGCTTCGCTGATCCCGACGGGCCCCGCCGAGGGTGACTCGGGCCCCGCGACCCTGGGCCCCCGGATGGGGGACGCGGCGGCGGACGTGTTGATCGGGGGACCGAGTCCGGACCTGGCCCCGGCGGGCGCGGGTTGGGCTCGATGTCGGACGGCGCGATCTCGCGATACACCG
>NZ_LZJI01000193.1 GCF_001667775.1 Mycobacterium sp. E1747
TCGACGGGGGTGACCTGGACGGACCCCGCGGACGTCGGCGCGCTGCGGGAATCGATGGCCCGCCACGGCATGGGCAACGTGATGCTGGTGTCCCCGTTGCTGGCTGCGGCCGCGCTGGCCCAGACGGTCGGGTCCGCGCTCGACTACGCGCACATCGCGATGCTGTTCGTAGAGCCCCAGACCGCGACGCTGGCCGTCGTCGACGTCACCGACGGTTCGATCGTCGACCTGCACCGACAGCAGCTGGCCAACGCCGGAGAGGAGTCGCTCGCCGCCGAGCTGGCGACCATGGTCGCCGACCTGGGCGCCCGGGGTGCTCGCGCGGACGGCGTGTTCCTGATCGGCTGCGGCACGGACATCGTGCCCCTCAAGCCCGCGCTCGAAGCGGCCGCGCCGCTCGAGGTGACGGCCCCCGAGGAGCCGGAGATGGCGCTGGCCCGCGGGGCGGCCCTGGCGTCGGCGGACGCCCCGCTGTTCGCCGCCTCCACGGCGGCCCTGGCCTACGCGCTGGACCCGGGCACCGGAGAGGTCAGCCCGCGACCGCTGGGGCCGACCTACCTCGACGTCTGGGGCAACGCCGACGCCGAATCCCTGGCCTACAGCGCCCTCACCGATGAGGCCGACGAGGACAAGGTCGTCCCGCGTCGGCGCCGGCCCATGTTCCTCGCCGGGAGCGCGCTGGCCGGCATCGCTGCCGTCATCGCCGGGGTCGTGGTGGTGTCGCTGACCTCGGATCGGCCGGCATCCGAGCAGCCACAGAACCCGCGCGTCAACGTCGCCACCCCGGCCAGGAAGGCGCCCGCCCAAGCACCGAGCGCGCCGCCGGCGGCGCGCTCGGTGCTTGGGCGGGCGCCTTCCTGGCCGGGGTGGCGACGTTGACGCGCGGGTTCTGTGGCTGCTCGGATGCCGGCCGATCCGAGGTCAGCGACACCACCACGACCCCGGCGATGACGGCAGCGATGCCGGCCAGCGCGCTCCCGGCGAGGAACATGGGCCGGCGCCGACGCGGGACGACCTTGTCCTCGTCGGCCTCATCGGTGAGGGCGCTGTAGGCCAGGGATTCGGCGTCGGCGTTGCCCCAGACGTCGAGGTAGGTCGGCCCCAGCGGTCGCGGGCTGACCTCTCCGGTGCCCGGGTCCAGCGCGTAGGCCAGGGCCGCCGTGGAGGCGGCGAACAGCGGGGCGTCCGCCGACGCCAGGGCCGCCCCGCGGGCCAGCGCCATCTCCGGCTCCTCGGGGGCCGTCACCTCGAGCGGCGCGGCCGCTTCGAGCGCGGGCTTGAGGGGCACGATGTCCGTGCCGCAGCCGATCAGGAACACGCCGTCCGCGCGAGCACCCCGGGCGCCCAGGTCGGCGACCATGGTCGCCAGCTCGGCGGCGAGCGACTCCTCTCCGGCGTTGGCCAGCTGCTGTCGGTGCAGGTCGACGATCGAACCGTCGGTGACGTCGACGACGGCCAGCGTCGCGGTCTGGGGCTCTACGAACAGCATCGCGATGTGCGCGTAGTCGAGCGCGGACCCGACCGTCTGGGCCAGCGCGGCCGCAGCCAGCAACGGGGACACCAGCATCACGTTGCCCATGCCGTGGCGGGCCATCGATTCCCGCAGCGCGCCGACGTCCGCGGGGTCCGTCCAGGTCACCCCCATCGA
>NZ_LZJI01000194.1 GCF_001667775.1 Mycobacterium sp. E1747
AATCTCGAGCCCGGGATGACACTGCTCGACATCGGTTGCGGCTGGGGCGGAGCGCTGCAGCGGGCGGTCGAGAAGTATGACGTGAACGTCGTGGGGTTGACGTTGTCGGAGAACCAGGCCGAGCACGTGCAGAAGACGTTCGACGAGATGGACACCCCCCGCACCCGACGGGTGCTGTTGGAGGGTTGGGAGAAGTTCCACGAGCCCGTCGACCGCATCGTCTCCATCGGCGCCTTCGAGCACTTCGGCCGCCAGCGCTACGGCCGCTTCTTCAAGATGGCCTACGAGGCGCTGCCATCCGACGGGGTCATGTTGCTGCACACCATCGTTCGCCCGTCCTTCAAGGAGGCCAGGGCGCGAGGCATGGGGCTGACCCACGAGATCGTGCACTTCTCGCAGTTCATCCTGACCGAAATCTTCCCCGGGGGCTGGCTCCCGACCCCCCAGACCGTCGGGGAGTACGCCGTCACGGCCGGCTTCGAGCTGACCCGGGTGCACTCGCTGCAGCTGCACTACGCGCGGACCCTGGAAACGTGGGCGGCCGCCCTCGAGTCGAACCGCGAAAAGGCGATCGCCATCCAGTCGCAAGAGGTCTACGACCGCTACATGAAGTACCTGGTCGGCTGCGCGAAGCTGTTCCGCCAGGGGAACACCGA
>NZ_LZJI01000195.1 GCF_001667775.1 Mycobacterium sp. E1747
AGGTGCTCGATCACCTGCAGGGGCTGACCGCGGAACTCGGCACCGCGCTGCTGCTGATCACCCACGACCTGGCGCTGCACGGTAACGTCCAGCGCCGAGGTCGGCTCGTCAGCGATCAACAGCCGCGGCCGGCCAGCCATCCCGATCGCGATCAGCGCCCGCTGACACATACCACCGGACAGCTGGTGCGGGTAGCGGCCGGCTTGCTTCGCCGGGTCGGGCATGCCGGCCTGACCGAGCAGCTCGATCGCACGCCGCCGCGTACGCCGATCGGAAGTGTTGGCCCGCAGCGCTTCCGAGACCTGGAAACCGACCTTCCAGACGGGATTGAGGTTGCTCATCGGGTCCTGCGGGATGTAGCCGATCTCGCGTCCCCGGATCGCGCGCAGTGTCCGACGTCCCGCACCGGCGATGTCGGATCCATCGAAGACGATGCGACCGGCGGTGATCCGCCCGCCCGCGGGGAGCAGCCCGAGGATCGCGGCCGCCGTGGTGGATTTCCCCGACCCCGACTCGCCCACCACCGCGACGGTGTGGCCCGGCAGGACTGTGAGGTCCACGCCGCGGACGGCGGCGTGATCGCCGAAGCTGACTTTGAGGCCCTCGACGGCCAGCAGTGGTACGCCGGTCACGGCCGCCACGCTCGGGACGCCGGGTCCAGGGCGTCGCGCAGCGCGTCACCCATCATCATGAAGGCCAGCACCGTGATCGCCAGCGCGCCGGCCGGGTAGAACAGGATCGGCGAGCCCGCCCGCAGCCGCGTCTGGGCGAGGTTGATGTCGCCGCCCCAGGAGACCACCGTCGGCGGCAGCCCGACGCCCAGGTAGGACAGCGTGGCCTCGGTGACGATGAAGATACCCAGGGCGATGGTGGACATCGCGATGACCGGGCCCAGCGCGTTGGGCAGCGCGTGGCGCAGCAGGATCTGAAAACGGCTCAGCCCCAGGGCTTTCGCGGCGAGCACGTAATCGCTGGCACGCACCGCGAGCACCGATCCTCGCGCGATGCGGGCCACCTGCGGCCAGCCGAATAGGGAGAGGACGGCGATCACGGTAAACACCGTGCGGTGATGCATGACCTGCATGAGCACGATGGCCGCCAGCAGCAGCGGCAACCCGAAGAACACATCGCTGACGCGGGAGACCAGCGCGTCGACCCAACCGCCGTAGAAGCCGGCCAGCGCGCCGAGTGCGCCGCCGACGACGAACACCGCCACGGCCGCCCCCAAGCCGACGGTGACGGAAGCCCGCGCGCCGTAGACGGTGCGGGCGTAGACGTCGTGCCCCTGCAGGTCGGTGCCGAACCAGTGCGCGCCCGACGGTCCAAGCAGACTCTGACTGGGATCGGCATAGCTAGGATCGGCGCCGGTGAACACCGCGGGGAACATCGCCACCGCAACGATGAACAGGATCAGCAGGCCGGCGAAGACGAACTTCGGCCGGCCGCGCAGCCCCCGCCGGGTGTCGCGCCAAAAGCCGCCACGCTCAACCATACCGGATCCTCGGGTCCAGAGCGGCATACAGCAGGTCCACCGCGAGGTTGGTGATCAGGTAGATCAGCACCAACACCGTCACGATCGACACCACGGTCGGCGCCTCCTGTCGGGTGACGGCCTGATACAGCACACCGCCGACGCCGTGAATGTTGAAGATGCCTTCCGTCACTATGGCTCCGCCCATCAGCGCCCCCAGGTCCGCCCCCAGGAACGTCACCACCGGAATCAGCGAATTGCGCAGGATGTGCACGGTCACCACACGCGGCCGGGACAACCCCTTGGCGGTGGCGGTGCGGACATGATCGGCGTGTGCGTTGGCAGCCACCGCCGACCTGGTCAACCGCACCACGTAGGCGAACGACACCGAGCCCAGCACGACGCCGGGCAGCAGCAGACGCGCGATCGTCGACCTCTCGCCCACCGTCACGGGCGCGAGGCCCAGTTTCACCCCGAACACGAACTGGGCCAGAAACCCCAGCACGAAGATGGGGACCGCGATGATGACGAGCCCCGCGAGCAACACGGTCGAGTCGAAGATCCCTCCGGTGCGCAGGCCGGCGATCACCCCGAAGCCGATGCCCAGCACCGCTTCGACTATCAGGGCGACCAGTGCGAGCCTTAGCGTCACCGGAAACGCATGTGCCAGAACGTCGCTCACCGGCAGCCCGGAGTAGGAACGGCCTAGGTCGCCGTGCAGGACGCCGCCGAGGTAGCGCAGGTACTGCACGATGAACGGATCGTCGAGGTGGTAACGGGCCCGCAGCTGCGCGGCGACCTCGGGGGTCAGCGGACGGTCCCCGGCGATCGCGGCCACGGGATCGCCGGGCAACAGGAACACCATGCCGTAGATCAGCAGCGTGGCGCCGACGAAGACGGGCACCATGGCGGCGATCCGGCGCGCGATGTACCAAGCCATGTCGCTAGGCCTTCACGATGTTCTCGTAGTCGGGCAGACCGTTCCAGGTGAGCTTGACGCCGCTCACCGGCGACGACCATCCGACCACCGCGATGTAATACCACAGCGGCACGGCGGGCATGTCGCGCAACAGGATTCGCTGGGCCTTGTTGACCAGGACGTCCGCCTGTGGCAGGTTGGGTGCGGCCTCGGCGGCGGCCAGGCCGGCGTCGAAGTCCCGGTTCGAGTACCCGACGTCATTGGATCCCGCTCCGGTGGTGTAGAGCGGGGCCAGGAATTCGATCATCGACGGGTAGTCACCGATCCAGCCCGCGCGGAACGCGGTCTCGATGGTGCGGTTGGTGATCTGGGTGCGGAAACCCGCGAACGTGGGGTGCGGCGCGCCGACGGCGTCGATGCCCAGCACGTTCTTGATGCTGTTGGCCACCGCGTCCACCCACTCCTGATGGCCGCTGTCGGCGTTGTATGCGATGGAGTACCGCCCGCTCCACGGCGAGATCGCGTTGGCCTGGCCCCAGAGTTGGCGCGCCCGTTCGGGATTGAAGTCCAATGCGTCGTTGCCCGGGATGTGTGGATCGAATCCCGGCAATGAGCTGGCGGTGAAGTCGCGGGCCGGGCTGCGGGTGCCGTTGAAGATCTGCTGGCAGATCTGCGCCCGGTTGATGGCCGCCGACAACGCCAAGCGGCGCAGCCGGCCTTCTTCGCCGCCGAAATGCGCCAGCCGCAACGGCGTGTCGAGCGATTGGCTGACCGCGACGGGCCCACTGGCCGCGTTGCCGCCCAGGTCTCGCTTGTAGATCGTGAGCGCGCTGGACGGAATCGTGTCCAACACATCGAGATTGCCGGACAGCAGGTCGGCGTAGGCGGTGTCGAGGTTGGCGTAGAACTCGAACCGCAGGCCCTTGTTGTGGGGTTTGCGATTGCCGTGGTAGTCGGGGTTGGGTTTCAGGTCGATCTTGACGTTGTGTTCCCAGGCCGGGCCGTCGGCACCGTCCGCCAGCTCGTATGGGCCGTTACCGACAGGGTTGCGGCCGAACGCGGCCATGTCCCGAAACGCCCTGGCCGGCAATGGGTAGAACGCATTGTGTCCCAGCCGCAAAGCGAAATCGACGGTCGGCGCCTTGAGCCGCACGTCGAACTCGAGATCGTTGACCACTTGCAGGCCGGACATCGTGGTCCGGGCCGGCTTGCCGTCTCCCGTCAGCCCGGCGACCTCGTCGTACCCGACGATCGGGCTGAAGAAGCTTTGTTGCAGTTGGGCATTGGTACTCAACGCTCCGTAATTCCACGCGTCGACGAACGAATGGGCCGTCACCGGCGTTCCATCGGTGAACTTCCAGCCTGGCTTGAGCACGATCCGGTAGTTGACGTTGTCGGATGTCTCGACCGACTGCGCCACTTCCGGCGACGGTTTTCCCGCGGCGTCGTAGGACACCAAACCGGCGAACAACCGATCCAGGATCCGACCTCCGAGGCTGTCGTTGGTGCCGGTCGGGATCAACGGGTTGGGCGGTTCCCCACCGTTCACGACCACCAGGTCGGGGGTCAGCGCACCGCCGCCGCACGCGGTCAGCGCGGCGACCGCCACGA
The DNA here is from genome assembly GCF_001667775.1 of Mycobacterium sp. E1747. Taxonomy (GTDB): domain Bacteria; phylum Actinomycetota; class Actinomycetes; order Mycobacteriales; family Mycobacteriaceae; genus Mycobacterium. The sequence goes on from NZ_LZJI01000195.1 coordinate 4,002, forward strand.
CCACGGCGGCCGCAACGGCCCGCATCCGGTGCATGATCCGACCCTAGGGCCTGCCGCGCAGCGGCGGTGAAGTGCCCGCGCCGGCTTCGGCGACCTACGATTTCGTGGTGGTCGTCGCGTATCTTGCTTCCGCCGAGGATCCCGCCGTGCACGCGGGCCGGCTGCTGTTCTTGATCGGCCTACCGACGACTGGCTTGATCTGTCTGGTGGTCGGGCTCTGGGAGCGCTCGCGGGGACGCCGGCGGCAACTCCCGCCCGCCTACCCGTATCCCCCGGCGCCGCCACCGCAGGCGATCGGCTACCCCGGTTGGCCCCATCCCGGTTACCCGCCGGGCGTCCCGCCGCGGCCGCGGACAAGCAAGTCCGCCACCACGCTGATCACCGTCGGTTTGGTCTTGGTGGCGCTGGGCGGGTTCGGGATCGTCAACCACGCCGCGCGGGCAATCTCCAGCCAAAAGGACGAGTCCTTACTGCGGGTGGGCGATTGCATCAGCGAAAGTGATTACAAGGCAAACCGTTTCGATGCCCGCCTGATCAGCGGCTGTAGCGACCCTGCGGCGACTTACGAACTCGCGTTCAAGGGGAACGCCTCGGACAGCTGCCCCGACGGCAAACGGGAGCACTCGATCTATGAGCGCGCCAGCAACCACTCGACGACACTGTGCTTTCTCATCAACCTGCAACAGGGCCGTTGCTATGTGTACATCAGTGACGGCGAAGCCGTCAGCCTGAGGCCGGGCGACTGCGGCGACTCGAACCGGGTGCAGGTAAAAATCGCGCAGCGCATCGACGGGAGCACGGACACCACCCAATGCCCGCAAGGGACGAAAGGCGTCAGCTACCCGGAGCCGGCCCGCGTGTATTGCCTGGCACGGGCCGACTCGTGACGTCGCTCAGACGGGCGTCAGCGGATGCACCTGTAACGCGCAGGCGTCGATGGTGACCGGCACGCTCAGCACCACCGTCGTGTCCGGCGGATTGACCAGCAGATCGGTATAGGTCGGGCAGGGTTCGCCGTTGGGGTCGATGGCCACCCCCTCCACGACGGCCTGCCCCTGGGTTGACAAGGACAGGATCACGGTGGGCGGCACCTCGGCGCCGCGCGGCAGACCACCCATGTAGCCGCGCAAGGTGGGCTGCGCGTGGATGAGCGGGCCGCCGAACCCCGAGTCGACGCCGGGGTATCCGGTCAGCGTGCAGGGTTCCGCACCACTGGCGAGGCTGAACACCAGCGTGGCTGCGCGATGGCCCACGGCGGCCTGGGTCGGCGAGGCGGTGACGGCGATCCGGTCCGACCAGCACGGGGTGGGTGCGTCGGCGGTGTCGATCGGCATGGCCCACGCCGACGACCCCAGCAGGGCGGCGGCCGCGTAAATCGTTGCGGCCGCGGCGAAGCTGGGAACGAGTCGGCGGATACGCCGCCCCTGGCCGGGCACACCGGTGATTATCCGCCATGGGAGCGGCGTTCGACCCGAATTTGGCGCTTCCCTTTTCACCTTGCAGCGTTAGGCTCTGACGGTTGACGAGCCACGACACTAGGAGGAAGCCAGTGACCGCGACCGACGCCGTAGGCCCGTCGTCGTACCCCCCGCCGCCGGCGTTCGCCGAGCAGGCGAACGCCGGCGAGGAGTTGTATCGCGAGGCCGAGGAGGACCGGCTGGCCTTCTGGGCCAAACAGGCGAACCGGCTCTCCTGGTCGACGCCGTTCACCGAAGTGCTCGACTGGTCGCAGGCGCCGTTCGCGAAGTGGTTCGCCGACGGCAAGCTCAACGTCGCCTACAACTGCGTGGACCGCCACGTCGAGGCCGGGCTCGGCGACCGCGTCGCCATCCACTGGGAGGGAGAGCCCGGCGACAGCCGCAGCCTGACCTATTCCGATCTGCGGGCCGAGGTGTGCAAGGCGGCCAACGCCCTGACCGGCCTGGGCCTGGTCGCCGGCGACCGCGTCGCGATCTACATGCCGCTGATCCCCGAAGCGGTGATATCGATGCTCGCCTGCGCCCGGCTGGGCATCATGCACAGCGTCGTGTTCGCCGGCTTCACCGCCAAGGCGCTACGGGCTCGTATCGCCGATGCCCAGGCCAAGGTGGTGATCACCAGCGACGGGCAATTCCGCCGCGGCAAGCCGGCACCGCTGAAGGACGCGGTCGACGAGGCCGTCTCGGATTCCGAGAGTCCCGTCGAGCGCGTCCTGGTGGTGCGGCGAACCGGGATTGACGTGTCGTGGAACGACGACCGCGACCTGTGGTGGCACGACGTGGTCGACGCCGCGTCGCCCGACCACACCCCGGAGCCCTTCGACGCGGAGCAGCCGCTGTTCCTGCTGTACACCTCGGGCACCACCGGCAAGCCCAAGGGCATCGTGCACACCAGCGCCGGCTATCTGACCCAGTGTTCCTACACGCACTACTACATCTTCGACATCAAGCCCGAACGCGACGTCTTCTGGTGCACCGCCGACATCGGCTGGGTCACCGGCCACACCTACGGCGTCTACGGTCCGCTGTCCAACGGCGTCACCGAGGTGCTCTACGAGGGCACCCCCGATTCCCCGACCCAGCACCGGCACTTCGAGATCATCGAAAAGTACGGCGTGACAATCTATTACACGGCGCCCACGCTGATCCGGACGTTCATGAAGTGGGGGCGCGAGATCCCCGACGCGCACGACCTGTCCAGCCTGCGACTGCTGGGCACAGTGGGCGAGCCGATCAACCCCGAGGCGTGGCGGTGGTACCGCAAGGTGATCGGCGCCGAGCGCCTCCCGATCGTGGACACCTGGTGGCAGACCGAAACGGGCGCCGCGATGATCTCCCCGTTGCCCGGGGTCGCCGCGGCCAAACCGGGTTCGGCGATGAGAGCGCTGCCGGGCATCTCCGCCAGCATCGTCGATGACCACGGCGAGCACCTGACGCCCACCATTCACCACGGCGAACACGTCACCGGCTATTTGGTGTTGGACCAGCCGTGGCCGTCCATGCTGCGCGGCATCTGGGGCGATCCGGAGCGCTACGTCGAGACCTACTGGTCTCGATTCGCCGACCAGGGCTGGTACTTCGCCGGGGACAGCGCCTATTACGACCGCGACGGCGCCATCTGGGTGGTGGGCCGCATCGACGACGTGATGAACGTGTCGGGGCACCGGCTCTCGAGCGCCGAATTGGAGTCGGCGCTCGTCGGCCACCACGGGGTGGCCGAGGCCGCGGTGGTCGCGAAGAACGACGAGACCACCGGCCAGGCGGTCTGCGCGTTCGTCGTCTTGTGCGCCGAGTACGAGGTGCACGACGGAATCGTCGACGAGTTGCGCGCCGAGGTGGCCCGGGAGATCTCACCCATCGCCAAGCCGCGTGAGATCCACGTGGTGCCCGAACTGCCCAAGACCCGCAGCGGCAAGATCATGCGCCGGCTCCTGCGTGACGTCGCCGAGAAGCGGGAGCTTGGAGACACGTCGACGCTGTTGGACCCCAGCGTCTTCGACGCGATCCAGGCTTCGAAGTAGCTCAGATCAGGCCGGTAGGGGCGTGAACCCCGCACCCGGCCGGTGCTTGGTGTTGACGTCGGCCAGGACGGCGTTGAATGACTGGACCACCGCCGGCGTGTGCAGCGGGATGTACTTGATGACGCACGTCGGCAGGTTGTCGCTGAACGCCCCGTGGATCATGCCGACCAGCATGTTGTTCACGGTCACCGGTGCCCCGGAATCCCCGGGCTGGCCGCAAACCTGCATGACGATGGTGCCCGGGTCCTGGCCCGGCCCCCACGTGACGCCGCACGAGTTCCCGGTGGTGCGGCCCTGCTTGCAGGCGATCTCGCCGAAGGCCGGGTCCGGGCCGATGCCGTTGATCGCGAAGCCGTTGTAGTTGGCCGTCGGTGTCACCTTGGCGGGATCGAACTTGATGACGGCGTAGTCGAGGTTGTCGTTGCCGGCAACCATGGTGCCCAGGATGCCCGCGTTCTCCGCGCCCTCGGCGGCGACCTGCGCGCCTGGGCCGCCGCAGTGCGCCGAGGTGAAGCCGATCAGGTCGCCAGCGGAATCGCCCCCGATGGTCGTCAGGGTGCACATGGTGTCCCCGTTGATGACGATGCCGGCCCCGCCGCCCATCGGGATCCTGACATCGGCGGCCGCGGCGCGCACGGGGTACCCCGAGAGGACCAGGAGTGCCGCCCCAATTGTCGCCACGAAGCAACGGTGCGCCGTCTGCACAGCACCACTCCCATCGACAGGCCGGACCCGGACCGGCTTGGCCAGTCTAGTCGGCCGGGTGTCTCGCCCGCCGGGCCCGGCGCGGCCCCGCGGACCTTATCGTCCGATTGCCAGCGCGTGGGTTTCGATGCGACAACGGCCGCCCGGGCGCGCCGGCTCGGGCAAAGGGGCTGGTTCGACGCGTTCCTAGCGGGTACCAGTCGCTCAACGGAGCGCAGAACGCCTGGTCGACCCGGGTCCGGTGGTGGCCGTCTTCGGCTGGCCTCGTCTGGTCCGGCGGCGCATGGCAACATGAACCGCGACGACAGCAAGCCGGGCAGTGACGAAAAGAGGGGACGGTCCGTGAGCAAAGCCGATGGCAAGAACGGTGTGCCCAGCACCCTGACCACGATCCCCCTGACCGATCCGCACGCCCGCCCCGCGGAGCCGTCGATCGGTGACCTGATCAAGGACGCGACCACGCAGGTCTCCACACTGGTGCGCGCCGAGGTCGAGCTGGCCCGGGCGGAGATCACCCGGGACGTCAAGAAGGGCCTGACTGGCAGCGTCTTCTTCATTGCCGCGCTGGTGGTGCTGTTTTACTCCACCTTCTTTTTCTTCTTTTTCGTGGCCGAGCTACTCGACACCTGGCTGTGGCGGTGGGTGGCTTTCCTGATCGTGTTCGGGATCCAGGTCGTGGTCGGGGCCGTGCTGGCGCTGCTGGGCTTCCTCAAGGTGCGCCGGATCCGGGGGCCGCGGGAGACGATTGAGTCGGTCAAGGAGACGCGCACCGCCCTCGCCCCGGGCCACGACAAGGCGCAGGGCGCGGCCAAGCAGCTCGAGGAGCGCGGGAGGCACGAGAAGCCCGAAACCGATCCATCAGGTTGGTAAGTGGCCCCGCCGGACCCGTCGGTAACCCGCATCGACGGGCCGTGGCGGCATTTGGACGTGCACGCCAACGGCATCCGGTTCCATGTCGTGGAGGCGCTGCCCGCCGACGCTGACCCGGCCGCACCGCCCACGGCCCGGCCGCTGGTGATGCTGCTGCACGGGTTCGGTTCGTTCTGGTGGTCGTGGCGCCATCAATTGCGAGGACTCACGGGTGCCCGGGTGGTCGCGGTCGACCTGCGGGGCTACGGCGGCAGCGACAAGCCGCCCCGGGGCTACGACGGCTGGACCCTGGCCGGCGACACCGCCGGCCTCATCCGCGCGCTGGGACACTCCTCGGCGACGCTGGTCGGACACGCCGACGGTGGGCTGGCGTGCTGGGCCACCGCGCTGCTGCACGCCCGGCTGGTGTCGGCCATCGCGCTGATCAGCTCCCCGCACCCGGCGGCGCTGCGCCGGGCCACGCTGACCCGACGCGACCAGGGTTACGCGCTGTTGTCGACGCTACTGCGCTACCAGGTACCCGTCTGGCCGGAACGGTTGCTGACCCGGGACAACGGGGCCGAGATCGAGCGGCTCATCCGCAGTCGTAGCTGCGCCAAATGGCTTGCCTCCGAAGACTTTTCCGAATCGATCGGTTACCAGCGGCTGGCGATCCAAATCCCGTCGGCGGCGCACTGCGCGCTGGAATACCAGCGCTGGGCGGTCCGCAGCCAGCTGCGTGACGAGGGCCGGCGATTCATGAAGTCGATGAGTCAGCAACTCAGCGTGCCGCTGCTACACCTGCGCGGCGAGGCCGATCCCTACGTGCTGGCCGACCCGGTCGACCGGACGCAACGCTACGCCCCGCAGGGACGTTATGTATCCGTCTCCGGCGCAGGGCATTTCAGCCACGAAGAGGCGCCGGACGAAATCAACCGGCACTTGATGAAGTTCCTGGTCTCCGTGGTCAGCTGACGCAGGCGCCGGTGGTGACCTGTTGGGTGTCAGCGACCTTGGCGAGCTGACTGTTCACCTCGTCGGCCGTCAACACGAACCCGGTGTCGGGGTCGTCGACGGCCGCACCGAACACCACGCCGAGCACCTGACCGTTCAAATCGATCAACGGCCCGCCCGAATTCCCTTGCTCCACATTGGCTCTGATGGTGTAGACGTCGCGGGTGACCGGTGCGGGGTCGCGGTAAATGTCGGGGCCGCTGAGTTTGATGACCTCGCGAATGCGGGCTGGAGTCGCGGTGAAGTTACCGCCGCCGGGATAACCGAGCACCACAACGCTGGTACCGGTTTTCGCCTCGGTCTGGGCGAATGCCAACGGCGGGGGCGGCAGGTTGGGGACGGCGAGGATGGCGATGTCGACCGATGGGTCGTAGGAGACCACGGTGGCGTCCAGCGGGCTTCCGCTGGCGTAGATCTGCACACTGTTGGACCCGGCCACCACGTGGGCGTTGGTCATCACCCGGTCGGGGGCGATGACAAACCCGCTGCCCTCCAACACTTTTTGGCAACTCGGCGCCAGGCTACGCACCTTGACGACGCTGGGCGCGGTGGACTGCACCACCGGATTGTTGGCCAGCGCGGGGTCCGGCGAGGCGACCGGAATCACCGGGGTGCGGCTGAACGGCTCGAGCACCGCGGGCAGGCCCGAGGTGTTCAGCAGGGCCGAAAGCCGTTTGGGCACCGTCTTCAGCCACGGCGGGGCGACCTCGTTCACCTGAGCCAGCACCCGCGAGCCGCGGACCGCGGCGGCCAGCTCCGGCTGGTCCTTCGACTGTGTCAGCGGGGTGGCCAACAACCATGCCGCGGTCAAGACCACCACCAGCTGGACCCCCACCCCGATGAACGAGTCGACCGTGCGGACCGTGCGGCTGCGAATCGCGCCGCGCACCGCCCGGCCCAGCACCACCCCGGCGACCTCGCCGATGACCACCAGCGCGAGGATCAGGAACAGGGCGGCGAACAGCTTGGCGCGGGGCGCGGCGATGTGGCTGACCAGGTGCGGCGCCAGCAGTACGCCTGCTATCGCGCCCAGCAACACACCCACGAACGAGAACAGCGACCCCACCGCGCCGGAACGCCAGCCCGAGACGGCCGCGATGAAGGCGACCGAGAGCACGGCGATGTCCAGCCATTGGGACGGGGTCATCGAATTCATGTTCATCGGTGGGCACCACCCTGGTCGCCGACCAGCGCCATCGCCGCGTCCAATTCGCGGACGTCGGTGGTGTCCCAGGGCTGGGCCCAGCCGGCGACGTCGAGCATCGCACAAATCACCTGGCCAGTGAATCCCCAAACCAGCATCTCGTTCAGCAGAAACGCCGGTCCGGACCACCGGCGCCCGAGGTCGCCCCGATACACCATCAGCCGGTTGGCCGGATTGATGAAGGCGCGCACCGGAACTCGCGCGACGATCGCGGTTTCGGCCGCGTTGACGACGGTCACCGGCCCGGGATCGGGCGAGTAGGCCAGCACCGGGACGACGTGAAACCGTGATGGCGCGATGAACGTGCGCTCCATCGTGACCAGAGGGCGCAACCGGGAGACGTCGATTCCGGTTTCCTCCCGGGCTTCCCGCAAGGCGGTGGCCACCGGACCGTCGTCGATCGGATCGGAGGCCCCGCCGGGAAAGGCGGCCTGGCCCGCGTGGTGGCGCAGCGTGGACGCCCGCACGGTGACCAGCAAGTCGGCGTCGTCGGGGAGACCGTCGTCGGCCGTCGCGGACTCCGGCCCCGAAAACAACACCAGGACGGCGGCTTCCCGGCCGCTGCCACGCAACGCCGACACCGCCTCGCCGGTGATCATTGCCAGGACGTCGGCCGGCAGCCGGCGTCGGTACGCCTCCGGCATCCGCTCGACGTTATCGACCAGGGGGCGCAGCCAAGGCGGGGAGGCGTCGGGCGTCAGGGGAAGTGACCCGCGCGTGGGGTCCAGGGCCCCGCCACCCGCGGGCGGGGGCGTGCCCCCAACACTCACCGGGCGCTCCAGTCGGTCCAATTTTCGGCTTATCCCTTGTCGTTTCCGACCGCCGCGGCGATCTCGTCGGCGCTGTCGAAAGCCCGCGGCAGCATCTGCGCAACGCTACCGTCCGGCCGCAGAACCACCGTCGCGGGCATGACGTTTACGACACCCAGTGCCGCCGCGACCCGACGGCGGCCATCCTGCAGGGTCGGCAGCCGAACGCCCAGTTCGGCCAGCCGCAGCAGGGCAGCCGTCTCGTTCTCGTCCTGATGCACGGTCACCACCGTCACGTCCGGCCCGGCCCGCCGTTGGTACTCCGCCATCGCGGGCAGTTCGGCCGCACAAGGCGCGCACCAATACGCCCACACGTTGAGGACCACCCGGCGCCCCGCCAGCGCGCGGGCGACGTCGACAACCGAGCCGTCCGCCGCGCACTCGACCGTGATCCCCCGCAACGCCGGCGGCCCGGGACCGTCACCGGCGCCGGGGCATGGGGCCAGATCGGCCCGCTGCCGCGGCCCCGCCAGCGCCGCCGGCGTGTCGGCGTCCCGGTGTTCGCGGTCCGGCGCGTTCATCGCGGTG
>NZ_LZJI01000196.1 GCF_001667775.1 Mycobacterium sp. E1747
GACGAACGCCGCCAATACCCCACCCCCACACCAGCACCGGCCACATACAACTCACCCACCACACCAACCGGCACCGGCCGCAACCAGGAATCCAAAACAAATAGCGCCGCACCCGGGATCGGCACGCCGATGGGCACCACTCCGTTCCCCGGTGTCAGTGGGGCGCTGATCGAGGCGCATACGGTGAGCTCGGTCGGGCCGTAGGCATCGATCAGCACCCGCCCGGGCGCCGCCCACCGATCGACCACCTCGGTGGGGCAGGCTTCTCCGGCCACCACCACCGCCGTGGACTCCAGCCCCTTGGGCGAAAGCACCGCCACCGCGGACGGCGTGGTCGTGAAGATGCTGACCTCTTCGGCGACCAGGAGTGCGTGCAAGTCGGCGGGGGTAGCCGCGACGGTCTCCGGGATGATCACCAGGCGCCGGCCCCGCAGCAGCGCCCCGAAGATTTCCCAGACCGAGTAGTCGAAGGCCGTGGAATGGCTCTGTGTCCACACCCGCCCCGCCGGCAAGCTCGCGTCAAGCGCCTCGGCCAGCCAAGTGACGTTGTGGTGTGCGATGGCAACGCCTTTGGGCGTACCGGTGGTGCCGGAGGTGTAGATGAAATAGGCGATGTCCTCCAAGGCTGGCGCCGGGGGGGCGGTCGTGGGCTGGGTGTCGATCGCGGTGTCATCGATCTCAATGACAGACCGGGCGAATCCGTCGAGCAGAGGGCGCAGAATCGAGGTGGTGATCACCGCTATCGGGGCGGCGTCGGCGAGGATGAACTCGACGCGCGCCCGCGGCAGTCCCGGGTCGACTGGCACATAGGCGGCCCGCGCCTTGAGCACACCCAGGATCGCGACGATCGCCTCACCGCATCGCGGAAATACCACCCCCACGCGTTCACCGGGCCCCGCGCCGTGCGCGATGAGCAAGTGCGCCAACCGGTTCGACGCCTCATCGAGCTCTCGATAGGTCATGTCGCGGCCGTCGCAGGTCACCGCCACGCCCTGTGGCGCCCGGACCACCTGTGCGCCGAACGCTTCGGGAATCGAGCCCATCGTGGCGGGTGGCGCGATCAGCACCGAGCGATTGCCCCACGCGTCGACCATGCCGCGCTCAGCGGAATCGAGCACATCCAACGAGGACAGCCGCTGCTCGGGATCGGCGGCCATGCGATCCAGCAGTCGTCGGAACCGTCCGCCCAGGCTGTCGATGGCCGCGTCGTCAAACGCGGCGGTGTCGTATTCGACGCGTAGGCCGAGCTCGCGGCCGGGGTTGGCCTGCACTGTCAACGCGTAGTGGTTGTATTCCGTTGCGGTGAGGTCGGTTACGGCTACTTCTCCGGTGTCCAACAGTGCGGTCACGTCGATGGGATAGTTCTCGTAGACGAACAGGGTGTCCAACAGTTGGTCGTGGCCTGCGACACGCTGGATCTCGGCGAGCGCCAGGTGCTGATGTTCGAAAGTGGTTTTCTGGGCGGACTGCAACTGATCGATCAATCCCGAAATGGTGGTGGTCGGGGTGATCTGCGCTCGGACCGGCACCGTGTTGATCAGCAGGCCGACCATCGATTCGGCCCCGACGAGGTCGGTCGATCGCCCCGACACGGTGGTGCCGAAGATCACGTCGCGCTGGCCGGTCATCTCGTTAAGCAGCGCCGCCCACGCGGCTTGCAGCGCCGTGCTGACGGTGGTGTGGTGAGAGCGCGCCAACTCGCGAATGGCCAGCGTGGTATCTGCTGAGATGGTGAAAGACTTGATGTTTCGGCGCCCGATCTCCCGCCGTCCCGGGCGGCCGACGAGGGTGGGGCCGCTGACACCGGCCAACACCTCGCTCCAGGACGCGCGGGCAGCTTCGACGTCGCGGCCGGCCAACCACGTCACGAACCTGCGGTAGGGCGTGGGCTCCGGCAGCCGGTGCCCGTTGTAGCTGGCGAAGATCTCCTGCATCAGGATCGGCAACGACCAGCCGTCGAGGACGATGTGATGGTTGGTCAGTACCAACCGGTGCCGGTTGTGCCCAATAGCGATGAGCGCGGCGCGAAAGGGCGGCTGCCCGGCGAGGTCGCAGACGGCGGCCCGTTCGGCAGCACATAATTTGTCGATCTGCTCATCGGTGTCGAGTTCGGCGAATCCCCAGGCGAATACGGGGTCGGCAGGGATGATCTGTATCGGCTGATCGAATTGGTCACAGAACCGGGCGACCACGTTGGGGTGACGGCTGACGCTTGTCTGTACCGCATCGCGCAGCCTGCTCCGATCGAGATTGCCGACCATGGTGATGTCCAGCTGGACCGCATATACGCCCTCGCCCGAGCCTTGCGCGAGGGTGGCGTGGAAGAGCAGGCCCTGCTGCAGGGGCGTCAGGGGGAGCAAGTCCGCGATCTCGTATTGCCGCTGCAGCTCGTCGATCTGCTGCTGGCTCAGCCGGGCCGGGACGACATCGGAGGGTGTCAGTCCTCCCCCGCCCTTGCCCGCGTGGGTGCAGATGCCCGCCAAGGCGTCGAACCAGAGCTGGCTCAGGCGAGTGACATGCGCGCCGTCGAGAGCCGAGGGCGCCCACGTCCACGTGGCGTGCAGGATCGGGCCCACGTCGGCATCCATGGTGCCTGCGTTGAGCTCCACGGGGTGTGCCAACGGCATCGGCACGGCCGATGCCACATTCGCCGCCCACAGACTGTCCTCGCTGACGCGCCACAGTTCGTCGGATAGGTCGCCCAACCGGGCGCCGAGACGCCCCAAATAGTTGAACCCGATCGCCGGGTCCGGATCGCGGAGATCGGTGTCGGGATTCGAATAGCGCAACAGGCCGTAGGTCAGGCCGTCGGGCAGGGCGCGCAGCTGTTCCTTGGCGTCCTTGATCACCTTCCCCAGTGCCGCATCACCGGCGCACACCTGGTCCCAGGACAGCTCACCGGCCGCCAGCGCCACGGGGTACTTGGTGGTGAACCACCCCACCGTCCGGGAGAGGTCGACGTCGACGGCCAGATCATCGTGACGGCCGTGGCCCTCGACGTCGATGCCGATCGGGGCACCGCGCGCGCCGAGGAATTCGTTGCAAGCCAACGCAAATGCGATCAACAGGATGTCTTGTACCCCGGCGTGAAACGCCGCGGGAACCGGGCCAAGCAGCTCGCGGGTGCTGTCGGCATCCAACGAAACTGACAGCCGGCCGGCCGTGGCATGGGTGTCCGCGTCAGGACGGACGGTGGGTAGCGTCGCCGGGGTCGCCGAGACCTCGCGCCACGCTTCGGCGAGTGCCAGCACGGCGGGACTGCGGGCGTGCTCTTCCAGCAGCCACGACCAGCGGGCGAAGGACGTGGCCGGCGCCGGCAAGCAAAGCGGTTCGCCGTTGCGGTGTTGGGCCCACGCGATGTTGAGGTCTTCCAGCAGGATTCGCCACGACACGCCGTCGATTGCAAGGTGGTGGATGAGCAGCGTCAGCTGCAGCGTATTGGGCACCCACAGCGCGCTGAGCACCTTGCCGGCGGCGGGGTCCAAGCGGGCGCGAGCCGCCAGCAGCGCCTCGTCGGACAACACATCCACCGAGTGCAGGCAATCCCGCGCCTGAATCGAACCCACCGGGAGCGCCACCAGCGACCAATCGTCGGCACCACCGTCCACGGCCTTCAGCCGCAACATGGCGTGTCGATCTAGCAGCGCTTGCAAAACCACCGCCACGTCGGCATCGCCGACTTGCGCCGGCGCCCGCAGGACAAGCGCCTGGTTGAACTGGCCGGTTGGGCCCTGCACGTCGTGCAACCAGCGCATGATCGGCGTCGCCGAAACGGGGCCGACGCCCTCATCGACAACACTGGGATCGGTGCCGGTCAAGACGGCCACCCGCGCCAGACCGGCCACGGTCTGCTCCACGAACACGTCGCGGGGCCGACACAGGACGCCGGCGGCGCGGGCATGTGCCACCACCCGCATGGACAGGATGCTGTCGCCGCCCAGGTCGAAGAACGAGTCATGCACGCCGACCCGCTGCACCCCGAGGACCTCGGCGTAGATGCCGGCCAGGATTTCTTCGAC
>NZ_LZJI01000197.1 GCF_001667775.1 Mycobacterium sp. E1747
TCGAAGATGCCCGGCGCAATCGCCGGCGCCCGCTCGAGCACCCGGGCGTCCACCCTGAGATTCAGCGCGCCGAGGTCGCCCGCCCGCAGGTCGGCCAGCGTGCTCACCGCGGCCAAAAACCTCTCCCGCTCAGCCGCGTCCACAACGTCGCCGGCGAGCTCGGTGAACTTCTGGACGTACTGCGGGCGCCGGAACGGGCGCGCGCCCAACGGATGGGCGTCCGCGACGGCCAACTCGTCGACGATCACGTCCCCGCTTTTGAGCGTGACCTCGGCGCGCGCCCCGAACGCCTTGTCCGCCGGATCCGCCGAGTGATAGCGGCGGGTCCACTCCGGATCCTCGAGCGTCGAAATCTTGTGCCACAGTTCGACGGTGTCGGGCCGGTGGGCCCGCCCGGCGGCGTAGGACCGCTCGTGGTGCCAGCTCCCATCCTGCAGCGCGACGGCGAAGATGTAGGGCAGCGAATGGTCGAGCGTCTCCCGCGACGCGTCCGGGTCGAACTTCTGCGGATCGCCGGAGCCGGTCCCGATCACGACATGGGTGTGGTGGCTGGTGTGCAGCACGATGGTCGCGATCTCGCCGAGGTCGTCGATCCGCTCGCGGAGCCGCCGCGCCAAGTCGATCGGCGCCTGGCTCTGGTATTCCGCCGAGTGCTCCTTGGTGTAGCTGTCCAGGATGGCGCGCTTGGGCTCGCCTGGAGCGGGCAGCGGCACCCGATACTCGCGGTCGGGTCCGCCCAGCAACCAAGCGATCACCCCGTCCTCGCCCTCCCAGATGGGCGCCGGCGATCCCTCGCCGCGCATCGCGCGATCCACCGCCTCGATGGCGATCTTGCCCGCGTGGGCGGGGGCGAAGGCCTTCCAGCTGGAGATCAGCCCCTTGCGCGACTGGCGGGTGCTGGTGGTCAGGTGCAGCGCCTGCCCGACCGCCTGGTAGATCGTCTCGGTGTCCAGCCGCAGCATGGTTCCGATGCCGGCGGCCACCGACGGGCCCAGATGTGCGACGTGGTCAATCTTGTGCTCGTGCAAGCAGATTCCGCGGGCCAGGTCGATCTGAATCTCATAAGCGGTGACCACACCACGGATCAGGTCGGCGCCCGGCAGTCCCAGCTGCTGGGCCACCGCGACCAGCGGAGGAATGTTGTCGCCGGGATGGGCGTATTCGGCGGCCAAAAACGTGTCGTGGAAGTCGAGATCGCGCACGGCGACGCTGTTGGCCCAGGCCGCCCACTCCGCCGAATAGGTCCCGTCGACGCCGAAAACCCTGGCTCCCCGCCGCGCCGGATGGGCCAGCGCCTGCTGCCGCGCCACCGTGACGGGCCGGCGCAGCACCGCCGCAGCGCTGACGGCCGCGTTGTCGATGATCCGGTTGGCCACCATCTCCGCGGCTTCCGGCTCGACGGCAACCGGGTCGGCGGCGACCTCGGCGATCTTGGCCGCCAGATGGTGGGCGCGGGGGAAGTCGTCGGAGCTGCGCCGCGCGCGAACCGTATGCGTCAACACAAACCCGCAGCCTATGGCCGGCACGAACGGGCGCAGAAATCTGAGTTAACCCACCACCGCCGGCGCCACCCGCGGTGTAGTTTGCTGCTGGGGTGGGGCATAGGTTGAGGAGCCAGCCGTGTCAGAGGTCGATTACTGCGTGGTCGGAGCCGGATTCGCGGGCCTGACGGCCGCCCTGCGGTTGAAACGGGCCGGCCATTCGGTGGCCTTGCTGGAGGCGCGCGACAGGGTCGGCGGCCGCACCTTCACCGAATACCGTCCCGACGGCACGTGGGTCGACCGCGGCGGCGCGTGGATCGGGCCGGGCCAGGACCGGATCTACGCGTTGATGGACGAGTTCGGCGTGGCCGAGTACAAGCAGCACAACGACGGCGACGCGATGATGATCGTCGACGGCAGGAAGCACCGCTACGGCGGCACCGTCCCCTGGACGATGAGCCCGTGGGCCGTTGCCAACCTCGGCGTCGGTTTGTTGTCGATCGAGAAGATGGCCAAAACGCTTCCGCGGGAAGCCCCCTGGGATGCCAAGCAGGCGGACGAGTGGGACCGCATCAGCATCGGGGAATGGATCGAACAGAACACCATGTCCAAGCAGGCCCGCGAGATGCTGGACATGGCCTTTGCCGGCCTCTACACCTCGGCGGCGTCGGAGACGTCGTTGCTGTGGGGGTTGTTACAGACGGCGTCGGCGGGCGGACTGACGTTCGCGATCTCGGGCAAGGGCGGCTCCCAGGACGCCCGCCCGGTCGGGGGAATGGGCGCCGTCTACGGTCCCATCGCGGCCGAACTGGGCGCCGCAGTGCACCTTTCGCAACCGGTGCGCCAAATCGCCCAGGACGCCGACGGCGTGACGGTGACAGCGGCCGACCTGACCGTGCGCGCTCGGCGGGTCATCGTGGCGATACCGCTGGCCATCGCCCCCTCGATCGTCTACGACCCGATGCTGCCGGTGGACCGGGCGATGCTGCACCAGCGCATGCCGAGCGGCGCGGTCATCAAGACGTCGATCGTCTACGACGAGCCCTTCTGGCGCGCCGACGGGCTGTCGGGTCAGTCGGCAGCACCGGGATCCCCGGCCACTTTGACGATCGACGCCTGCACGGACACCGGCGACCCCGGCATCATGTGCGTCATCACCGAAGGGGCAGCGGCGCGCCGGCTGACGAAGCTCAACGAGGCCGAGCGGAGGGCGGCGCTCATCGGCGAGCTGGTCGACCGGTTCGGCGAGAAGGCGAGGATGCCGCAGGAGTACCACGAGCAGAACTGGACCATCGAGCGCTACTCCGGCGGCGGGATGATCGGCCACGCCCCGACCGGCGTGCTGACCGAATTCGGCTACACCCTGCGCGAGCCGTGCGGCCGCATCCACTGGGCCGGGACCGAGAGTTCGGCCATCATGTGCGGGTGGATCGACGGCGCCATTCGCTCGGGTGAGCGGGCGGCGGCCGAGGTGCGGGACGCCGAGACGGCCGCGGTCGCCTAGGGCGCGGCTCCCAGCTAACCAGCCTGCTTAGCGGGCGGGCGGTAGAAGATCACGAGCTGGCCGATCGCGCCGGCAAGGCCGAGCACCACCGAGATCAGCAGGCCGCGCCAGCCGTCCATCCAGTTGTGGCCGAACACGACGTAGTCCAGGCTGAGCTTGCCGGCGCCCAGGGTGGCCACGGCGATGGCGCTGACCGCCAGGATCAGGTTGTACTCCCAGCCCTCCTTGACGATGAAGAACCCGTTGGCCCGGTGCACCGTCCAGGCCGCCACCAGCATCAACGACACGAAGCCCGCCGCCGGGATCGGTGTCAGCAGCCCGGCGGCCAGGCCCAGCCCGGCGGCCATCTCGGTCGTGGCGGCCACGGTGGCGTGGAACTTGCCCGGCTTCATGCCGATGCTCTCGAACCACCGCGCGGTGCCAGGGATACGTCCGCCACCGAAGAACTTGTTGTAGCCGTGCGCGGCCAAAGTCACGCCCAGCACCAGCCGCAGGATGAGTAACCCGACGTCGTAGGGAGTCATACCTGCAAACCTAGATCATGGGGCGGACCGGAGAACAGGACCGCCGAGCAGCTAACTCCGCCGACCCATGTGGAAACATTGCGGGCATTCGGACGTTGGCCTTTCGACAGCTGATCACAAGGGGGTGCACCACGGCTCGTATCGCACGCGGTGCCCGCCGTCAAACGCCCGGGGCCGCTTCTGCCAGGCAATCGGTGGTGTTACTGGACGGCACAGCGAATCTCCCGCGGGAGCTGTTGGGCAACAAGGGTTACGGCATCGAGGGGATGCGCCGGTGCGACGGTGCGAATCACCCCCGGCGGGCGCGACAGGCTCGCGGCGCTGCTCGACGAGGAGCGCAGGGGCGTCGACCGGGCGGTGATCGCGGCCGCCTATGACGACTTTCGGTCGGTCAACGCCGATTTCAAAGCCCTGGTGACCGATTGGCAGCTCAAGGACGGCCCCGGCGGCACGCCCAACGCCCACGACGACGCGGAATACGACGCCGCGGTGCTGGCGCGGCTCGACGACGTGCACGCGCGCGTGCGGCCGATCATCGCGGCGGCCGCGGCACAACTGCCCCGGCTTAACGCATACGGGACGAAACTGACTGTCGCACTGGACAAAGTGCGGGACGGCGACACCGCCTGGCTGACCAGGCCACTGATCGACTCCTACCACACCGTGTGGTTCGAACTGCACGAGGAGCTGATTTCCGCCGTCGGCCTGACGCGTGAGGAAGCGGCCCGGTCCGGCGACGGGCAATAGCTACAGCGCCGCGTCGAGCAACTCCACGTACGCGTCGATGTCGGGAACGGCCGTCTCGGCCGCGTGCACGCTGATCGCGATGGTGTCGCCGATGCCGTGCACGCCGTGCGTCAGCCCCATCGCCGGTGACAACGCCGGGTAGCCGGCGGTCAACACCACTCGGGCGCCGCCAAAGGTCAGGTCGGCCGCCCCGCGGTTGACGCTGGACACGACGGTGTTGCCGGACACCTGCTCCGGACGAATGTCAGCGTCGAATTGGGCTATTCCCCAACGCAATAGGGGCGCGGGCACCGCGGCAAAAGCCCGGTCGGCGTAGCGCGTCGCCGGGTGCGCGAAGCGGCACCGACCACCGGCCAGCTCCGTCGCGATCCGCTCGGCGCGTGCCTCTGGCGCCAGCCTCGGGTGCAGGCCCACCACGACGTTCCCGAAGTGATTGTGCGCGTGCGCCACACCGGGTTTGGCCATTGGAACTTCGGCCCCCAGCGTATCGGCCGCATCGCCCAAGAGGTTGGCCAGCGCCGTGGAGATCGCCGACAGCGCGACCACGGTAACGGTGGGACCGCGCAGGTCTTTGCGGTGCCGCACCAGCGTGCGCACCGAGCGGACCGCGCCGGGACGCGCGTTCGTCGACAGCAGGGGACGGGGACCCGGCCGGGGGGACAGCAGCCCGGCGCGGGTCTCGGCCACCAGCCGGCGATGGGCCCGCGCCGCCTGGGCGGCTCGCCAGGGCAGGAACCCGGACCGCAGGCGTTGCACCCGAGGAACCGGGTCCGGCCTGCCGAACAGCCAGCCTGCCATGGCCGCTGCTCGCGCCCCGTCGGCCATCGCGTGCGGGACCTGCAATACCGCCACGCAACCCGTCCCGGTTACGCCCGGGATGCCCAGCACCGGGGTAAAGACGTGCAGCCGCCAGGGCGTCCGACGCACGTCGAGCTGGTTACCGGCCAGGGCGACGACCGCCGCGAGGCAGCCGGCCCACGTCCGGTCGTCGAGGTCGTGGCGGACCACCCACTCGGGCGCGACGGCGGCGCGCACCCACTGCGGGTAGGTCAGAGGACTGCCTTCTCGGACGCAAAGCGTCAGCGCCGGCTCCGCGCCGACCCTCTGGCAGACCTGCTCGACCGCGGCCGGATAGTCGGCGGGCTCGCTGTCGAACGCATACAGCAGGAACTCGTCGCTGGGGATCTTGGCCGACATCCAATAGAACTGCGCATCGACGGCGGCCATCCGCTGCGCGGCCATTCAGGCGGGTGAGCCGATGAACCCGAGCACCAGGTCGGCGACCTTGTCCGGCTGCTCGAGCTGCAGGAAGTGCCCGGCGTGTTCGACGATGTCCACCTCGCTGCCCGGCGGCAACACCTTCTCCGCCCAGCGGGCGAAAGCCGGTGTCATGCAGCCATCGTCGCGACCATGCAGGTACAGGCACGGCCACACGGGCTCTTCGGTCCACAGGTTGTTGAGCTCGGCATACCGCGCGGGCGGGCGGGTATTGCGGATCGTGGCGCGGTAAGGTCCCAGCGCCGCGCGCCAGCTCTCCGGCGTCCCGATTGCCGCGTCGACGTGACGCAGATCCTCGTCGGCGCGATATCCCGGCGACCATCGACGCCATAGCAACGGCAGTACCCACGACTCGGAACGCTCTGGCAGCCCAGGTAATTGGAAGTAGATGATGTACCAGCTGCGCAAGAGCTGGCGCGCCAGGTGTGCGACCAGCCGGGCGCGCTCGCCGACGCCGGCCCGGCGACGGAAGGCCGCCGACGGGGGCACGGACATGATCACCGCCTTGGTGAAAGGGCTGTCGGGCATGGCGGCCAGACCGGTGGTGGCGATCGCACCCCAGTCATGACCGATCACCACGTCACGGTCGGTGCCACCCGCCGCGGAGCGGACTCGCAGGGCGTCGTCCATCATCGCGCCGACGTGGTAGCTGCCGTCGGCCGGAATCGAGGACGGCGCGTACCCGCGCATGAAGGGGGCCACCACCCGCCAGCCCGCCTCCACGAGCCGGGGAGCGATTTTGCGAAATCCGTAGGGTGTGTCGGGGAATCCGTGCAGGCACAACGCGAGAGGCGCGTCGCGGGGCCCCCAGGTGAGTGCCTTCAGGTTCCCGGCAGGGCTCGGTACGTCGATCCAGCCAGGTTCACCCATGTTCACTCCCTGCTCGGCGCGTCCGCACGGACCAACCTAACGCGTGTGGGTCCACGGCACACTGACCGCATGCCCTAAGCGGTCAAACTGCTTCTAAGACAGGGAATTTCGCTATACCCAGGCGGCGGCTCGGTCCAGATCGGCGATGATGATCTTGCGCATGCCGTACATCGCTTGCGTGGCCGCCGCAGCGCGCCGGCGGTCGGGATCACCGATCAACTCATACAACCGGTCCGGGACGATCTGCCAGCTCAGCCCGAAGCGGTCTTTGCACCAGCCGCATTGCGATTCCTCGCCGCCGTCGGTCAGGCGCTGCCAGTAGTAGTCGACCTCGTCCTGATCCTTGCAGTGGATCGTGAAGGACACCGCCTCGCTGAACTGGAAGTGCGGGCCGCCGTTGATCCCGATGAACCGGCTGCCGTCCAGGACGAAGCTGCCGGACAGGACCGTGCCCGGTTCGCCGGGGCCGGCCTCGGTGGTTCGGTTGAAGCCCTCGATGTGGGAGTTCGGGAATATCGAGGTGTAGAACTCGGCTGCCTCCTCCAAGTCGTGGTCGAACCACAACGACGGGGTGATCGATGGCATAGGACGGCCGCCTCCTTACTGGCTGATGGGTGTCGTTCAGATAGACCCCCGCCAGCGCGGAAACTCATCGCCTTGTCGCCCCGGCGAACGGTGCATATACGCGCTATGTAACGTCAGGTCGCATGAGCACCGTCACCAACAGCCCCGAGACGGTCGAGTTTTCCGGCGCCGGCGGAATCACCCTGGTCGCCGACGAATGGAATCGGGGGACGGACGGCGCGGGCCGGCCCAGCGTCCTGATGCTGCACGGCGGCGGCCAGAACCGGCATTCGTGGAAAAACACCGGTCAAGCCCTGGCCGACGAGGGCCTGCACGTGGTAGCGCCCGACAGCCGCGGACACGGTGACAGCGATCGCTCGCCCGACGCGGAGTACGACATCGAAACCCTGACGGCCGACGTCCTGCAGGTGATCGAGGCGATCGGCCGGCCGGTGATGATCATCGGAGCGAGCATGGGCGGGCTGACCGGCATCCTCGCCGCCCATCGGGCCGGGCCCGCGAGGGTGACGCGGCTGGTCCTGGTCGACGTGGTGCCGCGCTTCGAGAAGGGCGGCAGCGCCCGGATCCGCGATTTCATGATCAGCGGCCTCGACGGTTTCGACTCGCTGGAGGAGGCCGCCGACGCCGTCGCCGCCTATCTGCCGTATCGGGACAAGCCGCGCAGCCCCGAGGGGTTGAAGAAGAACCTGCGCCTACGCGATGGCCGCTGGTTCTGGCATTGGGATCCGGCGTTCATGACCAAACCGGGCGACGATCCCGAGTTACGCACGGAGAACTTCGAACAGGCCGCGAAGAGCCTGTCGATTCCGGTCCTGCTGATCCGCGGGAAGCTGTCCGACGTCGTCAGCCCCGAGGGCGTTCGGCACTTTCTGGCCACGGTGCCCCGGGCGGAGTTCGTCGAGCTGTCCAATGCCGGGCACACCGCGGCCGGCGACGACAACGATGCGTTCAGCGACGCCGTGGTGAAATTCGTCAAGCGCCACTAGTTCTGATGGTGGCGACCCGCATCACCCGGCTACGCCGCCCTCGCGATCGCCACAAGCCCAATGGTGGCGACCCGCATCACCCGGCTACGCCGCCCTCGCGATCGCCACAATCTAGTTCGCCGGCTTCTCGGCATGCCCCCCGAATTGCTTGCGCATCGCTGACAACGCCTTGTTGGCGAAGTCATCGAGCGACCGCGACGCGAACCGGGACTGCAGCGCCGTCGTCAACACCGGCGAAGGCACCCCCTCATCGATCGCCGCGATGGCGGTCCACCGTCCCTCGCCGGAGTCGGACACCCGTCCGGAGAACTCCTTGAGATCCGGCGAATCGTGCAGCGCAATCGCGGTCAGGTCCAGTAGCCAGGAGCCGATCACGCTGCCCCTGCGCCACACCTCGGCAACCTCGGGGATGTCGAAGTCATATTGGTAGAACTCCGGGTTGGACAACGGCGCCGTCTCGGCGTCGCCCTGCTGGATGTGCTTGCCGATGTCGGCGTTGCGCAGGATGTTGAGTCCCTCGGCAAGCGAGGCCATCATGCCGTACTCGATGCCGTTGTGCACCATCTTGACGAAGTGCCCGGCGCCGGACGGCCCACAGTGCAGGTAACCCTTTTCCGACCGCTCCACTTCACCGTCCCGGCCCGGCGTACGCGGCGCCGCGTCCACGCCGGGCGCGACGCTGGCGAAGATCGGTTCGGCGTGTAGAAAGGCTTCGTCGTCGCCGCCGATCATCAGGCAATAGCCGCGCTCCCGGCCCCACACCCCGCCACTGGTGCCGCAGTCGAGCAGGTGAATACCCCTCTCGGACAATGTCTTTGCGTGGCTGATGTCGTCGCGGTAATAGGAGTTGCCGCCGTCGATGACGATGTCGCCGGACTCCAGCGTCTTGGCCAGCTCTTCGATGACGCCCGTCGTGATCGTGCCCGCCGGCACCATCACCCAGACGACCCGCGGAGCGGTCAGCTTCTCGGCGAGCTCCTGCATCGACGACACACCGGTGGTCCGCTCCTCCCCCGCCATCGCCTTAACCGCGTCGGGGTTGTGGTCGTAGACCACGCATTCGTGTCCATCCTTGGCGACCCGGCGGACGATGTTGGCGCCCATCCGGCCGAGTCCGATCATCCCGAGCTGCATCTCTTCCCGTTCTCCTTACTGTGACGACGTGCGCTTGGGCAGCCACGGCTCTTGCCAGCTGCGATGGCCGTGGAGCAGCGACTGCGCCGCCTCGGGCCCCCACGAACCCTGCTCGTAGTGGTGGATGCGGCTCGGCTTGTCCAGCACAGGCTGCACGATCCGCCACGTCTCCTCGATGGCGTCTTCGCGGGCGAACAGCTGCCGGTCGCCGGTGAGCGCGGCGTACAGAAGCCGTTCGTAGGGCCGCACGGCTTCCCCGAGATCCTCGGCGAACGACGAGTCTAGGTGCACGTCGTGCCATCCGTCGCCAACCTGGGCGGACAACTGCAGCCGCATCCCGGGGTCGGGATCGATGCGTAGCACGATCTGGTTGGGCTCGGGTGGCCGGCGGTTCGGTAGAAACGAGAATCCCGGAACGTGGTGGAGGAACATCCGCACCTCGGTCACCTTCTCCGGCAGCGCCTTTCCGGCACGCAGGAAGATCGGCACACCGGCCCAGCGCCAGTTGTCGATCTCGGTTCGCAGCGCGATGTAGGTCTCGGTTTGCGAATCCTTCGCCACCCCGTCGACGTCGGTGTAGCCGCGGTACTGGCCGCGCACGCACCGCTCGGGATCCAGCGCCGGCATCGCCCGGAACACCTCGGCCTTCTTGTCGTTGAGGTCGTCGGCGCTGGGACCGACCGGGGGCTCCATCGCGACCAGCGCGAGCACCTGCAGCAGATGGTTTTGCACGACGTCGCGCAGGGTGCCCACCGCGTCGTAGAACTTGCCGCGGTCCTCGATGCCGAAATCCTCGGCCATGGTGATGTGGATTTCGGAAACGCTGTCGCGGTCCCACAGCTTGGCCAGGGCGTTGTTCGCGAAGCGCAGATACTGCAGCTCTTCGACGGGCTGCTTGCCCAGAAAGTGGTCCACCCGCAGGATCTGGTCCTCGTCGAGCACCGCACGCAGCCGGGCGTTCAGGTCGCGCGCCGAGGCCAGATCATGGCCGAACGGCTTTTCCACCGCGACACGGCTGCACTCCAGCAGATCGGCCTTGGCAAGGTTTTCGACGATCGGCGCGAACAGGGACGGCGGCATTTCCAGGTAGAACAGCGGCCGGCAGTCCTTGCCGATCTCCTTGGCGAGCCGGCCGTACAACTCCTCGTCGGTGACGTCACCGTGCAGATAGGACAACCGCCCTGCGAGCCGATCGAAGACCGCGTCGTCGAACTCCTCGCCGGAGGCCTGGACGGCCTCGCGGGCGCGCTCGACCAGCTTCTCGAGCGGCATGTCGTCACTGGCCACGCCGATGATCGGGACGTCGAGCAACTTGCGTGCCTCGAGCCGGTACAAGGCGCGGTAGGTCATCTTGCGCGCCAGATCGCCGGTGATGCCGAAGATCACCAGCTTGTTGGAAGAGTTGTCGCCGCCGTCGGCCAAGCCCGTACCTCCGAAGTCGTTGGCTCTTTAGATTTCACTACCCGCGGCGGTCGGACCTAACACTAGACACCGCACACAGGCCCGACAACCGCACGCCGTCGCGGCCTTGGCAGGATGCTTGCGTGGGTGATGCACTGCATATCACGGTGTACGGCTTGGCCGGTATCGCCGTGATCGAAGCCGTCGCGCTCGCCGTACTTTCGCGGTTGCTGGTGCGCAGCCGCCAGGAGATCGACGAATTGCGGCACCGGACCGACACCCGTAGCTGGCTCCTGTCGGGCGGGCGCGAGGCCCTCAAGACCGTCTGGAACACCGCCAACGTCGTTCGCAAAGAAGGCTTCGGGGCCGCCGTACGCGGTTCGATCGAGGATCTCGCCGACTGGGCGGAGGTGGAACGACCCGATCTGGCCAGGGTCACCCCGGACGGCCGCGTGGTGATCCTGTTCTCCGACATCGAGGAATCCACCGCGCTCAACGAGCGGATCGGTGACCGCGCCTGGGTCAAACTCATTGGCGCACATGACAAACTGGTGTCGGACCTGGTGCAGCGGCGATCCGGTCATGTGGTGAAGAGCCAGGGTGACGGCTTCATGATCGCCTTTTCTCGCGCCGACCAGGCGGTGCGGTGTGGCATCGACCTGCAGCGCGCGCTGCGCAAGGATGCAAAACGCAAGCGGCACGAGGAGATTCGCGTGCGGATCGGTATCCACATGGGCCGGTCAGTGCGCCGGGGCGACGATCTGTTCGGCCGCAACGTCGCGATGGCCGCTCGGGTGGCGGCCCAGGCCGCCGGCGGCGAGATCCTGGTGAGTCAGCCTGTGCGGGACGCCCTTTCCGACTGCGACGACATCCGCTTCGACAAGGGGCGTGAGGTCGAGCTGAAGGGCTTTTCGGGCGCCTATTCGCTGTTCGCCGTGGAGGCCCCGGCCGATCCCGACCTGGACTGAAAGCCCTCCGCGTCGAATTCGGCCAGCCGTTGGTGCAGCCGCGAGCGGACCTCGTCCGCGGTGTAGGCGCGTCGTTTGCGTTGGTCACGAGCGACCAGCGCGCCGCCGGCGACGACACCGGCGACGCCGGCCAGCCCAACCCACTTCCACACTCTGCGCATGGACACAGCGTATGCGGGCTGTGATTAACTTGTGTGCTCTTGCAACCGGACACAGGCATCGACACGCTCATGACGCTGACCCTCGATCAGGCCCTGAACGAGACTCGCACCGGAGATCTTTGGTTGTTTCGCGGCCGCTCGCGGCCCGACCGCGCCATTCAGACGCTGACGAACGCACCGGTGAACCACGTGGGCATGACGGTGGCCATCGACGACCTGCCGCCGTTGATCTGGCACGCCGAGTTGGGCGACAAGCTCGTCGACATGTGGACGGGCACCAACCACCGGGGCGTGCAGCTCAACGATCTGCGTCAGGCCGTCCTGCAGTGGACGCAGCGGTACCAGCAGAGGTGCTGGCTGCGCCAGCTGACGCCCAACCCCACCCGCGAGCAGGAGAATAAGCTGCTGCGGGTGATCGCGCGGATGGACGGGACCGCGTTTCCCACCACCGCGCGGCTGACCGGTCGCTGGTTCCGCGGCCGGCTCCCGACCATCAACGACTGGGTACGGGGAATCCCGGTGGTGGACAGCAAGGTTCGCGAGCAGACCCGGCGTCGCCGGGAGGAACGCAAGATGAGCCTTTCCACCGCCTATTGCGCGGAGACGGTGGCGATCACCTACGAGGAAATGGGATTGCTCAACACGGACAAGGACGCGAACTGGTTCGATCCCGGCAAGTTTTGGAGCGGTGACACGCTTCCGCTGGCGCCGGGCTACCACCTGGGCGGCGAAATCACCGTGACGGTAGGCGAAGTCGGCTAGCCGACCGACATCTCGCCCAGTTCCGACCATCCCGTGGCGTCGATGGTCTGGTTGATGATCTTTGGGGTGGACGCCAGGGCCTGCGGCAGCTCCTGCATCGCTTGCTTGAAGTGATCGCTGTTGACGTGGAGGGCGCCCGCCTCGTCGTCACGGAAAGCCTCCACCAAGACGTACTCCGCCGGGTTGTCCAGGCTGCGTGACCACTCGAACCACAGGTTGCCGTCCTCGGCGCGCGTGGCCGCGGTGAACAAGCTGACCAGATCCGTCCACCGGTCCGTCCACTCGGGCTTGGTCTCGAACTTGACGACGATGAAGATCATGGCCGGTTTCCGCCTTGCTCGCTGGGAGACGCTGCGTCGGCTCGACATGGGCGAGCAGCGCCAGCATATCGGTGGGACGCCGCAGGCGGGCCAGCAAAGTTGCCCCCGGGCATCCTGATCGACGCCCGGGGGCACACTTCACGGTCGTTCACCAGTCTTTCGGCAGCTCCGATCTGCGCGCCAAGTGGTCTGGATCACAAATCCCGCGCGTTCTGCGCTATTTCACTCCATTGAAGCCGGAGATATGTACCGCGGAAATAATCTGTGCGTCCAATCGAATCCTGCGCGAATTCAATTCGTTAGGGATTCGCAATTCCGGGATCGCCGGGCGGAGGCGCTTGCGGCGCCGGCGGTGGGGGCGGTGCTGGGGCCGCCGCGTCGACCAACACAGGCGGCGCCTCCGGCGGCCGACGCGGCGCGTCCGGCGGAGGCGGCGCGTCCGGCGGAGGCGGAAGTGCGCCCTCGCCATCCGGCGGCATCGGCAGGAACATGTGATGCGTGAACCCGGCCTGGTAGGCGCCCGCGCCACCAATATGCACGCCACCGCGCTCACCGCTGGCGACCGGGGTCCCATCCGGCAGCGTCGCGGCCGTGTGACCGCCATTCCATCCGATCACGAGAGCGTTGGGGGCGGTCCCATACTGGAAACCCCGCGCCAACAACGCCGCTTCCTCGTTTCCGGTGTTGAACCGGTTGCCGAAGACCGGCCGGTCGGATGCTGCGTTGGCCACCCACGAAACGAGTCCTGAGCAATCCGTTCCAGCGGGAGAGTCTCCACCCGGAATATAGGGAGTCCCGGAAACCTGATTAATCAATGACATCAATGTTGCAAGTACTACCATGGCCGGGGACGCTAACAATGGCGGGTATTGTTCACCAAAATTTGTGGCCTAGGTCATTCGCAACGCGGACAATGACGTCCGCCGCACTTCCAGCAAACCTGGTGCCGCGCCAGATCCCGCCAGCAGCAAACGCACGGACTCAGGTGTAGTCGGGACCGCGTTCGGTTTGCGCCATCTCCCGGTCGATGTCGGCCTGCTCTCGCCGGGCCGTCGCCTCCTTGCGCATGGCCTGTTCGTCCAGCCGCCGGAGCCGGGCACGCTCACGCTGTTCGGCCGTGCCCTCGCGTTCGTCCGCGCGCCGCTCCCGCTCGTCCGCTTGACGCTCGCGGTCGTCGGCGATTCGATCTCGCTGGTCGGCGAGCCGATCTCGTCTACCCGCCAGAAACTCGCGCCTTCTAACTTCGGCCTCGCGCTTTTCGAGCGCCTCCTCGCGCTTATCGAGCGCCTCGGCTTGGCGTTCGAATTCCCCGGGAGTGTCGGGGCGGTCCTCAACGGCCACGAGCTAAACCATAGCGCCGCGACGACCCTGCGCGCACGGATGCGCGGGGCGCATCGGCCGAGGCGGTCTCACCATTTCCGGTTCCGTCGCCACGTCGTCATCCAAATCTGTTGCGTCCCGACTAGATTCCGAACTTGGCGCGAGCCTCCTCGGTCACCGGGGTGAACAGGTTGACGAGGTTCCCGTCCGGATCCCGGAACAGCAGCGCACGGTTTCCCCACGGCATAGTGGTCGGCTCGGTCACGACCTCCCTCACGTGTTCGCGCAGCCGCTCGTACTGCGCGTCGACGTCGTCGACCAGGAATTCCACGATCGCGCTGCGGTTGGCCGCTGGTTCGGCGGATCCGGCCGCAAACAGCGGCACCGTCTTGTCGCTGCCGATCGCGAGCGTGCCCACCGGCGTGGGGATCTCGGCGAAAAGCTCGTTGCCCCATACCGCGGGAACCTCGGCGACCGTCTCGTAGAAATCGACGAGCCGCCCGACATCGGCGGTGATGATGCGGGTGGAAACGAACTTCATGGGGCCCTCCTGACTGCGGTGACGTGCAAGCTCGTGTGACGAGGGCATGCTATGAAGCACCACCGACAAGGACAGCGGGTCGACTAGACCGGGGTCCAGATGCCGTCATTCCAGAATCCCCAGTTGCCGGGCCCGGTCGGGTTCCACATCAGCTTCGCCCCGGGCGCCCACGGCGGCGGAGGCGGTTGCGGCGGCGCCCATATCGGCGCAGGTCCCCATGGCCCCGCACCCGTCGGGAAACTTTGACCGGCCGGGCCTTGCCAGTCGTGGCACTTACCCCAGCCCCAGTTGTAAACGGTGCCCCAGCTCGGGTCCCAGGCAGTGCCCGGGCACCAGTGCGAGCTCGGGGCCGCGTCTGCCAGGCCGGCCAGCGCGAGCGGGGACGACAACGCCAGCGTGCCGGCCATCAAGGTTTGCCCGAACCGCCGGATGCACGGCCTCACGCGTTCACCCATCCCTAGAGCATTTCCCCCGACCAGCATCCAAGCAAGCCCCCACGCTTGCTGCGGCCAGTATGGTCGGGATATGCCGCTGAGGTACGTGGACCCGCACAAGCGCCGGGGCCCGCTGTATCGGGCAAGCGTTCGCTTCGGACGTTCGCGGGCGGGGCAGTTCATCGCCCGCCACATCGCACGCCATACCGATCCGTACCTGTTCCGCCTCACCGGCGGGCGGGTCAACATGGGCTCGATCATCAACGCGCCGCTCGTCACCACCGGCGCGAAGTCCGGTCAGAAGCGCGAGGTACAACTCACCTACTTCCATGACGGTCCCGACGTCATCCTGCTGGCCTCCAACTTCGGCGGCACCAAACACCCGCAGTGGTACCACAACTTGAAGGCGCATCCGGACTGCGAATTCGGCGGCGAGCGATTCACCGCGCGGCAAGTCACTGATCCCGACGAGCACGCCCGACTATTCGAATTGGCCAACCGCATCTACTCGGGATACGCCGAGTACCGGGACAAGGCGGCGCCCGCTAGCCGCGACATTCCGATCTTTCGACTGGAATCGCGCTAGCGCCGGGTCCCGCCCGGCGCGCATCATGAGAGCCCGCTCACCTCTCCGCCGCCGATGCTGAAATGCGTTGCGTTTCCGTGATTTCCGACGCCTGCACCCGCTTCGCGAAGCGTGCGCCGCGCGCCTACCGGACCGGTAGCGTTCTCCTCGCCTGCAATACAACGCCCGGCACCGTCTTCGCCAGGTCTGGCCGACTCCGCGCGAACCCTTGAATTGCGCGATAAAACGACCAAAATTGGCGTGGAGTAGGAACTTTCGGCACCCACGCCAACTCCCAGTGGATCCCGTTGAGCGGGTCGTCGAAGAACACCGCGTAGTAACCGGGCCAGTACTGAGGGTACTCCTTCGGCTCGTCAGTGACGGGGATATTCCGCCCGATCAAGAATTCGCGATGGAAGCGGTCGACCTCTCCCCTGCTCCGCGCCCACAACGCGATGTGGTTGATGCCGACCGCCTGATCGCGGTGTACCAGCCTTGCTCCGGTATGCGCGGGCTGAATACCGATGTAGCTGTGCGGATTGACATGCCGAGTCATGTAATATGTCGACTGGTACTCCATGTTCAGCGACGAGAAGCTGCTATAGCCCAGCCAGCCGAACAGCGAGTCATAGAACCTGATCGAGTCGCCGTAGTCCAAGACGGCAAATTCAACATGACAGACGCCCCGCCACCGCATCGTGCACCTCTGAAGATAGTCTTACTACACAATGTAGTACCGGCGGCGCACTCAATGAAGCCTCGTCTAGTCTTTCGACGTCGCCGTCAATCACGTGTCCGGAGCCAGATACGCCGCGAGATTAGCCAACGACGACCGCAGACCGTCGATGTGATCGCCTGCCGAGATGCCCGGTGGGACATCGTTGGCCCGGATCTCGACGCGGGTGCTGCCGGCGCTCAACGCGGTGATCGCCCATGTCATCGTCATCGTTCCGGCGAACGATGGGTCGTCGGATTCGAAGTCGACGGCCTGGACGACCCGCTCGTCGGGCACGATCTCGACGAACCGAGCCTCCACGACATCCGAGTCGTTGCTCGACTTGCCACCCGACTCGGGCGGGTGGGCGTAGGTCAGTCTCATCCGGTAAGAGCCGCCCGGGCGTGCGTCGAAGTATTCGAGCTTCCCGGACATCTCCTGCGGCGGAAGCCATTCGACGAGCGCCTGCGGTTCGACCAGGGCGGTGTACACCCGACTCAGCGGGGCGGCAATCACCAACGAGGCGGTATCAGTTCGTCCCATGACGCCAGGGTTCCCGATCACAGGTCGAACCGGAACTCCACCACGCCGCCGTCGGCCACGAAATCATGCCGCACTCGCCTGGTCTCGGTAAGTTCATGTCGGTATTCGCACTGCTTCGAATGCGTGCCCTACCGTAGGTGGGATGAGGTTTCGGGATTCCGTCATGACCGGCGTTGCGAAGCAACTCGGTCATCCGAGCGGTCTACGCGGGCGCCTCGTTGGTGCCGCGCTCAACCGGGGCAACCGACGCTTGATCCAGAGCGCCGCGCAGGCGCTGCAACCAAAAGAAGCATCCGTGGTGGCCGATGTCGGATTCGGAGGCGGAGTGGGCTTGAAATTCCTACTCGACAGTGTCGGTCCGACGGGCAGTGTTCACGGTGTCGAGGTGTCGGAGACGATGCTCAGCCAGGCCGCCGGTCGATATCGCTCAGACATCCAAAATGGGCGGCTATCTTTGCATTCCGCGTCCATGACGCAGCTCCCCTTCGCCGCTGGCGCATTCGATGGGGTCATGACGGTCAACACCATCTACTTCGTCGCCGAGCTCGGCAGAGCGTTCCGAGAGCTTGCCAGGGTGATAAACAGCCGGGGGCGACTGGTCATCGGATTGGCCGAACCCGAGGTAATGGCAAAATTGCCGTTCACTGGAAACGGGTTCCAGCTCCGTCCGGTGCCGGACGTGATCGACACGTTGCGCAGCACCGGCCTCCCAGTCGAACACCGTCGAATCAGTGACAACACCAACGCACCGCATCTGCTCATCGCCCGGGCCGTCACGTGAGACGTCCTCGAAGAACGCTCTCTACTTCGACGTAGACGTTATCCGTGCCGGAACTCGACCACGTCCCCGTCGGCCATGACGTAGTCCTTACCCTCCATCCGGACCTTGCCGGCCGCCTTGGCCGCGGCCATGGAACCGGCGGCGATCAGGTCGTCGTAGGACACGATCTCGGCCTTGATGAAGCGCTTTTCGAAGTCGGTGTGGATCACCCCCGCGGCCTTCGGCGCGGTGTCGCCTTGGTGAATCACCCACGCGCGCGCCTCTTTTGGGCCCGCGGTGAGGAAGGTCTGCAGCTTTAGGGTGTGAAAGCCCGCGCGGGCCAGCGCGTCGAGCCCCCGTTCGGTCTGCCCGATGGACTCCAGCAGTTCGGCGGCGGACTCGTCGTCGAGCTCGTTCAGCTCGGCTTCGATGGCCGCGTCTAGGAATACCGCGTCGGCGGGCGCGACCAGCCGGCGCAGCTCGGCGATGCGCGCCGCGTCGGTCAGCACCGCCTCGTCGGCGTTGAAGACATACAGAAACGGTTTGGTGGTCAACAGGTTCAGCTCCCGCAGCAGCGACGCATCCGCCCCAGCGCCGAACAGCGTCGTGCCACCGTTCAACGTCTCCTGGGCGGCGACCGCCGCGTCGTACACCGGCCTGCGCTCCTTGGTGGTGCGGGCCTCCTTCTCCAGCCTCGGCAGCGCGCGCTCCAGGGTCTGCATATCGGCGAGGATCAGCTCGGTCTCGACGACCTCAATATCGGATCTGGGATCCACCTGCCCGGCCACGTGGGTCACATCGTCGTCGGAGAACACGCGGACCACCTGGCAGATGGCGTCACATTCGCGGATGTGGGCCAGGAACTTGTTGCCCAGGCCCGCCCCCTCGGACGCGCCCTTGACCAAGCCGGCGATGTCGACGAATGTCACAGGCGCCGGCACGATGCGCTCGGACCCGAACAGCTCGGCCAGCTTGTCCAACCGCGGATCAGGAAGCGGAACGACGCCTTCGTTCGGTTCGATCGTCGCGAACGGATAGTTGGCCGCCACGACGTCGTTGCGGGTCAGCGCGTTGAACAGAGTCGACTTGCCGACGTTGGGCAGACCCACGATTCCCAGGCTCAGGCTCACAGGGACCCAAGTCTAGGGGTCCGCGGCCCCGCGGGTTGCCGTGGACCTTTTCCAGCGCCTCCAGCCTCCGCGCCGTGGCACGCCCGGATCGCTACAAAGGTATTTACGGGGCTTTCGGCCCATTGCCGGTACGGTCTACATGTGTCAGGACAGCGGGCAACGTCGACGGTGGAAGCCTCCCACCGGTCGATCCACCCAAATATCCCAGGTGTGCCGTGGTATGCCGCCCTGCTCCTCGCCGTCACCGCCACCGCGATCGGATATGGAATTGACGCCGGCCACAAGGAGCTGACCCACGTCTTCGCCGGCTTCTATATAGCGGGCTGCGTGGCGGCGGTGCTCGCTGTGCGCCAGGACGGGCTGTTCACCGCGATCATCCAGCCCCCGCTGATCCTTTTCTGCGCGGTACCGGGCGCGTACTGGTTGTTCCACGACGCCAAGGTCGGCCATCTCAAAGATCTGCTGATCAACTGCGGCTATCCACTGATCGAGCGCTTCCCGCTGATGCTGGGAACCGCCGGCGTCGTGCTCTTGATCGGGCTGGTCAGGTGGTATTTCGGCATGTCGCAGCGGCCGGCCGCGGAATCGCCCACCTCCGACGACGCGGAATCCACCAAGTCCGGCCTCGGCGGCCTCGGCGCCAAACTGCAGTCGCTGCTGCGCCCGGAAGCCGGCGAGGACGATGCCCACGAGGCGACGCCCGCCAAGGCGCGCCGCGGCCGCGGGGCCGGTTCCTCGGCGCGGGCCCGCCGGACGGCGCGCGGCGACCGGTCCGCCACCCGCTCCGCCCGACGGTCCCGCGCACCGCTGAGCGACGCTGGCGAACCGGTCGAGCGGCGCAGCCGGAAAGGCTCGACTGCCGCCCGGGACTACGACGACGCGGAACGGCCCCGCCGGTCGCGCCGCCGTCCCCGGCCCGAGGCCGATCCGGACCCACGTGGCCAATCGGCCCGTGAAGGCCGCCGGGAGCCGCGCACCCGGCGCAACCCCTACGAGCGGCCTTACGAGCCGCCTTACGAGCGGCCCGTGCCGCGGAGCAGCCGTTTCGGGGACCCGTACGACCTGTCCGGGGAGCAGTTCGGCCGTTTCGACAGTTACGACCGGCATGAGGCCGCCTACGAGCCGAGGCGTCGCCACCCGTCGCCGAACGGCAACGGCGGAACGCATCACCCCATCTCGCAGGTCCGTTACCGGGGCGCGGACGACGAACCCGCGGCTCAGCGGCGCAACCGCTCCCGGACGCAGGGCCGGCCTCAGCGGCCCCCGACGCAATGGGAATACGACGCCTGAGCGCCGCCGGGCGCTGTCAGAGCAGTGACCGGATCTCGCGCGGCAGGGCGAACACCAAGGTCTCCTGCGCGGTCGTAACGGGCTGCACCACGTCGTAGCCGTGATCGGCCAGCCGCTCCAGCACACCGCGCACCAAAACCTCGGGCACCGACGCACCGGAGGTGACGCCAACGGTGGTCGCCCCTTCCAGCCAGGCCGGGTCGATGTCGTCGGCCCAGTCGACGAGGTGGGCGGCCGCGGCGCCGCCGCCCAGCGCCACCTCGACCAGGCGCACCGAGTTCGACGAATTCCGCGACCCGACGACGATCACCAGCTGGCACTCGGGCGCCATCGCCTTGACGGCGACCTGCCGGTTCTGCGTTGCGTAACAGATGTCGTCGCTGGGCGGATCCTGCAGCTTCGGGAACCGCATCCGCAGCCGCTCGACGATTTCCATCGTCTCGTCGACCGACAGCGTGGTCTGCGAGAGCCAGATCACCTTGTTCTCGTCTCGCACCGTGACGTTGTCCACGGCGGCGACCCCGTCGACCAGCTGCACGTGGTCCGGGGCTTCCCCGGCGGTGCCGATGACCTCCTCGTGGCCCTCGTGGCCGATCAGCAGGATGTCGTAGTCGTTGCGGGCGAATCGTCTGGCCTCGTTGTGCACCTTGGTCACCAGCGGGCAGGTGGCGTCGATGGTGTGCAGGTTGCGTTCGGCGGCCGCCACGTGCACCGTCGGCGCCACCCCGTGCGCGGAGAACACCACGATGGACCCCTCGGGCACCTCGTCGGTCTCCTCGACGAACACGGCGCCAGCCTGCTCCAGCGTGTTCACCACGTGCCGGTTGTGCACGATCTCGTGGCGCACATAGACCGGGGCGCCGTGCTTTTCCAGCGCACGTTCGACCGTTTCGACGGCCCGATCCACGCCCGCGCAGTAACCACGCGGCTCGGCCAGCAGCACTCGCTTGCGGGCTGGATCGCTGGCTACCGAGCTGGACGCGCCGGGAATCCCCATGTCAACAGTCGGCGGCATGACACCAGGGTACGTTCTGCCCGCGCGGGCTTGCCAGCTCGCGCCGGCGGGCTTGGAGTTAGCGGTCGCTTAAGGCAATCTTGGACCCATGGCTACTGCACCGTATGGAGTTCGGCTACTGGTCGGCGCGGCGACAGTCGCCGTCGAGGAGACCATGAAGCTGCCGAAAACCATCTTGATGTACCCCATGACGTTAGCCAGTCAGGCGGCGCACCTTGTGATGCGATTTCAGCAGAACCTCGCCGAGCTGGCGATCAAAGGCGACAGCACCCTGGAGAACATCTTTCCGCCGAAGGACGAGCAGCCGGAATGGGCGACCTTCGACGAGGACCTGTCCGAGGAGGTCGATGCGCCCGGCCCGGCCGGTGTCGTCGACGGCGATCGCCGTAGCCAGGGACGGTTCGCGCTGTATTCGCTCGCCGACGCCGCGTCCGATGCCGCCCCCTTGAAACAGGGCGGGAAATCGGCGGACACGCCGTCGGTTCCGCAGCCGTCGGTGGTGGCCGAGCTGGACTATGCGACGCTGACGCTGGCGCAGCTGCGGGCCCGCCTGCAATCGCTCAGCGTCGACGAACTCGAAGCCCTGCTGGCCTACGAGCAGGCCACGAAGGCGCGCGCGCCTTTTCAGACGCTGCTCGCCAACAGGATCACCCGCGCGAACGCGAAGTGACCCCGGCCGCACAGTCCGAACCGAACTCCGCCGAGAACCCATTTCCGGTGCGCGCGGTGGCCATTCGCGTCGCCGGCTGGATCGACAAACTCGGCACGGTATGGGTCGAGGGCCAGCTGGCCCAAATCAGCGCCCGGCCCGACTCCAAAACGGTGTTCATGGTGCTGCGTGACCCGGCCGCCGACATGTCGCTGACCGTGACGTGTTCGCGCGACCTGGTGGCCAACGCGCCGGTGAAGCTGGCCGAGGGCACGCAGGTGGTGGTCTGCGGAAAGCCCTCCTTCTACACCGGTCGCGGCACCTTCTCGTTGCGCCTGTCCGAGATTCGCGCCGTCGGTGTCGGTGAGCTGCTGGCGCGCATCGATCGGCTGCGCCGGCTGCTGGATGCCGAAGGGCTCTTCGACCCCCGGCTCAAGCGGCCAATCCCCTTCCTGCCCAACATGATCGGCCTCATCACCGGCCGGGCCAGCGCCGCCGAGCGCGACGTGACGACGGTGGCCACCGGACGCTGGCCCGGGGTCCGGTTCGCGGTGCGCAACACCGCGGTCCAGGGCCCGAACGCGGTGGCGCAGATCGTCGAGGCGCTGTACGAACTCGACCGCCACGTCGAGGTGGACGTCATCGTGGTGGCGCGCGGCGGTGGCAGCGTGGAGGATTTGCTGCCGTTCTCCGACGAGACGCTGTGCCGCGCCATTGCCGCGTGCCGCACCCCGGTGATCAGCGCGGTCGGTCACGAACCCGACAACCCGCTGTGCGACCTGGTCGCCGACCTGCGCGCGGCCACCCCGACCGACGCCGCCAAGAAGGTGGTTCCCGATACCGCCGCCGAACTCCGGCTGATCGACGACTTGCGTCGGCGAAGCGCGCAAGCGCTGCGCAGCTGGGTGTTTCGCGAGCAACGCGCGTTGGCCCAGATCCGCAGCCGGCCGGTGCTGGCCGAACCGCTGACGGCGCTGACGGCCCGCGCCGACGAAATCCACCGCGCCCGGTCGGCGATCCGCCGCGATGTCACCCGTCTGGCCGCCGCCGAGACGGAACGCGTCGGCCACCTGAGCGCGCGACTGGCGACGCTGGGCCCCGCGGCCACGCTGGCCCGCGGCTACGCGGTGGTACAGGCGGTGCCCGACTCCGGGCCCCCGGCGGTGCTGCGGTCGGTGGCTGACGCGCCGGTGGGCAGCCGGCTGCGGGTGCGGGTTGCCGACGGCGCGATCGCCGCGGTGAGCGAAGGGCAGACCGATGGCCACTGAAGACCCGCAGTCAGTTACACCTATTAGTCAGCTCGGGTACGAGGCATGCCGGGATCAGCTGATCGAAGTGGTGCGCCTCCTGGAGCAGGGCGACCTGGACCTAGATGCGTCGCTGAAATTGTGGGAAAGGGGCGAAGAGCTGGCTAAAAGGTGCGAGGAGCATTTAGCTGGCGCCCGCAAGCGCATCGAGGATGCGTTAGCTGCCGGCCAGGCGGACGACGCCTGAATTGCGCCACTCTACGGGAGCCAAAGCCGTGATCTTGCTCGAAATTGGAACACGTTTCAGTTATGCTTCGGCCCATGGCTGACGCAGCACTGACCGCCGAACTCGGCCGGGTCCTGGTCACCGGCGGCTCCGGCTTCGTCGGCGCCAACCTGGTCACCACCCTCCTGGACCGCGGGTACCGGGTGCGTTCGTTCGACCGCGCACCGTCACCGCTTCCCGAGCACCCGCAGCTGGAGGTGCTCGAGGGCGACATCACCGACACCGCCGTCTGCGCCCAGGCGGTGGACGGCATCGACACCGTCTTCCACACCGCGGCCATCATCGAGCTGATGGGCGGTGCGTCGGTGACCGACACATACCGGCAGCGCAGCTTCGCGGTGAACGTCGGCGGCACCGAGAACCTGGTGCACGCCGGACAGGCCGCCGGGGTGAAGCGATTCGTCTACACGTCGTCCAACAGCGTCGTGATGGGCGGCCAGAACATCCCCGGCGGCGACGAGACGCTGCCCTACACCACCCGCTTCAACGACCTCTACACCGAAACGAAGGTGGTCGCGGAGCGATTCGTGCTGTCGCAGAACGGCAATGGCGGCATGCTGACGTGTGCGATTCGGCCCAGTGGGATCTGGGGGCGCGGCGATCAGACGATGTTCCGCAGACTCTTCGAAAGCGTGATCGCCGGCCACGTCAAGGCGCTGATCGGCCGCAAATCGGCCCGCCTGGATAACTCCTACGTGCACAACCTGATTCACGGTTTCATCCTGGCCGCCCAGCACCTCGTCCCCGGCGGCACCGCGCCCGGTCAGGCGTACTTCATCAACGACGGCGAACCGATCAACATGTTCGAGTTCGCCCGGCCGGTGGTCGAGGCCTGCGGGGTGAACTGGCCCCGGGTGAGGGTGAACGGCCCCCTGGTCCGCGTGGCGATGACCGGTTGGCAGCGGCTGCATTTCCGCTTCGGCATCCCGGCGCCACTGCTCGAGCCGCTGGCCGTCGAGCGGCTCTATCTGGACAACTACTTCTCGATCGCCAAGGCGCGTCGCGACCTCGGCTATGAACCCTTGTTCACCACCCAACAGGCGATGTCGCAATGCCTCCCGTATTACGTCGACATGTTCCAGCGCATGAAAAGCCAAGCGGAGGTTGGCTCCCCGAAGCAGTCGGCCAGCGGGGGGCAGTGACCGCGAGTGCGGGGACGCTGACGAAAACACCGCGCCGGGGCTAAGGTTCCCTCAGCGGCGACGACGCGGAGGACGGCCCCGGTGGCATGAATACCGAATTCACGCTCAACCAGAAGCGCGCCCTGGCGATCCTGACGGCGATCGCCATGCTCTTCGGTGCGTACTTCCTGCGCAACTACTTCGTGCTGATCGTCGTGGCCGCGGTGGGTGCCTACCTGTTCACACCGCTGTTCAACTGGTTCGGCAGGCGGCTGGGCACCGGTCTGGCCGCGACCTGCACCCTGTTGTGCGCGCTGGTGGCCGTCATCGTGCCGGTCACGCTCCTGGTGATCCTGGCGGTCGTTCAGATCTCACGCATGATCGACAGCATCACCGACTGGGTCAAGACGACCGACCTCAGCGGGCTTGGCGACCGCACGCTGCACGCGGTGAACGAGCTGCTGTCCCGGGTTCCCTTCGCGCACATGACGGTAACGGCGGAAACCCTGCGCAAGGCGATGGTCACGGTGGGCCGCAATGTCGGCGAATGGGCCCTGCACTTCTTGCAGGGCGCCGTCGGCGGTATCGCCGGCGCGGTCACGTCGGCCATCATCTTCCTGTATGTCTTCGTCGCACTGCTGGTGCACCGCGAGCGGGTGCGGAGACTGATCGCCGAGCTCAACCCCCTGGGCGACGAGGTCACCGACCTGTACCTGGCCAAAGCCGGAGCTATGGTGCGCGGCACCGTCAGTGGCCAGTTCGTGATTGCACTGTGCCAAGGTGTCGCGGGCGCCGCGTCCATCTACGTCGCCGGCTTTCACCACGGATTCTTCATCTTCGCGGTCCTGCTGACCGCGTTGTCGATCATCCCGCTGGGCGGCGGGATCGTGACCATCCCATTCGGCATCGGAATGATCTTCTACGGCAACATCGCGGGCGGCGTGTTCGTCGTCCTCTGGCACCTCGTCGCGGTCACCAACATCGACAACTTCCTGCGCCCGATCCTCGTTCCGCGCGACGCCCGGCTGAACCCGGCGCTCATGCTGCTGTCGGTGTTCTCGGGCATAACCATGTTCGGCCCCTGGGGCATTGTCATCGGGCCTGTGCTGATGATCCTGATCGTCACCACCGTCGAGGTGTATCTGATGGTGTTCAAGGGCGCCGAACCGAACCCGCCCGATGCGCCACCCGTCCGCCGCAATCGGCTTCGCCGGCAGGCGAAGTCACGCGCCGCGCAGTCCGGCGCGGAATGACAGCTACCGGAAACCCACCATCTGGCTACCCCACGCGGCGCGGATCTTCCCGTCGACATCGTGCGCGACGGTGTCGCTCGCGTCGATGATGAGACAGGCGCGGTCGTCCTCCCGGTAGGGCCTCCAGTCCGGCTCGCCGGCCGGGCCCGTCGGCGTTGACCGCGCGGCGAAATTGATCCACCGGGTCCGCATTCGCTTGGAAACCGCCCTGGCGGTCTTGCTGCCGCCCAATTTCAGCGTGGGATCCTTCGGCGCCCCGAGATTGCCCCAGACATAAGGCAATTCGGTGGCGTGGGCGGCATTGACCAACAGCAGCTTCAGTAACGGGGTCGCGTAATCGAACCGGTACAGGTAGACGGGCGCCACGTGGGAGTGCCCCTCGGCCAACCAAACCGACGGCATCCGGAACCCGACATCGGTGGCGATGCTCAAACTCCTTGCCCTGCGTCGCAACCGCGAATAGGCCGATCCGATCTGCTCGTCGGTGGGCAATTGCAGGTCCGGTTGTTCGGCCGCGATCTGGTCGAACATCGAGGTGATCGCCCCAGGCGTGATCGGCATCAGCCGCGAACGCATCAATCGGAAGAGCGCCGCCTCGTGCTTGTTGGTCCCGATGATCAAAGGCACCGGCAGCGAGCGGCCCTCCTGCACGCGCTTGACCGGGTAGTCGTCCAGCAAGTCGCCGTCGATGATCGGGACGAACGCCAGGAGGCCGGGATTACGCACGGGCACTTCGTCAAAGACTTCTTGGGACGCGGCAAGCAGCACGGCGGTAGGCACGTTGGGCAACCGGTCCGCGTCGACGTCAAGGCGGTCGAGGACGGTTTCGGCGACGCGCTCAGCTCTGCGCCGGTCGTATACCGATGTGGCCGGTGAACTCTGAGCGATCGCGCGGGCGAACAGTCCCTCGGCGGACGGGCTGGCGAGCAGGGTCGTCACGATCCCCGCGCCCGCGGATTCGCCGAACAGTGTCACGTTGCAGGGATCGCCGCCGAAAGCCGCGATGTTGTCGCGCACCCAGCTCAGTGCCGCCAGCACGTCGCGCAGCCCGACGTTGGAGTCGAACCGCCGCCGCGACGTGTTAAACGACGACAGGTCCAGGAAACCGAGCGCCCCGACCCGGTAGTTGAGCGTGACCACGATGACCTCGCCGCCGCCTGCCAGCCGGCGCCCGTCGTACAGCGCCTGGCTGCCCGATCCCAGGACGTAGGCGCCCCCGTGCAGCCACACCATCACGGGCTTTCGGTCACCCGGCTGCGTGTCGGACGACGCCCAGACGTTGAGCCGCAGACAGTCTTCGCCCTGCGGCGCGCCCAGGTCGAGCGGCATGTTGGGGAAGACCGGCTGCGGGCAGGCCGGCCCGTAGCGGGTGGCGTCGGCGACCTCGGTCCACCGCTGGGGGGGTTGCGGCGCCCGGAAGCGCAGGGCACCGACGGGCGGGGCGGCGTACCGGACACCCTTCCAGGAGCTGACGCGGCCGTCATCGGCGCCGCGGACGGGGCCGAAGGTGGTTTCGATCACCCGGGCACTGGTCGTAGTCGTCATGCGTGTGGGGCTTTCCTAACCAAGGCGCTGGGTGAGGAACTCGACCACCCGCTTGCGGGCCTCGTACGCCGGCTGGCCGTCGACTTCGCGGACCTCGTCGGTCAACACCGAGTGCGCCATCTTGCCGAAACCGCCCGCATTGCCCGGACTCGAGTCGATCTCGATGACTTCGAACGCGTCACCGAGGCGCTCCTTGAGCACCGCGAACCGCTCGCGCGGCGCGGCGCGGTCCTCGCTGAACCGCAGACCCATCGCGCACAGGCCGTCGTTGGCGCAGCGATCGGCCACGGTGGCCAGTTCGGATTCGCTCAGGCCTGGGTCGCGGCGCCGCGCGCGCCCCAGCGGCAGCGGTACCGATGGCTGGGAAAGCACCGGGGCCAGGACGACGTCGTCGACCGCGACGGCCAGCGCGAAACCGCCCGTGAAGCATTGGCCGATCACGCCGACACCCTTGCCTGGGGTCGACGCGTTGAGGTCACGGGCGAGCGCGCGTAGGAACATCGACACGGGCCGCTGCTTGTTCGTCGCGAAGGCCGCGAATTCCTTTGCCACGCACGCCCGGCTGACCGCGGAAGCGATGTGGCCGACCGTCTTGGGTTTGCCAGGTTCGCCGAACAGCGACGGCATCGCGACGGTGAAGCCGTTGTCCACCAGGTGGTTGCCCAGGGCCAGCACGCCGGGATGGATCCCCGGGATCTCGGGAATCAGCACGACGCCTGGGCCGCTGCCTTTGCGGTAGACGTCATGGGTGTAGCCGCC
This sequence comes from Mycobacterium sp. E1747, assembly GCF_001667775.1. Classification (GTDB taxonomy): domain Bacteria; phylum Actinomycetota; class Actinomycetes; order Mycobacteriales; family Mycobacteriaceae; genus Mycobacterium. The sequence goes on from NZ_LZJI01000197.1 coordinate 27,895, forward strand.
ACCGGTGAATGGCGCCACCGACCATCCGGACAGATCCGCTTGGGGTGCAGTCACGCTCGGCCTTTCTTCAGCGCGCCGGTAACGGCGGTTGCGATTGCGTCGCCGAAGCCAGCGTACGGAATTGATCGGTGTCACCGGCGCCCGTTATCGCGATTTGGGTGGCCCCGGCCGGGCCGGAGAGCCGGGTGGTCCACACCGGCTCGGCGTCCGCCCCGCTTTGTCCGGCGCCGTTGTAGACCACCCAGGTGGTGCCGGCGACGTCGACCGTTCCGGTGGGATAGGCCGACGGGTGGATCGAGCCCACCAGTTTGTCCTCGTCGGCGTTGCTCTGCGTCAGGCTCAGATACATCCCGGCCGGGCTGATGTAGCCGACGACCGAGGTGGCCGCGTTCACCCGCTGACCGGTCGAGGGGTCGAGGCGGCCGCCTTGGATCCCGCCCCGGCCGCCGGAGTTGGCCTGCCAGCCGGTGGGCAGCTTGGGCAGCCGGATCGGGAAGCCCAGGGTCGCGGCGTCGGCCCGCAGCGCCCCGGCCGCGTCGTAGGACGGGACCGCGCCCTGGTGACTGCCGGGCTGGAACGAGCACATGCCCACCAGGCCGGCCAGCAGGATGCAGCCCAGCACCAACGGCATCAGCGACCAGAACATGTCGCGACCGTCCTGCAGCAACCGCGGTTTGGCCGGCCTGGCGGCAGGTCCGGCCGCCGGGGCCGGCTCGCCGGCTACCTCGGCATTCAGCGGCGGCTCTTCGGTCATCCTCCGAGTATCCCAGTTCCGGCAGACCGATCCGCTTCTGGGACAATCACCAACCATGACAATTGAGCGCGACCGCCCGGCCGGGCGGCCACGTCGTGAAGCCCCGGACCGCAACCTGGCATTGGAACTGGTGCGTGTCACCGAGGCCGGGGCCATGGCTGCGGGCCGCTGGGTGGGCCGCGGTGACAAAGAGGGCGGCGATGGCGCGGCCGTGGACGCCATGCGTGAGCTGGTCAACACGGTGTCGATGCGCGGCGTGGTGGTCATCGGCGAGGGCGAGAAGGACCACGCGCCGATGCTCTACAACGGCGAGGAGGTCGGCAACGGCGACGGGCCCGACTGCGACTTCGCCGTCGACCCGATCGACGGCACCACCCTGATGAGCAAGGGCATGCCCAACGCCATTTCGGTGCTCGCGGTGGCCGACCGTGGCGCGATGTTCGACCCGTCGGCGGTGTTCTACATGAACAAGATCGCCGTCGGGCCGGAGGCCGCCAACGTGCTCGACATCACCGCGCCGATCGCCGAGAACATCAAGGCTGTCGCCAAGGTGAAGGCGCTGTCGGTGCGGGACATGACCGTGTGCATCCTGGACCGGCCGCGGCACGCGCAGCTGATCGAAGATGTCCGGCTGACCGGCGCCCGCATTCGGCTCATCACCGACGGCGATGTCGCGGGCGCGATTTCGGCCTGCCGCCCGAACTCGGGCACCGACATGCTGGCCGGGATCGGCGGCACGCCGGAAGGCATCATTGCCGCCGCCGCGATCCGGTGCATGGGCGGTGCCATCCAGGCGCAGCTGGCACCGAAGGACGACGACGAACGCCAGAAAGCGATCAGCGCCGGCCACGACGTCGACCGGGTGCTGACCACCGAGGATTTGGTGTCCGGCGAGAACGTCTTCTTCTGCGCCACCGGCGTCACCAACGGCGACCTGCTCAAGGGCGTGCAGTACTACCCCGGCGGCTGCACCACGCAGTCGATCGTGATGCGGTCGAAGTCGGGCACCGTGCGCATGATCGAGGCCTACCACCGGCTCTCAAAACTCAACGAGTACTCCGCCATCGACTTCACCGGCGACAGCACTGCCGCCTATCCCCTGCCCTAGACCGAGAACCACGCCTTAAAGACAAGGACTGCTACCTATGGCCGATAGCGCCACCGATACCGAATACCGCATCGAGCACGACACCATGGGCGAGGTCCGGGTGCCCGCAAAGGCGTTGTGGCGCGCGCAAACCCAGCGTGCCGTGGAGAACTTCCCCATTTCGGGCCGGGGCCTGGAGCGCACCCAGATCCGCGCGCTGGGCCTGCTGAAGGGCGCCTGCGCGCAGGTGAACAAAGACCTGGGGCTGCTGGCACCGGAGAAGGCGGACGCCATCATCGCCGCGGCGGCGGAAATCGCCGACGGACAGCACGACGACCAGTTCCCCATCGACGTCTTCCAGACCGGTTCGGGCACCAGCTCCAACATGAACACCAACGAGGTGATCGCGAGCATCGCCGCCGCCAACGGTGTCACGGTGCACCCCAACGACGACGTCAACATGTCGCAGTCGTCCAACGACACCTTCCCAACCGCCACCCACATTGCGGCGACCGAGGCCGCGGTGCGCCACCTGATCCCGGCGCTCGAGGTGCTGCACGAAGCGCTGGAGAGCAAGGCCCGCGAGTGGCAGACGGTGGTCAAGTCGGGCCGCACGCACCTGATGGACGCCGTCCCGGTGACGCTCGGCCAGGAGTTCAGCGGGTACGCCCGCCAGATCGAGGCGGGCATCGAGCGGGTGCGCGCCACGCTGCCGCGGCTGGGTGAGCTGGCGATCGGCGGCACGGCGGTCGGTACCGGCCTCAACGCCCCCGACGGCTTCGGCGCCAGGGTGGTCGAGACGTTGATCGCCTCCACCGGGCTGGGCGAGTTGCGCACGGCCAGCAACTCTTTCGAGGCGCAGGCGGCGCGCGACGGCCTGGTCGAGGCTTCCGGCGCGCTGCGCACCATCGCGGTGTCCTTGACCAAGATCGCCAACGACATCCGCTGGATGGGCTCGGGCCCACTGACCGGCCTGGCCGAGATCCAGCTGCCCGACCTGCAGCCGGGTAGCTCGATCATGCCGGGCAAGGTCAATCCCGTTCTGCCCGAAGCAGTTACGCAGGTGGCCGCGCAGGTCATCGGCAACGACGCCGCGGTCGCCGTTGGCGGCTTGTCGGGCGCCTTCGAGCTCAACGTCTACATCCCGATGATGGCCCGCAATATCTTGGAGTCATTCAAGCTGCTGACGAACGTGTCCAGACTGTTCGCGGAGCGCTGCATCGTCGGGCTCAAGGCCAACGTCGACCACCTGCGGGAGTTGGCCGAGTCGTCGCCGTCGATCGTGACACCGTTGAACTCGGCGATCGGCTACGAGGAGGCGGCCGCGGTGGCCAAGCAGGCCCTCAAGGAACGCAAGACGATCCGTCAGACCGTGATCGACCGGGGGCTAATCGGCGACAAGCTGTCGGAAGAAGAACTGGACCGCCGCCTCGACGTCTTGGCGATGGCCAAGGTCAAGCCGGCGAAGTAGGCGGGTGTTGTAGCGATGACGGCTCCCCCCGGCGGCCCCTACGGTCAGGGGCCCTACGGAAACCCCTATGGGCAGCAGCCCTATTGGGGCGGTCCGCCGCAGGGCGGTCCGCAGCCGGGCGGTCCGCAGCCGGGCGGTCCGCAGCCGTATCCGCCGACTGGCCCCTACCAGTACCCGCCTCAGGGGTATCCGCAACCGGGACAGCCCTTCCCGCCCGGGCCTTATCCGCCGGGGCCGCCGCCGCGCGGACCCGGCTCGAAGCTGCCCTGGCTGATCATCGGTGGCCTCGTCATCCTGGCCGTCATCGCATTGGTGGCGACCCTGATCGTGATGCGCGGCGGCAGCCACGGCAAGTCCCCGACCGCCGCGCCCTCGACGTCCACCAGCACCAGCAGCCAACCGAGGGGCCAGCAGACCGCCACCGATTGCACCCCGAACGTGTCCGGCGGTGAGATTCCGCGAACCGACTCGATCGCCGCGGGCAAGCTCTCGTTCCCGGCCAGCTCGGTGCCACCCAACTGGACGGTGTTCTCTGACGACCAGAACCCGAACCTGATCGGCGCCGTCGGCGTCGCCCAGGAAGTGCCCGGGGCCAGCCAGTGGATGATGACGGCCGAGGTCGGCGTCACCAACTTCGTCACCAGCATGGACCTCACCGCGCAGGCGTCGAAGTTGTTGCAGTGCATCGCCAACGGCCCCGGCTACGCGAACGCGCAACCCACTCTCGGTCCGGCGAAGTCCTCGTCGATCACCGTTGACGGAACCAAGGCCGCCCGCGTGGACGCCGACGTCACGATCGCCGACACCAGCCGCAACGTCAAGGGCGACTCCGTCACCGTGATCACCGTCGACACCAAGCCGGTCACCGCCTTCATCGGCAGCACCCCGATTGGTGACGCAGCGTCGGCGGGCATCATGGCCAAGATCATCGCCGCGCTCAAGGTCAACAAGTCCTGACGCGGCTTCCCGGGTCCTAGCTCGACGCGGGCGCCGAGACCTGGGTGGCTTCCGAGCGTCCCCGCAGGACGGTGGAATAGCACTGGGCCCAATGCGTCTGCTCGGCTTCCCCGGCCCGCTCGATTGCCCCTGCCGCGCACAGGATCCGCCGATCGGCGGTCTTGGCGAGATCGGCCAACCGCGCGGCCTCGTTGACCGCATCGCCGATCACCGTGTACTCGTACCGGTTCTCGGCGCCGATGTTGCCGGCAAAGACACGGCCCGCCGACACACCGATGCCGAAATCGACCGGCAGGCGGCGCAATTGGGCCCCCAGGGCGCGAGCGGTCGCCAGGGCGGCCGACGCCGGCTCGCTGCTGGGCAACGGCACTCCGAAGACGGCCAACGCGGCGTCGCCGACGAATTTGTTGATCAGCCCTTGGTGTTCGTCCACGGCGTGCACGACGATCCGGAAGAAGTCATTGAGGATCTCGGCGACCTCTTGGGGCGGGCGGCTTTCGGCCAGCTGCGTCGAACCCACCAAGTCGATGTAGAGGACCGCCGCCTCGACCACGTCTCCCGACAGCGAGGCGCCCTCGCTGATGGCGCGCTGGGCGACGTCCGCCCCGACGTGGCGCCCGAACAGGTCGCGCAGCCGGTCGCGCTCGGCCAGCCCGGCCACCATCCGATTGAAACCCGTTTGCAGCCGCCCGATCTGGGACCGTTCGTAGGCCCCGACGTAGGTTCCGATGCGACCGTGCTCGACCTCCGCCATCGCGTCGACGACCTCGCCGAGCGGATCGGAGATGGATCGCGAGGTCAAGAGCATGGTAGGCAGCCCCAGCACCAGCGCCGCCAGCGAGACCACCAGGATCGGGACGTCCAGCGACGTCGACTTCTCAATCAGCCAGCCGTACGAGCGCAGGACGACCAGCGTCGCGATCACCCCGATCGGGAAGGCGCTGCACAGAAACCACAGCAGGACCAGCCGGGCGTACACGCCCGGCACGGCCATCCGCGGCTCGCAGCCCAGCGTGGCGGCGCGCATGATCGGCTGCAGGACACGCTGCGCCAGCAGCATCGCCGTGCCGCCGGCGGCCAACCCGCCGAGCAGCACCCCGAGGAAGATCGGCAGCAACAGCTGCGCGCCGTCGCCCAGGTTCAGCAACATGAAGATGCCGCCCGTCACCGCCCAGGCCCCGAACAGGGTCGCCGACTGCCGCCCCGGCAGCTTCATCGCGGCTTCCCGCTGCGCCTGGTCGGGTTCGGCGCCCGCGGCATACCAGCGCAGCGTCGGGATCGCGCTCAGCATCCCGGCCACTGCGACGCCGGTGATGCCCAACAGGACGAGCACCACGACCGCCACCGTGTTGGTTTGCGCAAAGTCGGAGTTGGCGCCGATGGACGTGTGGCCCCGCAGCGGGATCAAGATGGCGGCCGCCTCGACGACGGCCAGGACGTAGGACAGGGCGAGGTATGCCCCGTATTCAATCGCCAATCCGCGGACGGACTTTCGCTGCCCCGCCGCCGCTCCGGGACGTCGACCATTCCGGAGCCAGGTGGCCGCCCGCGCCCCAACGCTGGTGCTAGGCACCGTTGTTCGGGCCACCCGAGTTCTGGCCCGGGATGTCGGTGATCGGGAAGTTGGGCATCGGCTTGGGCGACGGCGTGTTCGGCAGGGTGGGAATGTCGCTCGCTGGGATGTCGTGCAGCTCGTTGACGGGTGGCCCGTTCTCGCGGCTGCCGTAGCTGCTCCCGGGCGCCCGCGTGCCGAGCAGTTCGCTGACCGTCACCATCCGGTAGCCGTTGGCCTTGAGCACCGGGAGGAACTGGTAGACCAAGTCGACGGTGCTCGAGTAGGTGTTGTGGAACAACACCACCGAACCCGGCTTGATGTACGTCATCAGCATGTAGCGCGTCGCCGCCGTGTTCGAGTCGTTGGCCCAATCGAAAGGGATTACGTCCCAAAGGATTTCCGCGAGGCCAAACTTTGCCGCGGTCTGCCGGACGGCATCGGTGGACAGCCCACCCGCGGGGCGATACAACGTCGGCGTCCGCCCCGTCGCGGCGGTGATCGCGTCGTTGGCCTTGGCGAATTGGGGGGCGATGTCTTCCGGTGGAATTGTCGCCATGTTGGGGTGTTCCCACGTGTGGCTGCCGATTTCCATGCCCGCGTCGGCGATCCGCTTGGCGCCCGCCGGGTTGGCGGCGACCTTGTTACCGATCAGGAAGAAGGTCGCCTTCGCGTCGTTGTCCTTGAGGATCTGCAGCAGTCGCTCGTCGAACGGCCCAGGCCCATCGTCGAACGTCAGCGCGACGCACTTGACCACCGAGCAGCTGAGGTTGTCGGCGCGGGTCACGTGACCGGTGAGCCCGCCGATCACCAGCACCGCGACGGCCGCGACGACACCGACCACCATGCGCCCATAGCGCCAGGCCTGGCTGTCGGGTCGTTTCGGCACCGTCGAAGTTTACCTGCCGGTGGTTTTGCGACCGGGGCGTCGAGCGGGGGTCGAGGGTGCGCGCACGGCGTTGAGTGTGCGCTCAGGGTCGGGCTCGGCGCGGTTTCCCGCCCTGGCCGCACACTAAAAGCCCTGGATACGCATCCGATCCACCTCGAGGCGCTCTCACTGCGGCCCGGCGATCTCCTCGAGCATCTCGGTGACCAGCGCGGCGATCGGCGAGCGCTCGCTGCGCAGCAGCGTGATATGGGCGAACAGCGGGTGACCCTTGAGCTTCTCGATCACCGCGGCGACCCCGTCGTGCCGGCCGACCCGCAGGTTGTCGCGCTGGGCGATGTCGTGCGTCAGCACCACCCGCGACCCGGCACCCAGCCTGGACAGCACCGTCAGCAGGACGTTGCGCTCCAGCGATTGGGCCTCGTCGACAATCACGAACGAGTCGTGCAGTGACCGGCCCCGGATGTGGGTCAGCGGCAGCACCTCGAGCATGCCCCGGGAGAGCACTTCCTCCAGCACGGCGGGGCTGGCCAGCCCTTCGAGCGTGTCGAAGACGGCCTGCGCCCAGGGCCCCATCTTCTCGCTCTCGCTGCCGGGCAGGTAGCCCAGCTCCTGGCCACCTACGGCGTAGAGCGGGCGGAAGACCACCACCTTGCGCTGGGTCCGCCGTTCCAGCACCGCTTCCAGACCGGCGCACAGCGCCAGCGCCGACTTGCCGGTGCCCGCCTTGCCGCCGAGCGACACGATGCCCACGGATTCGTCCAGCAGCAGATCGAGCGCCACGCGCTGCTCGGCGGACCGGCCGCGCAGGCCGAACGCCTCGCGGTCGCCGCGCACCAGCTGGACACGCTTGTCCGCGTTGACCCGGCCCAGCGCGTGCGAGCTTCCGCCGAGCAGCCGAATTCCGGTGTGGCAGGGCAGATCCCGCGCCTCGGCCAGGTCTATCTCGCCCTCGGCGAACAGCGCGTCGATGTCCTCGGTGGCGGTCTCGATCTCGCGCATGCCCGACCACCCGGAGGCCACCACATCCTGGGCGTGATACTCGTCGGCGGCCAGGCCGACCGCAGCGGCCTTGACGCGAAGCGGAATGTCCTTGCTCACCAAAGTGACTCGCTTGCCCTCGGCGGCGAGGTTGGCGGCGCAACTCAAGATCCGGCAGTCGTTGTTGTCGCTGCGGAAACCGGCGGGCAGCACCGCCGGATCTGTGTGGTTGAGCTCGACGTGAAGCGTACCGCCTTGCGCCCCAACGGGAATGGGCTGATCGAGGCGTCCGTGCACGAGCCGCAGATCGTCGAACAGCCGCAACGCCTGACGGGCGAACCACCCCAACTCGTGGTGATGGCGTTTGGCCTCCAGTTCGCTGATCACCACCAGCGGCACCACCACCTCGTGCTCGGCGAACCGGCTACACGCCCACGGGTCGGACAGCAGCACGGAGGTGTCGATCACGTAGGTCCGGATTTCGGTCACGTAGCGCTCCTCGAGCGGGAAAAGCCCGCGCGGACCCGCACAGGCATGTCGGCGGGAACTGCGACACCAGGACCGGGGCCGGTCCTTCCGTTGTGATGACGGGAGGTGCCGCCCTGGCAGCTGAGCATGACGCTGACCATCGAGAACGACGCTACTCTCGTCGCCGCTTTGCAGCAGCGCAGGCGCGCCGACGTTTACACGGTCACGCGCGAGAATCGGCTAGCCGATGACGAACTGCTTGAGGGCGGGCTCGTCGGCCACACCCCACGCGGTGATGCGGTCCGAGATCGCCTGCCGCAGCTGCCGCTGGTCGAAGATGCCCGCATCGGCGACGTTGCGCAGCTTGTCCTGGTAGGAGTCGATGTCCGCGCCGGGCACCTGCAGGTCGGCGGCGCGGGCCGCGATGGCGGCGATTGTTTCGTCGCGGGTGTACTGCAGGCAGTGCTCGACGAGGTTGGAGAAGAAGAGTTCGTGCCGTCGCTCGTCGCGCGCGATGCGGTCGATCAGCCCGGCCAGGATGGGCTCTTCGAGCTTCGCGGCCAGGTTCTCGCAGAATACGGCGTAGGTGCGCTCGGAGAAGGCCATGTAAACCAGGGTTTCCACCTGCGTGTAGGTGTCCGCGCGGTAGCCCTTCATGACGTAGGAGACCCGGGCCTCCTCGTTGGCGGTCGGGTCGACCTCACGGGTGACCACCAGGTATTCGCGCAGCGCGATGGCGTGCAGGTGCTCCTCCGCAGTCCACCGGCCCAGCCAGCGGCCCCACCAGTCTTCGAGGATGAAGTGCTCGACGAGTTCGCGGTGGTGCCCGGCCAGGTTGTCCTTGAGCAGCAGCAGGATCTCGCAGGCGTCGGTGTACTCGCGCGGCAGCGTCGCATCCGACGGTTCCCAGTCCCGTCCGCCGAGGAAGGCGAAGTTCTCGCCCCGGTCGAACGGCACGTAGTCGTGGGCGAACCAGAGTTCCTCGGTGTTGAGGTGGCGGTCCATGTTGGCCTCGCACACCGGCTCGAGTTCCAGGGTCAGCGCGTTAGCTACAGGTTTCTGTGCCATGCGGTTACTGTAACTCCCGTACACAGGTTCGTGAAATCACCCGGCCCGTGTCGTGACAACTGGTGACTTTGGTCCCCACCCGGGTCAGCGGTCGACCAGCGTCCACTCCTCCAGGCCGTCGTACAGCGGGAAGTCACGGGCGAGCCGGGTCACCCGCTGCCGCAGGGCGGACAGGTCCGCCGCGGCGCCCGCTGCCAGCGCGGTGGCGATGACGTCGGCGACCTCGGTGAACTCCGCATCCCCGAAGCCGCGGGTCGCCAGCGCGGGCGTGCCCACCCGCAGGCCCGACGTCACCATCGGCGGGCGCGGGTCGTTGGGGACCGCGTTGCGGTTGACCGTGATGCCGATTTCGTGCAGTAGGTCCTCGGCGGCCTTGCCATCGAGCGGGGAGTTGCGCAGGTCGACCAGCACCAGGTGGACGTCGGTGCCGCCGCTGACCACCGACACGCCGGCCTTGGTGACGTCGGGTGCGGTCAGCCGGTCGGCGATGATGCGGGCACCGGACAGGGTGCGCTGCTGGCGGTCGGCGAACTCGGGCGTGCCGGCGATCTTGAGCGCGACGGCCTTGCCCGCGATGACGTGCATCAGCGGGCCGCCCTGCTGGCCGGGGAACACCGCGGAGTTGATGGACTTGGCATACTCCTGCTTGCCCAGGATCAGGCCGGAACGCGGGCCGCCGAGCGTCTTGTGCACCGTCGTGGACACCACGTCGGCGTGCGGCACCGGCGAGGGGTGCAGGCCGACGGCGACCAGACCGGCAAAGTGCGCCATGTCCACCCAGAGCTTGGCGTCAACCTCGTCGGCGATCGAGCGGAAGGCCGCGAAGTCCAGGATCCGCGGGTAGGCCGACCATCCGGCGATGATGACCTTGGGGCGGAACTCAAGAGCGTTGGCGCGCACCGCGTCCATGTCGACCAGGTGCGTCGTCGGATCCACACCGTAGAAACCGGTTTCGTAGAGCTTTCCGGAGAAGTTCAGCTTCATCCCGTGTGTCAGGTGGCCACCGTTGGCCAGGTCGAGGCCCAGCAGGCGCTCCCCCGGCGTCATCAGCGCGTGCAGCACGGCGGCGTTGGCCTGCGCGCCGGAGTGCGGCTGCACGTTGGCGAAGTCGGCACCGAAGAGCGCCTTGGCCCGGTCGCGGGCGATGTTCTCCACGACGTCGACGTACTCGCAGCCGCCGTAGTACCGCCGGCCGGGCAGACCCTCGGCGTATTTGTTCGTGAGCACGCTGCCCTGGGCCTGCAGCACCGAGCGCGGCACGAAGTTCTCGGAGGCGATCATCTCCAGCGTGTCGCGCTGGCGGCCCAGCTCCTTGCCGAGCAGCTCGGCGATGTCGGGGTCGACCTCGGCGAGCGGGGAGGACATGAGGGAGGCCGTGCCGGCGCGAGCGGGCCGGGCGTCGGGTGCAGCAGTCACGGCGCCAGTCTATCCAGCGACGGTTTAGCCAGCCCAGCCGTCGGGTGCGCGTCCGCCCCTGCAACACTTGCACTATGCCGCGGCTTAGCGAGCCGAGCCCCTATGTGGAGTTCGACCGAAAGCAATGGCGCGCGCTTCGCATGTCGACGCCGCTGGCCCTGACCGAAGAGGAATTGGTAGGCCTGCGCGGTCTCGGCGAGCAGCTTGACCTCCTCGAAGTGGAAGAGGTCTACCTGCCGCTGGCCCGACTCATCCACCTCCAGGTCGCCGCTCGCCAGCGGTTGTTCGCCGCCACCGCGGAGTTCCTCGGGGAGCCGCAGCAAAACCCGGACCGGCCGGTGCCGTTCGTGATCGGCGTGGCCGGCAGCGTCGCGGTGGGCAAATCCACCACCGCCCGCGTGCTGCAGGCCCTGCTGGCCCGCTGGGATCACCACCCGAGGGTCGACCTGGTGACCACCGACGGCTTCCTATACCCGAACGCCGAACTCAGTCGGCGAAACCTGATGCACCGCAAGGGTTTTCCGGAAAGCTACAACCGCAGGGCGCTGATGCGGTTCGTGACGTCAATCAAATCCGGCTCCGACTACGCGTGCGCGCCGGTCTACTCGCACCTGAAATACGACATCATCCCCGACGCCAAGCACGTCGTCCGCCATCCCGACATCTTGATCCTGGAGGGGCTCAACGTCCTGCAAACCGGCCCGACGCTGATGGTGTCGGACCTGTTCGACTTCTCGCTGTACGTGGACGCCCGGATCGAGGACATCGAGCAGTGGTATGTGTCGCGGTTCTTGTCGCTGCGCGGCACCGCCTTCGCCGACCCGGAATCGCACTTCCACCACTACTCCGCGCTCAACGACACCAAGGCCGTCGCCGCGGCGCGCGAGATCTGGCGGTCCATCAACCGGCCGAACCTGGTCGAGAACATCCTGCCCACGCGGCCCCGGGCCACCCTGGTGCTGCGCAAGGACGCCGACCATTCCATCAACCGGCTCCGGCTGCGCAAGCTCTAGCGGTCACGCCGTTTCGAGGCGGCGCACCCCCAGGTACTGCAGCCCGGCGAACGCCGCGGTGTACAGGCCGACGGCCAGCGTCGCGGCGATTCCGGTCGCGGACAGCGGCAGCGCGCCCGCGGCCGCGATTGCTGCCAGCGTGAACACGCTGTTGGCCGCGATGACGCCGATGCCGACGCGGCGCAGGTTCGGCGCCGCCGCAACGACGAACACGGCCAAGCCGCTGAGCACGAAGAGCGCGCCGAGGGTGTACTCCTGCAACGACGTCAGGCCCGTCAGCGATGAAAGTGGGTCGGCGAGAAAGGCGATGGCCAAACCGCACAGTCCCGTAAAAGTGGCGTCGGCGCGCATGGCGAAACGCAGCAGCGAGTCGGTCGCGTCGTACAGGGGTCGGGTTGCCAGACCGGCTGCGCCAGATGCATACATCATGTGATTACTCCTCGCGATGGCCATTGGGGTCGAACATCAGCGTGCCGCCGGCCCACTGCCATATCGACTCGTGACACTGCCAACTACTGCCACGCATACACCGACCATCGAGTTCACTCGGCTATTCCCGTCCTGGGGTCCGAACCCCGATTGTTATTTGACAGACGCCAGTCTGGCGCTCAACAGCCACAGCAGTCACAGATTCTGTGGGCATGACGATCTGGGTGGCGGGAGTGACCGACGCGACGCAAGGGTCAGCTGCTAGTCGCTGGGCACCGGGACGCGGGCCCGCAGGTCGGCGGCGATCAGCCGGGCGGCGGCATTCTGCCAGTTGTGCAGCGAGCGCTGCGGCACCTCGGTCACCAACCACTGCCAGGCCTGGCGCGCGATCGGATCCAGCCCCGCGGCGGTGGCGCTCTGCGCATAAGCGCGCACTCCGGCGACGTAGGGGAAGTACAGCGAGTTGTAGTGACGCCACTGCTCGGTGGTCCCGAAATCGCCGGCGTCGCGTGGTTTGAGCCGCCCGATCGCCTCGGCGAGAACCGCCTTGAGCTCGTTGGCCCGCTCCAGCGGATGGTCGGGTGCGCCCCGCGCGGCGAGCCGCTCGTCGATCACCGGCAGCGCGGTCAATGGGCTGGCGACCAGCTTGCTCAGGTCAGCGTAATGCGCCAAGGCGCGGCGGGTGAGCCTGGCGAAGGTGGCGTCGTCGACGTGGACGAGCGGATCCGCCGAGCGCAGCGGCAACGCCGCGCCGGTGTTGCGCAGCGCCGCCCGATCCTCGCGCAGCGCAGGCGATTTCGCGAATGCCAGCCGGTCGAGCACCCCGGCCAGCGGATCCGCGAGCACCTGCACGGCGATCGCGACCCCCAGGCTGGTGAACAGCAGCACGGTGAGCGCGGTCTGCGCGGCGCGGTCGTCACGGGTCAGCGCGAGGCCGATCAGCGCCTGGGCGCCGAACAACACCGCAACCGCCACCGAACCGGCGAACGAGCGGAGCATGTCGGCGCGCAACGCCTGGCCTTCGTCGAAGGCGTCCCACAGGGCGACGGCGATCCCGAGGGAGAAGACGTCGATGCTCGTCGACGCGAGCGCCACCCAGCTGGGCACCAGACCCAGCGGAATGATCAGGATGGCGTTGCCCAGCGCGAAGAACAGGGTCGCGACGACCGCGAGCCCAACGGCCGACCGCGGCCGGCGGGGCTGCCGCAGCGCGACGGCCATCGCGGCGAAGGTGGATACCGAGATCGCCGCGAACATCACCCAGTGGCCCGTGCGCAGTGGCCCCTCGACGCTGCCGGCCAGCATCGCCCCGAATAGCGTCAGCGTCGCAACGCCGGCCACCAGCAGCACCTCTCGGGTGCGCGCCCTCGCACCGTCGCTGGGCCGGGACAGCTCGAGGAGAACGGCGAACCACGCCACACCGGGGATTGCCACCAGGTAGATCTCGACGCGGCTGAGCAGGTGCGCGCACTCCGGACCGACGGTCCGCACCGCGTCCAGCGCGACCACCAGCGCAAAACCGCACAGCCCAATCGCCGCCAAAACCAGCACCGGCTTCCGCGGATCGCGCGCGAGCAGGTACAGCCCGAGCCACCCGCTCAGCGTGAAAACCACCGCCGACAGCGCAGCCATGCACCCAGTCTGGCACGGGATCTAATGCGTGCCGACCCGCTGCGCCCGGCTCCGCCGCGCTTGCGATCGGCACGGGATCTAATGCGTGCCGACCCGCTGCGCCCGGCTCCGCCGCGCTTGCGATCGGCACGTGCTACTTGCCGTACCGACGGTGCCGTTGACTGTAGTCACGCAGCGCACGCAGGAAATCGACCCGGCGGAAGGCGGGCCAGTGCGCCTCCGTGAACCACATCTCCGAATACGCGCTCTGCCATAGCAGAAATCCCGAGAGGCGCTGCTCGCCCGACGTGCGGATCACCAGGTCAGGATCCGGTTGCCCGGAGGTGTAAAGGTTTTCGGAGATGCCGTCGACGGTGACCGCGTCGATGAGCTCATCGCCGGACGCACCGTTGGCAAGTTCCTTGCTCAACAGCGCCCGCACCGCGTCGACGATCTCGCGGCGGCCGCCGTAACCGACCGCGACGTTGACGTGGAACGGCGCCACGACCGGCGTCGACTCCACCGCGCCGCGCAGCCGCCGGGCTGGTTCCTCACCGAGCAACTCCAGATCGCCGACGGTGCGGACGCTCCAGCGGTTGGCCGGTGCGCAGATCTCCTCGACGACGTCGGTGATGATTTCGATGAGCCCGGCCAGCTCCTCGGGATCGCGCTGCAGGTTCTCCGTGGACAGCAGGTAGACCGTGGTCATCTCGATGCCGGCCTCCTGGCACCAGCGCAGCATCTCGGCAATCTTGGCGGCGCCCATGCGGTAGCCGTAGCTGACGTCGGTGTAGCCGGCGTCGCGCGCCCACCGCCGGTTGCCGTCGCACAAGACCGCGATGTGGCGGGGCAGGTGGGATTTGGACGACGCCAGACCCTGCCGCAATCGCAGCTCGTAGACGCGATACAGCGGCTCTTTGAGACGCGGCGGGATAATTTCCACGGAGACCCAGCCTACTGTGAGCTACACCAAATCCCCCCTGCCAATTCGGCGATCTCACCGCGCTGCGCTCACCACCGGACGGCGGTTGCCGATTACTGTGGCGGGTAATTAGCCCACTGGCAGTTTCTTGACCTGCACAACGAGGCCCCAGGAGATATGAGCAGCCAGACGAGGACGCCCGCCACCCCAGAGCGCGGAGCCGAGGCCATCACGCCCGGCAATACGGTCGAACAGCTTGTCGAAAGCGCGGCCAAGGTCTTAACCAAGCCCCGCATGCGGGGCTGGATCCACTTCTACTCGGCGTGGCTGGCGATCATCACCGGCGCCACCCTGGTCTCGGTGTCGTGGGCGGCGTCCTCACCGCGCGCCGGGCACTCGACGCTGGTCTATGCGGCGGCCACGGTGGCGATGTTCGCCGTCAGTGCCACCTATCACCGGGTGCAGTGGAAGTCCGACGCGGCCCGCAACCTGATGAAGCGGCTCGACCACTCGATGATCTTCGTCTTCATCGCCGGCAGCTACACGCCGTTCGCCCGCCTGGCGATGCCGCAGAAGACGGGGATGCTGGTCGAATGCATTGTCTGGGGCGGTGCGGCGGCGGGCATCCTGCTCAAGGTGTGCTGGCCGACGTCGCCGCGCTGGCTGGGCGTACCGCTGTACATCGTGCTCGGGTGGGTGGCCGTGTGGTTCTGTCCCACGATCCTGCACGAGGCGGGTGTGGCCGCGATGGTGCTGCTGGCCACCGGCGGTGTGTTCTACAGCGTCGGCGGCATCTTCTACGCGCTGCGCTGGCCCGACCCGTGGCCCAGCACGTTCGGCTACCACGAGATCTTCCACGCCTTCACCGTCGTCGCGGCGATCCTGCACTACATCGCCATGTGGTTCGCCGTCTTCTATACCGGGACCGGCGCCTGGCTGGCAGCTACAGGTGGGTGACGTCGGCGGCTGACCAGTAGGCCTTCATGTGAGCGACCTTGCCGTCCCCGTCGAACGCCATCACGGCGATCGGCTCGATCACCGTGCGGTGCTCCGCCGCGATGATCGTCACGCGGAAATGGAAGGCCGCCTCGTTGCCGACCACCCGCAGCGTCACCAGCTCGCATTCGCGCTGAACGTCGTTGACGGCGGAGTAGAAGCCGTGGATCGCCTGGCGCCCGATGTGCACCTCGCCGCCGACGGGATCCTCGACCGTGGCGTCATCGGCGTAGAGCTCGACCACATCGTCGGCGCCGCCCTTGGCGACCAGTTCGAGGTAACGGTTGACCGCATCGGTGATGTGTTCGACGCTCGGCATGAAACCTCACGCTACCGTGGCGCCGCCAGCGCCGCCGCGAGGTCTTCGGCGGTGGTGACCGGCAGGTCGCACACCCGGCCGCGGCACACGTAGGCGGCGTCTGCGCCGGCCACCCGGTCCCGGCCGGCCAGCAACGCCGACGAGTCCTTTTCGCCGCCCACGACGATCGCCCCGCCGGGCGCCAGCCGGCGCGCCTCCGCCAGCAGCGGTGACCGCGACGGATCGCAGGCGACCGCGATCTGCAGCGGCCCGCGAACCGCTGCTTCGGCCACCGCCAGCCAGTGTCCCGCCGAACGCGGCGCGCGCTCCAGCAGTAGCGAGTGCGCTCCGAGCGCCCCGGCCGCCGCGCGCAGGTACCGCTCCGCACGCTCCCCGTCGACCAGATGCGCGGCCGTCAAAAGCGCCTCGGTGATCGAGGACGCGCCCGACGGGGTTGCGCCGTCCAGCGGGTCGGCGGGCCGCACCATCAGCCGCTCGGCGTCGTCGGCGGTGTCGTACCAGCGACCCGGTTGCTGCGGGTCGGCGAAGTGCCGCAGCGCGGTGTCGAGCAGCTCGGCCGCCGCCGTCAGCCACGCGGCGTCGGCATCCAGCTGGTAGAGCGCGAGCAGGCCGGTGGCCAGCATCGCGTGGTCCTCGAGGACGGCGGCGCTGTCGCCGACCACCCCGCCCAGGCTGACCCGCCGCAGCCGTCCGTCGACGAGGTGCGAGCCCAGCAGCGCCGTCGCGCACTCTCGCGCGGCCCGGGCGAGTTTGGGGTCTCCCAACGCGACGCTGGCCTCGGCCAGCGCGGTGATCGCCAGGCCGTTCCAGGACGTGACGACCTTGTCGTCACGCCCGGGCTGGGTTCGGGTCAGGCGGGCGGCCAACAGGGCGGCCCGCACCCGCTCCCGCCGTTGCGGGTCACCGGGATCGGCGGGGGCTTGCAGCACCGAAGTTCCGTGTTCGAAGGTTCCGGTCGCGGTGACCGCGAAAACGGTTGCGGCCCAGGGTCCGTCGTCGGGGCCGAGCACTTCGGTCAGCTGCTCGGGCGTCCACACATACGTCGAGCCCTCGCGGCCGTCGGCGTCGGCGTCCAGCGACGACGTGAACACGGCGCCGTCGGCCAGGTCGTCGAGCAGGAATCGCGCGGTCTGGGCGGTGACCCGGCGCGCCAACGGGTCCCCGGTGCGCCGGGCCCAGTGCGCGTAGGCGCGCAGCAGCAACGCGTTGTCGTACAGCATCTTCTCGAAATGCGGTACCACCCAAGCGTTGTCGACGCTGTAGCGGGCGAAGCCACCGGCGAGCTGGTCGTAGATGCCGCCGCGGGCCATCGCATCGCCGGTGCGCGCGACCGCGTCCAGCGCCGCCGGCAATCCGGTGCGCTCGTAGTTGCGCAGCAGCGCCTCGAGAATCGCCGACGGCGGGAATTTGGGCGCACCGCCGAAGCCGCCGCACGCGGTGTCCTGGTCGTCGAGGATCGCGGCCACCGCGTGGTCGCACAGCGCCGGCGCGATGTCCGGGCCGCCGGAAGGCAGGCCGGCCGCCATTGCACGCAACTCGCCGACGATCGCGTCGGACGCCTCCTCCACCTCGCCACGGCGCTGGCTCCAGGTGGCGGAGACAGCCGAAAGTAGTTGCAGAAAACTATCTTTCGGATAGTAGGTGCCGCAGAAGAAGGGCCGGCCGTCCGGCGTCAGGAAACACGTCATCGGCCAACCACCGTGCCCGGTGAGGGCGACGGTGGCGTTCATGTAGACGGCGTCGAGATCCGGGCGCTCCTCCCGGTCGACCTTGATGCAGACGAATCCGGCGTTCAGGGCGGCGGCCACCTCGTCGTCCTCGAACGATTCGTGGGCCATGACGTGACACCAGTGGCAGGCCGCATAGCCGATGGAAAGCAGGATCGGCACGTCCCGCTCGGCCGCGGCCACCAGGGCCTGCGGGGTCCATTGCTGCCAGTGCACCGGGTTGTCGGCGTGCTGGCGCAAATACGGGCTGGTGGCCAACCCCAGGGTGTTCGTCGTGGCGGCGTCAGCCGGGCTCATCGCCGGGTCCCGGGGGCCGCTCCGCAGGATTAGGTTGGCCCGGGGTGCGCCCGTCGGCCGGGTCGACGGCGTCGGTGCCCTCGTCGGCAGCCTGGTCGGGCTCGGGGTGCTTGGGGTCGAACGACTCAGGCACCTTCTTGAGCTGCCGGTTCATCGACCGCAGCAGCAACAGCGTGGCGATCAACAGCAGCACGACGATCAACAGCCCGATCGGGCTGGCCTTGCCGAAGTCGGGCCCGGTGTGCTGCGGCGCGCCGTCCGCCAACGCGCTCGCCACCGCAACTAGGTGGTTCACCGGTCACTCTCGATTCCGGCGAACAGGTCGTCCTCGGGTAGCCGGACGGGGACTCGCGAGCGCGCCAGCTCGAATTCCTCCGTCGGCCACAGCCGCTGCTGCCACTCGATGGGCGCGGCGAAGAAGTCGTGCTCGGGGTCGATCTGAGTGGTGTGCGCCCGCAGCGCGTCGTCGCGTTGGCTGAAATACGCCGAGCATTCGACGCGCGTCGTCACCCGGGACTCGAAGGGATCGTGCGCGGCGTCCCAATGCTCGAGCCACTTCTTGAACGGAGGCTCCTGACCGTGTTTGACGGCCTCGTCGTGCAGCAATTGCATGCGGGCCCGCAGGAACCCGTGGATGTAGTAGAGCTTGGACACCGTCCACGGCTCGCCCGCGTCCGGAAAACGCCGATAGTCCCCGGCCGCCTCGAAGGCGCCGACCGAAACCTGGTGGCAGCGAATGTGGTCGGGATGCGGGTAGCCGCCGTTCTCGTCGTAGGTCGTCATCACGTGCGGGCGGAACTCGCGGACCACGCGGACCAATGCCTCGACCGACTCCTCCAGCGGCACCAGCGCGAAGCAGCCTTCCGGCAGCGGGGGCGGCGGGTCCCCTTGCGGCAAGCCGGAGTCAACGAAGCCGAGCCAGGTGTGCTCGACACCGAGGATCTCGGCGGCCTTCGCCATCTCGTCGCGGCGAATCTCGGCGATGTGGCCGTGCACCTCGGGCAGGTCCATCGCCGGGTTGAGAATGTCGCCCCGCTCGCCACCGGTCAGCGTCACCACCAGCACCCGGTGGCCCTCGTCGGCGTAGCGGGCGAGCGTGGCCGCGCCCTTGCTGGACTCGTCGTCGGGGTGGGCGTGCACCGCCATCAACCGCAGCTCGCTCACGTGCCCCCTTGTCGGTCAACTGGTCGCCGGTTGCGAACCTATAATTCCAGTTCTTCAGATCGTTGCATGCTGCCGGCCAGCCTCCGGCAGCCGACCATCCAGGCATACCCACCAAATGACCGAAACCTCCGCCTCACGTCCCGAGAGCCGCTACGGCCGCTCCCGGGTGCCCCGGCGTTGGGTGATCGTCGGCCTCGGCGCGCTGGTGGTCGCGGCCGGCCTGGTGATCGCCGTGGTCGGCTACCACCGGTTCGGCACCAGCCCCGTGACGGGCACGCTGGCCGGCTATCGGCTGATCGACGACCAGACCGCGTCGGTAACGATCAGCGTGACCCGATCCGATCCGTCGCGGCCGGTGGACTGCATCGTGCGGGTCCGGGCGAAGGACGGCAGCGAGACCGGCCGGCGGGAGGTGCTGGTCCCCCCGTCCGAGGCGGCCACCGTGCAGCTGACCACCACGGTGAAGTCCAGCAAACCGCCGGTGACGGCCGACATCTACGGATGCGGCACCGACGTGCCCGGCTATCTGCGGCCGGCGTGAGCCCCTAACAACAGCCGAACTGCGAATTTGGGGTCATCAAGTGTTTGCGCGGTGGTAACATGGGTGAATGCACGGTTCCTGATGGGACCGTGTATTGCTGCATTAAGGCCGTGAGCACAACGGATCGGCAGCACTCGGGCAGAGAACCCGGATACCTCCGGCAGTGGGGTTCAACACGCTTACGCGGTTACGCGGAACAACAAAACGAGGAGCGCGACGAGATGACGGACACTTCGGTGACGTGGCTGACCCAGGAGTCACATGACCGGCTGAAGGCGGAGCTCGATCAACTGATCGCGAATCGTCCGGTCATCGCCGCGGAGATCAACGACCGCCGGGAGGAAGGCGACCTTCGCGAGAACGGCGGCTACCACGCCGCCCGCGAGGAGCAGGGCCAGCAGGAGGCCCGCATTCGTCAGCTGCAGGACCTGCTCAACAACGCCAAGGTCGGCGAGGCGCCCAAGCAGTCCGGCGTCGCGTTGCCCGGTTCGGTGGTCAAGGTCTACTACAACGGCGACAAGTCGGACACCGAGACGTTCCTGATCGCCACCCGCCAGGAGGGCGTCAACGACGGCAAGCTCGAGGTGTACTCGCCCAACTCACCGCTGGGCGGCGCCCTGATCGACGCCAAGGTGGGCGAGACCCGCAGCTATGTCGTGCCCAACGGCAACACCGTCGAAGTCACGCTCGTCAGCGCGGAGCCCTACCACTCCTAACCCAGCCGCGGGCGGGGGCACCTCCCCCTTGCGAGTTGGGGGCGCCACCCACTTGCGAGCAGACGCAAAATCGCATCCATCGCGCCCTGCGCGTGCGATTTTGCGTCTGCTCGCGTGGTTAGCCCAGGGCCTGCTCCAGGTCGGCCAGCAGGTCCGCCACGTCTTCGATGCCGACCGACAGCCGCACCAGGTCGTCGGGCACTTCCAGTTGCGAACCGGCCGTCGACGCGTGCGTCATGGCGCTGGGGTGCTCGATCAGCGACTCCACGCCGCCGAGCGATTCGGCCAGGATGAACACCTCGGTGCGGGCGCACAGGTCCCGGGCGGCTTGGCGGCCGCCACGCATGCGCACCGACACCATGCCGCCGAACCCGCGCATCTGTCGAGCGGCGACCTCGTGCCCGGGGTGGCCCGCTAGGCCGGGATACAGCACGGCGCTCACCGCCGGCTGCCCGGCGAGGAATTCCGCTACGGCCGAGGCGTTTTCGCTGTGTCGCTGCATCCGCAGCACCAGGGTCTTCAGGCCGCGCATGGTCAGGTAGGCGTCGAACGGGCCGGGCACCGCGCCGGCGCCGTTCTGCAGGAACGCGAAGGCCGCGTCCAGCTCGGCGTCGTTGGTGATCAGCGCGCCGCCCACCACGTCGGAGTGGCCACCGATGTACTTGGTGGTCGAATGCAGTACCACGTCGGCACCCAGCGTCAGCGGCTGCTGTAGCGCCGGCGAGGCAAAAGTGTTGTCCACCAACACCTTCGACGAGGACTGTTTACCGATTTCGGCGAGCGCCGCGATGTCGGCGATGGACAGCAGCGGGTTGGTGGGCGTCTCCACCCAGATCAGCCGGGTCCGCGGCGTGATCGCCGCGCGGGCGGCGTCCAGGTCGGAGAGCGCGACCGGCGTGTACTGAACGCCCCACTGCGTGAACACCTTGTCGATCAGCCGGAAGGTGCCGCCGTACGCGTCGTTGGGGATGATCACGTGGTCGCCGGGCCGCAACATCGCCCGCAGGGCGCAGTCGGTGGCGGCCATGCCCGAGCCGAACGCCCGCCCGTGGCTGCCCTCTTCGACGGCCGCGAGCGACGCTTCGAGCGCGGCGCGCGTCGGGTTTCCGGTGCGCGCGTATTCAAACCCGCCGCGCAGCGTGCCGACGCCGTCCTGGGCGAAGGTGCTGCTGGCATAGATCGGTGCGTTGACCGCCCCGGTCGCCGGGTCCGGCCGGTAGCCGGCGTGAATCGCTTTGGTGGCGAGTCCGGTGAAGTGTCCGGTGCGGTCGGCGCTCATCGACGATCAGCCTAGGCGACGGCCGCCTGGGCTACCGCGCCCGCACGACTAGCCCGGCTGCTGCTCGGTTCCGTCGAGCGGCAGGCAGACGGTCGTCATGATCTTGTCCGCCAGCGTTTGCCGCTTCGAATCCCACAGCGGGAAAAGGAAACCGATGAAGCAGATGATCGCGTCGACAAAGTGCGCCAGCGAACGCACCACGGACATTCCGAACCCGATGGGCTGGCCGGTGACCTCGCTGACCACCTTGAACTTCATCACCGACTTACCGACGCTCGACCCGGTGGTGCCCTGGCGGTAGCCGTAGTTCCAGATCAGATACGCCAGCCCCACCAGCGACGCCAGCCACTGCGCGGCCAGGCCGAGCGCCGAGTTCTGCGTCGCGCAGTACTGGTTGACGGCGTACTGCGTGACGTCGGTGACGCAGGCCGTCTGCTGCGTGGCGACCAGAATCCCGGTGCCGATGCCGTGCACGACGGCGTACGGAAGGATGTCGATGACGAACGCCAGGAATCGGCTCAGCCACGGCGTGTAGGACTCCGTCGGCAACGTGCGGATCGCCGGCCCGGGAGGGGGCGGGGCGTACCCACCGGAGGACGGCGGGGGCGGCGGATAGGAGCCACCACCGGGCGGCGGCGGAGGCGGCGGGTAGGAAGCGCCGGCCGGTGCCGGGGGCGGGGTCTCCTGACCGCCGGATGATCCGGGCGGAGGTGGCGGGTAGGCGCCGCCGGGCGGCGGTTGATCGGTCATGAGCACCCCTTCCACTGCGGACCAGCTGAGCCAGGCGGCATTACAGTACCCGAGCGCACAGCGGCCCGGCGAGACATCGCCGCGCGCCGAACGGCCGCGTCGTCAGCGTCGCCCCGCCGGTCCACGAGGCCCGTCCGAAAGGAAGCCGAGCAGGTCATACCGGGTGATCACCCCGACCGGTTTGCCCTCCTCGACCACCATCAACGCGTCCCAGTCACGCAGCGCCTTGCCGGCCGCGCTGACCAACTCCCCCGCGCCGATCATCGGCAGCGGCGGGCTCATGTGTTGCGAGACCGCGTCGGCCAATTTGGCCCGACCCTCGAAGACCGCCGACAGCAGCTCGCGCTCGGAGACACTGCCGGCCACCTCGCCGGCCATCACCGGCGGTTCGGCGCCGACGACGGGCATCTGGGACACGCCGTACTCGCGCAGGATGCCGATGGCGTCCCGCACGGTCTCGGACGGATGCGTGTGCACCAGATCGGGCAGCTCGCCCGATTTGCGCCGCAGCACCTCACCGACCCTGGCTTGTTCGGTCGAGCCGTCGAGGCGGCTGCGCAGGAACCCGTAGGAGGACATCCAGGCGTCGTTGAAGATCTTCGCCATGTAGCCGCGGCCCCCGTCGGGCAGCAACACCACGATCAGCGCGTCGGGTCCGGCCTCCTCGGCCACCTTCAGCGCGGCCACCACTGCCATCCCGCACGACCCCCCGACCAGCATCGCCTCCTCGCGGGCCAGCCGCCTGGTCATGTCGAACGAGTCGGAGTCGGACACCGCGATGATCTCGTCGGGCACCGTGCGGTCGTATGCGTCCGGCCAGAAATCCTCGCCCACGCCCTCAACCAGGTAGGGCCGGCCGGTACCACCCGAATACACCGACCCTTCGGGGTCCGCGCCAATGATCCGCACCGACCCGTTGGATACCTCTTTGAGGTAGCGGCCCGCGCCGGTGATCGTGCCGCCGGTCCCGATGCCGGCGACGAAATGGGTCACTTTGCCGTCGGTGTCTGCCCAGATCTCCGGGCCGGTGGTGGCGTAGTGACTGGCTGGGCCCTCCGGGTTGGCGTACTGGTCTGGCTTCCACGCGCCGGCGATCTCCCGGGTCAGCCGGTCGGAAACGCTGTAGTAACTGTCCGGGTGCTCGGGCGGCACGGCGGTCGGGCAGACCACCACTTCGGCGCCGTAGGCGAGCAGCACGTTGCGTTTGTCCTCGCCGACCTTGTCGGGACAGACGAACACGCACTTGTACCCGCGCTGCTGCGCGACCAGCGCCAGGCCGACGCCGGTGTTACCGGAGGTGGGTTCGACGATGGTGCCGCCGGGCTTTAGGAGGCCGCCCGCCTCGGCGGCATCGATCATCCTGGCCGCGATCCGGTCTTTCGAGCTGCCCCCGGGGTTGAGGTACTCGACCTTGGCCGCCACGATGCCGGCGCCCTCGGGAACGACGGAATTCAGGCGAACGAGCGGCGTGCCGCCGATGAGCTCACTGATGTGCTGGGCGATCCGCATGCGTTCATCGTGTCAGGCACGTTCCGGGGGTGCACGACGTGCTTGCCCTTGGCGCCATGGCGGTTGCGCTAGCCGGTGGCCTCGCGGATATAGTCGCCGATCTGGCGCAGCGACCGAACCGCTTCCGGGACCATCGGCGCGGCCAATTGGAAGTCGTGAATCTGGCCGGGCCACACCCGCACCTCGGCCGGCACCCCGACCGCGGCCAACCGGCTCGCCGCCAGCCGCGCATCGTGCAGCAATACCTCGGACCCCGAGACGTGGATCAGCGTGCGCGGCAGTCCGGGCTTGATGTGCTCGAGCGGCTCGTAGATCTCCTCGGGCTTCCCCGCGACTTTGTGTTTGTCGGCCGAGCTGGCGACCAGTTCGGCCAGCGCGTCGAACGCCCGGTGCGAAAACATCGCGTCGGTGTTGATGTTGGGATGGGCCTGCTTGTCGTCCTTCGCCAGCTGCAGCAGTGGCGAGATCATCACCAGCGCCGCGGGCTCCTCGCCTTCCTCCTGGAGGCGTTGTGCCAGCGCGAGCGCCAGGTAGCCACCGGCGGAGTCGCCGGCCAGCACGATCTGATCGGGCTGGTATCCCCGCAACCGCAACCACTGGTAGCCGTCGTGGCAGTCGTCGAGAGCCATCCCGATCGAGTGCTTGGGCAGCAGCCGGTAGTTGACCACCAGGACCGGCGAATCGGCGAACTGTGACAGCGCCTCGACCAGCCGGCCGTGCGAGTTCGCCCCGCACGTCAGGAACGCGCCGCCGTGGAAGTAGACCACCACCCGGCGGGTGCCGTCGGCGGGCAGCACGCCGGGCGCTCGCACCAGCTGCGCCGAGGCGTTGGGCAGCTTCACCGTCTCGCGGACGGTGGCCGACACCGGCAGCACCACCCGGGCCGCCAGGTCGATCAGCCCCCAGGGCCAGGGGAAGTTGGGGGCGTGGCTGCCGACGGACAGCACCGGCCGGATGGTCACCCGCGACGTCAGGTTGGCCAACCGCGCAGCAACGCTGGGCCCGGATTCGAGGACCTCGACCGGCGCGCCGTCGCTCATCGCGTATCGGCGCGTCTCGGCGCGACGCGCCTTGAGAACTTGATAAGGACGAAGGGCAGTCCAGGGCGAGCCGGATACGTTACCGGGTGCGCTCATGCTCAACACTTCCTACGCCGTCGTAGTGCGATACAGCATGTGACGAGGCAGCTGAGAGTCTGGTTCAGCCGTGCGCTCAAGGCACTCAGCCAACCCCGCGGACTCAGCTTGACAGCCACTTCTTAAGAGAACATTTAAAGAGTCCGATTTGTTACCAAGTTCGATTCGGGCTGTGACCGGATTGTTGGCTGGCCGACCCCGCAAACATGCAAGCCCATCTAAACTGGAATCCGTGACCATGCGGGTGCCCCGTCGTTCGGCGATCGCCCTGGCCACCGCAGGCGCCCTCGCCTCGACAGGAACTGCCTATCTGGGCGCGCGCAACCTGCTCGTCGGCCAGGCCACGCACGCGCGCACCGTCATCCCCAAATCATGGGAGATCCCGCCGCGCGCCGACGGCGTGTACACCCGCGGCGGCGGGCCGGTGGAGCGGTGGCACCGCGGCATGCCCGTCGACCTGCATCTGATGATCTTCGGTGATTCCACGGCCGCCGGGTACGGCTGCGTGAGCGCAGAGGAAGTGCCCGGGGTGCAGATCGCGCGCGGCCTCGCCGAACAGACCGGCAAGCGAATCCGGCTGAGCACCAAGGCCATCGTTGGCGCCACGTCGAAAGGCGTGTGCGGCCAAGTGGATGCGATGTTCGTGGCCGGGGCGCCGCCGGACGCCGCGGTGATCATGGTGGGCGCCAACGACGTGACGGCCCTCAATGGCGTCAGCCAGTCGGCGCAGCGCCTGGGGCTCAGCGTTCGCAAACTGCGCGCCCGCGGCGCGGTGGTGATCGCCGGCACCTGCCCGGACCTGGGCGTCATCACCGCCATTCCCCAACCGCTTCGGTCGCTGGCACACGAGCGTTGCTCGCAATTGGCGCGCGCCCAGGCGGCAGCGGTGCGGGCCGCCGGCGGCATGCCGGTACCGCTCGGGCAGTTGATGACACCGCAGTTCCGGTCGACGCCGCAGGTGATGTTCTCCCCCGACGGCTTCCATCCGTCCGCCCCGGCCTACGCGATCGCGGCCGACGCGCTGCTGCGGGCGCTATGTGAGGCGCTGGGCGAGAAAGTCGACATCCCGCCGTTGGAATTGGCGGCGTCGACGACCCCGCCGGTGCTGGGTCAGCGGCACACCCGAACCAGCGTGATGTCACGGCTGTGGCGGCGGCCGGCACCAGGACCCGCCCCGTCCTCGTGCCCGCCGGTTCGCAACGACTAGATTTGTCGTAGTCCGCCGGCGTCGAGTCAACGGTTTGTGAAGCGAGCCCGCCGGAATCCGGGAAGGATTTGAAGGGAACCGTCATGCCTGAAGCCGTTATCGTCTCCGCCGCCCGCTCGCCGATCGGTCGCGCGATGAAGGGGTCGCTGGTGTCCATGCGGCCCGACGACCTGGCCGCCCAGATGGTGCGGGCGGCACTCGACAAGGTGCCCGCGCTCAACCCCCACCAGATCGACGACCTCATCCTGGGCTGCGGCCTGCCCGGCGGCGAGTCCGGCTTCAACATGGCGCGCGTCGTCGCCGTCGAACTCGGCTACGACTTCCTGCCCGGCACCACCGTCAACCGGTACTGCTCCTCGTCGCTGCAGACGACCCGGATGGCGTTCCACGCCATCAAGGCCGGCGAGGGCGACGCGTTCATCTCCGCCGGTGTGGAGACCGTGTCGCGGTTCGGCAAGGGCAACTCCGACTCATGGCCGGACACCAAGAACCCGCTGTTCGGCGAGGCCGAGGAGCGCACCGCCGCCGCGGCGGGCGGCGCCGACGAATGGCACGACCCGCGGGCCGATGGGAACCTGCCCGACGTCTACATCGCGATGGGGCAGACCGCCGAGAACGTCGCCATTCTCACCGGCGTCAGCCGCGAGGACCAGGACCGTTGGGGCGTGCGCAGCCAGAACCGCGCCGAGGAAGCGATCAAGAGCGGGTTCTTCGAGCGCGAGATCGTCCCGGTGACCCTGCCGGATGGAAGCACCGTCAGCACCGACGACGGACCCCGTGCCGGCACCACCTACGAGAAGGTCAGCGAGCTCAAGCCGGTGTTCCGGCCCAACGGCACCGTGACCGCGGGCAACGCGTGCCCGCTGAACGACGGCGCCGCCGCGTTGGTGATCACCAGTGACACCAAGGCCAAGGAGCTCGGTCTGACGCCGCTGGCGCGGATCGTGTCCACCGGCGTCAGCGGTCTCTCGCCGGAGATCATGGGCCTGGGCCCGATCGAGGCGTGCAAGAAAGCGTTGGCGCGGGCGGGTATGTCGATCAACGACATGGACCTCTACGAGATCAACGAGGCGTTCGCGGTGCAGGTGCTAGGCTCGGCGCGCGAGCTGGGCATGGACGAGGACAAGCTGAACGTCTCCGGCGGGGCGATCGCGCTGGGGCACCCGTTCGGCATGACCGGCGCGCGGATTGCGACCACGCTGATCAACAACCTGCAGACACACGACAAGACGTTCGGTCTGGAGACCATGTGTGTCGGTGGCGGGCAGGGCATGGCGATGATCATCGAGCGGCTCAGCTGACGGGCTTGTCCGTCAGCTGAGCCCGTCGGGTGTACGGCGCTGGGCTTCGCGGGTGCGTTCAGGGCGGTCAGCGTGCGATCAGGGACTCGCGCGTGCGTTGACGGCTTTGAGCGTGCGTCCACGGCGCGAAATTCGCCGAAATCCCGCCACCAGCGCACACCCGACGCCACCAGCGCACACCCGCAGCCGTGAGCGCACCCTCGACGCCCCGCACGAAACGGCCAGCACGAAAGGACCGGCACGAAAGGACCGGCACGCCGATGGCGTGCCGGTCTTTTCGTTGACGAGAGCTAGTCGTTCTGCAGGTAACTGAGCAGGCGCAGGATCTCGATGTACAGCCAGACCAGCGTCACGGTCAGGCCCAGCGCGATGCCCCAGGCCGCCCTGTCCGGCGCCCCGGCGCGCACCATCTGGTCGGCCGCGTCGAAGTCGATCAGGAAGCTGAACGCCGCGATCGCGATGCACACCAGCGAGAAGATGATGGCGATCGGTCCGCCGCTGCGCAGGCCCAGGCCGGTGCCGCCGCCGACGTGGAACATTGCGAGCACAAAATTGCCCAGCATCAGGAACAGCACGCCGAACATCGCGGCGACCAGCATCCGAGTGAACTTGGGCGTCACCCGGATGGCCCCCGTCTTGTAGACGACAAGCATGCCGAAGAACACCCCGAAGGTGCCCAGGACGGCCTCCCCGATCAGCGCGCCGGCGTTGGCATGCGAGACGGAGAAATTGGCGAAGACGAACGAGATGGCGCCCAGGAAGAGCCCCTCGAGCACCGCGTAGCTGAGCACGATGGCCGGGCTGTCCTGCTTGCGGCCGAAGGTGGCGACCAGCACCAGCCCCAGGCCGCCCAGCGCGCCGATCATGGTCAGCGGCATCGCCAGCGCCAGGTTGGACGCCACCAGGAAGTAGGAGACCACGGCGGACACCGCCAGCACGGCCAGCGTGATGCCGGTCTTGGTGACGACGTCATCGATGGTCAGCGGGCGCGACGCCCTGGCTTCCTGGTACGGAGCTTGGTAGGGCGCCGCGTAGGGGTCGGCTCCGTAGCCATAGCCCTGCATCGGGGGCGCGCCCGTGCCGAACTGCGCGTACCCACCCTGCTGCTTGGGCAGCGAACGAAATACCGGGTTGCTTGTCTCCCGCACCGTCGGATCCTCTCTATTGGCTTCGAGCTCCGCGAACACAATCTCAACGAGCAGCGTTCCGTCCGAGTTCCCAGCGGAGCTGGGCATTTTCCGGCGCCTCGAGCCTTTGCTGCTGGCGTCGGCTTAAAGATAACCCTTACCCGCGGGTATGGCGCCGGTCGTCACAATCTAGATTTTTCGTCGAGGGTGACCCGGCGATAGGAGGCTAAGGCGTGACGGAAGAATTCGACGAGGTTCTCACCCGCATCGACGGCGACGTCGGTCTGATCACGCTCAACCGCCCCAAGGCGATCAACTCGCTGAATCAGCCGATGGTGGACGCGCTGCGCGTCATCCTCTCCGACTGGGCGGACGACGACGCGGTGCGGGCCGTGGTGCTCTCCGGCGCCGGGGAGCGCGGGTTGTGCGCCGGCGGCGACGTGGTCTCCATCTACCACAGCGCGCGCAAGGACGGCGTCGAGGCGCGACGGTTCTGGCACGACGAGTATCTCCTCAACGCCCAGATCGCCGATTTCTGCAAGCCATACGTGGCGCTGATGGACGGCATCGTGATGGGCGGCGGGGTCGGCGTCAGCGCGCACGCAAACATCCGCGTGGTGACGGACACGTCCAAGATCGCGATGCCCGAGGTCGGCATCGGCTTCGTTCCCGACGTGGGTGGGGTGTTCCTGCTGTCGCGCGCGCCCGGTGGGCTGGGTTTGCACGCCGCGCTGACCGGGGCGCCGTTTTCCGGGGCCGACGCCATCGCCATGGGATTCGCCGACCACTACGTGCCGCACCAGGATCTCGAGGCGTTCACCCGGGCGATCGTCGCCGACGGCGTGCAGAGCGCCCTCGCCAAGCACGCCGTCGAGCCGCCACCAAGCGAGCTTGCAGCACAACGCTTTTGGATCGACGATTGCTACGCGGGTGACACGGTCGATGACATCGTCGCCGCGCTTCGCGGGCACGCCGCCGGCCCGGCCACCGCGGCGGCCGACCTGATCTCCACCCGCTCGCCGATCTCGTTGTCGGTGACGCTGGCGGCCGTCCGGCGCGCCGCCAAATTAGAGACGGTGAAAGACGTTCTGATTCAGGACTACCGGGTGTCGTCGGCGTCGCTGAGATCGCACGACCTGGTGGAGGGCATCCGGGCGCAGCTGATCGACAAGGATCGCGACCCGAAGTGGTCGCCGGCCACGCTGGACGCGGTGACCGCCGCCGACGTCGAGGCGTATTTCGCCCCGGTGGATGACGACTTGAGTTTTTAGAAAGGCGATTTGGATGACAGACCCCACTGCCAACAACTACGAAACCATTTTGGTCGAACGCGACGGGCGCGTCGGCACCATCACCCTGAACCGGCCCAAGGCGCTCAACGCGCTGAACACTCAGGTGATGACCGAAGTCACCAGCGCTGCAACGGAGCTGGACAACGACCCCGGCATCGGGGCGATCATCATCACCGGGTCGGCCAAGGCGTTCGCCGCCGGCGCCGACATCAAGGAGATGGCCGGCCTGACGTTCGCCGACGCGTTCGACGCCGACTTCTTCGGCCCCTGGGCAAAACTGGCCGCCGTCCGCACCCCGACCATCGCCGCGGTGGCCGGGCATGCGCTCGGCGGTGGCTGCGAGCTCGCCATGATGTGCGACGTGTTGATCGCCGCCGACACGGCGAAATTCGGCCAGCCCGAAATCAAACTCGGTGTGCTGCCGGGCATGGGCGGTTCGCAGCGCCTGACCCGCGCCATCGGCAAGGCCAAGGCCATGGACCTCATCCTGACCGGGCGCACCATCGACGCCGCCGAAGCCGAACGCAGCGGCCTCGTTTCGCGCGTGGTGCCCGCCGACGACCTGCTCACCGAGGCCAAGGCCGTCGCCACCACCATTTCGCAAATGTCACGCTCGGCGGCCCGGATGGCCAAGGAGGCCGTCAACCGCGCGTTCGAATCGACCTTGTCCGAAGGACTTCTCTACGAACGTCGGCTCTTCCACTCGACCTTCGCGACCGACGACCAGTCCGAGGGCATGACGGCGTTCATCGAGAAGCGCGCTCCGAACTTCACGCACCGGTAAGCCTGCGATGATCGAGCCGGGTTCTGCGACGACGGCGCCGGAAGACGAGGCCGAGCCGGCAGCCAAACCGGAATCCGGTCCGGCGACTCGTCAGCCCCGATGGCGGCAAAACCCTTGGTGGGTGCGCCATTACACGTTCACCGGCAGCGCCGTTGGCCTGATCTTCATCTGGTTCTCCATGACGCCGTCGCTGCTGCCGCGCGGCGCGTTGTTTCAGGGCCTGGTCAGCGGGATCTCCGGAGCCAGCGGTTACGGGCTAGGCGTATTCGCCGTGTGGCTGGTCCGCTACATGCGCGCCAAGGATCACAGTCCGCCGCCGCCGCGATGGGCGTGGATGGTGCTGATCCCGATCGGCGCCCTCGGAATGGTGTTGATGGCCATCTGGTTTCACGTCTGGCAAGACAACGTGCGCGACCTGATGGGTGTCTCGCACCTGCAGTGGTACGACTACCCGGTGGCCGCGGGCCTGTCGCTCGTGGTGCTATTCACCCTGGTCGAAATCGGGCAGTTCATCCGGTGGCTGGTCCGCTTCCTGGTCGGTCAGGTCGACCGCATCGCGCCGTTCCGGCTGTCGGCGACCATCGTGGTCGCGCTGCTCGTGGCGCTCACCATCACCCTGCTCAACGGCGTGGTGCTCAAGTTTGCCATGCGCACCATGAACAACACCTTCGCGTCGGCGAACAACGAGATGAACCCCGACACCGCGCCGCCCAAGACGCCGCTGCGATCCGGCGGACCCGAATCGCTGGTGTCGTGGGAATCCCTTGGGCACCAAGGCCGCATCTTCGTCGAAGCGGGGCCGAGAGCCGACCAACTCACCGCCTTCAACGGCGCCCCGGCGACCGAACCGATCCGGGCCTACGCCGGGCTGAACTCCGCGGACGGCATCACGGCGACCGCCGAGCTCGCGGCCCGCGAGCTGCAGCGCACCGGCGGGCTGCAACGTGCCGTCGTCGCGGTCGCGACGACCACCGGCACCGGCTGGATCAACGAGGCCGAAGCCGACGCGCTCGAGTACATGTACAACGGCAACACCGCGATCGTCAGCATGCAGTACTCCTTCCTGCCGAGCTGGCTGTCCTTCCTGGTGGACAAGGAGAACGCCCGCCACGCCGGGCAGGCGTTGTTCGAGGCCGTCGACCGACTCATCCGCCAGATGCCCGAAGCGCAACGTCCCAAGCTCGTCGTGTTCGGCGAAAGCCTGGGATCGTTCGGCGGCGAGGCGCCGTTCATGAGCCTCAACAACGTCCTCGCCCGCACCGACGGCGCCCTGTTCAGTGGACCGACGTTCCAGAACACCATCTGGACGGACCTGACGTCGACCCGCGACGCCGGTTCCCCGGAGTGGCTGCCGATCTATGATGCCGGCAAGAACGTCCGATTCGTCGCTCGCCCAAGCAATTTGGGCCGCCCGAACTCGGCGTGGGACCACCCGCGGGTGGTCTACCTGCAACACGCCTCGGACCCGATCGCCTGGTGGTCGCCCGACCTGCTGTTCAGCGAACCGGACTGGCTGCGGGAGCGGCGGGGCTACGACGTGCTGTCCGATACCCGCTGGATCCCGGTGGTGACGTTCCTGCAGGTTACGGCGGACATGGCGGTGGCGGTCGATGTTCCCGAGGGGCATGGGCACCACTACGTCGCCGACGCGGCCGACGGCTGGGCCGCCGTGCTGTCACCGCCCGGCTGGTCGCAGGAGAAGACCGACAAGCTGCGGCCGCTGCTCCATTCGGACGCCACCTCCACCGGCTAGCTACAGCCAGCGGCGCCCGGAGTCGGCGAACCGTCCCGGCCCGGCGTCAACCGCGCCGGCCGCGGAAAGCTGGTCCAGCACACCCGAACCCGCGAGGGCGTGGTACCCGCCGATGACGTCGGTGGCGCGGTGCAGGCCGATGTCGAGCAGCGCGGCGGCCGCGAGGCTCGAGGTGTACCCCTCCGAGCACACGATCACCCATTCGACGTCATCGCCGACGGCCTCGGGCAGCTTGGCGTCGCTGGTCGGGTCGCAGCGCCACTCCAAGACGTTGCGTTCGATCACCAGCGCGCCGGGGATCTCGCCCTCACGGAACCGTTGGGCCTGCGGTCTGATGTCGACGAGCACCGCCCCGCGCCGCAGCGCATCGGGCACTTCGGCGGCGGGAAGACGACGGAAGCGGCGCCGGGCGGATCTCAACACGACGTCGATGCGGCTCATCACGGTCCTTCCGGTTGATCGGTCAGCTCGGTGCGTTGGCGGCGCAACCGGTTTCGGCCGGTGACCTCGTAGTAGGACATCGCGGTCAGCGGCGGTGAATAGGCGTGCACGCTGAGCGAGGGACGCACCGGCGCGCGGTTGGCGCCCGCCAGGCCCGTGACCGGCACGGCCACCGGCCGGGGCGCCCACACCACGTCGTGCACCCAGCCCAGCGGGAACCCGGCCTGATCGCCGGCGTCCAGCCGACGCTGGCGCAGTTCGCGGCCGTCCCAACGGAATTCGTTGAGCGAGCCGGACACCACCGTCAGCGCGCCCAGCGATCCACCGTGATCGTGCAGTTCGGTGTGGTGACCGGGCACCCAGCTGATCAGCCAGACGTCCAGTTCCTCGTCGCCGTGGATGCGCGTGAACCAGCGCCGCGTCTCGGGTATCCCCCCCGGGGGCAGCAGGTGGTCGCAACGCCCGCTCAGCACGTCGTCGGCGGCCTGGTCGGTGGCGTGCATGAGGTCGGGCACCCGCAGGCGGGTCGGTCCCGAGGACGGGGACGGGACGTGGCGGGGGCGCAACGCAGCGGGGGCAGCGAGGGGCACTGACATCGGGGAGCTCCAGAGGAAACGGATCGGGCGGGCGGCGGCGTGTTACGGCCGACAACACTCGCAAAATCCGAAGCGCTCCATCACGGCCGCCAGTGTTGCATAGATTGTCAGCGTGCGCCGGTGCACTCATCGACCCCTGCTGTGCGGCACGCTCGCCGTGGCGGCCAGTTTGTTCGCGGCCGCGGGATGCTCCGCCGACCACCCGAGCGGCAGGCCCGCGTCCTCGTCGACCCGCCCGGCGGGCATCCCCACCGGCCCCGCCGGGGCTCCCCCGGGCGCCGTCGGGCGCTCGCCGGCGGGCGTGACGACCAGGATCGACGTGCCCGCGGATTCGACCGAGGAAGAGTATTACCAGGCCTGTCACGCCGCGAAAGTCTGGATGGATGCCCAGCCCAGGACCGGTCAGTCGCTGTTCGAGCCCTACTTGGCGATGCTCCAAGCCGCGCCGACGGGAACACCGGGGAGCTGGAACGCCCGCTGGGCGGATCTGACGCCGGCGCGGCAGGCGGCCGTGCTCACCGCCGCGCGTGCCGCCGCCAACGACGAATGCGGCTGACGCGTCCGGACCCCGGTTCAATTGAATTCACGGGAAGGAAAAACCCCCGACTCCGCGGGTGCGGGCCGGCGGCGCCGCGCAAAATGAAGGGATGCCGGACGGACCCGCCACAGCGGTTGGACGCCGATCGTCACCAACCCGGGTGGCGTTGGCGCTAGGCAGCGGCGGGGCCCGCGGGTACGCCCACATCGGGGTGATCGAGGCGCTGCGCGCCCGGGAGTACGAGATCGCGGGGATCGCGGGCTCGTCGATGGGCGCGCTGGTCGGCGGCCTGGAAGCGGCCGGACGCCGCGACGAGTTCGCCGACTGGGCGAAGTCCTTGACGCAGCGCACCATTCTGCGGCTGCTGGACTTCTCGATCAGCGCGGCCGGGGTGATGCGCGCGGAGAAGATCCTCGATGCGGTGCGCGACATCCTCGGCCCGGTCGCCATCGAGCAGCTGCCCATCCCCTTTACGGCGGTGGCGACCGACCTGGTGGCAGGTAAGTCGGTGTGGTTTCAGCGCGGCCCGGTCGACACCGCGATCCGCGCCTCCATCGCCATCCCCGGCGTGATCGCCCCCCACGAGGTCAACGGTCGTCTGCTGGCCGACGGCGGCATCCTGGACCCGCTGCCGATGGCGCCCCTTTCGGCGGTCAACGCCGACGTGACCATCGCGGTGAGCCTGAGCGGCAGCGAGGCGATCGCCAACCGCGACGCGGATTCGGGGGTCACGGCCGAGTGGCTGAACCGCATGGTGCGCAGCACCTCGGCGCTGCTCGACACCACGGCCGCCCGCTCGCTGCTCGATCGGCCGACGGCGCGGGCCGTCCTTGGCAGGTTCGGCGGATCCACCGCCGAGGCGGACAGCTGGCCGGACGATCCCGACGTCGAGCAGAGCGCGACCGAAGACGAGGTGGCCGCTGAATTGGTCGACGCCGCAGCGGAAGTCCCGAAACTGGGCAGCTTCGAGGTAATGAACCGGACCATCGACATCGCCCAGGCCGCGCTGGCGCGCCATACGCTGGCCGTCTACCCGCCCGACTTGTTGATCGAAGTGCCGCGCTCGATCTGCCGGGGCCTGGATTTTCACCGGGCGGCGGAGGTGATCGCCGTCGGCCGTGCGCTGGCGGACGAGGCGTTGGACGCCTTCGAGAACGACCGTGCCGCGCCGCCCACGATCGAGGGTTGAAACCCGCTCTGCCGCAACGGTTTATACCCCGAGGAAACGCGCTACGGCCGCGGCCTCGCGGCGGCCCTGCTCGCGTCCGGCCAGCGCCGACGCGACGCGGCAGGCGGGATCCAGCGGATTGGGCCCGAAGGCCGCCAGCGAGTCGGAGTCGGCGAACACCGCGAACGTCGCACCGGTGAAGGCGGCGATCTCGGCGGCCGGGCCGGCGCCGAACGGCGACGGCCTGTCCGCGCCCGAGGGCACCAGCACCACCGCCGCGTCGCAATCGGCGGCCACACCGATGTTGACCGAGCCGGCCACCCCACCGTCCATATACCGGCGGCCGGCGATGGCAACGGGCGGCCAGGCCCCGGGTACCGCGCAACTGGCCGCCACCGCGTCGACGAGGTCGACACCGGACCGGCGATCGAAAACGGCCAATTCACCTGTGGCAACGTCGATTGCGGTGATCCGCAGCGCCCGGTCGGGCCAGTCGTGGGATGGCAAACGCTGCGCGATGACCCGCCTGCGTACCGGCGGCGGAACGGTGTCGGTGGCAAGCGCCACGGCACCGATCCGCCGCATCTGCTGCCGGGTCCGGTCCGACGGGTCGGCGTAAGGCTCCGCCAAGACCCTCAGGAACATTCCGGTGATCGTTTCGACATCGACGCCGGAGTCGATCTCGGCCGACGCCTCGGCGACCTGCCGGTCGAACAGCTCAGCCAGCGGGGCGCCGCTCCCGATCTGCGCGGCGACCGTCGAACCCGCGGAGGTGCCCACCAGCACGTCGGAATCCAGTAACAGCCCAGCCGCCGCCGATGACTCATCGGCGATGCCACGCAAAACACCTGTCTCCCAGGCGATTCCCGCTATCCCGCCACCGGCCAGCACTAGCGCTCGTCTGGTTGTCACGCCCACCCACTCTGCCAGGCCGGCATCGGCTAGCGCCGCGCGCCCGGCAGGGCGTGTTGCGCCTCCTGGACCCGTGCGCTCAACTCCGTCCGGCGCAGCAGGTGTGCGGGCGGGTCGGGCAGGATCAGCCGGCGCTCGACGCGCAACGCGGCCCCGACGTGCACCAGCTCACCCGGCTCCAGCAGGCGCCAGCGGGGGTCGTCGTCCATGCGTTCGGTGGCGAACACCACTGACGGTCGGGTGCACAGATGTTCCGACCGCGCGTGAATCCGGTTGGTGCGCAGGTCGAATGTCGGGGCCTGGGCGGGGGCGTCGTCGGACCGGTCCAGGATGTAGAGCTCGTGGGTTTCGGGGTAGCGCAGCGCCCACATGTCGGTGCCCGTGCTCAGCAGCACGTTGACCGCATAGATCGGCACGTTGGCCGCGAGCCATGTCATGGCATCGGTGAGGCCCGCGGTGACGTCGCCGTCGCGCGCCCGGATCGAGGCGGTGATCAACGCGAACACCCGCTCGGAATCGGTGTCGCCCAGAACCAAGTCGTCGGTGCCGACCTCGCGCAGCCGGTCGCCCAGGACATCCAGCCCCTCGAGCACTCCGTTGTGCGCGAAGATCCGGCCGTCCTGCAGGAACGGGTGGGTGTTGCAGACGTCGAGCGAACCGGTCGTCGCGTAACGCACGTGCGCGACGAACGTCGTGCCCGTCAGGTCATGGGCCTCGGTGGCGAACGCGGCGTCCTCCCAGGCCGCCATGGGTTGCTTGTCCAGCTGCGGCCGGCCGTGCTCGTCGAAGACGCCGACGCCCGTGCCGTCCGGGTTCCTCCTGCTCTGCTCGGCGAGACTGTCCGGGGCGTCCAACAACCAAAACGTCGCGGTGCAAACGTCCGTCCCGGCGTGCAACCCGAATAGTCGACACATGGCCTCGACGGTACCCAGGGTCAGCCCGCGCGCTCAGTCGCGGGCCTCGACCACCCAGTAGCCGTGCTCGGCGTAGCGCGCCCGGATGGCCTTCTTGTCGTACTTGCCCACGCTGGTGCGCGGAATCTCCTCGACGAACGCCCACCGTTCGGGCAGCCACCAGCGAACCACCCTCTCGGCGAGGAACTTTCGCAGGTCTTCGGCGCTGACCGTGGTGCCTTCCTTGGCCACCACGACGGCCAGCGGCCGTTCCTGCCAGCGCTCGTCGGGCACGCCGACCACCGCGGCCTCGACGACGTGCGGGTGCCCGATCAAGCTGTTCTCCAGCTCGACGGAGGAGATCCACTCGCCGCCGGACTTGATGACGTCTTTGGCCCGGTCGGTCAGGGTGACGAAACCGCGCTCGTCGATTCGCCCCACGTCACCGGTGCGCAACCAGCCGGAGTCGAACTTCGAGTCGTCGGGCGTCAGGTAGTAGGAGCCGGCGATCCATGGGCCGCGGACCTCCACCTCGCCGACGGCCTCGCCGTCGTTGGGCAGCACCTTGCCCTCATCGTCGACGATCCGCATCTGGACACCGCAGACCGGCTGCCCCTGCGTTGCGCGGATCGCCCAGTGTTGATCCTGCGGAGTGCCCGGGGGCGGCCACGCCATGGTGGCCATCGGTGACGTCTCCGTCATGCCCCACAGTTGCCGGATCTGAACGCCGTGATTCTCCTCGAAGGTGCGCATCAGCGACAGCGGAACGGCCGATCCGCCGCAGACCACCAGCCGCAGCGACGACATGTCGTGGCCGGGCTCGTCCTCCAGGCGATGCAACACGTCGTTCCAGATGGTGGGCACCGCGCCCGCCACGGTCGGTCGCTGGTCCTCGACCATGCGGATCAGCGACCGGGCATCGAGGTGACGGTCGGGCAGCACCAGATCGGAGCCGGCCATCAGGGCCGCGTAAGGCAGGCCCCACGCGTTGGCGTGGAACATCGGCACGATCGGCAGCACGCTGTCGACGGCGCCGACGCCGATGCCGTTGGTGGTGCAGGCCGCCATCGTGTGCAGGTAGCTCGAACGATGGCTGTAGACCACGCCTTTCGGGTTGCCGGTGGTGCCGCTGGTGTAGCACATTGCGGCCGCGGACTTCTCGTCGAGGTCCGGCCAGTCGAAGTCGGGGGATTCACCGTCGAGCACATCGGCATACCGCAGCACGGTCTTGCCCGATCCCTCGAACGGGGCGGTGTCGCCCTCCCCCACGACGATCACGGTGTGCACGGTCTTGAGGTCACCCAGCACCGGGGCGAGCAGCTTGGTCAGCGACGCGTCGACGAGCACCACCTGGTCTTCCGCCTCGTTGGCGACGTAGGAGATCTGCTCGGCGAAGAGGCGGATGTTGAGGGTGTGCAGCACGGCACCCATCGACGGCACCGCCAGGTAGGTGGTCAGGTGTTCGGCGTTGTTCCACATGAACGTCGCCACCCGCTGATCCCCGCTGACGCCGAGGCGGCGCAACCCGTTCGCCAGCCGAGCGGCGTCGCGACCGAGTTCGCGGTAGGTCATTCGCCGGTAGCCGTCATCGGTGGCGGTGGTGACCGTGCGGGCGCCGTGCACGCCGCACCCGTGGCGCATGATCGCGGTGATCGTCAACGGAAAGTCCTGCATCGTGCTGTGCATTGAGGTACCGCCTTTGGATCTCGGCGCAGCATCGCCTGATGTCAACCCTCGAGACACGGGGTGGCCGCATCCCGCGCCGGGGGCGAGGGGCCGCCGGCAGCCTCCACCCTAAGCCCGCGTTCGGCGCCGGCGTCGGCAAACACCCTAGGCGAGTACGGGTTCCCGCTGCGCCAGCGCCGGCAGCCGGGTGGTCGACTCGTCCGCCGGTCCCGCGGCGACCGGCGCCACGGTGACCACGCCGGAGTGGTCGCCGATGTAGAGGTACCTGCCGTCCGGGCTCTCCACCACGCAGGAGGGATGCTTCACCGCCGTGAAGTCCCCGATGACGTCGTGGGTGCGCGTGCAGACCACCGCCACGTGGTCGTCGCTGACCAGATAAGCGCGGCGGCCGTCACGGCTGAGCGCCATGCGGGTGAGCGGACCGGCGACCTCGCTGAGCTTGCGCGTGCCCGTGATCTTGCGGGACTTGGTGTCGATGACGTCGAAAACCGCGCCCACCACGGGGCCGCAACTGGCCACGTACGCCACACCGCCGTCGTCGCTCAGCGCGACGTCGCGGATGGGCAACCCTAGCTCGTAGCCTCCGGTGATGCGCGAGAGCCGAGTGTCCACTTCGACCAGTTGGCCGCCCGCCGGGCCGTTGGTGGCGGCGTAGAGCTGACCCCCGTCGGGGCCGATGCGGACACAATCCACGTTGGTCCCCGGGGCGGTGGCCAGGTCGATCACCCCGAAGTCATCCGTGGTGGTGTCCAGGACGGTGATGTCGGCGCCCCGCGCGCCGTTGCGCCCGGCGTAGACGAACCTGCCGTCGGCGCTGACGGCGAGGTCGCTCACGCTGTTGGCCAGCGGATAAGTCGCGACACGGGCCATCGTGGCGAGGTCGACGACGTCGACGGAGTCGTATGCCGCCGACGCGGTGCTGATGTAGGCGCGGGGGGCGTTCCCACCGCTGAGTGCGATCGTGAAGGCCTCGTCGAGGCCGGTGACGGTCTGCATCACCCGCCGCCCATCGGTGTCGATGATCGAGACCGTGTCGCCGCCGTGGTTGGCGACTATCAGCCGGCTGCCGTCGGGGCTTACGCCGGCGTCGCTGATCGGACCGTTTCGCACCGGAATCCGGACCAACGAGCTCTCGTCCAATCGAAGGTTTCGCTCTTCTCCGTAGTCCGGGAAGGCCTTGCCGCCGTTCACACCGCTCACATTGCACC
Organism: Mycobacterium sp. E1747; assembly: GCF_001667775.1. Taxonomy (GTDB): domain Bacteria; phylum Actinomycetota; class Actinomycetes; order Mycobacteriales; family Mycobacteriaceae; genus Mycobacterium. The sequence goes on from NZ_LZJI01000197.1 coordinate 67,850, forward strand.
GCCTTTTGCTCATTGTCGGCGCGGAGGCAATATCGCCGGAACTTGCGCGACAGATCGGCCTCCGGATCCAGGAGATCTCAGCACCGAAAGGCGCTGACGCGACTGGTTTTTGCGATCCTACCGGCCAAAATTCACGTCGAAGCGGGTCGAATTCCCCCGACGTTAGCTACGTCACTCCCCGCGCTCAGGTTCTGCTCAGGCTTTCAATAACGCTGTACGGCAGTCGCTTACCCCCAGCGAAAGCGATGCAAACGCGCATCCGGCGGATTTCGCTTTCGCCGCTAACGTCCCCGGTCAGCGCCGTGGCGGTGTCCAGGTTAAGAGATTCTCAGGGTCTGCACCGCGAAGAGGTAAAGATCACACCTTGCTGGTTAGCTGAATTGGGTTTTCGGCCGGGGCAGCGCCGCACCGTCGACGACGATGTCCAGTTTTTCATTGTAAAACGCCACCAAACCGGCGATCTGGCCGACCGCGGGCAACGGGTAGTGATAGGTCCAGGCCAGGTCCGGATGCAGCGCACCGCCGGAGCGCACGGACCAATATCCCGACGTCACTCCTTTGTACGGACACAGCGTCTGCGTCGAGCTGGGCTGCAGATGCTCGAAGTAAACGTCGGTTGGGTCAATGTAATACCTTGTCGGTAAACCGGTTTCGAATAGCAGTACGGGAGACCTGGTGTCGGCCAGCACAATTCCGTCCAGCTCGACCCGGACTTGCCGGTGTGACCGCAGGGCGTCCACCCGCGAATACGGGTTGCGCGGATGGCCGTAGATCGGCTCGTCTTCCTCGAACCAGCGCAACGGATTCCATTCGAATCGCACCGTGCCGGCCACCGGGCCATCACCGTCAGCGTCGAACACTCGCGCGGCGGACGGATAGGTCTGACCGGAGCGCTGCAGGGAGTACAGCCGTGAGGCGCCGAATTGCACCTTCTGCGAATGGTTCTCGTCACGCAGAAACTCCGGGCGGACATCGGACAACGGGATGTAGTACTGCGGGTAGTACGGGACCTCCCACACGTAAAGCGCGGAGGTGGTGTCGAAGACCAGCGCGTCGCCGAGGTAGCCCCGCACCCGGCGCGGTGCGGGCTCGACCCTGCCGCGCGCGGCGGCCATCTCGGGGTAATCACGCTCGACGGTCATCTCTGATCCTTGGCTGCCAGCCCGGCCGGCGCGTGGGCGATCGCTTTGCGGATGGCGTCGGCCAGCGCCAGCGCGCTCTCCTCGGTGAGCTCCAGCGCCACCCGCGCCGACGGGCCGAGCTCGGGATTGATCACGTCGATGTTGACCGTGTGGCCGTAGGGGGCGTGGACCGGGTGATCGAGGTACACGGTCGCGCGGCTGGCGCCGAACCACCCCGTGGCGCCCTTGCCGCTGCCGTCGATTCTGACGTGTTCGGTGAGATAAGTGCACATGACCGGCGAGACCTAGCCTTTCAGGTGGGTGGCGAAGAAGTCGTCGATGCGCCGCCAACCGTCGACCGCCGCCTCGGGCCGGTAGGCGGGTCGATCGACGGAGAAGAACGAGTGGCCCGCGCCCTCGTAGGAGTGGAACTCGTGCGGCTTGTCCAGCCTCGTCAGTTCGTCGTCGAGCGCAGCGACCGCGGCCGGCGCCGGGAATCGGTCCTCGATCCCGAACAGGCCCAGCAGCGGGCAACTCAGATTCGGCGCCAGCTGCAGGATCGGTTTCATAGCCTTGGGCATCCCCTCCGGCGGATCCTCGACGATGAAGGCGCCGTAGCAGTCCACTGCCGCATCGAACGGCAGCGAACACGCCGCCAGGTACGCGTGCCGCCCGCCCGAGCAGTGCCCGATGACGCCGAACCTGCCGTTGGCACCTGGCAATGAGCGCAGGTGCTCGACCGCTCCCGCGACGTCACCGACCAGACGTTCGTCGGGCACGCCGCCCGCCGCACGCGCCGCCGCCGCCGCGTCGTCCGGCGAGGCGCCCGGCGCCTCGCGCGAATAGAGGTTCGGAGCCACGGCGTGGTAGCCGCTGACGGCGAGCCGCCGGACGAACTCTTTGGTCTCGCGGTCATAGCCGGGCATGTGATGAATCCACACGACTCCCCCGCGCGTCCCTTCGGCAAGGGGCGAGGCGCGGTATGCCTCGATCTCGTCGCCGCCGAGGCCGGTGATGGTGATGGTTTCCGCACGAATGGCGTCTGGGCTGATCGCCTTCATTCGCGACTCCTCTTGGGTTGTCCCTCGTTGGCCGCAACCGGGCGCGGAGCGCATGGGGCCGGTCCGGGCCCACTGCGCCGGAACCCAACGTATCGGAACACCTTTGCGCCCGGTCAGCGCCGCTTGTCGCGCACCTTGTACGTCGACGGCCACGACTTGCGGGACTCGTCTCCGGTCAACGGGGTGCCCATCCCCCCGACCTTCACGTTGTAGGCCTCCTTGCCCGGGCCGACCTCTCGATTCGCGTGCTCCTGGGCAAGGAAGTACAGCTCGTCGATCGTGGCCTCGTCGTAGGCGACGAACGAGGTTTCCCGCGCCACGTCGTCGATGCCGGCGAGCAACCGCTCGGGCAGCACCCGCGATGCCAGCGCCGCCAGGCCCAACACCGTGAAGGGAATGAGCCAGTAGCAGACGTACGACAACGGAGTCCTGGTGTCCAGGATGGTGGCGTCACCCCGCACGATCGGTGGAATCGCCGACGACACCGTCATAACGGCCAGGCTCCCCACCCAGATCCAGCTCAGGACGCTGACGGCCCGCCCGAACAGCTCGGTCGTGCGCACGTCCGCGGGCTGCTCCGCGGCGAGGAACGCGCGCACGAACGGCTTACCCGTCAGCGTGGCGACCAGTGCGACCACCGAAAATCCGGCGATGCTCAGCGGCAGTATCCACCGCTGGGAGAACCAGTCGCCGAGCGCGAAAGTCAGTCCCGTCAACACCATAAATACTGCGGCGCAACCGATTTCGAGCGTCCGCTCCGGCTTGCCGGTGAGAATTCCGATCGCCAGTGCGGCGGCCGCGACCGCCAGCCCGACCAGCGCGGCGGCCGGCAACGGGACGTTACCGACGAGCACCCAATAGACGATCCACGGCGCAAGACCAAACAGCATGCCCACGAGGGTCAGTGTAGGAGTGACGATTTCCGCGGGCCCTGGTGGCCGGGTCGAAAATTTGGTCCGCGGCCGAGGGCCATCCCACATGGGCTTCTTCGGTCGCCGACCCCCGCAAGCCAATGCCGCGTTGCGTCAGGCCTTCTGACGGCGAAGGCCGCTAAGAGGTGTTCAGCCCCATCGCCAGAAAGTCGAGGCGCCACAGCGACTCGAACAGCTTTCGTCCGAATTCCCGTACCAGGCCAGCGTTTTCGGGGCCGATGTCACCGCGCCGGGCGACGTGGTCGATGATCTCCCGAATCGTCTGCCGGCCGTCGACCTGCTGGACGAACGGCAGCTGGGCGGGGTTGAGCTTCAGCTTGGAACCGGGCAGGTGAATGTCGTCCCCGGACAGCAGGCAGGCCGTCCGCAACAGCGGAACATAGTCGAGCGCCTGGGGCGTCGAAAAATCGATCGCGTAGTGCTCTTTCGGGCGTTCGGGGCGGCAGGCCATGAAGAAGTGGGTGGCGTTCGCCGGCTGCAGGCGTTCCATCACCGACCACAACTCGACCTCGGGCAGCTGGTTCAGCAGCGCCTGGAACCCGCTCGCCGGCGCGACGATGTCGTGCGGGTAGTACGGCGTCTTGTGAAACCAGCCCTGAAAGGCCAGTCCCGCGGCGCCGACCAGGTCCAGGCATTCGGCAACGGTGTAGCTGCGCTGCCGACTGTGCAGGAACGTGTCGACCAAGGCGCCGTCGGACACCAGATCGCGCGCACCCTTGAGGTACGAGCGGACGGGATGATCCGCGGGCAGCACCGCGACCGCCTCTTTGACCATTTGGACCGACGCGTCATCCTGCCCCAGTCCGAGGTCGCGGAAGGCCGATTCGAGCATCTCGACGCCGATCCGGCCGTACTTCGCGTACAGCATGACGCCCAGCGCTCCGTCCGCGCGCAGGCAACCGCCAAGCGCCTTGAGCCCGGTCAACGGATCAGCCATGTGGTGCAGGACGCCGGTGGACACGATGAGATCGAAGTCGCGCGAAAGAGTCGCCACCTCTTCAATGGGCAGCAGGTGCAATTCCAAGTTGTCCAGGCCGTGTTTGTCGATCAGATACTGCTCGTGCTTCAACGCCGACCGGCTGACGTCGATCGCGACGATCTTGGCGGTGCGGTTCATGAACGCGAAAAGGGCGGCCTGGAACGTTCCGCAGCCCGCGATGAGAATGTCGGAGTCCGGTTTGTACTCGCGGTTCGGCCACAACACCCGGTGCGCCCAGAACGGGTCGAACCAATCCCAGTGGGTCTTGGTCCACGCCGCCAGATCGGTTACCGGGGGCGGATACTCCCACCGATCGTATTGGCGGGAGACGCCGTCGCCCCGCGGATCGTCGGTCACTTCAGCGCGGCTCCTTCGCGGTGGCGGTCGCGACCAACTTACTGTGCCCGCCGCCTTTCGGCTCGCCTGACGTCCGCGCTCACATCAGCGGGGGCCCGGGGATCAGCCAGATCAGCGAACTGTCGATAAGCCCCCGGTATTGCGGGCAGTAGGCGGCCACGGACAGGCCGACGAAGTAGCTGGCTTCCTTCATCGAGAGATCGGTGTCGCGCTTCACCTTCAACGCCAGCACGCTTGCGTTCGCATTGTTGTCGAATCCGGTGCACACCCGGTGGGCCATCGCGATCGCGGTGTCGCTGTCGCGGACTTCGATGCCGTAGTTCGCGAGCGACGCGATGAACGCGTCGTCGGCAGGATCGGCCGACGCCGATGCCGACGCTGCGGGAAGGAGCGCGACAACCGACAGTAGGACGGCACAGACCGTCGGCCACTTGCCCGCACGGACGTTCATACCGGTGATATGCCTCTCTCGGTCGTCTACGAATTCGTCTGATCTTTCACTGTCAACCCCGCCGCCGAATGCCGTTAGGGGCCAAGGTCCTCGCGGATCGGACCCTTGGTCGCTATTCCGACCTAGGCCGGCCCGTTGACGATGCGATCCCGGATGCCGGTCGCCGTGGTGAGGTGCGCTTCGGCGGAGTTCATGAATTCGCCCGCGTGGCGCGCCTCGTTGGCGTCCTTGTCCTCGACCGCGGCGACGCAAAAGTGGGACGCGGCATCGAAGTCGTCGAGGCTGGCTTGCAGCGCGTCGGTGAGTTCTTTGTCAGGGGACGGCAAGTGGCCTTGGAGGAAGCTCGCCGCGTCATGGCCCTCGTGGCAGGCAGCCCCGAGTGCGGCGTAGTCATGCTCCCCGATGGCGAAGGTCGCCTTGCCCATGGCGATCCCAAGGTCTTGCATGTGGTCCTTGGTCTGTTCGACCCATCCGCGCACAGCCTGCGCGTGCGACGTTGTGGTGGTGGGGCCTGCGCCGCCGGTGGATGTGCGAGTTGAGCAGCCGGCGATGGTAAGAACTGCCGCCGCGCACACCATGGCTTGCTTGATCACCGCTGTCCTCCTCAGAACCCCCTGAACGGTGATCCTGCGCGCCGGCCCTATCCGCCAGACAGGGCATAAAGGCTCTACCTCTAATAGCAAGACGGCCCGAATTCGGTCGCTGAATCGTCGGTCTCGAACCGATACTGGGAAGGATCGAGTCCGCCGCCGTGCCGATCGTGGGTCCAGCTCGGTTAATCGGCGGATTGCGTCTTCAACGCCATCGCCAGAAAGTCCAACCGCCACAGCGCCTCGAACAGCTTGTGCCCGAATTGCTGAATCTGCGCATCGTCGCGCCGGGCAAAGTCGTTGAGCTGTGCCACGGATTCACAAATCTCACGAATGGTCCGGCGGCCGTCGACGCGCTGGACGAAGGGCAGTTGGGCCGGGTTGAGCTTCAATTGCACGCCGCGCAGAAATATCTCGTCGCCGGACAGCCGGCACGCGGTTCGCACCAGCGGAACGTAATCGAGCGCTCCCGGGTCCGAGAAATCAACGGTGTACTGCTCCTTGGGCCGCTCGGGGCGGCAGGCTAGGAAATAGTGGGTGGCATTCGTCGTTTGCAGGCGCTCCATCACTGACCAGAGTTTTGCGTCAGGCAGTTCGCTCAACACCGACGGAAGTCCGCTTCCCGGCGGGAACAGGTCGTGCGGGTAATAAGGCGTCTTATGGAACCACCCCTGAAAAGCCAACCCGGCCGCATCGACGAGGTCCAGGCATTCCCCGACGGTATAGCTTCGTTGGCGGGCGTGCAGGAACGTGTCGACAAGGCCGCCGTCCGAGAGCAGGTCGCGCGCGACCCTCACATAGCTGTTGGCGGGGTGGTCCGCCGGTAGCACCGCGATCGCGTCTTTGACCAATTGGACCGACACTTCGTCCTGTGACAGTCCCAGGTCATGAAACACGGATTCGAGGATTTCCACCCCTATTCGCCCATACTTCGCGTAGAGCATCGCGGCCAGCACGCCGTCCGATCGCAGACACTCGCCGAGAGCTGTCAGTCCGGTCAGCGGATCGGCCATGTGGTGCAAGACGCCACTGCAAACGATGAGGTCAAAATCCTGCCCAAGCGCGCGCACCTCTTCGATCGGAAGAAAGTGCAGCTCGAGGTTGTCGAGCCCGTGCTTGCCTTTCAGATACTGCTCGTGCTTCAGCGCCGAGCGGCTGACGTCGATAGCCACGACCCTCGCGCCTTGGTTCATGAAGGCACAGGCCGCCGCTTGGGACGTGCCGCATCCGGCGATCAGGATGTCGAGGCCCGATCTGTACTCCCGGTCCGGCCAGAAGATCCGATGGCTCCAGGAGGGGTCGAACCAATCCCAATGCCCGTTGGCCGCCCACGCCTCGAGGTCTTGGACCGGAGGCGGATACTCCCATCGGTCGTACTGCCGGGAGACGGCGTCAGTCCGCGGATCCTCGGTCACGTCGGCACGGCTCCTTCGAAGATCGGACGGTGCGACCAACCTACTGTGCCGGGGGGTCCGCGCCCGAACCAATGCCGGCGGCAACAGGCCGACCGACGGTGCCCATAGACGCGTGGTGCTGGTGCCCCCAGTCGGACTCGAACCGACACTGGGCGGATTTTAAGTCCGCTGCCTCTGCCAATTGGGCTATGGGGGCCCGGCCGCGAATCTAGCTTGCGAACGCCGAAGCCGGGACATCGCATCCCGTCCAAAGAAGCGAAATTTCCCACATGCGGCGCGACCGGCGATTGGCTAGGATCCGCGCCCGCGCGCATTAACCACGGCTTTCCGGCAGATGACAGATGACACGGCTATGTCATCCCGCAAGACCGTGTTAAAACTGCCGACCTCATCGTTAAAACGCCGTAAACGGCTGTCACGCTGACGCTTTCGGCCGAGACCGTGGAGTCGTGGGTCGTTAGTGTTACGCCAGCGCACAGGGGCCGTTACGCGAACACACAGGTCGATCCACCGCATGGGGGTCGGCTCGTTCCAACATATAGGAGCAATCGATGGCATTTCTGACAACACAGACCGAAGAGATGCTCGCTGCCGAGCAGCTGCTGTCGGGGATCAACACCAACCTGGCGGCGCAGAACGCGGGCGCCGCGGCGGCGACCACGGTCATCGCTCCCGCCGCCGCCGATCCGGTGTCGGCCCAGCAGGCGGCGATCTTCTCGACGTACGGCACCCAATACCAGGCGATCGCCACCGAGGCGCAGGCGTTGCTGGACAACTACGCGCAGACCCTCGGCATCAGCTCCGGCAGCTACGGCGACACCGAGGCCATCAACGCGAGCCAGGCCGCGCTGTCGAGCGCCGCTTCCCCGCTCGCCGCCGCCGCTACGACGCCGTCGAACACTCCACTCGACTACCTGGCATGGCTGCTGGGTAGCACGGGCAACGGCACCAACCCGAACATGCTGGGCGGGATCTTCGGCCTGTCGAGCAACGGCGCCAACATCGGCAACATCGGCTTCGGCAACTGGGCTTCCGCCGGTTCGGACCTGATCGGCCTGGCCGGTGGCGGTCTGCTCGACACCTCCGCCGCCGACGCCGCGGGCTCGGCCGCCGGGGCGGCGGGCCTCGCCGACACGACCGCCCCGATGGCCGGCGGCGGCATGGCCGGCATGGGCGCGGCGCCGATGGCCTCGATGGGCTCGGCCACGATGGTCAGCAAACTGTCGGTGCCGCCGACGTGGGCCGCTCCCGCCACCCCGGTGGTTGGTACCAGCGCCGCACCGCTGCAGACCGTGGGCTGGACCGCCGCCGCACCGCAGGCCGGCGCGGGGACCATCATCCCGGGCATGCCGGGCATGGGCGGAGCGGCGCGCAACAGCGCCGGCTTCGGCGCCCCGCGCTACGGCGTCAAGCCGATCGTCATGCCGAAACCGGCGACCGTCTAGTCCTCGTGCCCTCGAAAACCTCAAATTTCTAAAGACAAAGGAGCGGGAAACACAAATGGTTCTTGACTTTGCAGCAGTTCCGCCGGAGATCACCTCCGCGCTTTTGTACTCGGGCGCGGGCGCCGGCCCGCTCATGGCCGCCGCGGCCTCATACGCCAACCTGGCCGCCGAGGTGAGCGCCACCGCAAGCCAGTGGGAGTCGATCATCTCGCTGCTCACCACCGAAAACTGGACCGGCGGCGGGTCGGTGGCGGCCGCGGCCGCGGCCCAGCCGATCATCACATATCTCACCGAGACGGCAACCACGCTCGAGCAGGCCAGCGCGCAAGCCACGGCGTCGGCGGCCGCGTACGAGGCCGCCTTTGCGGCGACGGTTCCCCCGCCGGTGATCGCGGCCAACCGGTCGTTGCTCGCGACACTCGTCGCGACCAACGTCCTCGGCGTCAATTCGGCCGCGATCGCCGCGACCGAAGCGCAGTACGCCGCGATGTGGGCTCAGGACGCCGCGATGATGGCCGCCTACCAGGCGGCGTCGGCGGCGGCGGGGGTGCTGACTCCCGTGACACCGCTGACGTCGACCACCAACCCCGGGGCAGCCGCGGCCGCCGACAGCGCCGCGCTCGCCGCGGACTCGTCCGGCGGCACGGTCCAGGCACTGGCGGCCCCCATCTCCAATGCGGCCATAACCGCCCCGACCCTGCCCTTCCAGACCACGGGAATCTTGTCCTCGGTCGACAACTTCCTCGGGACACCGTCGGTGCTCAACGGCATCAACGGCGCCGTCAACACCGCAGCCTGGTGGGTCTGCAACACCATCCCCACGGCCGTGTCGCTGGGCCACACCCTCGGCTCCGTGCCGTCGATCCCGTTCGCGCTCACCGACTCGGTCACGCCGCTCGCCGGTGGGATGGTGCAGGGCACCATGGTCGGCTCGGTGTCCGGCGCGGGAGCGTCGGCCGCCCTGGGCGAGGCCTCCGCGGTCGGCGGGCTCTCGGTGCCGGCTGGCTGGAATGCGGCCGCCCCGGCGACGTCGCTGGCTTCCTCCACCGCCCCGCTCGAAGGCTCGGGCTGGACGGCCGCGGCGGAAGCGGAGCCCGTCGCCGCGATGCCCGGCATGCCCGGCATGGCGGGCGCGGCCAAGGGCGCCGGTGCCTACGGCGCCGGGCCGCGATACGGCTTCAAGCCGATCGTCATGCCCAAGCAGGTTGTCGTCTGATGTCGGAATACCGGTACGGGAAATAAGGGGGTACATGTCACCCGTTTGAGGCGATGAGTTAACCGGTAGGCCGTAATCTGTCCACAACGCGGCCACCACCGCATCAATTGGAACTGTTAAGACTTCGAGTTTGAAGGCTTGAAAGACAAGGAGAAAGAAACATGGCAACTCGTTTTATGACTGACCCGCACGAGATGCGGGCGATGGCGGGCCGCTTCGAGGTGCACGCCCAGACCGTTGAGGACGAGGCCCGCAAGATGTGGGCGTCCTCGATGAACATCGCCGGCTCGGGCTGGAGCGGCCAGGCGCAGGCGACCTCGTACGACACCATGGGTCAGGTCAACCAGGCCTTCCGCAACATCGTCAACATGCTCCACGGGGTGCGCGACGGGCTGATCCGCGACGCGAACAACTACGAACAGCAAGAGCAGGCCTCGCAGCAGATCTTGGGCAGCTAGTAGCCGAAGCCGCTGTCTTCCAACACTTTTAAGGAGCTAAGCAATGACCATTAACTACCAGTTCGGCGATGTCGACGCCCACGGTGCCCTGATCCGCGCCCAGGCCGCGTCTTTGGAGGCTGAGCACCAGGCCATCGTTCGTGATGTGCTTGCTGCGGGTGACTTCTGGGGCGGCGCGGGTTCGGTGGCCTGCCAGGAGTTCATCACCCAGTTGGGTCGCAACTTCCAGGTGATCTACGAGCAGGCCAACGCCCACGGGCAGAAGGTGCAAAGCGCCGGCAACAACATGGCCAGCACCGACAGCGCCGTTGGGTCCAGCTGGGCCTGACACCGCTTCTTCACTCGAAGGGCCCGCACACCACGGTGTGCGGGCCCTTTCGATTTTCGCTTATCCGGCCACTGGCGAACGCGGGATGAGTGAGGGGCGGAACCCGACCCGGTGCACCGCGCGGTCGGACTCGCGGTCGACCATGCCGCCCAGCGGCAACTCGCAGACGTCACTGGCCGCCGCAGGCGACGGCGCCCCCGCCCCACCCGCCCGGCATGGCCTTGGTATCGAGGGCGGTGGGCAGCGGACTCGTGGAGGGCGGGCTCTCTCCCGAGCCGCGCCCGCCGCGAAACATGGCCAAAGAGGCCGACTTTGGTGATCGATCGCGCGAGCCGGACTTCGTTGTCCGCCGCGGCCGAGCGTACGTATTTCGGCCGCGACCCCAACCGCGGCCATTCGGCGCATCGCAAGTGGACCAAATCCGCTCGGATGCCTCGGTTTCGGGATATGTCGCCTGGAACCGACGCGCGGGGATAAGCCAACGGCATTGAGATTCAACGCTTTTGACGAACCGGCGCGCCGCAAGTGGTCCCACCGGACACATAGAGAAGTCGCATTCGGGCCGGGCCTACACGGGCGCCGCCACCCGCGCACATTTGAGAACTCTATGAACTCCGTGACAGTCGGGTGTGGATCTTGCCAGAATGGAGGAACATGACCGCAATGTCGGACTACGCGGGTGGCCAGCGGCCCCGCCAGGCCATCCTCGGGCAGCTGCCCAGGATTTATCGTGCCGATGGCTCGCCGATCAGGGTCCTTTTGGTCGACGACGAGCCGGCGCTGACCAACCTGGTCAAGATGGCGCTGCACTACGAGGGCTGGGTTGTCGACATCGCCCACAACGGACGCGAGGCCATGGCTAAGTTCGACAAGGTCAGTCCAGACGTGCTGGTGCTCGACATCATGCTGCCCGACGTCGACGGGCTGCGGATCCTGGAACGGGTCCGCCAATCCGACGCCTACACCCCGACGCTCTTCCTTACCGCGCGGGATTCGGTGATGGACCGGGTCACGGGACTGACGGCGGGCGCCGATGACTACATGACCAAGCCGTTCAGCCTGGAAGAGCTCGTCGCACGGCTGCGCGGGCTGCTGCGCCGTTCCGGTCAGCAGGCGCCGCCCGCGGCTGAAACCCTCAACGTCGGTGACCTGCGGCTGGACACCGCCAGTCGCGAGGTGACGCGGGGCGGCACGCAGATATCGCTCTCCTCAACCGAGTTCGAATTGTTGCGGTTCCTGATGCGAAATCCCCGTCGCGCGCTGAGCCGCAGCGAGATCCTCGACCGCGTGTGGAACTACGACTTCGCCGGGCGCACCAGCATCGTGGACCTCTACATCTCCTACCTGAGGAAGAAGATCGACTCCGGACGGGAACCGATGATTCACACGGTGCGCGGAGTTGGATACATGTTGCGGTCCCCGGAATGACCCGGGAGCGGGAGCGGGACGCCCTGTCCGGCGATCTTCCGCGGTGGCTGCCCCGTTCGTTACGCCGCCAGCTGTTGTTGGGCGTCCTCGCGGTCGTAAGTGTGGTGCTGATGACGGTAGGGATCGTCTCCGTGCTGAGCCTGCGCGGCTACGTCACTGCGATGAGCGACGCCGATGTCGCCGAGTCCTTGGACGCGTTGGGCCACTCCTACCACAAATACGTTCGGGGAGAACACGATCCGGGCGGTGGCGCCAAGCCGCTGCCGGAGGCGATGCTGCAGTTCACCGATCAGACGCCGGGAAACCTGATCCTCGTGCTGCACGAGGGCACCGTGATCGGGTCGGCGGTGTTCTCAGAAGCCGAAGCGCGGCCCGCGCCCGCCGACGTCGTCCGCGCCATCGAGGAGCAGTCGTGGACAAACGGGCCGCCGCGGACCGAGAACCTGGGCAGCCTTGGGTTTTACCGGCTCAAGAGCCACGTCGACGGATCGGACGTGCTGATCGCCGGCGTATCGCTGAACCTCGCCGACCAAATCATCACCCGCAAACAGATCACCACCACGCTGCTCATCGCGGCGGCGCTGACGGTCACCGCCGGGCTCACGGTGTGGGTCGTCGGCTATACCCTGCGGCCGTTGCGCCGGTTGGCCGCTACCGCGGCGGAAGTCGCCGCGATGCCGCTGGCCGACGACGACCACCGAATCAGTGTCCGGGTGCGGCCGCGTGACACCAACCAACAGAACGAGGTCGGCATCGTCGGCCACACCTTGAACCGGTTGCTGGACAACGTCGATAGTGCGCTGGCGCAGCGCGCCGAATCCGACCTACGGACACGGCAATTCATCACCGACGCCAGCCACGAGCTGCGAACCCCGCTCGCGGCGATTCAGGGCTACGCCGAACTCACCCGCCAGGACAGTTTGGAGTTGCCGCCGACCACCGAGTATGCGCTGGCCCGCATCGAGTCAGAAGCGCGGCGCATGACGCTGCTCGTCGACGAGCTGCTGCTGCTGTCCCGCCTGGGCGAGGGGCAAGACCTGCAAAGCGAGGACGTCGACCTTGCCGAGCTCGTCGGTAACGCCGTCAACGACGCGGCGGTCGCGGCGCCGACACACCATTGGGTGAAGGAGCTGCCCGAGGAACCGGTGTGGGTGCGCGGCGACCACGCGCGGTTGCACCAGCTGGTCAGCAACCTGCTCAACAATGCTCGGGTGCACAACCCGCCCGGGGTCACCGTCACGACCGCGATTACCTGCCGCCGCGACGGTCCCGAGGCGCCGTGCGCGGAACTGACCGTCACCGACGACGGACCGGGCATCGACCCGGAGCTGCTCCCCCGCTTGTTCGAACGGTTCGCCCGCGCCGACAACTCGAGGCTGAATGGGACCGGCACCGGGCTGGGTCTGGCCATCGTCAGTTCGATCGTCAAGGCCCACCACGGCTCCGTCACCGCCGAATCCACCGAGGGGAGAACGGTTTTCCGGGTCCGGCTGCCGATCATCGACGGTCCGGGCGCCGACGACGAATGACGCGCGTATGCACGCCGGCGCCGGGGCGCTAAGAAACCGTAAAGGTTGGCCCGCGGTGCCGTTAGAAAAATGTCAACCAAAGGCCCTTGCCCCGCGGTGCCAGCTAATTTCAAGCTGATCTTGCCTCCGAGAACCGCGCCGTTGCTGACTCGATGAGGCCCTTTTGTATGCACGGCCGGAATGGAGAGAAGATGGGCTCGAGATGGACGTCGAGATGGACGTAGTGGCCTTCGTCGTGCTCACGGTGGCGGTGTTCGCCGTGCTGGGCTTGGTGCAGAAGTTGGTCGAGCGGCTGTGAGTTACGAAAACATCGTCGGTTTGGCGCTTTCCGTCCTTCTCGCGCTGTTCCTCGGTTGCGCACTGCTCTTCCCGGAGAGGTTTTGATGAGCCCGACGACGGCCGGGCTGGTCTTCCTCGCGGTTCTCGCCCTGGCGCTGGTCGCCGTGCACGTGCCGTTGGGCGACTACATGTATCGGGTCTACACCGCCGAGGAGGACAATGCCGTAGAGCGGGCCGTCTATCGGTTGATCGGCGTCGACGCACGCTCGGAGCAGACGTGGGGCGCCTACGCGCGCAGCGTCTTGGCGTTCTCGTCGACCAGCATCCTCGTCCTGTTCGTGTTCCAGCTGGTGCAGGGCAAATTGCCGCTGCACCTGCATGATCCGGCCACCCAGATGACCCCGGGGCTGGCGTGGAACACCGCGGTCAGCTTCGTCACCAACACCAACTGGCAGGCTTACTCCGGCGAGTCCACGCAGGGCCACCTGGTGCAGATGGCCGGGCTGGCGGTGCAGAACTTCGTTTCCGCCGCCGTAGGCATGGCGGTCGCGATCGCGCTGGTGCGCGGGTTCGCCCGTACCCGCACCGGCGCGCTGGGCAACTTCTGGGTCGACCTGGTGCGCGGGACAATGCGCATCCTGTTGCCCATCGCGGCCCTGGGCGCGGTCGTGCTGATCGCGGGCGGGGCGATTCAGAATTTCCATCTGAACGATCAGGTCGTCACCACCCTCAACGGGGCGCGGCAGACGATCACCGGTGGTCCGGTGGCCAGCCAGGAAGCGATCAAAGAGCTGGGCACCAACGGGGGCGGCTTCTACAACGCCAACTCCGCCCACCCGTTCGAGAACCCGACCAGGTGGACCAACTGGCTGGAGATCTTTTTGCTGCTGGTGATCAGCTTCTCGTTGCCGCGCACGTTCGGGCGCATGGTGGGCAGCACGAAGCAGGGCTACGCGATCGCATCCGTGATGGCCTCGTTGTACGCGATCAGTGTGACCTTCATGATGTGGTTCCAGCTGCAGCACCACGGCACGGTGCCGACCGCGGTCGGCTCGGCAATGGAAGGGGTAGAGCAGCGGTTCGGCGTCGCCAACTCCGCGGTCTTCGCCGCCTCGACGACGCTCACCTCCACGGGCGCCGTCGACTCCGTCCACGACAGCTACACCAGCCTCGGCGGCATGATGACCATGTTCAACATGCAGCTCGGCGAGGTCGCGCCCGGCGGCACCGGCTCTGGCCTCTACGGCATACTCATCCTGGCGGTGATCACCGTGTTCGTCGCCGGGCTGATGGTCGGGCGCACCCCCGAATACCTCGGTAAGAAGATCACTCCCCGTGAAATCAAGCTTGCCGCAAGCTATTTCCTGGTTACGCCGCTGATCGTGCTGACCGGTACCGCGATCGCGATGGCGCTGCCCGGCGAACGGGCGGGCATGCTCAACGCCGGCCCGCATGGACTGTCGGAGGTGCTCTACGCATTCACCTCCGCGGCCAACAACAACGGGTCCGCATTCGCCGGCATCAGCGTCAACACCAACTGGTACAACACCGCCCTGGGGCTCGCCATGGTCTTCGGTCGGTTCCTGCCGATCGTGCTCGTGCTCGCCCTGGCCGGTTCGCTGTCCAGGCAGGGGCAGACACCGGAATCCGCGGGCACGCTGCCGACCCACCGGCCACAGTTCGTCGGCATGGTCGCCGGGGTGACGCTGATCCTGGTGGCCCTGACCTTCCTGCCCATGCTGGCACTCGGACCCCTCGCTGAAGGAATCCACTGATGACCGCGCCCACCGTCGACCCGGCTGAGCAGTCGCAGCCCAGCTCTGCCATGAACAACAAACGGGTGCAAGGCGGCTTGCTGGACCCGAAGATGCTGTGGCGCTCCGCGCCTGACGCGCTGCGCAAACTCGACCCGCGCACCCTGTGGCGCACTCCGGTGATGTTCATCGTCGAGATCGGCGCCACCTGGAGCACCGCGCTGGCGATCATCGACCCGACCTGGTTCGCCTGGTTGACGGTGATCTGGCTATGGCTGACAGTGTTTTTCGCGAACCTCGCAGAGGCCGTGGCGGAAGGCCGCGGCAAGGCTCAGGCCGAGACCCTGCGCCGGGCCAAGACGCAGACGCTGGCCCGGCGGCTGAGGAATTGGCAACCCGGGGCGCCGGCCGTCGAGGAGGAGGTCGCCGCGCCGCTGCTGCAGCAGGGTGACGTCGTCGTGGTCGAGGCCGGGCAGGTGATACCGGGCGATGGCGATGTGGTCGAAGGCATTGCCTCCGTGGATGAATCGGCCATCACCGGGGAGTCGGCGCCGGTGATCCGCGAGTCCGGCGGCGACCGCTCGGCGGTCACCGGCGGCACCACCGTGCTGAGCGACCGAATCGTCGTGCGGATCACCCAGAAGCCCGGCGAGAGCTTCATCGACCGGATGATCGCGCTCGTCGAGGGTGCCAACCGGCAGAAGACGCCCAACGAGATCGCACTGAACATCCTGCTGGCAGCGCTGACCATCATCTTCGTCTTCGCCGTCGCCACCCTGCAGCCGCTGGCGATCTATTCGAAGATGAACAATCCCGGCGTTCCAGACACCCAAGCGCTCAACGTAAACGGCGTCACCGGCATCGTGATGGTGTCGCTGCTGGTGTGCCTGATCCCCACCACCATCGGAGCGCTGCTCTCCGCGATCGGGATCGCGGGCATGGACCGGCTGGTGCAACGCAACGTGCTCGCCATGTCGGGCCGCGCGGTGGAGGCCGCGGGTGACGTCAACACGCTACTGCTGGACAAGACCGGCACGATCACCCTGGGCAATCGGCAGGCGGGCGCCTTCGTCCCCTTGGACGGAGTGACCGACGAACAACTCGCCGACGCCGCGCAATTGTCCAGCCTTGCCGACGAGACGCCGGAGGGACGCTCGATCGTCGTCTACGCCAAGCAGCATTTCGGCCTGCGTGCGCGCACGCCCGGTGAACTCGCACACGCCCAGTGGGTGGAGTTCTCCGCAACGACACGGATGTCGGGTGTCGACCTGGACGGGCATCTGCTGCGCAAAGGCGCGGCCAGCTCGGTCGCGGAATGGGTTCGCGGCCAAGGCGGTAAGGTGCCGATGCAGCTCGGCGAGCTCGTCGACGGCATCTCCGCCGGCGGCGGCACCCCGCTGGTCGTCGGGGAGAGCCGCGATGGTGAGGCGTCGGTGCTGGGCGTCATCCACCTCAAGGACGTCGTCAAGCAGGGCATGCGTGACCGATTCGACGAGATGCGCCGGATGGGCATCCGCACGGTGATGATCACCGGCGATAATCCGTTGACCGCCAGGGCGATTGCCGATGAGGCCGGCGTCGACGACTTCCTCGCCGAGGCCACGCCCGAGGACAAGCTCGAGCTGATCAAGCGGGAGCAGGAGGGCGGCAAGCTGGTCGCGATGACCGGCGACGGCACCAACGACGCGCCGGCGCTGGCTCAGGCCGACGTCGGCGTGGCGATGAACACCGGCACGTCGGCCGCCAAAGAGGCGGGCAACATGGTCGATCTCGACTCCGATCCCACCAAGCTGATCGAGATCGTCGAGATCGGCAAGCAGCTGCTGATCACCCGCGGCGCGCTGACCACCTTCTCGATCGCCAACGACATCGCAAAGTACTTCGCGATCATCCCGGCCATGTTCGTCGCGCTGTTCCCCGGGCTGGACGCGATCAACATCATGCGGTTGCACAGCCCGCAGTCGGCGATCCTGTCGGCGGTGATCTTCAACGCGATCGTCATCGTCGCGCTGATCCCGTTGTCGTTGCGTGGGGTGCGTTACACACCGAGCAGCGCGTCAAAGTTGTTGAGCCGCAACCTCTACATCTACGGCCTCGGCGGAATCGTCGCCCCCTTCGTCGGAATCAAACTGATCGACCTGATCGTCCAATTCGTCCCGGGGATGTCCTGACATGAGTTTCTCGAATTTCGTTCGCCTGCACTGGGCGGCTCTTCGCGCGCTGCTGGTACTGACCGTGATCACCGGCGTCGCCTACCCGGTCTTCATCTGGCTGGTGGCGCAGCTACCGGGGCTGCATGACAAGGCCGAGGGATCGATGCTGACCGCGAACGGCAAGCCGATCGGGAGCCGGCTGATCGGCCAGCTGTTCACCGATAAGGACGGAAACCCGTTGCCCCAATACTTTCAGAGCCGCCCGTCGGCGGCCGGCAACGGCTATGACCCGCTGGCGTCGGGCGCAAGCAACCTGGGGCCGGAGAGCGTCGTCGACAACCCCGCCGATCCGGCTCAATTGGCGTCCGGCAAGTCCGCTACGGATGCGGGCTTCAAGCCGAGCCTGTTGACCACCGTGTGTTCGCGCAGCGCGGCCGTGGGGCAGCTCGAGGGCGTGGACGGATCGCGACCGTTCTGCACCGGTGGCGGTGTGGGCGCCGTGCTGTCGGTGATCGGGCCCCGCGACGCCCGCGGCAACGTCACCCATCCGACGCGGGTGGTCAGCGTCAACGAGCCGTGCCAGACGACCCCGGCGCCCTTCGTGACGCTCTACGAGGGCGTGCGAGTCGAATGCGCGAAGTACGGCGAGGACTACGCGATCGGGCAAATCGTGCCGATCCGCGGAGCCGCACCCGCGAATCCCGCCGTGCCCGCCGACGCCGTCACCGAGAGCGGCAGCGGCCTCGACCCGAACATCTCGCCGGCCTACGCCGACCTCCAAGTCGCCCGCGTAGCCAAGGCCCGGCACGTCAGCCCCGACCAGATCCGTCAGGTGTTGGCGCAGAACCGAAGCGGCCGCACCCTCGGATTTTTCGGCGAACCGTGTGTCAACGTGTTGCAGCTCAACCTGCAACTCGATCACAAATATCCAGTCTCGAGCTAGCGCGATGGGGGGATGATGGTTGACGTGAGCGTCGTTGACCACCGTCCTAAACGCGGCGAACTGCGGATTTACCTCGGTTCGGCCCCGGGCGTGGGCAAGACGTATGCGATGCTCGGCGAAGCGCATCGCCGGCTGGAACGCGGCACCGATCTGGTGGCCGGCGTGATCGAGACCCACGGCCGGGCGAAAACCGCTGAGCTGCTTGAGGGCATCGAGTTTGTTCCGCCGCGCTACATCGAATACCGCGGCAGCACCTTCCCCGAACTCGACGTGCCGGCCGTCCTCGCGCGTCGGCCCCAAGTCGTCTTGGTCGACGAACTCGCGCACACCAACACGCCGGGCAGCAAAAACGCCAAGCGCTGGCAGGACGTGGAGGAATTGCTCGACGCGGGGATCACGGTGATATCCACCGTCAACGTCCAGCACCTGGAGAGCCTGAACGATGTCGTCGCCCAAATCACCGGCATCGAACAGAAAGAGACCATTCCGGACTCCATCGTCCGGCAGGCCTCGCAGGTCGAGCTGATCGATATCACACCGGAAGCGTTGCGCCGCAGGCTCTCCCATGGAAACGTCTACGCACCAGAGCGCATCGACGCGGCGCTGTCCAACTACTTCCGACGCGGAAACCTCACCGCGTTAAGGGAACTCGCGCTGCTATGGCTGGCCGACCAGGTCGACACGGCGCTGGCCAAATACCGCGCCGAAAACAAGATCACCGAAACGTGGGAGGCCCGCGAGCGTGTCGTGGTGGCGGTCACCGGCGGCCCCGAGTCGGAGACGCTGGTGCGCCGGGCATCCCGGATCGCGTCGAAGTCCAGCGCCGAACTGATGGTGGTGCACGTCATCCGCGGCGACGGGCTGGCCGGCCTCTCGGAGGCGCGGATGGGCAAGATCCGCGAGCTGGCGAGCAGCCTGGACGCCTCGCTGCACACCGTGGTCGGTGACGACGTGCCCACCGCGCTACTCGATTTCGCCCGCGAGATGAACGCCACGCAGCTGGTGATCGGCACCTCGCGGCGATCGCGATGGGCGCGGGTCTTCGAAGAGGGCATCGGCGCGCGGATCGTCGAGGTGTCGGGCAAGATCGACGTGCACCTGGTCACGCACGAGGAATCCAAGCGCGGCTTCCGCGCGGCATCGCTGGCGGCCGGCGAGCGGCGGGTGGCGTCGTGGCTGGCGGCCCTCATCGTGCCGTCGGTCATCTGCGCGGTGATCGTGACAGCGCTCGACAGCTATCTGGGCACCAGCGGCGACAGCGCTCTGTTCTTCGTCGGAGTGTTGCTGGTCGGGCTGCTGGGAGGCGTTGCCCCGGCGGTGGTCTCGGCGGTGCTGTCCAGCCTGCTGCTGAACTATTTCCTGACGGCACCCCGGCACACCTTCACCATCGCCGAACCCGATGCGGCCGTCACCGAACTCGTGCTGCTGCTGATCGCCGTCGCCGTCGCGGTGCTGGTCGACGGCGCGGCCAAGCGCACCCGCGAGGCCCGGCGTGCCGCGCAGGAGGCCGAGCTACTGACGCTGTTCGCGGGCTCGGTGCTGCGCGGCGCCGATCTCGAGACGCTGCTCGAGCGGGTGCGCGAGACGTACTCGCAGCGCGCGGTCAGCATGCTGCGCGAACCCGGGGAGGAGGATCACGTCGGCAGGCGGGGCGAGGTCGTCGCCTGCGTGGGCCGGGACCCCTGTGCCACCGTCGATTCCGCCGACACCGCGATCGAGGTCGGCGACGACGAGTTCTGGATGCTGTTGGCGGGCCGAAAGCTTTCGGCCCGCGACCGGCGGGTGCTGGGCGCGGTGGCCAAGCAGGCCGCGGGACTGATCCGGCAGCGCGAACTGGCCGAGGAAGCCAGCCGGGCCGAGGCGATCGTGCGGGCCGACGAGTTGCGGCGTTCCCTGCTGTCGGCGGTCAGCCACGACCTGCGTACGCCGTTGGCGGCGGCCAAGGTCGCGGTGTCCAGCCTGCGCGCCGAGGACGTCGCCTTCTCCCCCGCGGACACGGCGGAACTGCTGGCGACCATCGAGGAGTCCATCGACCAGCTGACCGCGCTGGTGGGAAACCTGCTCGATTCGTCGCGCCTGGCCGCTGGGGTGGTACACCCCGACCTGCGCCGGGTGTATCTGGAGGAAACGGTGCAACGGGCGCTGATCAGTATCGGCAAGGGGGCCACCGGTTTCTACCGCTCCGCCATCGACCGCGTGAAGGTCGATGTGGGCGACGCCGTGGTGCTGGCCGACGCCGGGCTGCTGGAACGCGTCCTGGCAAACCTGATCGACAATGCGCTGCGGTACGCGCCGAACTGTGTGGTTCGGGTCAACGCGGGGTGCGTCGGTGATCGGGTGCTGATCAACGTCATCGACGAGGGGCCCGGCATCCCGCACGGAACCGAGGAGCACATCTTCGAGGCGTTTCAGCGCCTCGGCGACCATGACAACACCACGGGGGTGGGCCTGGGCATGTCGGTGGCGCGCGGCTTCGTCGAAGCCATGGGCGGGACCATCACGGCCGGGGACACCCCGGGCGGCGGGCTCACGGTGGTGGTGGAATTGGCTGCGCCGGACATGGTTAGGCCGCGATGACACGGGTGTTGGTAATCGACGACGAGCCGCAGATCCTGCGGGCGCTGCGCATCAACCTGTCGGTGCGGGGTTACGAGGTGATCACCGCGTCCAGCGGCGCGGGCGCGCTGCGCGCCGCCGCGGAGCACAAACCCGACGTGGTGATCCTCGACCTGGGCCTGCCCGACATTTCCGGCATCGACGTGCTGGCCGGGCTGCGCGGGTGGCTCAGCGCGCCGGTGATCGTGTTGTCGGCGCGCACCGACTCGTCGGACAAGGTCGAGGCGCTCGACGCCGGGGCCGACGATTACGTCACCAAACCCTTTGGCATGGACGAATTTTTGGCGCGGCTGCGGGCGGCGATCCGCCGCAACACCGCGGCATCCGAGCTGGAGCAGCCGGTGATCGAGACGAAGGCCTTCACTGTCGATCTAGCGGCCAAGAAGGTCACCAAGAACGGCGCCGAGGTTCACCTCACCCCAACCGAATGGGGCATGCTGGAAGTGCTGGTCCGCAACCGCGGCAAGCTGGTCGGCCGCGAAGAGCTCCTCAAAGAGGTGTGGGGCCCCGCATACGCCACCGAAACACATTACCTGCGAGTCTATTTGGCGCAGCTGCGACGCAAGCTCGAGGACGATCCGTCACACCCCAAGCACTTGCTGACCGAGTCGGGCATGGGTTATCGCTTCGAGGCGTGAGTCACAGGCGCCACTTGCGTACCGGCCCGGGCGACGATGCACTTTCTGTTCACCTCATAGCGACAACTTGGCGGCCTCGCGTAACGCCTGCACACGGTGGATAATCCGGTACTCGGTCGCGTGGGGGATGTGCTCCGGCCCGTACCGGCCCCGGCGCAGTTGTCGTACCCGGCCCCGCGCGATCTCCCAGCGCAGCGCGTCCGACACGGTTTTCGATGGCCTGCCGCGGACACGAAACCCTTGGCGGCCAAGCAGGTCGACCATTTCAGAGACGGTCGCCGGCCCGTGCTGCCAAAGGTGGAGGGCCAGGACGTACCGAAGCTCGATGCCATGAAGCGGGATCATCAGGCAACCGTGGCACGGGGGTACGACAACCGAATTGTCGCTATGAGGTGGACAAAACGTGCATCATCCTCCGCGCGGGGACCAATGGGGCGGATGTGACTCAACCGGCGATCGACAGCACGATACCGTCCAGGATGTCGTGCTCACTGACCATCAGCTCGTCGATGCCGGCACGGGCGCGCAGCTCGCGCGCCAGCTCCTCGACCACGATCGCACCGCCGCCGATGACGTCGGCACGCCCCTCGTGCATCGGCGGGAGTGCCGCGCGCTCGGATCGCGGCATGGCGATCAGCCGCTCGCACACCGCCAGGAGATCCCGGACCGGAACGCGCGAAAGATGAATGGCCGCAGAATCATACGTCGTCATGTTGTGGGCCAGCGCGGACAGCGTCGTCATCGTTCCGGCCAGCCCCACCCAGGTTCGCGCCCCCTCGACGGGTACCACTCCCAACGCGACGTCGAGCCGCTCGCGCACCACCGCCCGGGCCGCCGCCACCTCGTCGGGTGTCGGCGGATCCGAGTGCAGGCAGCGTTCGGTCAGCCGCACGCAGCCGATGTCGGCCGAGTAGCTCGCCACCACGGCGTCTCCACCGAACACGATCTCGGTGGAGCCACCGCCCAAATCGACGACGACGAAAGGGCCTGAGACAGGGTCCAATTCGCCGACCGCCCCGCGGAACGACAGCGCCGCCTCCTCGGCACCGGTGATCACCTCGGCCACCGCGCCGGGCACCACGGCACCCAGCACCTCGGCCGTCATCGCAAAGAAGACGTCACGGTTGGCGACGTCGCGAGCCGCCGACGTGGCCACCATCCGCACCCGTTCGACCTGGTGCCGTTTCAAGAGCGCGGCATAATCGGCGAGCGCCTCCCGCGTCCGGGCGATCGCCTCCGGCGCGAACTCACCCGTCGCGTCGACACCCTGGCCCAGCCGCACGATTCGCGTCTCGCGATGTACATCGCACAGCCGGCCGTCGCGCATGTCGGCAATCAGTAACCGGATCGAATTTGTCCCACAGTCGATCCCGGCGAGCCTGCTCACCATTGCCCCGCCACCAGAATGCCGGCCATCGCGGGCTCGGGGGCCAGGATCGCCAGCGCCTCGTCGCCGAGGGGGTTGCACCCCGGCCCCTTGGCCAGCGAGTGCGCGATCAGGACGTGCAGGCACTTGACCCGGTCCGGCATCCCGCCCCCGGAAAACGTCGTCCCCAGCGGCTCGATCGTATCCCGTTCGGCCAAGTACGATTCGTGCGCCCGCCGATACGCGGCCGCCAATTCGGGGTCATGCCGCAACCGCTCGGACATCTCGCGCATCAACCCCGTCGTCTCCAGCCTGCTCGCGGCCGCGGTGAGCACCGGATGCGTCAGGTAGTACAACGTCGGAAACGGTGTTCCGTCAGGAAGTTTCGGCGCGGTCTTCACGACACCGGGCTCGCCGCTGGGGCAGCGGTACGCGATCTCGAGGACGCCTCGCGGCTCACGCCCGAGCTGACGCGCCACGGCCTCCAGGTCGGCATGATCAACCACCGGGCGCCGTAGGACTCGGCGGCGAAACGGGAGTGGCCGGACCCGGTTCGGGCGGTGCCACGTTGGCCGGCGGCAGGTGCGGCGCATCGGCGATGGTGTGCCACAGCGACGTGTACCAGGGATCGGTGCTGACGGGTTTTGCCGCCTGGCCTCCCGGCTCGCTGGGAGCCGCCGTCGCCGGAAGCTGAACCTGGAACGGGATGTCGCCCGGCTTCACGAAGCCCAGCCGCTCGCGGGCCTGCGCCGCAATGTAAGCCGGGTCGCCGAGCTTGGCCTTGCGCTGCTCGAGGTCGGCGATCTGGCGGCGCAGCGCGGCTTCGCTTGCCGTCAACTGGTTCATCTCGGTGCGCTGCGCGAAGTAGGTGCGTACCGGACCGGCGATGGTCAGCGTCAGCACGCAGACGACCGCCGCCAGCACCGCCGCGCGCCGCGCGGTGAAACCCAGCCGTTGCTCGGACCGCTGTTCGACCGATTCCGCGGCCTGCCGCTTGATGGGCTCGACCACATGCTCGAAAACCGTTCGGGGGCTGGCTTGCTTCGCGGTGGCGGACGGCTTGGAAGACGGCTTGGCCGTGCGGCGGCGCCGCACCGGATCACCGGCCTTCCCCGGACGCGATGCCGGGGAGCGCCGTTTCGGATCCGGCTTGGCGGGCAAGCTATTTGGCCTCCGGCGCGTAGCGCGGGAAGGCCAGATCGCCGGCGTACCGGGCGGCATCGCCCAGCGCCTCCTCGATCCGCAGCAGCTGGTTGTACTTGGCGACACGCTCGCTGCGGGCCGGAGCCCCGGTCTTGATCTGCCCGCTGCCGACGGCCACCGCGAGGTCGGCGATCGTGGTGTCCTCCGTCTCGCCGCTGCGGTGGCTCATCATCGTGCGGTACCCACTGTGGTGGGCGAGCGCGACGGCGTCGAGCGTCTCGGTCAGCGTGCCGATCTGATTCACCTTGACCAGCAACGCGTTTGCGACGCCCTTCTCGATGCCTTCTTCGAGGCGTTCGGGATTGGTGACGAAGATGTCGTCGCCCACGATCTGCACACGGTCACCGATCGACGTCGTCAGGGCCGCCCAACCGTCCCAGTCGTCCTCGGCGAGCGGGTCTTCGATGGACACCAGCGGGTAGGAGCCGAGCAGCCCGGCGTAGAACTCCGCCATCTGCTCGGCGGTGCGGGTGCTGCCCTCGAAGGCGTATCCGGTGCCGTCGGTGTAGAACTCGGTGGCCGCCGCATCCAGGGCCAGCGCCACATCGACACCCAACTTGAACCCGGCGGCCTCAATGGCGCTGCCGATCAGGTCCAGCGCCGCTGTGGTGCCGGCCACGTCGGGCGCGAAACCGCCCTCGTCCCCCAGGCCCGTGCTCAGGCCCTGCTTCTTGAGCACCGACTTGAGCGAGTGATACACCTCGGCACCCCAGCGCAGCGCCTCACTGAAGCTGGGCGCGCCGATCGGGGCCACCATGAATTCCTGGATGTCGACCGCGGTGTCGGCGTGCGCGCCGCCGTTGAGGATGTTCATCATCGGCACCGGCAGGATGTGCGCGTTGGGTCCCCCGATGTAGCGGAACAGCGGCAGCTCGGCGGAATCGGCGGCGGCCTTGGCGACCGCCAGCGACACACCCAGGATCGCGTTGCCGCCCAACCGAGACTTGTCGGGGGTGCCGTCGAGGTCGACCAGCGCCTGGTCCACCAATCGCTGGTCGTCCGCGTTGAGCCCGATCACCGCCGGGCCGATCTCGTCGAGGACGGCCTCCACGGCCTTGCGCACACCTTTGCCGCCGTACCGCTCACCGCCGTCGCGCAACTCGACGGCCTCGTGCTCGCCGGTCGATGCCCCGGACGGCACCGCCGCGCGGGCAAATGTCCCGTCGATCAGGGCGATCTCGACCTCGACCGTCGGGTTACCGCGGGAATCGAGGATTTCGCGGGCCCCGACCTGCTCGATAATCGGCACTGGGTTTCTCCTTGCGTGTTTCTAGCTGGCGCCGTCAGCGATACATCCTGCTACAACGGGTGACCCGATGCATAAGCGGTCGCCCAGTCGCGCACCGCCCGCGCGTAGACGCCCGAGTTGTTGTAGGCCCGCAGCGCGGTGATCCAGCCGCGCGGGGTCGCCAGATCTTTTCCCCGCCAACACAGGTAACCTGCCGCCGCGAGCGCCGCATCGTCGATGTTGTCCGGGCTGACGCGGCCGTCGTTGTGGGCGTCGACGCCGTACAACCGCCAAGTCTCGGGGATGAACTGCATCGGCCCCATGGCCCGCACCACCCCGTCGTCGTCGGTCACCTGCTCCTCGCTATCGACGATGCGCAGGGTGCCGCCGCTGCCGTCCAGGCGGACGCCACGGATCGGCGGGCTGACATCCCCGTTGGGCGCCAGTCGGGCGCCGCGGTAGGTGCCGTGATGGCTCTCGACCTGCCCGATGCCCGCCAAGGTGGTCCACGCGATATGGCATTTGGGGTTTTCGACCTCGGCGACCCGGGCCGCGTACGCGTACGCCTCCAGCGCGATCACGGGAATCTCGAGCGTCGCCGACCGCTGTTCGGCCCAGGCCCGAAGTTGGTCCGCGGGGCGGCCGCTGGCGTGGGTGTCCACCGGCGGCACCGGAGCCCCCGCGGGCGGCGGGACGCCCTCCGGAATGAAGAGGCTGAGCTGCCACGTGCAGCTGGAGGCCATCAGCATCGCGGTCGCGCCGATCACGGCGGCCGCGCGCATCCAACGCCTCGGCGACACCATGCTGGTTAAAGCTCCCTCAAACTGCCCTGCACCGACTTCCGCAACCATCGTCCCATGTGTTCCGGCGTAGCCCGGCCGCGTCGAGCCCCCCGGCGCACGATTTCGATTAATTATCGGTTAGCTCCAAGCAGCATTCGCGGTTACGCGTCGTCGGCGGCCGCATCGGGCACCTCGTCCGATGGCCAGTGCTCCCGCCACTCCTCCTCGGCGACCTCCCCGAGGGGCGCCACGTCGAACTCCTCCGGAACACCGACGCCGCGGCGCGCCGCGGCGATCGCCCGTTCGGCCGCCCGGACCGTGTCTACGAACTCCAGAACCGCCGAGCGCAGCGCGCCTTCCGCGTCGCCATCGGCCGACACCGAGATAGAAGTGATCTCCGCGGGAACCAGGTCGGCGGGCAGGCCTGCCTTCTCGGCACGCTGAATCACCTTCTGCGCCAACGCCAATGCCGGCTGCCCGGTATGCACGTCGTCCATCACCGATTTCCGCGGCTTTTCGGCGGCCTTGCGTTCTTCCCATTGGGCCAGCTGTTCTTCCAGCGAAATGGTCTGGCCCGCAAGCACACCCGGCACCCGATTGCCCAGCTTCCGCATCAACGTGACGGCAACATCGTCGATGGTGAAGGGAAGCTGCGGCGCATCCTCGGCGATGCGCGCGTGAAAGAGCACCTGCAGCAACACGTCGCCGAGTTCTTCGCGCAGTTGGTCGACGCTGCCGCTGCGGACGGCATCCAACAGTTCGTAGGTCTCCTCGAGCAGAAAGCGGCGCAACGAGTCGTGAGTTTGCTTGCTCTCCCATGGCCCGGCGGTGCGGAGTTTGTCCATCATCGCCACGGCGTCGACCAGTCGTTCCCCGCGCGGCGTGTCCGGCGCCGAGATCAACCGGGCCCCCGCGGCCAGCCGCGCGGTGACGGCGGGATGGTCGGGATCGGACGAAAGAAGCACCGGCGCTGGATCATCGGGGTCCCCGGCATGGACCGGACGCGCCGCCGGCAGCGACCACGGCACCGCGACGGGCATCTCCTCGGTGTACTGCACCTGCCCGCTGAGATGTTCGATCGCTTCCACGGGGACCAGCGACGGGCGGCGCGGGTCGAACAAGACGACGATCATCATCTCGCCTTCCGCTCCTCGCCGGACATCGCTGCAGGTGACGCACTCGTTATATCAATGTCCGTCTGGGGTTTTCCTTGCAGCGCCGTCACCAGATTGGCCACCATCTGCACCAGCTCGACATCGCGGATGCGTGCCGCCCCCACACCGCCGGCCCGCGGGATGGGAACCTGCACGGTCGAGGTCGTGGCGCGGTAGCTCGCCGAGGGATACATCCGCTTGAGCCGCACCTGGGCCGAGTCGGGCAGCGTCATCGGCGACAGGCGCACGGTGGCCGCCGAGGGCGCGGACACCTCGGTGATGCCGGCGGCGCGGCACAACAGCCGCAACCGCGCGACCGCCACCAGGCGCAGGGCCGGTTCGGGCAGCGCGCCGTAGCGGTCCACGAGTTCGTCGATGACGGCGTCGACGGCCGCGTCGTCGGAGGCGGCCGCCAGCCGCCGGTAGGCCTCCAGCCGCAACCGATCGCTGGCGATGTAGTCCGGCGGCAGGTGCGCGTCCACCGGGAGGTCGATCCGCACGTCCTTGGGCTCCTCGGCGGTGGTAACCGTCTGGCCGTCCGCCGCGGCCCGGTAGGCCTCCACGGCCTCGCCCACCAACCTGACGTACAGGTCGAATCCGACCCCGGCGACGTGTCCGGACTGCTCGACACCCAACACGTTGCCGGCGCCGCGGATCTCGAGGTCCTTGAGCGCGACCGCCATGCCCGCGCCCAGCTCGTTGTTCTGCGCGATGGTCGCCAGCCGGTCGTAGGCCGTCTCGGTCAGCGGCGCATTCGGCGGATACAGGAAGTAGGCGTACCCGCGCTCGCGGCTGCGGCCTACCCGGCCGCGCAGCTGGTGCAGCTGGGAGAGCCCGAAGGTGTCGGCGCGCTCGACGATCAGCGTGTTGGCGTTGGAGATGTCCAGCCCGGTCTCCACGATCGTCGTGCAGACCAGGATGTCGTACTCGCGATTCCAGAACCCCTGCACGGTGCGCTCCAACCGCTCCTCGGGCATCTGCCCGTGCGCGACGACCACACGCGCCTCGGGCACCAGCTCCCGAATCCGGGCCGCAGTCCGGTCGATCGAGCTGACCCGGTTGTGCACGTAGAAGACCTGCCCGTCGCGCAGCAGCTCACGCCGCAGCGCCGCGGCGACCTGCTTGTCGTCCTGGGGGCCGACATAGGTCAGCACCGGATAGCGCTCTTCGGGCGGCGTCAGGATGGTCGACATCTCGCGGATCCCGGCCAGGCTCATCTCCAGCGTGCGCGGGATGGGGGTGGCGCTCATGGTCAGCACATCGACGTGGGTGCGCAGCGACTTGATGTGCTCCTTGTGCTCAACGCCGAACCGCTGCTCCTCGTCGACGATGACCAACCCCAGGTCCTTCCAGCGCACCCCGGTCTGCAGCAGCCGGTGCGTGCCGATCACGACGTCCACCGAGCCGTCGGCCAGACCTTCGATCACGGCGCGGGACTCGGTGTTGTCGGTGAACCGCGACAGCCCCTTGACGGTCACGGGGAAGCCGGCCATCCGGTCGGTGAACGTCTGCAGGTGCTGGTCGGCAAGCAGCGTGGTGGGCACCAGCACGGCTACCTGCTTGCCGTCCTGGACCGCCTTGAACGCCGCGCGCACCGCGATCTCGGTTTTGCCGTAGCCGACGTCGCCGCAGATCACCCGGTCCATCGGGATCGGCTTTTCCATGTCGGCCTTGACCTCGGTGATGGCGGTGAGCTGGTCGACCGTCTCGGTGAAGCCGAACGCGTCCTCCATCTCGGCCTGCCACGGCGTGTCGGGTGAGAACGCGTGGCCGGGGCTGGCCTGCCGCTTGGCGTAGAGCGCGACGAGCTCGCCGGCGATCTCGCGCACCGCGCGGCGGGCCTTGGTCTTGGTGTTGGCCCAGTCGCTGCCACCCAGCTTGGAAAGCGCCGGCGCCTGCCCGCCGACGTAGCGGGAGAGCTGGTCCAGCGAGTCCATCGGGACATAGAGCTTGTCGGACCCGCCGCCGCGCTTGCTGGACGCGTACTCCAGCACCAGGTACTCGCGCCGGGCGCCGCCGACCGTCCGCTCGGTCATCTCGACGAACCGCCCGATGCCGTGCTGGTCGTGCACCACCAGGTCACCGGCCGTCAGCGCCAGCGGGTCGACGGTGTTGCGCCGCTTTGCCGCCAGCCGCTTGCCCTCGACGGCGGTGGCCCGGCTGCCGGTCAGGTCGGTCTCGGTGATGACGACCAGGTTGGCGCCGGGGATGACGACCCCGTCGTGCAGCGGGCCCTTGAGCACGCTGACGATCCCGGGCTTGAGCGTCGTGTCGGCCGCGTCCCGTTCCAGCATGGCGGCGGGCGTGTCGGAGTCGGCGAGCCGCTCGACGACCCGGTGGGCGGTCCCGGCGCCGGGGGCCACGACGGCGGCGTAGCCGCCGGTCGAGACGTGCGCGCGCAGCATCGCGAAGATGCCGTCGATGTCCTGCTGGTGCCCGCGAGCCGACGGCGCCGCCCGGATGTCCAGCTCCACCGCCGACTCGTCGGACAACTGGCTCAGCGTCCACCATGGGTGACCGGACTTCGCCGCCGCGGCATGCACGTCGTCCAGCTCGGCGAACCCCGATCCCCCGAATTGCGCCACGTCGACGGGTGCGTCAGTGCCCAGCGCCGCCACTGACCAGGACGCCTCGAGGAATTCGCTGCCCGTCTTGATCAGGTCGGCGGCGCGGGTGCGCACCTTCTCGGGGTCGCACACGAGCACCGGCGTGCCCTCGGCCAGTTGGTCGGTCAGCAGCACATGGTCGCCGGGCCGCAGCACCGGCAGCAGAGCCTCCATGCCGTCGACCGCGATGCCCTCGGCCAGCTTGGCCAGCATGTCGGTGACACTGCCGGTGATGGCGGGTTCGGTCCCGGAGTGCCGGGCGGCGAGCGCGGCGGCCCGTTCCCGCACCTCGTCGGTCAGCAGCAGCTCGCGGCAGGCCACCGCGATTACGGTTTCGACGTCGATTTCGGGTATCGAGCGCTGGTCGGCGACGGCGAACATCCGCATCTCGCTGACCTCGTCACCCCAGAATTCGATGCGCACCGGGTGTTCGGCGGTCGGCGGGAAGACGTCGAGGATCCCGCCGCGCACCGCGAACTCGCCGCGCCGGCCCACCATGTCGACCCGCGTGTAGGCCAGCTCCACCAGCCGGGCGACCACGTCCTCGAACGCGATCTCCTCGCCGACTTTGAACGTGACCGGCTCGACGCGGCCCAGCTCCGGCGTCATCGGTTGCATCAGCGAGCGCACCGCGGTCACCACGACCCGTAGCGGCGGCCCCAGCCGCGCATCGTCGGGATGCGCCAGCCTGCGCAACACCGTCAACCGGGCGCCGACCGTGTCGACGCCCGGCGACAATCGCTCGTGCGGCAGCGTCTCCCACGACGGAAAAGCCGCGACGGCATCGCCGAAGACGCCGCGTAATTCGGCGGTCAGGTCGTCGGCTTCGCGCCCCGTCGCGGTGACCACGAGCAAAGGCCCCAACCGCGCCAGCGCGCTGGCCACGAAAAGCCGTGCGCTGGCTGGACCCACCAGGCGAAGGTCGGCCGGTCGCTCGGCCGCGCTTTCAATCAGTTGCTGGAAGGTCGGCGCGGTGAGCGCCAATTCAACGAGCCCCGCGATCGGGGGTTCTGGGCGAGCAGGCCCCGGTGCGGTCATGATGAATCCATTCTAGGGGCGCCAGGATTCGTCAATATTGAGCCCGGCGCCGTCAAGGGTTCGTAAGGAAGACGGCCCTCGGCCCCGCGCGGGCGCACGTTGGATTCATGACATTGCTGGACATCTTGCCGTCGCTTGGTCACGCGGCCCCGCCGCGGTTCGATCCCGCGATCTGGCCCGTCACCGCGCACCCCGACGAGCAGGGAAGGCTGTGCGTCGGCGGTTTGCCCCTGGCGGAGATCGCCGACGAGTTCGGAACACCGGCCTACGTCATCGACGAGACCGACTTCCGGCGCCGCGCCCGCCGCTACCGCAAGTCGCTGCGCGGCGTCCAGGTCGTCTACGCCGGGAAATCGCTGCTGACCACCGCCGTGGCCCGCTGGGCCCGCGACGAGGGCCTCGGCATCGACGTCTGTTCGGCCGGTGAGCTGGCCGTCGCCCTGGCCGGTGGGCTGGACCCGGCCCGGATCATCATGCACGGCAACGCCAAGTCCCCCGACGAGTTACGCGAGGCGGTGCGCGCCGGGGTCGGGCGGATCGTGCTGGATTCCTGCATGGACATCGCCTACCTGGCCGGCCTGGCGCGCAGGCGCCAGCCGGTCCTCATCCGGGTGACCCCGGACATCGACATTCACGGACACCGCGCGGTGACGACCGGTGTCAGCGACCAGAAGTTCGGCTTCACCCTCGCCGATGACCACACCGCCGAGGCCGTCAAGCGAGTGCTGGCGCACCCGATTCTCGACCTTGTCGGCCTGCACTGCCACATCGGTTCGCAGGTCACCGACCCGGCGCTCTACGGCGAAGCGATTCACCGGCTGATCGCGGCGATGGCCGACATCCGGGCCCGGCATGGCGTCATCCTGACCGAACTCAACCTCGGCGGGGGGCACGCCATCCCCTACGTTCCCGGCGACCGCGAACTCGATCTCGACGCGCTGGCCCGCGTCATCGAGGACGCGCTCGACGAGGCCTGCGCCGCCGAGCACTTTCCCCGCCCGAGCGTGGTGGTAGAGCCCGGCCGGGCCATCAGCGGCCGCGCCGGCGTCACCCTGTACCGGGTGTGCTCGGTCAAGACGCAGGCGAGCGGCCGCACCTTCGTGGCCGTCGACGGCGGCATGAGCGACAACCCCCGGGTGTCGCTGTACGGCGCCCGCTACACCGTTGCGCTGGCGAACCGGCAACCGCTGGGCCTCAAGCAGCTCGTCACCATTGCCGGCCGGCACTGCGAAGCGGGCGACGAAATCGCCCGCGACATCGAGCTACCGGCCGACGTGCGCCCCGGGGACCTGCTGGCCGTGGCCTGCACCGGCGCCTATCACCACAGCATGGCGTCGAACTACAACATGGTCGGCCGCCCGGCCGTCGTCGGCGTCAGGGACGGTCGCGCCCGCGAGCTGGTCCGCCGCGAGACGGTTGCTGACCTGCTCGCCCGCGACCGCGGTTAGTGGCGAGTGCGAGCGCCGCGAAGCGGGGCGCTGCAGCTCGCCACCATCGGGATCAGTGCGAGTGCGAGCGCCGCGAAGCGGGGCGCTGCAGCTCGCCACCATCGGGATCAGCTGTCTTGCAGCCGGGGGTCGGCCTCCAGATGGGTCAGCCCGTTCCACATCAGGTTGACCAGGTGCGCGGCGACCACTTCCTTCTTGGGCTCCCGGATGTCGAGCCACCACTGCGCCGTCATCGACACCGAGCCCACCAGCGCCTGCGCGTACAGCGGCGCCAGGTCCGGATCCAGGCCGCGGCGGGCGAAGTCGCCGGCCAGGATGGAGCTGACCTGGTTTACGGCGTCGTTGAGCAGGCTGGAGTAGGTGCCCGAGCTGATCGCGGCGGGCGAGTCGCGGAGCATGATGCGGAAGCCGTCGGTGCGCTCCTCGACATACGTGAGCAACGCCAGCGCGACGCGCTCGACCCGGACCCGGGACCGGTTGTTGGTCAGCGACGAGGTGATCCCGTCCAGCAGCGCCGACATCTCACGGTCGACGACCACCGCGTAGAGCCCCTCCTTGCCGCCGAAGTGTTCGTAGACGACCGGCTTGGACACGTTGGCGCGCAACGCGATCTCCTCAATCGAGGTGCCCTCGTAGCCGCGTTCGGCGAACAGCGAGCGCGCGATGCCGATGAGTTGTTGTCGGCGTTCGGTACCGGTCATCCGGGCACGCGGGGCGCGTGCCTCCTTATCCGGCTCCTTGTCGAGAACAGCCACGTCAATCAGCGTATAGCTTCGGCGGGGCCAAACCGCCCGTCTTTCCCTCGGCGCCGCGATCGGCCCGCGGACCGTCTAAAGTCTCTTGATGGCGCGGGCCCCTGGGGCTTGCAATCCGTCGTGGTGTAATCGGCAGCACCTCTGATTTTGGTTCAGATAGTTCAGGTTCGAGTCCTGGCGACGGAGCTTGGCTCGTCGAGTGTGGGGCCTGTGCACGAATCGGCGGCATTTCCCTACTTAGCGCCCACAGTCGGCGAGCGAGTCTTTGCGTCGACACCAGGTGTAATGACACCCTTGACGGCGTGTCGTCGTGCCAACACGGATGACGGGGTTGAGGAGAGTTGATGGCGTCTCGTGGTGATACCGCGGTCGTGGTGCTCGCGGCCGGGCCCGGCACCCGGATGCGGTCGGATACCCCGAAGGTGCTGCACACGATCGCCGGGCGCCCCATGTTGTCCCACCTTTTGCACGCGATCACCAAGGTCGCCCCCCAGCACCTGGTCGTGGTCCTCGGACACGACCACCAGCGGATCGCGCCGCTGGTCGCCGAGTGGGCCGACGGCCTGGGGCGCGCGGTCGAGGTGGCCCTGCAGGACCGCCCGCTGGGCACCGGCCACGCCGTCGGGTGCGGCCTGTCCGCGCTGCCCGAGGACTACGCCGGCGTCGTCGTGGTCACCTCCGGGGACACGCCGCTGCTCGACTCCGACACGCTGGCCGACCTGATCGCGACGCACAACGCCGGATCGGCGGCCGCGACCGTGCTCACTACGACGCTCGACGACCCCACCGGCTACGGCCGCATCCTGCGCACCCAGGACAACGAGGTCACCGCGATCGTTGAACACGCCGACGCGACGCCCTTCCAGCGCGAGATCCGGGAGGTCAACGCCGGCGTCTACGCCTTCGACGTTCCCGCGTTGCGCTCGGCGCTGAGCCGGCTGAGCTCGAACAACGCCCA
This sequence comes from Mycobacterium sp. E1747, assembly GCF_001667775.1. Lineage (GTDB taxonomy): Bacteria > Actinomycetota > Actinomycetes > Mycobacteriales > Mycobacteriaceae > Mycobacterium. Next base: position 102,081 of record NZ_LZJI01000197.1, read on the forward strand.
GCAGGAGCTGTACCTGACCGACGTCATCTCCATCCTGCGCGGCGACGGGCGGGCCATCCACGCCCAGCACGTCGGCGACAGCGCACTGGTGGCGGGCGTGAACAACCGCGTGCAGCTGGCGCAATTGGCCGCCGAACTCAACCGCCGGATCGTCGCCGCCCACCAGATGGCCGGGGTGACGGTGGTCGACCCGGCGACCACCTGGATCGACGTCGACGTCGCGATCGGTCGCGACACCGTCATCCACCCCGGCACCCAGCTCCTTGGCCGCACCCAACTGGGCGGCCACTGCATCGTCGGCCCGGACACCACACTCACCGACGTCACCGTCGGTGACGGCGCGTCGGTGGTACGGACCCATGGCACGTCGTCGTCCATCGGTGCCGGCGCCACGGTCGGGCCCTTCGCCTACCTGCGGCCCGGCACGGTGCTCGGCGACGACGGCAAACTCGGCGCGTTCGTCGAGACCAAGAACTCCACGATCGGCACCGGCACCAAGGTTCCGCACCTGACCTACGTCGGAGACGCCGACATCGGCGAACACAGCAACATCGGAGCGTCCAGCGTCTTCGTCAACTACGACGGCACGTCCAAGGCCCGCACCACCATCGGCTCGCACGTGCGCACCGGATCGGACACCATGTTCGTCGCCCCGGTGACGGTCGGCGACGGGGCGTACACCGGCGCGGGGACCGTGATTCGCGACGACGTTCCGCCCGGCGCGCTCGCGGTGTCCGCCGGCCCGCAACGCAACATCGAGGGCTGGGTGCAGCGCAAACGGCCCGGCAGCGCGGCGGCGGAAGCGGCCGAAAAGGCGGCGAAGACCGACCCCGAGACGCCCGGGCCCGAATAGACATCGTGATTTTGCTATCTGGTAACCCGGCCACATTTCCGTACCATTCGCTACGTACGATTGGCCATCCACTTTTGATCCGAACGGCGAGGGCAGTGCGTTGAGCCACGACTGGACCGACAACCGCAAAAACCTGATGCTCTTCTCCGGCCGTGCGCACCCGGAGTTGGCCGAGCAGGTCGCAAAGGAACTCGACGTCCACGTCACCGCTCAGACGGCGCGGGAGTTCGCCAACGGTGAGATCTTCGTCCGGTTCCATGAGTCGGTCCGCGGGTGCGACGCATTCGTCCTGCAGTCAGCCCCGGCGCCGGTGAACGACTGGCTGATGGAACAGCTGATCATGATCGACGCACTCAAGCGGGGCAGCGCCAAGCGGATCACCGCCGTCATGCCGTTCTACCCCTACGCGCGGCAGGACAAGAAGCATCGCGGCCGCGAGCCGATCTCGGCGCGCCTGGTCGCCGACCTGCTCAAGACCGCGGGCGCCGACCGGATCGTGACGGTCGACCTGCACACCGACCAGATCCAGGGGTTCTTCGACGGGCCGGTCGATCACATGCGCGCTCAGAACCTGCTGACGGGCTACATCGGCGACAACTATCCGGACGGAAACATGGTCGTGGTCTCCCCCGATTCGGGTCGGGTGCGGATCGCCGAGAAGTGGGCCGACGCATTGGGTGGCGTTCCCCTCGCTTTCATTCACAAGACCCGCGACCCGCGGGTGCCCAACCAGGTGGTGTCCAACCGTGTCGTCGGCGAGGTGCAGGGCAGAACCTGCGTGCTGATCGACGACATGATCGACACCGGCGGCACCATCGCCGGCGCGGTCAAGTTGCTGCGTGACGAGGGCGCCGGCGACGTGATCATCGCGGCCACGCACGGCGTGCTGTCCGACCCGGCCGCCGAGCGGTTGGTGGCTTCCGGCGCCCGCGAGGTGATCGTCACCAACACGCTGCCGATCGGCGAGGAGAAGCGTTTCCCCCAGCTCACGGTCTTGTCAATCGCACCACTGTTGGCCAGCACCATTCGCGCCGTCTTCGAAAACGGCTCCGTCACGGGGCTGTTCGACGGAGACGCCTAGATGGCCGGTACCGTCATCTACCACAACCCCCGGTGCAGCACGTCCCGAAAGACGCTGGACCTGTTGCGCGACAACGGCATTGAGCCAAAAATAGTCGAGTACCTGAAGAACCCGCCGTCGCGCGGCGAACTGGTGAAGATGATCGACGATGCCGGGATCGAGGTGCGAAGCGCGGTGCGCAAGCGTGAATCGCTTTACGCCGAATTGAATCTCGCCGATGCGACCGACGACCAGTTGCTCGACGCCATGGTCGAACACCCGATCCTGATCGAGCGGCCGTTCGTCGTCACACCGAAGGGCACCCGGCTGGCCCGGCCGGTCGACGCGGTGCGCGAAATTCTGTGAGACGTGGGTACGCGGGCGCGGCCATTGCGCTGACACTGTCCGCGGTTGCGTGTGGCCCGAAAACGCCTGACTATCAATCGATCTGGTCGACGACTCCGACCACGACGACTACTACCACGCGGGTCGAAAAGCCGGTGCCCCTGTCGCAATACCTGCAGAACATCGGCGTCACCGGCCAGCAGGTGGCGCCGGGCAACCTGCCCGACCTGACGGTGTCGATCCCCACACCCCCGGGCTGGTCGGTGGCGAGCAATCCGCACATCGCGCCGGAGACGCTGATGATCTCCAAGGGCAACAAGTATCCGACCGCCAGGCTTGTGGTGTTCAAGCTGAACGGCGATTTCGATCCGGCGCAGGTGATCCAGCACGGCAACGACGACGCCCAGCTGTTCGAAAACTTCAAGCAGCTCGACGCCTCGACGACGCCCTACAACGGTTTTCCCTCGTCGATGATCCAGGGCAGCTACGACCTGGATGGCACACGGTTACACAGCTTCAACCGGATCGTCATCGCCACCGGGTCGCCGCCCGCCAAGCAGCGATACCTGGTTCAGCTCACCATCACCGGGCTGGCCAACGAGGCGGTGGCGCAGTCCACCGACATCGAGGCGATCATGCGAGGGTTCGTCGTCGCCGCGAAGTAGCGGCGGTTCACTAGGCTCGTCAACCATGACGAACTGGACCGCCGCAGACCTGCCCTCCTTCGCCGGGCGCACCGTCATCGTCACGGGCGCCAACAGCGGACTGGGCGCGGTCACGGCCCGCGAGCTGGCGCGCCGGGGCGCCACGCTCGTCATGGCGGTCCGCGACGTTCGCAAGGGCGAGCAGGCCGCGCTGCAGATCAGGGGCACCCAGACCGGTCCGGTCGAGGTGCGCCCACTCGACCTGCAGAACCTGGCGTCGGTGCGCGAATTCGCCGACGGCGTCGACAAGATCGACGTGCTGATCAACAACGCGGGCATCATGGCCGCCCCCTATGCCCAGACCATCGACGGCTTCGAGAGCCAGATCGGCACCAACCACCTCGGGCATTTCGCGCTCACCAACCTGTTGCTGCCCAAGCTCACCGATCGGGTCGTCACGGTGTCGTCGATGGCGCACTGGGCGGGCCGGATCAGCCTCGACGACCTGAATTGGACGAAGCGGCGATACTCGCCCTGGCTGGCCTACAGTCAATCCAAGCTCGCGAACCTGCTGTTCACCAGCGAACTGCAGCGGCGGCTGGCTTCGGCCGGTTCGACGCTGCGCGCGCTGGCCGCCCACCCCGGCTATTCGCACACCAACCTGCAGGGGGCCTCGGGCCGCAGGCTGGGCGACACCATGATGTCGGCGGTCACCCGGGTGGTGGCCACCGACGCCGACTTCGGCGCCCGGCAGACGCTGTACGCGGCATCGCAGGACCTGCCCGGCGACACGTTCGTCGGGCCGCGGTTCGGGCAGCTGGGCCGCACCCAACCGGTGGCGCGCAGCCGGCGGGCGCAGGACCCCGCGATGGCCCGGGCGCTCTGGGAGCTGTCCGCGCAGCTCACCGGCACCGAATTTCCGCTCTGAGGCGCGCATGCGTTAACCTGACCGGGCGTCACGGCGAGGGTGGCTGGTCAGCCAGCACCGTTATCGACGGAGACCGACGAACTGTCGCGACCCTGGCCGTGCCCTCACACTGAAGAGCACACAGGAGCGACACTATGGCCAAATCCGCAGGCAACCAGCTCACCGCCACGGTACGAACCGAGACCGGGAAGGGCGCGTCGCGCCGGGCCCGCCGCGAAGGCAAAATCCCCGCCGTGCTCTACGGCCACGGCACCGACCCGCAGCACCTGGAGCTGCCCGGCCACGACTTCGCGGCCGTGCTGCGCCACGCGGGCACCAACGCCGTGCTGAGCCTGGACATCGACGGCAAGGAACAGCTGGCGCTGACCAAGGCGCTCGACATCCACCCGATCCGCCGCACCATCCAGCACGCCGACCTGCTGGTCGTTCGCCGCGGCGAAAAGGTCGTCGTGGAGGTCACCGTCCTCATCGAGGGCGACGCCGTACCGGGCACCCTGGTCACCCAGGACACCAACACCATCGAAATCGAGGCCGAGGCCCTTTCGATTCCCGAGCACGTCACCGTGTCGGTGGAGGACGCCGAACCGGGCACGCAATTCACCGCCGGACAGATCGCCCTGCCGCCGGGCGTCAACCTGATCTCCGACCCGGAGATGCTGGTGGTCAACGTGGTGGTCGCGCCGACCGCCGAGGACCTCGAGGAAGAGGGCGCGGGCGAGGTCACCGAGGGCGGAGCAGCCCCCGTCGAAGAAGTCCCCGGCGCGGCCGAGGCTCCCGCGGACGAGTCCGAGTAGGCGGGTCGCAAGGTGGCCGAGCCGTTGCTGGTGGTCGGCCTGGGCAACCCCGGAGACAACTACGCCCGCACCCGGCACAACGTCGGCTTCATGGTCGCCGACCTACTCGCCGGCCGAGTGGGCTCAATGTTCAAGGTGCACAAGCGTTCCGGCGCCGAGGTGGTCACCGGCCGGTTGGCCGGGCACTCGGTCCTGATCGCCAAGCCGCGCTGCTACATGAACGAGTCCGGCCGCCAGGTCGGCCCGCTGGCGAAGTTCTATTCGGTGACGCCGGCCGACATCATCGTCGTGCACGACGACCTCGACTTGGACTTCGGCCGCATCCGGCTGAAGATCGGCGGCGGCGAGGGCGGCCACAACGGGCTGCGCTCGGTCGCGGCCGCGCTGGGCACCAAGGAGTTTCAGCGCGTCCGCATCGGGATCGGCCGACCGCCGGGACGCAAAGACCCGGCGGCCTTCGTGTTGGAGAACTTCTCCGCCGCCGAGCGCGGCGAGGTGCCCACCATTTGCGAGCAGGCCGCGGACGCCACCGAGTTGCTCGTCGAACTCGGGCTGGAGCCGGCGCAGAACCGCGTCCACGCCTGGTAGGTGCCCAGGCCGGCGAATGTGGACCTCAGCAACGGATTTTGGCGCGCAAACGTATTGATCCCCACGCTCGGCGCGGGCAACGCTAGGTGACGAGCGTCGCGGAGTGGGATCGGCGCAGCTTGCCCGACGGTGTCTTCGGGATGGTGCCCGGCCCGAGCACCACCACGTTGCGCGGCCGCATGTCGACCTCGGACACCACCTCGCGGGCGACCTGGTGCTCGATGCGGCGCACCTCGGCCGGGTCCTGCCAGGCGTTGGACTCGACGGCGACGGCGAACGTCTCGCGGGAGTGGCCGGCGTCCAGGCGCACCGCGACGGCGCAACCGGGCCGCACCCCCTCGACGCGGCAGGCGGCCCGCTCGATGTCGGTCGGATAGATGTTGCGGCCCGCCATGATGATGACGTCCTTGACGCGGCCGCACACCACGATGTGACCCTCCTCGGTGATGTAGCCGAGGTCACCGGTGTCGTACCAACCGTTCTCGTCCTGCGCCGGGATGAAACCGCCCATCGTCAGGTAGCCCGGCGTCAGCGACTCGCCGCGCAGCTCAATGACGCCGACACCGCGGGCGGGCATCACGTCACCGTTCTCGTCGATGATGCGCGCCTCGAGGTCCTGCAGCAGCGGACCGAGCGTGGCCAGCCGGCGGGTGTTGCCCTTGGTGGCCGGCACCGCGCGGCGCAGCGCGGCCAGCAGGTCGGCGTCGACCTCGTCGACGACCAGGCCGGCGTTGCACTCCGAGAACGACACCGCCAGCGTGGTCTCGGCCATGCCATAGGCGGGCAGAATCGCCGACGGGCGCAGGCCGAACGGTTTGCCCGCGTCCAGCAGGTCCTCCACGTCGGCGGGTTCGACCGGCTCGGCACCGGACAACGCGAACCGCAGGGTCGACAAGTCGAAGTCGCCCGGCTTGGCGTTGCGGCGCAGCCGCTTGGCCAGCAGTGCGTAGGCGAAGTTGGGCGCCGCGGTCATGGTGCCCTTGTACTTGTCGATGAGCTTGGCCCACAGCAGCGTGTCGCGCAGGAAGTCCATCGGCGTGACCTTGACGAGCTCGGCGCCGAAGTACATGGGGATGGTCAGGAAGCCGACCATGCCCATGTCGTGGAAGCAGGGCAGCCAGCTGACCATGACGTCCTTGTTGACGTCGTACTGAGCGCCGATGAACATCGCCTCGGCGTTGGAGTAGATGTTGCGATGGGTGATCTGGACGGCCTTGGGGGAACCGGTGGACCCCGATGTCAGCTGCATCAGCGCCAGGTCGTCCTCGCCGACGTCGACGGGGTCGATCGGATCCGACGCGAGCAGGTCGGCGACGGCGAGGACCTTGATGCCCTTCTCCTCGAGCACGGGGGTGGCCACCAGGAAGGGCTCGGAGACGATGACGGCCTTGGCCTCGATCATCCCGATGACGTTCATTGTGTCTTCGGCCCACACGGCCAGGTCGGTGCGCGGGGTGGGCTGGTGCAGCATCGTCAGGCTGGCCCCGCGCATCCACAGGCCCTGCGCGGTCGGGGCGATCTCCACGGGGAAACCGGCGAGGACGCCGACGGCGTCGCCAAGGCCGATGCCGGCGGCCGCGAGACCCCCCGCGATGCGGCGGGCGCGTTCGTGCACCTCGCCCCACGTGTGGCGGACCGGTTCGTGGGGTTCACCGGTGACCATGCCCGTCGTCACGGTGCGGGCATTGCGGTACATCTTCTCGGTAAACCTGCTCACACAAACCTCCTCGGTTCCGGCGCTTGCCCCAACGCCCGAGTTTTCATATTCCGCCCACCGGGTAGGACTTCGCAGCAGGCTCGCAAACACAGTCGGGCAGCGGTTAGGTCTCGAATCGGCGATGAGCCGGCTACCCCGCGTCTGGTCACCCGATACGCGCGGACCGGGCCCGAAAATCGCTGGTGGGCCCGACTCATCAGTCGTCCGCCGGAGGCTCCGGCGGACGACGAAAATATGTGATCTTGCTCAGCGCTACCCGTCACCGCGGATTATCTTAAACTCCTCTTAGGGAACAGCCAAACAAATGCGCGTTTTGGGGCGATTTTCACACTTCGGTCGGGGCCGGAACCACCCGCGCCCCGGCCACCGGCCCGCTGGCGACCCGCACCGTGCGGCACACACCCGCTCCGGACACTTCGGTGCCCACATCGACGGCCGAGGCCGCCGAGGAGCACAGGAAGGCGCACGTGGGGCCCGAGCCGGACACGATGCCCGCCAGGGCACCGGCCTGAACACCCGCGCGCAGTGTGCGACGCAGCCTCGGGTTCAGGCTCACCGCGGCGGCCTGCATCTCGTTACCCAGTAGCGACGCCAGCTGTTCCGGGTCGCCCGCGGCCAAGGCCGCCAGCACCGGGCCCGGCCCGGCGAGCCGGGGCGGGTCGCCCACCCCGCGAAGGCGGTCGAGCTCGGCGAACACCGCCGGGGTGAGCAACTCGCCGTCGGCGAACGCCAGCACCCAGTGGAAGGTGTTGCGGGACAACACGGTGGCCAGTTCCTCGCCGCGGCCGGTGCCCAGCGCGGTGCCGCCGTGCAGCGCGAAGGGGACGTCGCTGCCCAATCGCGCGGCCAGCATGCGCAGGTCGCGGCGCGGCACGTTGAGTTCCCACAGCGAGTTCATGGCGACCAGGACCGCCGCGGCGTCCGCGCTGCCGCCGGCCATGCCGCCGGCCACGGGGATGGATTTGTCAATCATGATCGAGACGTCGGGCGCCCGGCCGACGTGTTCGGCCATCAGCTCGGCGGCCTGCCAGGCGAGGTTGCGTTCGTCGGTGGGCAGTTTGTCGGCGCCCTCGCCGACCAGCTCGAGCGACAGCACGTCGGCGTTGCGGACGGTCACCTCGTCGAGCAGGGAGACGGCCTGGAAGACGGTCGTCAGCTCGTGATAGCCGTCCTCGCGCCGGTCGCCCACCTCCAGGTAGAGGTTGACCTTCCCGGGCACCCGAACGGTGACCGACCCGGTGGGCACCCACTGCGCGGCGGTATTGCCGTCAGACATTGTCAGCCACCGCAGCAGACTATCGCTGCCACGGCCAACCCACACGCAGCGGCGCCGACGGCGCCGCTGTCAGCTCGGCGACGCCTGCTGTTGGGTCGCGGTGTCGGCCGGCTCGCTCGATCGCCGTAACAGCCTGACGAAATCGTCGATGGACAGCGTCTCACCGCGGCGCGCCGGATCGATGCTGGCGGCCAACAGCCGACTCGCCGACTCGTTGCCCGAGCCGGCCCACGCGACGAACGCGTTGCGCGCCGTCTTGCGCCGCTGCGCGAACGCGATGTCCACCAGCTCGAACACCTGGCGGCGGAAGGCCTCGTCGATCGGCCACTGCGGGGTGGCGTAGCGGTCGATGCGCACCAGTCCGGAATACACGCGGGGAATCGGCCAGAAGACCGTCGGTGACACCATGCCGCACCGCCGAACCGACCCGAAGTAGCGGACCTTCACGCTGGGCACGCCGTAGTCCTTGCCGCCCGGCTCGGCGGCAAGGCGTTCGGCCACCTCCGCCTGCACCATGACGGTAACCGTCTGAATCGAGGGGAATTCGGCGAGCAGATGCAGCAGCGCGGGCACCGCGACGTTGTAGGGCAGGTTGGCCACGACCGCGTTGGGCTGCGCGGCCAACTCGTCGGAGCGCAGGGTCAAGATGTCGCGGTTGAGCACGGCGCACCGCTGTACTTCGCTGTTCGAATGCTCGGCGACGGTCTGCGGCAACCGGTCGGCCAGCAGCGGGTCGATTTCGACGGCGGTGACGGTGGCGCCGCGGTCCAGCAACGCCAGCGTCAGCGAGCCCAGGCCGGGTCCGACTTCGAGGACGTGGTCGGACCGGCCGACCCCGGAGGTCGAGACGATCCGGCGGACCGTATTGGCATCGTGGACGAAATTCTGACCGAGGGATTTCCGTGGTCGAAGGTCAAGTTCTTTGGCAAGCCGCCTGATCTCGGTGCGACCGAGCAGCCGGATGGTCAGCTCGCACCAGCTCTTCCGCTGCACACGGGCCACGCGCCCCAACCCTGACGCTCGCGCGTCACCTCGGCGACTGCGATCTGCTCTTCGCGGGTCGCCAGATCGGCGCGGGAGGCGAACCGCAGCCCGCCGTTGCGCTCCCAGGTGCCCTGGTCGAACTGGACACCGCCGTAGTAGCCGTTGCCGGAGTTGATCGCCCAGTTTCCGCCCGCCTCGCAGCCCGCGATGGCATCCCAGATGGAGCCGTTGGTGACCGGTGGCACGTCGGTGCCGGGCTTGGTGCCCACCCGCACCACGGCCTCGCGGGCCGGGGTGATCACCGTGTTGGCGATCGGCAGCCGGCCGGTCTCCACACCGTTGACGGTGGCCACCGCGAACGTGACGTCCTGGGTGCCGGGGCTGCCCGGGTCCTCCACCACCTGGCGGCTCATGTTCATGTCCGGGTCCTCGACCCGACGGGCGTTCGGCTGCAACGGCATTCGCTCGGTCACCCGCTCGATCCGGTTGCGGGTCACCTGGATCTCCATGCCGTCGACGATCGGGGACGACGCGCTCGGCATCGCCTGGTCGCCCTCGAGGAGTGGGGTGCCTGCGGCGCTCAGCAGCCCCGCGACGTTGGGGGCCGGCAGGTGCACCGTGCGGGTCGTCCCGCCATCGGTGATGCGGACCGTCTTCGCGCTCACGACGGGCAGCGCCATCCCGGCCAGCGGAACCCGGCTACCACGAGAGGCCGCGGCCGGGGCCGTGTCGGTCAGGGCGAGTTGGGCCAGGGCCTCGTCGACGGTCGACGCCGTCGTCCACACCTGCTTGGTGTCGTGGCCGTCCAGCGAGATCTGCAGCGGCCGGCTGCGGCGCAACACGATGTTGGCGGCGTCGTGCACCTTGACGTCCCCGGTGGGGTACAGGTCGTCACGCTCGTCGACGGCGAAGCCGTTCTCCTGCACGATGTCGATGACCCGTGACTTCATGGTCGTGACCCGCATCGCGATGCCGTCGACGGTCAGCGTCACCGTCTTGCACGCAGAGACCGCGAATCCACCTGCGAACGCCAGAACTAGGAGCAGGGCTCCGACGACGAGCCGCAACATCGGCGACGGTGTCTGATGAAGTTTTGTTAATACTGTCAACGCGCGTGTATCCCGACCACAGCAATTACTCCAACGACCTAATCAGCACCAAGCGACAAATAAGGGCCCGTAGGCCCCACCCTTTCGATCACAAGACGGTAACGAACCGGCCAAAGTTGAGCAACTCCGGCGCGAATTCGTTAACGGAATCGTCCCGTGCGGCGAGTTAACCGGGAGCCAGCCCGTAGACCCGCCGAGCGTTGCTCGTCGTGGCCTGCGCCAGCTCTTCGGCGGGACGGCCCACCAGTTCGGCGACCGCCCGGACAGTATAAGGAAGGCAATACGGCTCGTTCGGCGCCCCGCGGTACGGATGCGGCGTCAAGAAAGGCGCATCGGTTTCCACCAGCAGTTGTTCCAGCGGGATCAGCGGGACTGCTTCCCGCAGCTCGCGGGCGTTACGAAAGCTCGCCGTGCCCGACAGGCTGAGCAGCCACCCGGCGTCCACGCAACGACGGGCCATCGCGGCATCCGACGAGAAGCAGTGGAAGATCACCGTGTCCGGTGCGCCTTCGGCCGCCAGCACGTCGAGCACCTCGGCGTCGGCCTCCCGGTTGTGGATCATCAACGGCTTGCCGCACCGCTTGGCCAGGTCGATGTGCCAGGCGAAGGCTTCCCGCTGGGTGTCCGGCTGCGCGCACCCGTCCAAGCGCCCGGGCCAGTACAGGTCCAGGCCGGTCTCGCCGACGGCCACGACCCGGGAATGTGCGACCAGCCGCTCGATTTCGCCGCGGGCGGCATCGTCCAGCGCGTCGGCGCGGGTGGGGTGCAGCGCCACCGCGGCGTACACCCGCGGATCCCAGTCGGCGGCGCGGGTCACCCAGTCCGCCGAAGCCAGGTCGTCGGCGATCGTGACCACCGCCCCCACCCCGACCGCCGCGGCGCGATCCACGATGGTGCGCACGTCCTCGGCGTCCCGAGCGCCACAGGCATCGAGGTGGGTGTGGGCGTCGACCAAGGGTGCCAGCGGCTCGGGCGCGGGCGGCGCTTCTCGTTCTCGGCGTTCTCGCGGTTTGGAGCTCACCGGCACACAATAAGGTGGACTCTCGATGAGGCCCTTCTACGTCACCACTGCGATCACGTACCCCAACGGCAATCCGCACGTAGGGCACGCCTACGAGTACATCGCCACCGACGCCATCGCGCGGTTCAAGCGACTCGACGGGTTCGACGTGCGATTCCTGACCGGCACCGACGAGCACGGCCTCAAGATGCTCGAGACGGCGGCGGCGGAGGGCCTCCCGACCGCCGAGCTGGCACGGCGGAATTCCGATGTGTTCCAACGCCTGCAGGAGAGGCTCAACATCTCCTTCGATCGGTTCATTCGCACCACGGATTCCGATCACCACGTGGCGTCGCAGGAGATCTGGCGGCGGATGGACGCCGCCGGCGACATCTACCTGGACAGCTACGCCGGTTGGTACTCGGTGCGCGACGAGCGGTTCTTCGTCGAATCGGAGACCGCCATCGTCGACGGGGCGAGGGTCGCCGTCGAAACCGGGACGCCGGTGACGTGGACCGAGGAGCAGACCTACTTCTTCCGGCTGTCGGCGTATACCGACAAGCTGCTGGCCCATTACGAGGCCAACCCGGACTTCATCGCTCCCGAAGTGCGCCGCAACGAAGTGGTCAGCTTCGTGTCCGGCGGCCTGCGCGACCTGTCGATCTCGCGCACCTCGTTCGACTGGGGCGTCAAAGTGCCCGACCATCCCGATCACGTGATGTACGTGTGGGTCGACGCGCTGACCAATTACCTGACCGGGGTCGGTTACCCGGACACCGAATCGCCGATGTTCCGCCGGTACTGGCCCGCCGACCTGCACATGATCGGCAAGGACATCATCCGGTTCCACACCGTCTACTGGCCGGCGTTTCTGATGTCGGCCGGGATCGGGTTGCCGCGCCGGGTTTTCGCGCACGGGTTCCTGCTCAATCGCGGCGAGAAGATGAGCAAGTCGGTGGGCAACATCGTCGACCCGGTAGCGCTGACCGAGACGTTCGGCGTGGACCAGTTGCGCTATTTCCTGTTGCGGGAAGTCCCCTTCGGCCAGGACGGCAGCTACAGCGAAGACGCCATCGTCACGCGCATCAACGCCGACCTCGCCAACGAGCTGGGCAACCTGGCCCAGCGCTCGCTGTCCATGGTGGCCAAGAACCTGGACGGGGTGGTGCCGACGCCCGGGGAATTCACCGCCGACGACACTGAACTGCTGGCGACGGCCGACGCCCTGCTGGACCGCGTGCGCGCCGCCTTCGACGGCCAGGCGATGCACCTGGCGTTGGAGGCGATCTGGCTGATGCTGGGCGCCGCCAACCGATATTTCTCCGCCCAGCAGCCGTGGGTGCTGCGCAAGAGCGACTCGGAGGCGGACCAGAAGCGTTTCGCGACAGTCCTTTACACGACGTGCGAGGCGGTTCGCATCGCGGCGCTGCTGATCCAGCCGGTGATGCCCGATTCGGCGGGCAAGCTACTGGATCTGCTCGGCCAGGCGCCAGAACAACGCAGCTTCGATGCGATCGACAAACGGCTGGCTCCGGGCACCACCCTGCCGGCGCCGACCGGGGTCTTCCCGCGTTACCAAGCCGACTAGCTGCCCGGAATTCCCCTCCACTTCACATCACCATCGTCAGGCACAGCGCCGCGACGGCCAGCCCCTGCAGGCTAGCCCTGGTTGTGATCACCCTGTCCCAGTTTCGTTGCAGCGCACGGGCTTCCGTCGGCCGCTCGGGTTGATCCGCGCCGCCGACGAGTTGGCGGTTGATCGGCGCGCTCACCCGAAGGTAAATCAGCAGCCAAACCAGCAGCAGGACGACGGCGGCGCCGGCCGCGCCGGCTTGCGGCCAGCGAGCGGACACCGCGGCGAATACGACGCTCATCGCCGCCCCGGCGAGGCCGAGCACCCCGGGTACCGGCATCCTGCGGTCCCCATAGCGATGGATGTTGCCCGATACCGCGAGCAGGGCCCGATCGTCGATGCGGGCCAGCGCGGGCCGCAGCACCATCGCGCAGAACACATCGGTGCCGTAGACCACCCCGGTGCCCAGCACCGCGATGACCGCGAACAAGGTGGCGACCATGATGCACACTCCTCGTCTCCCGTAGTGCTAGCAACGCTAACCCTCCGGGGTCCGTGCGGGCAATAGCGATGCTACTTTTTGTGTCATCGCTAACCATCATCGGCATGGCAGTCGGATCGCCTTACGTCGCCGCCCGTCGTCGGCCGATCACCGCCACGGCGCGCGAGGGTGGGGAGCAAGAGTTGGGATGGCGCCGGCAACGCTTCCGGAACGCAGTGGGGACCCTTTCGGCGCGCGGGGGCACGAAGATGGCGCCAATCCGGGGCGGGCATCTGGGCGAAGACCTATGTATAGCCTATGTTATGCGCCATAATCGGCCGGTGGACCGACGACGCAATCGGCAACAGGGTGACTCGCCGATGACGACCCTGAAACAGCTTCCGGCACTGGTTGTGCTCGAGCGGATCCCTATCCCGGTGCTGGCCATCGAGAATGGCGGCACCATCCTGTTTTCCAACGCCGCGTTCGCCGAGATGATGGGTTACGACCGGGAGGAGGTGCTGGAGCTGAAGTTCCACCAGATCTTCCACCAGGCACCGGCCTCGGATTCGTTGTTGTCCGTCGTTCATTCCCTGGCGAACATGGTGGTCGAACTGGCGCACAAGGACGGTTCGGTGGTGCGCGCCCTGATGAGCAAGTCGGCGGCGATGCGCGCCGACGATCAGTTCGTGCTCGCGGCTTTCCAGGATCTGACCGAGCAGCTGTGGCAAAAGGACCGCTAGCGGCGGTGCGGCCGGCCCGGGAGACCATCACACCCGGAGGTGGTCGAAGTCCTGCGGCCGACCATTGGCGTAAGGCGAAATCCGTTGGCGCCCTTTCCGTCGCGAAGATGGCCGCACAGGATTCCGCGATGTTCAACTGACCACCGTCGCCGGAACCTCGCCTAGCGGGGCGTTCCGGTCCGCTAGGCGAGGCGCGCAGAAGCTAACGGCGCCGCCGTGATTCGCGCCTGGTGCGCCATAGGATCACCCCGCCGCCGACGATGGCCACCGCAATCCAGCCCGCGCCGAACCACCACAGCCAGCCGAGGTCGGAGTGGCCCTGCGACGCCGCGGTCGGACCGCCGGCCGAGGGTGAGTGCTCGACGGTCACCGGGTCCTGCCCGCCCGGTGCGGACACCACCGCGGCGCCCCTGAGCCGTTGCCAGCGCTTGTTATCGCTACCGAGCCATCGCAGCAACTCGTCGAGCTGCCCTTGCGCCCCGTTGGATGTCGCCACCAACAGTGACCGGCCGCGGTTGAAAACCACTTGGAGAGAGGCGAACCGGAGATCCGGATCGAGCGTGAGTTTGGCGGGCTTGCCGTCGGATTGGATGGCGTTGACGGTGATCGGCCCGCTGGGCCCGGCAGACACCGGCAGCGCGACATTGGAGTGGTTCCACCCGTCGGCGGAGATCACTATCGCGGGGTCCGACGAGTCGATCGCCTGCTGCGGGGTCGTGACCGTGGTGTAGAGCGGTACGGAGCTTATGCGCTGCAGGCCCACCACGACGCTGATCGCCCGTACGGTGTCGACCAACGAGTGGGCCTCGATGCCCACCTGCATCCGGGGCATCAATGACTGCGGCAACGATTGGAAACCGTCCGGCACCGGTGGCGCCGCCGGATTGCTCTGTATTGTGCTGTCGCCGTTGATATTCAGCGTCAGAAGCTGGTTCCCCGGTCCGACGGTATAAAAGTCGCCGCAATGCCCGGTGTTGGCAGCGACGTCGAGGACCAAATCAATACTGGTGTATCGCTGCAGCAGTCGGTCCGGCACGTCGATCCAGCGGTCGATGGTGCCGTGGCCGTCGGTCGCCCAGTGGTCGATGGTTTCGGGTCCGATGGTCGCGGCGATCTGGCCGCCGACGTTCCCCGGAGTCGGAGTGTAGGAACCCTGCAGATGCACGCGCACGTCGTGCACCGATCTGGCGAACCGGGTTTGGTCGATTCCAATCGACACCCGGGGTTGCAGTGACGTCGAGTTGAGGACGGGCTGCGCCAACTCGCGCAGCGCGACGTTGCCGCCGAGTTGCTGCACGCTCGGTTTGAGCTGCTCCACCGCCGCCTTGGAGGACAGGGCCAACTGCGAGACGTCGTTGAACAACACCGCCGTGTTCGATTCGTCCGACTGACCGAGTGGCCCCGACATCAGCAACCACGGCACACCGGAGACGCCTTGCAGTGAAAGCCCGTTGTCAGGGCCCTCTTTGACGACGATCTGACGTTCTAGCGGTTGGGGCGGCGCCGGCGGCGCGGCCTGTCCTTCGGCCAGCGGAATCACGGCTATCTCGGGGGTCTGCCGACCGTAGTGCGCGGCCGTGGAGGCCGCCAGTTGGATCGCCGTGTCGGACTCGTTCGGCGACGGCGATGGCGGCAGGTAGATGGAAAGCTTGCGCAGCACCGGCGGCAGGAAATCCGCCACCGTGGTGGGCGGCAGTTCGACCCCGGTGTAGGTGATCGACCCGTTGGTCAGGCGCAGCGGGCTCCACGGGTAGAGGCAGTACCCGTCCAACGGCACCAAGTAGGAACGCAGCGTCACCGTCAGCCAATTGTCGTTGACCTCCGCGCCCGCCAGGGGAATGACGATTGGCGCCTGATCGGTCGAGGGCAAATTCAGCCGCGCGAGGGTGCGCTCCCCCTGCGTGACCGTGAGCACCCCGGACCGCAAATTGATCGGCATTTCTACGGTGGCGTTCATTGCCGTCGGTGTCAGACCATGCAGCACCGGCACGGTCAGCTGTTGGGTGCTCGTCACACCCCAGAACTCCAGACTGGGAGCCGAGCCGATGTCGGTAAGCGACAGGGTCGGCGAGTCCGCAGCCGTAGCCGGGTCGCCGGGCGCACCCCACGACGCCGGGGCGCTCATCACCAAGAACCCAACCACCGCGGCCAGCGCGACCACTTTGCCCAGACGTCTCCGGTACTTCACCGGAACAGTATGCATTGTGGAATGCGCGTCAGCCGCAATTACTTCAATCAATTCGACGACGCGAAAGCGGGTGTGGCACATCCGGCCCGACCGCCCGACGGTGGCGCTCTAGCCGATCAGGGGCTCCGTGTCAGCATCGGGACGGGCCGCGATGGCCGGGGCATGACGCATGACTTCGCGACCGAGGAACTGCTGAAAATAGGGCAACGACGCCTCCGTCACGGTGCCGGGCAGCAGCAGCTCCAGGATCTGACGCAGGCGACTGCCGATGTCGACGCGGCCTTCGGCCTTGGGTTCACGACGGGTTACCGCGTTGAATACCAACCGCGTTCCGAACATAGCTCCGACCAGGAACTCCGAGAGCACTTCGGGGTCGACGTCCTTGCGAAGGTCTCCCTCGCTGATGGCCCGCCTGGCCTCATCGGCGATCTTTGCTGCCAGGTCGGCATAGAAGTTCCCGGCGGCCTCGTTCAATCCGCTTAAGGCACAGGCTAATTGCTCGGCCGTGCGAACGGTCTTGTCCGAGTTCAGCACCACGACGATGGTGAAGGCTCCGTGCAGCAAGTTTTCCAGCCCCGGCGACGAGGACTTGCACACGTTCCCAAATGCCGTGAGCAGGTTCTCGGAACCTTCCTTCAGGATGTCGGACGCCAGCGATTCCTTCGAATCGAAGTGGTGATACAGGGCGCCTTTGGTCATCCCGGTCCGCTCGATGATCGCCCCCCACCCGGCGGCGGCATACCCGACTTCCCCGAACACCTCGATCGCGGCGTCGATGATCTTCCGCCGGGTGGCTTCGGATCGGACCTGGCGCGGCATGGTCTCTGCACCTCCGGAGTCGCGTCGGGTGCGCGGAGTCATTGATGTGGGCTCACATCCACCGTAAGACGCCAACGTTAGCAGCCGGGACCACGGCCCGCGGGCAGTCTGGTCAACCTGGTCGTCGCTAAGGCGAACCTTGGTCGCTCGAACTGGCGTTGACCGCGAGCGCCGCTCGCCGCCTTAGGAATTGGCTGAAGTAGTCGGCCCGGTCCGGTTGCAAGATGCCGCCCAAGATCAACATCCAGCATTTTTCCAGGTCGGTGAGGAATCGTTGCGGATCGTCCAGATTGCTGGTCTTGCGCAGCCCCATATGCAGGGACACCATCAGCCGTCCGACGGCGTCGGGATCGCAGCGCTCGCCGATGTCACCCTCGGCGATGGCCTGCTGGACGACCCCCGACAGGGCTTCCACCCAGCGGCTCACCAACGTGTCCTGCAGCCCCCCCGACTGCCCGACCGACTCGATCAGATTCAGGCCGGCCCTGACCAGATCGGTCTTGATGTCTTGTACGGCGATCAGATACGAGAAGTCGATGAGGGTTTCCAGGCCCGAAAGCCCCCGGGTCAAGAGGTCCCCGACCGCGGCGCCTGCCGCGGCGATCTGCTTGTCGATCAGCTCGACCGCCAAGGCGTGTTTGGACTTGAAGTGGAAGTACATCGCACCCTTGGTCAGCTGCGCCTCGGTCAGGATGTCGTCGAGACCGACGTCGTGGTACGGCCTGCGCGCGAACTGGTGCGAGGCGGCGCGCAGAATCTGCTGCCGCGTCGCGTCGGCGCGTCCATCGGTCGAGTGGGTAGTCATGGGAACCTGCCAGCTCAGCTCTCGTCGGCCCGCCGGGTGTGACCCTGGCGCAGCGGCGTGGATTCGGCGGGAACGACGGGCTCCGCGACGTTGGCGTGGATGACGCGACCGATCTGGTCGGTGGTTGCGACCCGGACCTGGGCGTTCGCCGTCAGCTTGATGAGCAGGGCATACACCTCGGTTCTTGGACGGTCTTGAGCGACACGGACCGGCCACCCCCGCGCAGTAGATGGGCCACGTCTGAGGTTAGCAGCCGCAGAGGTCCGGGTTGACGCATGCGTAAATACCTGTAGTGCGGGTCACACCCCTCTTTACAGACTATTGGTATGTTTCGTACGCTATTATCACATTGTCAGTTTGTATGGCGCAGCGGCTCAAACCCCCAGTTCACCCAGCTGAGCGGCAAAAACTCCCGATTTCGGGCCACCTGCAGGACGCGAGGAGACACACATGCCGGTCGTGACCACGAGGCCACGCGCCCTGGCAGCGTCAGCAGGCAGAGGGCCCGGAAGGGGACTAAGGACCTTCGCGGATGCACGCGAAATACCCTTTGGTTATGGAATGTCCCTAATTAATACTTCTAGTATGTTTGAGGCCACAGTCGCGCAGTCCGGGTATTGCCCGGCGATCGGCAGTTTCCGCCCGGCGACCCCGACCGTCCTTGGGACCGGGGTCTGACGTGATCGATTTCGGGGCGTTCCCGCCGGAGTTCAATTCCGCGCGGATGTATGCCGGTCCCGGTCCGGTGTCCCTGGTGGCGGCCTCGGTGGCCTGGGACGGGCTCGCGGCTGAATTGCATTCCGCCTCAAGCTGTTACCGGTCGGTGATCGCCGGATTGACGACCGGACGGTGGTTGGGTCCCTCGTCGTTGACCATGGCCTCGGCCTTCGCGCCCTTCATGGCGTGGACCGCCGGCGCGGCCGCGCGGGCGGCGGAGACGGCCGGTCAGGCCAGGCTCGCCGTCGAGATCTACGAGGCTGCGTTCGCGATGACTGTTCCCCCGCCGGCCGTTGCCGCCAACCGGGTTCAGCTCGCGACGCTGGTCGCCACCAACTTCTTCGGCCAGAATTCGGCGGCGATCGCAGCCACCGAGGCCGAATACGGCGAGATGTGGGCGCAGGACGCCGCGGCGATGTACCAGTACGCCGCGGGTTCGGCGGCCGCTTGCGACGTGACGCCGTTCAACCCGCCGCCGGACGTCGTCAACCCGGCGGGGCTGGCTAACCAGACCGCAGCTGTCACCCAGGCCAGCGGGCTCGCGGAAACGCAGAACGCGGCCAACGTGGTCTCGTCGGTGCCCAGCGCGCTGCATTCGCTCTCGTCGCCGATGACCGCCACCACCTCCACCGTGACCGGGGCGACCAGCACCGCGGGTAGTTCCACCAGCACGGCCACCTCATCGCTGATGGATAGCCTCGCGTCCAGCCTGCCCAGCTCACTGCCCACCTACTTCATGGCGGGCGCCACCCCGCTCTACGGGATGTCCTCCATCCTCGGAATGGCCCAGACCGCCCAGGGTTTGGCGAACGGGGCGATGCAGGCCGCGGGCACCGCTGCCGCGGGGGCGGCGAGCGCGGCGAGCACCGGCGCGGGCGCGCTCGGATCCCTCGGATCGCTCGGATCAGGTGTCGTCGGCAGCCTCGGCAGCGCGGCTTCGCTCGGCCCGCTGGCGGTGCCGGCGAGCTGGACCAGCGTGATACCGGCGGCGCACAGTGCCGCCTCCGCGCTGCCGACCATCAGTCTCGCGGGCGCCAACACGCCACCCAGCATCATGGGCTCGCTGCCGCGACTGGCCGCGGCGTCCGGCAAGAACCTCGGCCCCCGGTACGGCGTCATCCCGACCGTGATGACGCGGCCGCCGTCCGGTGGATACGGGTAGGCCATGACTCGACCGAGGACGACCCGTTACCCAAGGAGCGGTGAATGAAATACACGCCCACCCAAATCGCCGGCGTGACGATCATTGACCTCGAGCCGCAACGCGACCATCGCGGCTTCTCTTCCCGTTCCTTTTGTGCCGACGAATTCGCCAGTCGCGGGCTGAGTTTCGACGTCACCCAAACGAACATCTACTTCAATTACACCCGCGGCACCGTGCGGGGTCTGCACCACCGGGTGCCGCCGCACGCTCAGACCCAGGTGGTCCGCTGCACCCGCGGCGCGATAGCCGCCGTCGCGGTCGACATCCGCCGCGGGTCGCAAACCTACGGCGACCACGTCATGGTCGAATTGAGCGCGGAGAACTACCGGGCGCTGTTCCTGCCGCCGTTTGTCGCCCACGGCTTCCAAACGCTGGTCGACAACACGGAAGTGAGCTATCAGGTCAGCGGGGAACCCGCACCGTCCGACGCCCAGGGATTCCACTGGAACGACCCAGAATTCGGGATCGCGTGGCCGCTGCCGGTCACCGTCATCTCCGAGCAGGATGCGAGTTGGCCATCGCGAACGCCGACCTTCGCTTCGATCGAGAGTGCAGCGTCATGTCTAACCCGTTGATGACCCAGGAATTGGTGGACGTCGTGCACGCCGAACCCGGTCCGATCAAACGGAGACCGGCGGCCATGACGTCCTCGCCCAGCCGCCGCACCGGCGCCCTGTCCGCCCCCGCGGCCGCGGCGCCCTCGCCCACTGGCAACGCCGTCCGGCGGTGGCAGCACCAGTATTCGCACCACCTACGCATCAGCGACACGGTGATCGTGTGCGCGTCAGTGCTACTGGCGCAATACGTCCGATTCGGCGAAATCGCCAACACCTCGGGTTACTCGGACGCCGCGATGACGATGCTGTCGTTGTTGTTTGCGACGCTGTGGCTGTCATCGCTGGCGGTGTTCCAAACGCGCTCACCGCGAGTCATCGGTGCGGGCATCGACGAGTACCGCCGGATCGGCAGTGCGTCGTTCTGGACGTTCGGAATCATCGCGATGGTGACCTTGCTGGCCAAGGTGGATTTGGCCCGCGGATATCTGGCGATCGCGCTCCCCGTGGGGACCATGGGCCTGCTGGGAAGCCGCAGCCTGTGGCGCAAGCACATCCGGCAGCTGCGCGCGAACGGCCAGTGCCAGACGACGGTGCTGGCGATCGGGGACCGGAAGGCGGTGTCCCACCTGGCCCACGAACTCTCCCGCAACCCGCTGGACGGATACCTCGTGGTGGGCGTTTGCATTCCGGGCTACGGGACACCGCGTGGCAACACCATCACCCTCGGCGGCCGCGCAGTGCCGATCCTTGGTGACGTCTCGCACGCGGTGGCCGCCATCCAAACTTGTGGCGCGGATACGGTGGCGGTCACGCAGACGGACCACTTCGGGATGCACGGGATCCGAGAGTTGATGTGGCAGTTGGAGACGATGGACGTCGACGTCGTGGTCTCGCCGGGCGTGATGGACGTCGCGGAAGCCCGCCTGACCCTGCGCCCCACCGCCGGGATGCCGCTGCTGCATGTCGAGAAACCGCAATACGAAGGCACACAACGCTTTCAGAAGCAGGTGTTCGACTTCCTGTTCTCGCTGGCGGCGCTGGTTGCGACGGCGCCCATCCTGCTCGCGGCGGCCGTCGCCGTCAAGCTCACCAGCAAGGGCCCGGTCTTCTACCCCTCCGAACGAATCGGCATCGACGGCAAGCCTTTCAGAATGCTGAAGTTCCGGACCATGGTGGACGGCGCCGACACCCAAATCGAGCACCTGTTGGCGCTCAACGAGAGCGCCGGCGGCATGCTCTTCAAGATGCGCGAGGACCCACGGGTCACTCCCGTCGGCAGGATCCTGCGCAGGTTCAGCATCGACGAGCTGCCCCAGTTCATCAACGTGCTCACCGGTGACATGAGCGTCGTCGGCCCACGCCCCCCGCTGCGCCGGGAGGTCGAAAACTACGACGGTGACGTCAAACGGCGACTACTGGTGAAACCGGGGGTCAGCGGGCTGTGGCAGGTCAGCGGCCGTTCGGACCTCTCGTGGGAGGAGTCGGTGCGGTTGGACCTGTCCTACGTCGACAACTGGTCGATGTCGGGCGATCTCATGATCATCGCCAAGACGGTTAAGGCCGTTCTCACCAGTCACGGCGCATACTAGGGAGTCATGACTGAGCCGACGACGCCCGAGGCGGTCGTCCCGTCGGTGCCGCTCTCCCGGATGGCTCACGCCTTCTCGATCCAACTGGTCTGTCGCGCACTGGGAATGCTGGCTTCGGTCGCCTCCGTGGCGATGACCGCGCGCTACCTGGGTCCGGGGCGTTACGGCCAGCTCTCCATCGCGGTCGCGTTCGTGGGGATGTGGAACAGCTTCGCCGATCTGGGGGTCGCCACCGTGATCGTCCGCCGCGTCACCGCCGGCCGCGGTGACCTCGAACGACTGGTGCGCGTCAACAGCGGACTGGCCCTGATCTACTGCGTCCCGCTCGCGGCGCTGGCGGCCGGCTCGGGGCTGCTCGTCTATCACGACTACGACGTGCGGGTCATGCTTGTGGTGCTGTCCGGGGGCCTGCTGCTGCAGACCATGACGACCCGCTTCGAGCCGGTGTTTCTGGCCACCGTCCGGTTCTCCGCGGTGGCCATCTCCGACGTCACCGCACGCACGGCCACGCTGGCCATGGTCGCGGTCCTGGTCTCCGCTCGCACGAATGTCATCTGGTTCGCGGTGGCACAGCTCATTCCGCCCGCCGTGCAGCTGGTGATCCAGGGCGCCGCGGCGATGCGGCACATCTCGGTGCGCCCCGTGTTCGCGCTGCGGGAGGCCGCCGATCTGTTGCGAGAAACTCTGCCTCTGATCGGATTCCTGGTCGTCGGAATCCTTTACACCCGCGCCGACGGTGTGATCCTGTCCTTGCTCAACACCCACTCCGAGGTTGGGGTCTACGGGCTGGCGTTGACGATCGCGTTCAACACCATCGTGGTGTCGCTGGTGTTCCTCAAGGCGACGCTATCGACGGGCACCGAACTGTATGCGCGTGACGTGGCTGCGTTTGCCGCCTTCCTGCGCCGCAGCGTCGAGCTCATGTACTTTGCCGCGGTCCCCGTCGCGGTGGTCGGAGCGCTGCTGGCCGGACCGCTGATCGCGCTCTTCGGCGACAAGGCGTTCGTCGCACGGGGAACGCCGACGCTGGCGCTGCTGTTCATCGCGGCGGCGCTGCGGTTCGTCGGCGGCACCCTCGGCCAGGGTCTGGTCGCCAGCCACCACCAGAAGGTTCTGCTGTGGTTGACGGTCGCCACCCTGGTCGTCAACGTCACGCTGAACCTGGTTCTCGACGGCCGGCTGGGCGCCGTCGGGCCCGGCATCGCGCTGGTGTGTACGGAATTCTTCAACATGCTGTTCAGCAGCTGGTGGCTACACCGCCGGTGCGGTTACCGTACGCCGGTGACGTTCTTGCTGCGGGTGCTGATCCCGACGGCCGCCAGTGTCGCGGTGACACTGGCGCTTTCGGGTCAGCATGTCGTGCTGACCCTGCTGGCCGCCGCCGCGGTGTACTTGGCCACCAGCGCCGCGGTCGGCCCGCTCAAATGGTCGTCATTGGCATCGCTGCGCAGCAAGCAGCTGGCGTGACCGGTCGCGTGAAGTCCCCACGGGTGCTTTGGCTTTCGCCATGGACACGACCGGCGGTGCGCGTGCAGTCCGAAGCGCTGATCCGCCACGGGGCCGACGTGCTGCTCGTGACCTCGGACCGGCACCCGGAGTCGGACGCCGCCCGAGACTACGAGGTGGTGCTCGAGCCGCGATTGCTCTCGGCCAAGACCTGGCCCCCGACGCTCAAGGCCTGGCGGCTGGTCCGTAAGTTCTCTCCGGACGTCGTGATCGCCGAACAGGTCCGTGATCCGCGCTGGATCGCGCTGGCCGGCCGGACGCCGCGCATCCAGGTGATCCACGACGATCGCCCCCATGACCCCGTGGAAGCGTTGCCGGCCTACGAACTCGCGGTGCTCGATCGCTGGGGTGCCCGCTCGGCGGCCACCATCACCTATTGCGACTACGTCGCGCGGGCGGTCGCGACACGGCGCGACGTGATGGGCACGCCGGTGCACGTTGTGCCGCTTGCCAGCGACCTCGATCTCGATCGCGTTCCTCCGTTCGTGGATGCCGAAGGGCGCCACGACTTTGTCATGTTCGGCCGGCTCAACCCCTATAAGAATGTGGACGTGGTGTTGCGCGCATGGCGGTGCCACGTCGAAGGCGGCGGCTGGCGCGGTGACGACCTCATACTGATCGGCGACGGGGCGCTGGACGCCGATAAGCTGCCCGCCCACACCCAGTGGCGTCGCGGCGGCTACCGCTACACCGATGTCGTCACGACGCTGGCCGCCGCGAAGGGCTCGATCGCGCACTACCGGCGCGCCACTCAAAGCGGAGTACAGGTCCTCTCAATGCAGTTGGGCGTCATGCCGATCGTTTCCACCGAGGGCGGGCCGCCCGAGTATCAGCCCGCGGACTGCCCCCCGATCGGCGTTGACGACGTTGCCGGACTGGCCGCCGCGTTCGACCTCCTGGCCGACCCGGCCACGGCGGCACGGCACGGAGCCACCGCAGCGCGTCACTACGAGCTCCATTGCGCCGTCGACCTTGTCGCTGATCGCTTTTTGCAAGTCATCGACGAGGTGATGGGCGGCCGACGTTGACTGGATACCGAGCACACCACGCGTATCCGAATGCACGGACGCGAGAGGGATAGCAACGTGAGTACGTATCTGGTCACCGGCGGTTGCGGCTTCATCGGGTCGTCGGTCGTCAACTCATTGCTGGAGCGGGGCGCGGACGTCTTCGTCATGGACGACCTTTCACTCGGAAAAGACCGCTGGCAGGAGGCACCCCGCAAGCCGACGCTGGTCGTCCGCGACATCCTCGACGCCGATGCCTGTGACGAAGTATTCCGTGACATCAAGCCGCAGAACGTCATCCATCTTGCTGCGCAACATTTCGTCCCCTGGTGCGAGGAGCACGTCTACGAGGCGTACACCCTGAACGTGCATGGCACGCTGAACGTCCTGGAGTCCTCACGCCGGCACGGGGTCCAAGCCCTCTTCTTCGCGTCGACCGGCGACGTCTACCATCCGAACTTCGTGCCCCACCGGGAAGTTGATCCGACCGGGCCGGTGTATGTCTACGGCCACACCAAATATCTGGCCGAGCAGTTGTGCATGCGCTATTTCGAGTCCATCGGATGCTTCCGGACGCTGGTGATCGGTCGGCTGTTCAACGCCGCCGGACCGCGCGAAACCAATCCGCACCTGCTCGCCGAGGTCACTCGCCAGATCGCGCAGGAGGGCAAGCGGGAGGTGGAAGTCGGTAACCTCTGGCCACTGCGCGACTACGTGGACGTCGACTCGATGGGTGCCGTCATCCTCGACACCGTCTCGCGCGTAGAAGGATTGGAGATCCTCAACATCGGATCCGGCAAGGCGATCGAGGTTCGGGAGGCGTTGAGCATCATCGCCTCGGCCCTGCCGTTTCCCGTTGACTTCACCTCGGTGCCCGAGCGTCAGCGCCCCAACGACCGGCCCTTCCTGTGCCCGGATACGCAACGGTTGCGCCGCACCATCGGCCGGGCGGCGGAGCCGTTCAGCCAAGCCACGGCGCTAAAGATCTTCGCCGAGTACCCGGATCTCACGCTGGAGAGTGGCCGCGGTGCGCCCTGATTCCACCCACCCCCTGCGCGTCGCCCTGGTGGGTGACTACCCCACGGATGAAGGCGCGGCCGTGCAGAACGGGGTGCAGTCGGTGACGTACACGTTGGCGCACGCGCTGGCATCCCGTTCCGACGTCGAGTGCCACGTCGTCAGCGCGATGAACGGCGTGACCACAACCTATCGCCGGGCCGGCGCGCTGCACGTTCACTACGTCAAGCGCCTGAACCTCCCACGATTGGTCACACTGCGCGTCAACGATGTGCCGCGCCTGGCGGCAGTGATTCGTTCGATCAATCCCGACGTCGTGCATGGGCAGGGCCAGGATCGCCACGCGCTTGGCGCGTTGGCGAGCGGGGCGCCGACGGTCATCACCCCGCACGGCGTGCTCTTCATCGAGGGCCGGTTGTTGCAAAGAAACCGATGGGACGCGTTCGGCGCCCTCAAGAAACGAGCTGTCGCCAATATGGAACGGGAAGTGTTTCGCCGCGCCCGCGACATGATCATCATCTCGCCGTACCTGGCGCAGGTTTACGGACCGATGCTGACGGCACGCTGCCGCTTCATCGAGAACCCGATCCAAGACGACTTCTTCCGCATACAACGCGCACCGCAGCCCGGCCGGTTGTTGTTTGTCGGGACACTGGTGCCGCGCAAGAGCGTGGACCATCTCGTGCGCGCGGTCGGCGAGGTCGCCAACGACCACCGCGCCGTTGTGGACCGGCCGTGGCGGGCGGCCCTGCAACTCAGGGTCGCCGGCCCCATTGCGGACCAGAGCAGCGAACGCGAAGTCCGGGAGGCGATAGCGGAATGCGGCCTACAGGAACGGGTAAGGCTCCTCGGGCCCATCAGCCACGAAGAACTGCTCGATGAATACGCGCGCGCCCAGGTCCTACTGATGGGCTCGCGCGAAGAGACCACTCCGCAAGCCGTCGCCCAGGCCATGGCGTGTGGGCTGCCAGTAATAGCCTCCCGCGTCGGCGGCATTCCGGACATGGTCGAGGACGGCCGCACCGCGCTCCTGTTTCCGCATGGCGATGTCGCGGCCTGCGCCGAACACATCCGCCGGATGCTCGACGACGACGCCTTCAGAACCCGAATCGAACACCGGGTACGCGTCGAGGCACAGAAGCGTTTCGACCCGAAATCGGTTGCAGAGCAGACTGTTCGCGTCTATCGGGAAGTCATTGCCCGAGATCGGCAGATCTGAAGTACTCGATCGTGAGCTTGACGCCTTGGCCGAATGGGACCACCGGACGCCAGTCGAGCCTCGACTCGGCGAGGGCGATGTCCGGCTTGCGCTTCTTCGGGTCGTCCTCGGGCAGGGCCTTAAAAACGATCGGAGAGGACGATCCGGTCATCTCCTTGATGATGCGGGCGACCTCGAGGACGGTCAGCTCGTCCTGGCTACCGAGGTTGACCGGTCCGGTGAATGACGATTCGCTGGTCGCCATCTTGACCAGCCCGTCGATCAAATCATCGACGTAGCAGAAGCTTCGGGTTTGGCTGCCGTCACCGAAGATGGTGATCGGTTCGCCCCGTAGTGCCTGCACGATGAACTGTGAGACGATCCGCCCGTCTTCGGGATCCATCCTGGGGCCATAGGTGTTGAAGATGCGGACGACCTTGATCCGAGCGTCGAAGCGGCGCGCGTATTCGAGCATGAGTGTTTCGGCAACCCGCTTACCCTCGTCATAGCACGCGCGCGGGCCGAAGCAGTTGACGTTGCCCCAGTAGCTTTCGGTTTGCGGATGGAGGGTGGGATCGCCATAGATCTCGCTGGTGGAGGCCTGCAGCATGATCGCCTCTTTGGCGAGCGCCAGCTCGAGGACGTTCCTCGTACCGAGGTAGTTGGTGTCGAGGGTGAACACGGGGTCGCGCTGGAAGGCGAACGGCGAACCGGGGCAGGCCATGTTGAAGACGAGGTCGAGCGGTCCCGCCACCGCAGCCGCGTGCAGCGGCCGCGTGACATCGTGCTCAACGAAGTCGAACCCCGGGTCGCCCTCGAGGTCGGCGAGGTTTTGGCGCCTGCCGGTATAGAAGTTGTCCAGGCCGAGCACCTCGATGCCGTCGCGGCGAAGGCGATCGCAGAGGTGGGATCCGAGAAATCCGGCGGCGCCGGTGACGAGGGCTCTCATCCACCCAGCCTAGTGGCGGCCCATGCCGTAGTAGTCGAAACCCTCGGCCCGCAAACGTTTGGGGTCATAGATGTTTCGACCGTCGAAGACCACATGGCCCCGCATGACCGACCTGACGCGCTGCCAAGACGGCCGCTGGAACTGCTTCCACTCGGTAATGAGGACGAGAGCGTCGGCACCCTCGATGGCCTCGTACATGTTTCCGGCGTACTCGATCGAATTGCCCAACACCTCTTTGGCGCGCCCGGTCGCCGCGGGATCGAAAGCCCGCACGGTCGCCCCCATCTCGATCAACTTGCGCGCGACGACCAGGGAAGGCGCCTCGCGAATGTCGTCGGTCTGAGGCTTGAAGCTCAGGCCCCAGAGCCCAATCCGCACGCCGGTCAGATCGGGCGCGGGCCGACCGTGACCGAAATGCGTGACGATTTTGGCGACCAGAGTGGCCTTTTGCTCCGTGTTGACCTCGTCGACCGCCCGCAGCAAGCGCATCTGTGACCCCATGCCCGCAGCGGTGTGGATCAATGCCTGGACGTCCTTGGGCAGACATGAGCCGCCGTATCCGACCCCGGGGAAGAGGAATTCATACCCGATGCGGCGGTCCGCCCCGAGGGCCTCACGCACGGCCGCGATGTCCGCCCCGGCCGTCTCACAAAAGTTCGAGATCTCGTTGATAAACGAAATCTTGGTGGCGAGAAAACAATTCGCCGCATACTTGGCAATCTCGGCGCTCTTGATGTCCATGACGATCAGTGGGTGGAAGGTACGTAAGTACGGCTCGTAGACCTCGCGCATGATGTCCACGGCTCGCTTGGAGTCACTGCCGATGACCACGCGGTCGGGCTTCATGAAGTCGGTGACCGCCGAACCCTCCTTGAGGAACTCGGGATTCGATACGACGTCGAACTCGTGTTTGGCCTTGCGGCCGATGATCGCGCGTACCTCGTCGGCGGTGCCAACGGGAACGGTCGACTTGTCCACGATCACCTTGTAGCGATCCAGATACGTCCCGATGTCGTCGGCGGCCGCATGGACGTGCGACACGTCGGCCTCGCCGTTCTCGCTCATTGGCGTCGCGACCGCAATGAAGATGACGTCGGCGTGTTCGATCGCCCGCCGCCGATCGGTCGTGAAATCGATGGAGCCGTTCTCCCGGTTGCGGGCGATCAACTCGGCCAGGCCCGGCTCATAAATCGGCACCCCGCCGGCCAGGAGCTCGTCCACCTTCGCTTGGTCGATGTCCGCGCAGATGACATCGTTGCCGCTGTCCGCCAGGCAAGCGCCCGTGACAAGCCCGACGTACCCGCAGCCGATGATCGAAATCCTCAAGACGACCCTTTCGCTTTCCGACGATCGCCCAATAGTCTCGTAAGCGGGCGGTCCACGCACACTTTTCATCCAGCTTCGTCAACGTTCCCGTCGTTTTATTTTCCCCGATTCTGTTAAATTCGACATCACCCGGAATTCGCAGCCAAACCACGGCTGGGCCATCGGCTCGGACCAGCGGGAATCTTTGTCCAGATGGGTTTTTGGCGACACCCGGGTCCGATAGGGTGTTGTGCGTGGCTAACGCGGGTGACGAGAGCGATCGAATGCCGCCCGCGCCAACTCGAGGGCTCCTGAGAAACCTGGGTGATCGCATCGCCGGCGCGGCAAAAACCAAACTCCGCCTATCGCTGATGAAGGCCGGCCGTCGAGTGACGTCCAACCGGCTGGCGAATCTGCGTTCCGTGCTCAGTTACCTCGAGCTCGGCCATTGGCTGGCGCACGATCTTTCGAATCCGACGGTAGATGTCGTCGCCGATCATTTTGCGTTGTTCGACCGCGCGCTGGCCAAGGTCCGCGGGCAAAAGCCCCTGTACCTCGAATTCGGTGTGTTCGAGGGCCGCTCGATGCGGTGGTGGTCGCAGCACCTCCCGCATACCGAAGCGAGGCTGATCGGTTTCGACAGCTTCGAAGGCCTGCCGCAGGACTGGCGGCCCGGCCTGGGAGCCGGCCACTTCGACGTCGGCGGTGAGCCGCCGAAGATCGATGATGCCCGCGTCTCGTTCGTGGTCGGCTGGTTCGACGACAGCCTCCCCGATTTCGATGTCCCCGAACACGATCAGTTGATTATCAACGTCGACTGCGACGTGTACTCCAGTGCTGCCACGGTGCTGAGTTGGGCGGAGCCGTTTCTCGAGCCCGGTACGCTGATCTACTTTGACGAATTCCCCGACCGCGATCATGAGATGCGGGCATTCAAGGAGCTCATGGCCCGCTCGCCACGGGAGTTCCGCCCGCTGGCCACGGCGCACGGGCATCACTGGCTGTTCGAGGTCGTCAAGTGACTCGGCCCCGGAACGCCAGCGAGAAAATGAGTTGGGCGATAACCAAATTCAGTACGTGAACGGTCAACCGTCGGTAGCGCGAAGCCACCTGCCCCGGCTGTCGGCGATCCCGGGCCGCGCCAGTCGAGCAACGATGAGCCGCTCCGCAAGCCGCACACCCAGCGCTATCCCGAGCAGCGTCGGGTTGGCCTGGCTCGACGTCGGCAGGACCGAGGTGCTGGCGACGTACAGCCCGCGCACCCCGTGCACCTGAAGATCCGGATTCACCACGCCGCCGTCGGCGGTGGCGGACATCCGAGTTGTGCCGGCCTGATGAAAGCCGGCGTAGCCCCGCATAAAGTCGTGCACCGAGCCCTCCACGTCGTCGACGAGCCACTCCACCTGTCCGACGCCGTGCCGACGCAGGTGCTCGTCGATGAGGTCGATTGCCTTGCGGACACTCTCGTAGTCGGCGTCGGAGAAATACATGTGGGTGCGTATCCTGCGCATGCCGAGGGCGTCGCGTTCGTCGGTCAGCTCGATGCGGCTGTCCCAGTGCGGAAGATGCTCACCGTGGTAGTGCAGCAGGTACCGATTTCCCGACCCCTTGACGAAGAAGCCCGGCGCCTTGCGGCCCCGACGCAAAAGCCGCGCGTAGGAGAACCGGACCGCGAACCGGATGGAACCGAACAGGTCTCGGATGATGTTGCGCAGATGCGCGGCGACGCGCGGCGGGCCCGCGGTCTTGGTGTGGGCCTCGCGGATGGCCGCGGCGAGCAGGAAACGCCCCAGCGGGGAGATCAGCGTCAGGTAGACACCCGACAAGATCCCGCTGCCGTGGGCCGGATCGCTGATCGGCGGATTCACCATCCAGACAGCGGCATTCGGCATTGCCAGTTGGCGTTGCAGCTGGGGGGTGAACGTGAAACGGCGGCGGATGTAGACGCCCTCGCGGTCCCGCTCGTGTTCGTAGATGACGTCGTCATTGGTGAAGCACGCGCGCGCGACCCGGGCCTCGACGTGAGACATGTACCAGCGCCCGAGGTGGCCGCCCGCGTTGCCCAGCCCGGGCGGATGATGACGATCCGAGGCGAGCAGCAGGCGGGTGGCCTCGAGGCCGCCGGTGGCAATTATGTAGTCCGCCGCAACGACTCTGCCCTCCCGGCCATCAAGCGTCTTGACGACGAGGTGGTCGACGACGTCGCCGGCTTGCGTGGTCACCACCTCGGTGCACGTCAGGCCCGTCCACAGCGTCAGGCCGGGGGTGTTGCGCAACTCGGCGTGGTATTCGCGCCCGAAACGCGTTGGCAACGACCAGCGTTCGAGATCGGTGGTGCGCACCTGTTCATCGGGCAGCCCCACGACCAAATCCCGCTGCGCCAACTCCGGGATGTCCCGCGCATTGAATACCGCCTGGCCACATCCCGCCCAGTCGCAGGCCCGCTGCAGGTAGGGCTCGACATCGTCGAATCCGATCGGCCAGGGCGACTGCGCGGTGATGGGCCGATCTTCGAAGTCGATGGCGTCGAACTTGACACACCGTCCGCCCCACAGCGCCGAGGTTCCGCCCACCTGCCGGCGAACGGTGACCTCACTGCGTGAATGAAAGTAGTCGTCCTGGCGCGAATCGAACGTCGCCAGCTCCTGTGCCCCGCGGTCGGGACGCTCCAAACCACTTTCGATCAACGCCACCTCGACGCCCGCAGTCGCGAGCTCGAGCGCGGTCACGATGCCGATCGGGCCGGCCCCGACCACCACGACATCGGTGCGGATCGTCATGTCGGGGGCGAACTGGGCCGGACCCCGAATCACGCGGCGGGGTCCCGTCGAAGCTGCTGGGCGAGAGCGAGAAAACGCGTCAGAACCCCCACGTCCGGGGGCGAGGAGACAGCTTTCGCCGCGTCGGCAACCCGCCGCGGGTCGGTGCTGCTGTAGAGAATCGCGCGACAACGCGTGGCCGCGGCCGACGACGCGAGGATCAGCCTCGGCAGCACACCGGGAGCCAGCGGGTCGGCCTGCAACGTCTCGCACCAACGTCGGGCCAGCCGGGTGTCGGACCGCAACGCGGCGTAGAGCGTGGCGTACGACCGGTTGAAGACGCCAAACGCCAAGTCGGCGGGGCGTGGCGGAGGAGCGAGCAGGTCACCGCGGACCTGGCTGACGCTTCGCGGTGCGAATGCACCAGCAAAATCCACCTCGAGGCCTTCGTCCTGGGACACGCCCCAGGCGCGAATCTTGCCCTGCCGGTGGGCCCGTTCGAAGAACTCGCCGAGTTCATCGCTGGCGACGGTGTCGAAAGGCCTTGGGCCGTGGACGAACAAGATGTCGACGTAGTCGACGCCCAGCGCCGTCAGGCTCTGGTCCAGGCTGCGGGTCGCGACCGCCGCGTCGTAGCGCCGGGGGGTCAGGTCCGGGTCCTGTTGCCGCTTGACCGCGCGTCGCAGCGCCGGGGCTTTGCGCAGCACCGCCCGCGCGGGCGCCTGGCAGCGGCCGAGGCGCCGGGCCGCCCCGCCGACGTCGATGCCGAACTTGGTCGCCACCGTCACCGCGTCGCGATTCACGGTGCGCAGGAACACCCCCAGCTCGGACTCCGCCATGCCGAGGCCGTACATCCGCGCGGTGTCGAAGTGCGTGATGCCGTGCTCGACCGCGCTGCCCAGCACGGCCATCCGTTCCTTGCGGAACGGCGCCTGCAGCAAACCCCCGCACCCGAAACCGACCGCGCTGACCGTCAGCGCCGGGCCGCTGAGCTCAATTCGCTCCAACGCCGAGGCTCTCGTAGATCCGGCGTAGCTCCGCTCCGATGACTTCCGGGCTTCGCGTCGCGGCGATGTGCGCCTGACCTTTCAGCCCGTCGCGCTCCGCCAGCTCTGGATCACGAAGGTACCGTCCGATCGCCGCCGCCAGTGCGGGCGGATCATCAACGGGGACAAGCATTTTCGGGTCAGGAACAATGCCCGGCGTACCGGAGACGGGCGTCGCGACGGCCGGACGCGCGCCGGCCAGTGCCTCGGTCACGATCAGCGGCATCGCCTCGGCGCGCGACGGCAGCACCACCACCCGCGCGGACCGGATCAATTCGGGGATTGCGTTCGGATGCACCGCCGGTTCCACCGAGAACCGCTCCAGTTGCGGAGGCGTGTAGTCGTCGATGGGGCCGACCACCCGGCACTCGCCTTCGATGCCCTCGTCGAGCAGCAACTGCCACGCCGCGGCGAGCGTGTCGACGCCCTTGCGCTGGCCGATGGTCCCGGCAAAGAGCGCCACGGGCGGTGTCGTGCTGGCCCCGGGCGCGTCCCAGTCAATCGGCGCCGGGTTCACCGAGATGGTGCTCGGCACGCGTGGGGCCAGCTTCGCAACGCTGGCCCGCGCGTCCTCCGAGAACACGATCAAGTGGTCGGCGCGGCGCAGGGTTGCACCGATGAAGCGGCGGTGCCGAAGGGCTTCCCTGGCAACGTCGGCGCCCTGCAGCGTCGCGACAATCCGCAAGCCCCGCGCCTTGGCCAGCCGGATCAGCGGCCCTTCACGCAGCCACGCCCCGCCGTCTGAGATGTGGAAGTGCACGATGGTCGTGCGGGGCACCCGGGCCAGCACCGCGGCCGCGCGCGCGGTCAGCACGAAGTTCTTGGCGTGGCGCCGCCCCTCCCACGTCGACAGGACGCGGATGTCGTCCGCGCCCATATTGTGGTCGCGGATGACTCGAATCACGG
>NZ_LZJI01000198.1 GCF_001667775.1 Mycobacterium sp. E1747
CTCCCATCGGACAGCTTGACAAGCTTCCCCTACCTCGCGTTTGACTTGGTCTCAGCGACGTCGGCACAAGCGCCAAACCTTCGTCCCCTGATCCTGCGGCCTTGCGCGCCCGGTAACTAGAGACCTATTTCCCCAAGAGAAGTGACGCAAGGCCCTACCCCCAGGGGGTATGTTGGACGGATGCTCGACCGGTCGCACGGCGGGCCGCGCAGCGGAAGAGGTGAGCGATATGGCGGTGTCCGGTCAGGTTACGGGCGGCCATTGGGCCGCGTTGCTCATCGGCGTGGTGCTGTTGTTCACGTTCCTTGCGACTACGGCCGCGGGACTGATGCGCGTTCACCGAGGACGCCGGATCGAAACGACACCACCGTCCACCGACGGGCCACCCGACCCATTGCCGTCCACCATGGGCGCGAGCCTTTGGCGCTGTCAGGCGATGATCGCCGAGGCGGTAATCGTGCGACAGCGGCTGTCCGGGCAGATCGATGCCGAGACGTACCGGTTCCGCATGAATGCGCTTGCACTGCAATTCAACTCGGAGCGCAGTCCACAGCGTAACGCCTAATTCGTACCTGTTGTCGAGGAGTCCACAGTGTCCGGTCCTGATGTTGGCGTCCTGGTGGGTGCGGCCCTGGTGATCGCAGGACTGGCGTGGTATTTCTTCGCGCCGCGCCGAGCGCACGCCGCTGCCGTTGACGAAGGGGTGCAGCGAATCGAGGTCACGGTCCGCGGAGGGTACAGTCCCAACTTCCTTCAAGTGCGCCAGGGCATTCCGGTCGAGATCGCATTCGACCGGCAAGAAACCGGTGATTGCAGCTCGCGGGTTGTCTTCCCCGACCTGCGACTCTCCGCGGCGCTACCGGCGCATCAACGCACCACCGTCCGATTCACCCCGCAACGGGCGGGATCGTTCCCCTTCACCTGCAGCATGAACATGATTTCGGGCACGCTGGTAGTCACCCCCAATGGCGCGAACACTGAATCGCCCGAGTCCGAAAGTCCCAGCGAACCTGCCGGTTACGGCGCATCGGGCTCCACGGATGAGCCCGCCGCCGCGGAGCTGCAAGCCGCGCAAACCGAAGAACGACGCGCCGAGATCGCCGATCTTACTCGCCGGGTCGCGATCGGCGCCGTGCTGACCATCCCGGTGCTGTATGCGGTGATGGCCGAGCCCCTGGGCGCCCGGTGGGTGCCCGCGCCGTTGCTCAACCACTGGGTCCAGCTGGCGTTGATCACGCCGGTGATGTTTTACGTCGGATGGCCGATCCATCGCACCGGTTGGCTGGCGTTGGCGCATCGCAGCGCCGACATGAACAGCCTCATCGCCTTGGGCACCCTGGCGGCCTACGGCTACAGCCTGCTGGTCACGCTCGCCTCCGGTGTCCTGCCGGCCGAAGTGCGCGACGTGTATTTCGAAGCCGTCGGAGTGATCCTGACGCTGATTATGCTGGGCCGACTGCTGGAAGCCCGAGCCAAGGCGGGCACCGGCGAAGCCATCCGCGCCCTCCTGGGTCTGCAAGCCCGAACCGCCCGTGTGCTGCGCGACGGCGCCGAAACCGAAATACCCGTCGACCAGGTCACGGTCGGCGACGAGATCCTCATCCGGCCCGGCGAGAAAATCCCTGTCGACGCCACCGTGTTGTCCGGACAGTCCGCGGTCGACGAATCGATGGTGACCGGCGAGTCCATACCGGTCACCAAACGCGCCGGCGACACCGTCATCGGGGCGACGGTCAACACCACCGGCTCGTTGCGGGTGCGTGCAGCCAAGGTCGGGGCGGACACCATGCTGGCCCAGATTATCCGGATGGTGCAGCAGGCGCAGGCATCGCGAGCCCCGATCCAGCGGCTCGCCGACGCCATTTCCGCCTACTTCGTCCCGGTCGTGATCGCCACTGCCACGGCCACTTTCGCGGTCTGGTTCGTCGCCGGCCCAAAGCCCACGCTGACGCAGGCATTGGTATCGGCGGTGGCGGTGCTGATCATCGCCTGCCCCTGTGCGCTGGGCCTGGCGACCCCGCTGTCGATCATGGTCGGCACCGGCAAAGGAGCGCGGGCGGGCATTCTGATCCGCTCCGCCGAGGCTCTCGAGACCGCACACAAGCTCGACACCATCGTGCTCGACAAGACCGGCACCATCACCGCCGGCAAACCCGCCCTGACCGACGTCCGAGTGACCGGGACATTGGCCGAAGACGAACTGCTCATGCTGGTCGCCGCCGCCGAATCCGAGAGCGAACACCCGATCGCCGGAGCCGTGGTGGCCGGCGCCCGCGAACGCGGCCTCGACCTTACCCCCGTATCGGCATTCGACTCGATTACCGGCAAAGGGGTCCGGGCCACCGTCGCGGGGATGAGCGTGCTCGTCGGCACCGCTCCGTTGCTTGCCGAAAACGGCGTCGACACAACCGAACTCGAACACATCAGCGCAGAGCTGGCCGCCGAGGGAAAGACCCCGATTCTCGCCGCCGTCGACCGACACCCCGGCGGTGTGATCGCCGTGGCCGATACCGTCAAAGACGACTCCGTCGCTGCGATTTCCGCCTTGCGCAAGCTGGGCCTACAAGTCGTGATGCTCACCGGGGACAACGCCCGCACCGCCGCCGCGATCGCCCGCCAAGTCGGCGTCGAACGGGTGCTGGCCGAGGTCCTGCCCGAGCACAAGGCCGGCGAGATCCGCCGTCTACAGGCCGAGGGTCGCCGGGTCGGCATGGTCGGTGACGGCATCAACGACGCGCCGGCCTTGGCCCAAGCCGATGTCGGACTGGCCATCGGCACCGGTACCGACGTGGCGATCGAAGCCGCGGACATCACCCTGATTTCAGGCTCACTGGCCGGCGTGGTGACGGCGATCCGCCTCTCGCATGCCACCATGCGCAACATTCGGCAGAACCTCTTCTTTGCCCTGATCTACAATGCCGTCGGCATCCCACTCGCCGCGGGCGTCTTGTATCCGGTACTGGGACTGAGGCTTTCACCCATGATCGCCGCCGCCGCGATGGCAATGTCCTCGCTATCGGTCGTCGGCAACGCCAACCGCCTGCGCCGCTACCACCCCGACCCGCTGCCGCCGGCGGAACCACCCGCGACCGCGCCTCGAGTGGAAACCGTTGCGACCCAAAGTGAGCCGCTCACGACCTCACAACGACCGAGCCACGTCCACACGAAGTGACAATCGGCCCGTGGTGACACTCAAGCGAGTGGTGCGAGAGCTATCGGCCCAGCATTTCGCGATCATCTCCACCGTCGACCAGCAGGGCCGGCCCCACTCGGCGGGGGTGAATTACGGCGCCTCGACATGCGAAGGCACTGTCGTGCTGTATGTAATGACGAGGCGTCACCTGCAAAAGGCGCGCAACATCGCGGATAACCCCCAGATCTCATTGGTGGTGCCGCTGCAACGGCAGTTGCTTCGATTCGTTCCGCCGGCGACGATCCAATTACAGGGTCGCGCTGAAGTCCTCGACTGGAGCGACGTCGAGGGGACGAACGTCTTCCGCGGTTTCTGGATGGGCCGGCAGATTCTCGGTGCTTACGAGAAATCCCGGCGTGCAGGCGAAACGCGGGTGTGTTTTCTGAAGATCACCCTGGATCCCGTGATCCGGACCTACGGGGTCGGCCACAGCGTCTGGAGCCTCCGGCAGCGTATGGCGGCCGGCGCGGACACAGTGCGACTTGAGGGAGACGGCGCTTTGCGTGCCACCGCGGGCGAGGACTAGCCAGACCGACGTTCGCGCGGGCCGTGCAGGTGCCTTATTATCTGCGTATGCATGCAGGTAAGCGGGCAGCGCCGAGATGAGCGCGGAAAGCGGGCACCACCACCACGGGCACGAGCACGCGGACGGGATTCGCGGCATTGTGGCCCGCCTGCGCCCGCATAGCCACGACGCCGCCGACAGCGTCGACACCGCACTGGAGTCCAGCGCGATCGGCATTCGGGCGGTCAAGATCAGCCTGATCGGACTGGGCGCGACCGCTGCCGTGCAGGTGGTGATCGCCGTCCTCTCCGGCTCGATCGCGCTCCTTGCCGACACCATTCACAACTTCTCGGACGCGCTGACCGCCGTCCCGCTCTGGATCGCATTCTCGTTGGGCCGCCGCGCGGCCACCCGCCGCTACACCTACGGCTACGGCCGCGCCGAGGACATCGCCGGCCTGTTCGTCATCGGCATGATCACGCTGTCGGCCATCGTCGCCGGCTACGAGGCCATCCTGCGGCTGGTTCACCCCGTCGCCATCGGGCACGTCGGTTGGGTCGCCGCCGCCGGACTCATCGGTTTCGCGGGCAACGAGGTCGTCGCCGTCTACCGGATCCGCACCGGTCGCCGGATCGGTTCGGCCGCCCTCGTCGCCGACGGCCTGCACGCCCGCACCGACGGGTTCACCTCGCTCGCAGTGCTTTTCGGGGCGGCGGGCGTCGCGCTGGGTTACCCGTTGGCCGACCCGATCGTCGGCCTGATCATCACGGTAGCCATCCTGGCGGTGCTACGCGGCGCCGTTCGCGACATCTTCCGCCGGCTCATGGACGCGGTGGATCCCGAGCTGGTCGACACGGCGGAAGCGACGCTGGCCGCGCGCCCCGGTGTCCGCAGCGTGCGCAGCATCCGGATGCGCTGGATAGGACATCGCCTGCACGCCGACGCCGAACTGGACATCGATCCAGACATCAGCCTTCAGGACGCGCACCGCATCGCCCACGACGCCGAGCACCAACTGACCCACGCCGTGCCGCGGCTCGACAGCGCCATCGTCCACGCCTACCCCGCGCACCACAACGATTCGGGCGGGTGAGCCCGGCGCCGAATTTCTAGGCGTCGATGACCAGACGATCGCCGTTGGACCGCGAGACGCAGACCAGCATCTCGCCGTCACCCTCGGCGGCGCGGCCGCGGCGATCGACCTCCCCGGCAAGCACTTTCACCTTGCAGGTGCCGCAGAACCCCTGCTGGCAGGAGTAGGCGGTCGTCGGGTCGCCGTCGAGCATGACGTCCAGCGCGGACCGGTTCGCCGGCACGCTCAGCACGCGCCGCGAACGGGCGAGCTCCAGCTCGAACGGGACGCCGTCGACGACGGGAGGCGGCCCGAACCGCTCGTAATGCAGGGGCGCGTCGGCGTGTTCGTCGCGAACCGTGCGCACCGACTCCAGCATGGGGGTGGGGCCGCACACGTAGACTGCCGTCGCCGGCCCGGCATCGGTGAGCAGTTCGGAGGCGGCGGGCATGCGGCCGCGTTCGTCGTCGGCCCACACGGTGACCCGTTCCGGCGCGACCGCCAGCACCTCGTCGAGCAGCGGCATGTACTCCCGGCTTCGGCCGGCATACACGGCGCGCCAATCGATTCCGCGCTGTTGGGCGAGCGAGATCATGGGCAGGATCGGTGTCACGCCGATGCCGCCGATCACGAACAGCACCTCGCGCTCGTCGGTGACCAGATAGAAGGCGTTGCGGGGCCCTTCGAATTCGATCGTGTCGCCCACATCGAGGGTGTCGTGCATTTCGATCGAGCCGCCGCCGCCGTCGGCGATCCGGCGCACCGCGATGCGGTAGTCGGTGCGCCGCCCGGGCGGACCGCACAGGGAGTACTGGCGGCGGCGGCCGGAAGTCAGCCGGATGTCGATGTGCGCGCCGGGAGTCCACGACGGCAGCAACCCGCCCTGCGCGTCGGCGATCGTCAGCGCGACGACGTCGGGCGTGAGGAGTTCGCGCTTGGTGACCACGGCGGTGGTGGTCCGGCGGACGGGCACCACCCGCGAGGGGTCCCAGCGCGACGCAGACGCCAAGCCGCCGAAGAGGGTGCCCACGCCCCACAACGCCGTATAGAGGCGGTCGCGTTTGCGACGACCGTACAAATCAGCGGGTCTGCTTCCCCAAATCGTTTGTGCCACAGTGGTTATCCTAATTCTGCCCGGCGGCGGCCCGATCGACCCATTCGCTGGTGAGCCGGGCGATGACCTCGGGATGGGAGGACACCACCCAGTGCCCGCCCTCGATCTCGACGACCCTGCCGTTGGGCGGTATCGAGCCGGTGAACCGCTGCAGGGGCGGCGAAACGAAATGGTCCCAGCGCGCCACCAGCACCTGCACCGCAACCTTGGTCTGCGGCAGCTCCTTCCCGGGCGCCAGGAACGGCCTGGGCATGTTGGCGCGATACAGGTTGAGCCCGTTGACGTAGTCGCGGGTCGACCGGGTGGTCGCCGCGCGGCGCCGATCGGTCCGGCGTGGCCGGCCGATCAGTTCGACCGCCGCGAAGACCGCCACGGTCGCCCGGGACCAGATCGCCAACTCCGGCACCCCCGGGCACAGGAAGAACCAGATGTACGTGGAGGCGACGGCCTGCTTGAGGACGTCGAACACGCCGCGGGGTGAGCGGGCGGACCGCAGAAACTTGCCCGCGTAGTTCAGGTGCGGGCCGGAGATCGACGTGAACGAAGCAACCTTGCCCATCACCGACTCGTCGGTGACCGCCGCCCAGGCCTGGATGGAACCCCAGTCGTGGGCGATCAGGTGTACCTCGCCGACCCCGAGGCTGTCGATCACCGCGTCGATGTCCGAAATCAGTTGCGGCAGGCGGTAGGCCGCGCGCCGCGCGGGCTTCGACGAATCCCCTGCGCCCCGAACGTCGAAGGCCACGAAGTTGTAGCGGCCACCGAGCGCGTCGGCGACGCCGTCCCACACGTGGTGGTTGTCGGGGTAGCCGTGGATCGCCAGAATCGTCGGGCGGCCGGACTCGATCCGCGAGTGGGCGTGGACGGCCAGCGACACGCCGTCGGACGCTATTACGGTGCTGGACTGAGTCATTCGTGTGCCCCGAAGCTCAGTGCGCCGCGCGGGCTGCGGGCGAGCGGGCCAGGTAGTCGACCGCGCGGCCCACACCGCCGAGCTTGGACGGGTGGAAACTCGGCGTGTAGTAGGCGCCGATGACCCGCAGGAACTGAAACGGCCCGGGCACCAGGCCCCGTCGCGCCGCGCTGAAGTAATCGCGCCAGCGGGGTTTGGTGCCCGGCGGCAGGTACGGGTCGACGGAGTACATGAACCGCACGCCCCGGATGAACAGCCACAGCAAGGCCGGCGTCACCAGCAGCTGCGTGCGCACCTGCCGCCAGTAGCCGCCGCGCAGGTGCTTCATGGTGTCGAACGCGACCGCCTTGTGTTCGACCTCTTCCGCGCCGTGCCAGCGCAGCAGGTCCAGCATCACCGGGTCGGTGCCGAAGGCGTCGTGCTGCGGGGTGTCCAGAATCCACTCGCCCAGGATGGCGGTGTAGTGCTCGAGGGCCGCCACCATCGACACCCGCTCGAGCAGCCAGCTCTGCCGACGCCGCCAGCCCCACCCGGGCCGATCCCCGATCAACTTGCCGAACAGCCAGGCCATCTGGTTGGTGAACGGCGTGACGTCGACGCCCTTGGCGGCGAAGTGGTCCAACACCCCCGAATGCGCCTGCGAGTGCATGGCTTCCTGGCTGATGAAGCCCTGCACGTCGCGCCGCAGCTGGTCGTCCTTGATCAGCGGCAACGCGTTCTTGAACGCGTCGACGATGAACTCCTCGCCGGCGGGCAGCAGCAGGTGCAGCACGTTGCAGAAGTGGGTGGTGAAGGGCTCGTTGGGCACGTAGTAGAACGGCAGCGTCGCCCAGTCGAACTCGACGTCGCGCGCCTGCAGGACGATCCGCTCGTGGTCGAGCGATGCGTCATGCGGACCCGTCGCCTGGTCGTCGACGGTGAACATGGTTTTACCCCCTAAGCTAAGCGCTGCGTTGCGCCTCGGCCTCAGCCTCGGTGATCAGGCGCTCACTGCGCAAGAACCGGACGAGATTCTCGACCGTGTCCGTGAGCGCCGGCTCACGCACGCGGACCGAGGCCAGCTCGCGGGCCCGCTGGTACTGGGAGTTGCCGTAGCGCTTGTCCCGCATCGCCGCGATCTTGTCCGCGGACCGGGTGAGGAAGTCGACCAGCGGATAGATCGGGTCCCGCGTCGTGCACCGGCGGTTCATCTCGGCGGCGAACGCCGGGATGTCGTGGTAGTCGAAGCGATAGCCGTAGCGCTCGGAGAGGACGCGGGTGATGTCCATCAGGTTGTAGTAGTCGTCCGCGGTCATATTGAAAACATTGCCGTAGACCGTGTCATCCCTCGGCAGGTCCATCAGCGCGACGATGTGATCGGCGATCAGGTCCGCCGGCAGCAGGCTGAGCTGGTTGAGCGCGTTCGCGGCGATACCGTGCTCGATCATGAACGCCACGGTGCGCACCAGGATGTCGTCCTGGCTGCCGAAACCCGCGCTGGTCGGCGAGATCAGCGAGGGCCGGAAGATGCGCACGTCGAGCCCGTGGCGCTGCGCGGCGAAGGCCAGCTGCTCGGCGACCCACTTGGTCTGCGAGTAGCCGAAATCCAGGGCGTTCATCTCCAGGTTGGCGTCGGACTCCCCGACCACCGGCTTGACGCTCCACCCGTAGATGAAGGTGCTGGAGACCAGGTGGAAGGTCTTGCGGTGCGCGGTCATCGCGAGCCGCAGCAGCTCGT
The DNA here is from genome assembly GCF_001667775.1 of Mycobacterium sp. E1747. GTDB lineage: Bacteria > Actinomycetota > Actinomycetes > Mycobacteriales > Mycobacteriaceae > Mycobacterium. Next base: position 8,515 of record NZ_LZJI01000198.1, read on the forward strand.
GCGTTCCGATCACGTTGGCCGGGCGCAGGGCGTCGTAGGTCCGGACGTAATTGACCAGGGCGCCGTTATGCAGGATGGCGTCGACGCTCTCGGCCAGGCGGCGGAACCCGTCCTCGCCGACGCCGAGCCGCGGCTCGGCGAGATCGCCGCAGACCACGCGTACCCGCGCCCGGACCTCGGCTTCCAGGGCCGGGGTCCACAGCCGCGCCTTGCGCAGCGATGCGACGATCCGGTCCAGCCCGTGGGCTTCGTCGGTGGCGCGGATCAGTGCGTGCACGGTCAAGGACGTCCGGCCGAGCAGGCTGGCGACCAGGAACGGCCCCAGGAACCCGGTCGCACCCGTCAGCAGGATGTCGGTGGGTGCGCCCGAGCGCGCCGGCGGCAGCGCCGGCAACCGAAGCTGGGCGTCGGCGCGCATCCGGGCGACTTCGTAGGCCTCGTACTCCGTCGCGATCTGGTCCAGCGCCTGACGCAGCGCATCGAGCGGCTGGCCGGACTCCTCACCGAATTGCCGCATCAGCCGGAAGAATTCAGCCACCGTGAGCCGCTGAAGCAGCCGGGTGTTGACCTCCTCGGCCAGCTCCCCCGCGCCGTGCTCTTCCAGCAGTGCCTGTAGGTCGGCGCGCAGCTCGGCCAGCGCCAGCGAGTCGATGCCGAGATCCGCGAAGGAGCAGTCCTCTGACCCGGTGAGGTCGTAGCTTTCGATCAGATTGCGGAACCGGTCCAGCGGGCCCGAATTCGTCTCCGCCCATGCGTGGGCCTGATGCGTGTAGCTCGACAGGACGGGCAGCTCGCCGTCCAGCCAGAGCTGACGTGTCGAGGACCGCCGGATCTTGCCGGACGTGGTTTTGGGGATGCTGTGCGGCGGCACGAAGGCGATGGTGTGGGGGTCGATGTGGCCGTGCCGGCGGATGGCCCGCGCCAGCGCCTTGCCGTCGGGCAGCGCGTTCGGGTCCCGGACCTCGGCCACCACGGTCAGCACCTCCTGGTCGTCGCGCTCCACCGCGAACGCTGCGACGCAGCCGCCGCGAACCTGCGGCGCCGAGCGCTCCACGATGCCCTCGATGTCCGAGGGGTAGCAGTTGACGCCGCGCACGATGATCAGGTCCTTGCTGCGGCCGCAGACGAACAGCTCGCCCTCGTAGAGGAAGCCGAGGTCGCCGGTTCGCAGATAGCTGTGCTCGGTGTCGCCGACGATGCGGGCCGCGAACGCCTCCGCGGTGAGTTCGGGGCGGTTCCAGTAGCCGCCGCCCTTGGACGGCCCGTCCAGCCAGACCTCGCCGACGCGGCCCTCTCCGAGGGCCTCGCCGGTTTCGGGATCGACGATGCGAACCACGTTGCCGTCGATCGGCTTGCCGCAGCTCACCACCGGGGCCTGGTTGTTGTTCTCCGGCTGGGCCTTCTCGACGCGCGCGAGGTTGCGCTCCAGCGCGCGCTTGTTCAGCGCGAGGGTCTGGCGCCCGCGAAGCGAGACGATCAGGGTGTTCTCGGCCATGCCGTAGGCGCCGGTGAGCGCGTTGGGCTCCAGGCCGTAGGGGGCGAAACGCTGTCGGAAGCGCGCAAAGGTGCTGGCGCGCAACGGCTCTGCGCCGACGACGATGCTCTCCAGGCTGCTCAGGTCCAACCCGGCGAGCTCGGATGCGGGCAGCTTGTCCTCGCGCAGGCACAGCTCGAGGGCGAAGTTGGGCACCGGCGTGTGGGTGGCGCGTACGTCGCTGATGAGCCGCAGCCACGACGACGGCCGCTTGAGGAAGTCCAGCGGCGACATGGCGTGCGTGGTGCCGCCGACCAGCAGGATGAACAGGTAGGCGGAGATCAGGCCCATGTCATGGTGTTGCGGAAGCCAGCTCACCAGCACTTCGCCACCCGCGAAGGCCGAGGCGTTGGCGATGACGTTCGCGTGGCTGACCACCACACCCTTGGGGTCGCTGGTGGAGCCGGAGGTGTACTGCAGGAAGAGCACCGGCCCGGGGGTGTCGGGGACGTGGGCGCCGCCGAACTCCTGCGTGCCGTCGGTTCCGAACCAGGGCAGCTCCGGCGGCCGTTGGGTGCCGGGCCATGGCGAGGCGCCGTCGAGGTGGTTGAGCAGCAGGCGGTAGTCGTACTCGAATTGCTTGGTCGACAGCACCGCCTTCGCCTGGCAGTCGCGGGCGATGAAGCTCAGCTTTGCCAGGCCCGACTCGAACGACATCGGCAGCGGCGGGCTGACCGGCACGGCGATCACCCCGATGCGTGCGCAGGCGTAGAACGCCGCGATCATTTCCAGCCCGGGCGGGTAGACCAGTAGCGCTCGATCGCCCGGCCGCAGGCCGGCTTCCGTCGACAGGTACGCGGCCAGCTCGCGCGTCCGCTCGGAGAAGCTCCGGTAGGTGTAGTGCTCAAGTTCGCGACCTTCGTCGTCGACGAAGCGGAAGAGGGTCTTGTCCGGTGTGCTGGCCGCGCGCTGGTGCAGGTGATCTATGAGCGTCTCCATCGCAGGAGCCACCCCCCTTCCGGGTCGACTATGAGCGATAAGAACTTTCGGATCAATTGATAACGCCCAATTTAACTCCCCCACTGGATGTCAAGCAAAACTTGGACGGCCATTTTGGCCACCGCACATTAATCTCACAGCGTAGGCTTAACCGAGGGTGGTCGCCGCCAATCAGGGAATCCGCGACTACGGACTTCAGTATTTCAGTTTGCGGTTTCACCTGCGCATTTAGATCACCCTGGCGTCCGTAGACGTGCGGATACTGAGTTACGTATTTTCATTTATCATGAATTATCCGTCGGCAAATCCGCCGCAATATGGAGTCCATTTCTTAGCCGCACCGCAAAGGGCGGCTGAGCGCGGCCCAATGAGGCCATTCCGTGGCGGGTCGCCGCTGCTGACCTACTGAGCTACGGACTCAGCCCGTCCGGGCGACCCGGATGCGGGGGCCGGCCCGGGCCACCAACCGGGTGATGCCCACGAACCGTTCGCCGTCGATGATCGGCGAGAGCGGCTCGCCCTCGGCCTCGATCACCATTTCGCGGCCGTTGACGTCGCGCACCCCCGCACCCCGCAGCGTGCCGTTGGTGAGCGCCGCGGGCAGCTGGACCACGATCCTCGAGGGCCGGATCTCACCGGCCTGAAAATGCAGCGCGCCGGGATTCTCGGCCTTCGGGAAAAGCCGGAACGGCCCTCCGATCCGCAGGTCGATGGCGCCCGCGTGCAGCACCCGGTGCGTCCGCGACGGGACCTCCTCGCCATCGATGACGACGCGGGCGCGCGTGGGAGTGAACAGCACCGACGAGTAACTGGACGCCGGCGACCGGCCGACCTTCGACGCGAGGTAGTCGCGGAACGAGCGACCGATCACCCGGGCGACTTCTGTCCGGCCGTGGTCGGGCTTCCCGTAATACATGTCGTAGAACCGGTTGCCGACTCCCCCGGCGGCCAGCCCGAAACACAGGCGATGAAACGCCGCGCCGTCGGCGGTCTCGCCATCGAGTTGCAGGGTGTCCAAACGCATTTCGGGCGGAGGCCGGTCGGCCTCAGCGGCGGCCACCAGCGCGCGGACGATGGTATCGGGCCGCCCGCGCACCCGCGCCTTGCGCGCGACGGCGTTGACGCTGCCGCCGTTGGACGGCACGAACGTCGGCCAGCATTCCGGATCGCCTTGGCAGCGCTCGATTTCGTTGATCAGCCAGTGCAGAGCGCCGTCGCCGCCGTCGCCGACGAGATGCGTGACCCGCGGGTGGAGCTCATCCAGCGTCTTGCCCAGCTCCTCGATCGAGGCGGTTTCGTGGACCTCGCCCCACGGGCCGACGATGCGGCGCAACTCGGCGACGCGGTCACCGCGCGCACCGCGGTTCCGGCGCGCGAGCGGATTGACGATGACCCCTACATACATCCGCGCCGTCGGAGTTCCATCGGCCATCCCACGCACGATACCTGCGACGTTCCGGCGAGTGGGACCGCCTAGTTAGGGTGGGCTGCATGCCTGGTTGGACCGCAGCAGACCTGCCCTCCTTCGCCGGACGCACCGTCGTGATCACCGGAGCCAACGCCGGACTGGGTGAAATCACCGCCCGCGAATTGGCCCGGGTGGACGCCCGCGTCGTCTTGGCCGTGCGTAACACCGAGAAGGGCAAGGCCGCCGCCGACCGGATGGTCGGTGACGTCGAGGTGCGCCACCTCGATCTGCAGGACCTGCGCTCGGTGCGGCGCTTCGCCGACGAGATGACAAGGGTCGACGTGCTGGTCAACAACGCCGGCATCATGGCCACCAAACACGCGGTGACCGCCGACGGCTTCGAAGGCCAGATCGGCACCAATCACCTCGGCCACTTCGCGCTGACCAACCTGCTGCTGCCCAGGCTGACCGACCGGGTGGTGACCTTGTCCTCGCTGATGCACCACTTCGGCTACGTCAGCCTCAAAGACCTGAACTGGCGGTCCCGCCCGTATTCTGCGTGGCTGGCCTACAGCCAATCGAAGCTGGCCAACCTGCTGTTCACCAGCGAACTGCAGCGGCGCCTGGACTCCGTCGGTTCTCCGCTGCGCGCGCTGGCCGCCCACCCCGGCTGGTCGCACACCAACCTGCAGGGCAACTCCGGCCGCAAGCTGGGCGACGCGGCGGTGTTGGCCGTCGACCGCATCGTGTCCACCGACGCCGACTTCGGGGCCAGGCAGACGCTGTACGCGGTCTCGCAGGATCTGCCTGGCGACACCTTCGTCGGCCCGCGCTTCGGCCTGTATGGCCGCACCCAGCCGACCTGGCGTAACTGGCCGGCCAGGCGGGCGGGCACCGCCGCGGCGCTGTGGACCCTGTCCGAGCAGCTCACGGGCACCGCTTTCCCGCTATGAACACGCTCGGCGGGCGGTTTGCCGTAGCCCGACTAGATTAATGAGCAAATCCGTGAAGCGACGCCTGGGCGAGGAGGTCATCCGTGTCGAAGACTGATATGGCGGCAATCCTTGCCCTCCTCGCCGCGCTGGCGTCGGCGATCGGCAACGTCGTCCGCCAGCGGTCCGCGCAGGAGGTCACCGACAAGCCGGTCGGCCACCTCGCGCTGTTCGGCATGCTGCTGCGCGATACCCGGTGGTTGATGGGCGGACTCGGCGACATCGCCAGCTACGTCCTGCTGGCCGCCGCCCTCGACAAGGGCTCCGTGCTGCTGGTGATGTCGCTGCAGGTGACCGCGCTGCTGTTCGCCCTGCCGATCTACGCGCGGATGAGCCGCCACCCGGTCACCCGCGCCGAATGGCTGTGGGCGGTGTTGCTTACCGCGGCGCTGGTGGTCGTCATCGCGGTCGGCGATCCGACCGGCGGCCAGGAGCGCGCGCCTGCGCACGTGTGGCTGATCGTCGCCGTGGCGATGGCACCGCCGCTGCTGTTGGCGATGGTGGGCGCCCGCGTCTGGTCGGATCGCCCAGTGGCCGCGCTGTTGCTCGCGGCGGTCGCCGGTTCACTGCTCGCGGTGTTCGCGGTGCTGATGAAGGGCGTCGTCGACATCATCGAACACAACCCCGAGCAGTTGTGGACCAGGCCCGAGGTGTACGGCTGGGTGTTCTGCGGGGCCGCCGGGATGATCATTCACCAATCGGCTTACCGCGCAGGCGCTTTGACGGCCTCGTTGCCGACGATTATCGCCGCCAAGCCCATCGTGGGCGCAATCCTCGGCATCACCGTGCTCGGTGAGACGCTGGACGCCCACGGCTTCGACTGGGTCGTGTTGGCGGTGGCCGCGGCGCTGGTGATCGTCGCGACGGTGGGCCTGGCTCGCGGCGAGGCCGCCACCGTGTCGGCGGGCGCCGGGCGCGACGTCAGAACCGCCGACGAGCCGAAAGCGGTGAAGCCCGCGCTCTGAGTGAGGCTTGGTGGCAGGTACAGGATTCGAACCTGTGAAGCTTTCGCGACGGATTTACAGTCCGCTCCCATTGGCCGCTCGGGCAACCTGCCGCCAGACAGGTTACAACGAGGGGGTAGACAAAGCACAAACGGCCATCACCGGATGAAGGGACGGATCGAATGGCGGACTCATCGTTCGACATTGTCAGCAAAGTCGAGCGCCAAGAGGTCGACAACGCGCTCAACCAGGCCGCCAAGGAGCTGGCCACTCGCTTCGACTTCCGCGGCACCGACACCACCATCGCGTGGAAGGGCGACGAGGCAATCGAGCTGACCTCGTCCACCGAGGAACGCGTGAAGGCGGCCGTCGACGTCTTCAAGGAGAAGCTGATCCGCCGCGACATCTCGATGAAGGCCTTCGACGCCGGCGAACCGCAGGCCTCCGGCAAGACCTACAAGGTCAGCGGCACCCTCAAGCAGGGCATCGACAGCGAGCACGCCAAGAAGATCACCAAGCTGATCCGCGACGAGGGGCCCAAGAGCGTCAAGACGCAGATCCAGGGCGACGAGATCCGCGTCACCAGCAAAAAGCGGGACGACCTGCAGGCCGTCCAAGCGCTGCTCAAGCAGGCCGACCTGGACGTCGCGCTGCAGTTCGTCAACTACCGGTAGCCCTCAATGGCGATGACCCCTACCGAGGCCGACTACTCCGACGTCATCATCGTCGGCGCCGGTATCTCCGGCATCGGCGCGGCATACCGGATCAGCGAACGCAACCCGCAGCTGACCTACACCATCCTGGAGCGGCGCGCGCAGATCGGCGGCACGTGGGACCTGTTTCGCTACCCCGGGGTCCGCTCGGACAGCAGCATCTTCACGCTGTCCTTCCCGTTCGAGCCGTGGACCCGGAAGGAGGGCGTGGCCGACGGCGAGCATATCCGCGAATACCTGGCCGCGACGGCGCACAAGTACGGCATCGATCGGCACATCCGGTTCAACAGCTATGTCCGCTCGGCCGACTGGGATTCGTCGACCGACACCTGGACGGTCACCGTCGAGCAGGACGGCGCGCGCAAGCTCTACCGCGGCCGGTTCCTGTTCTTCGGCAGCGGCTACTACAACTACGACGAGGGGTACACCCCCGAGTTCCCGGGCATCGACGCGTTCGGCGGGACGGTGGTTCATCCGCAGCACTGGCCGGAAGACCTGGACTACACCGGCAAGAAGATCGTGGTGATCGGCAGCGGGGCCACCGCGGTCACCCTGCTGCCGTCGCTGTCGGACCGGGCCGCGAAGGTGACCATGCTGCAGCGTTCGCCTACCTATCTGATCTCGGCGTCGAAATACGGCAAGGTCGCCGCCGTCGCGCGGAAAGTGCTGCCGCGCAAGCCCGCTCACCTGGTGGTCCGGATGTACAGCGCGCTGACCGAGGCGGTTTTCTTCGCCTTGTCCCGCAAGGCGCCGGGGTTGGTGCGGTGGGCGCTGCGGCGCAAGGCGATCGCCAGCCTGCCCCCCGGCTACGACGTCGACACCCACTTCAAGCCGCGATACAACCCGTGGGACCAGCGGATGTGCCTGATCCCCGACGCCGACCTCTACAACGCCATCAGCGCCGGCCGCGCCGGCGTGGTCACCGACCACATCGACCATTTCGACGCGACGGGCATCGCGCTCAAGTCCGGCGAGCACCTCGACGCCGACATCATCGTCACCGCCACCGGCCTGCAGCTGCAGGCCTTGGGCGGCACCGTGATCAGCCTGGACGGCAGCGAGATCAAGACCAACGACCGCTTCGTCTACAAGGCGCACATGCTCGAGGACGTGCCCAACCTGTTCTGGTGCGTCGGCTATACCAACGCATCGTGGACGCTGCGCGCCGACATGACCGCCCGGGCGACGGCAAAGCTGCTGGCGCACATGGGCGCTCACGGCTACACGCACGCCTACCCGCACCGCGGCAACGAGCCGATGACCGAGAAACCGTCGTGGGACATCAACGCCGGCTATGTGTTGCGCTCGGTGCATGCGCTGCCGAAGTCGGGGACCAAGCGGCCGTGGAATGTCCGGCAGAACTACCTGGCCGATGCCATCGATTACCGCTTCGACCGCATCGAGGAGGCGATGGTGTTCGGCCGGGCATCCGACCGGGCCCTCGCCCGGTGAACTGCTTCTAAATCTTCGATGTCGGCAATACGCTGATCGCCATGGCAGCAACGATGCGTGAGCCCAATGTCGTGGTCCTCGGTGGCGGTTCGTGGGGAACCACGGTCGCGTCCATCTGTGCGCGCCGCGGACCGACGCTGCAATGGGTGCGCTCGGAGGAGTCCGCGAAGGACATCAACGAAAACCACCGCAACAGCCGCTACCTCGGCAACGACGTGGTGCTCAGCGACACGCTGCGCGCCACCACCGACTTCGCCGAGGCGGCCAACTGCGCCGACGTCGTCGTCATGGGCGTTCCGTCCCACGGTTTTCGCGGCGTGCTGACCGAGCTGGGCAAGGAACTGCGACCGTGGGTGCCGGTGGTGTCGTTGGTCAAGGGGCTCGAGCAGGGCACCAACATGCGGATGTCGCAGATCATCGAAGAGGTACTGCCCGGTCATCCGGCCGGCATCCTGGCGGGACCCAACATCGCGCGCGAGGTCGGCGAGGGTTACGCCGCCGCGGCGGTGCTGGCCATGCCCGACCAGCACCTGGCCACCCGGCTTTCCGGGTTGTTCCGCACCCGGCGCTTCCGGGTGTACACCACCGACGATGTCATCGGGGTCGAGATGGCCGGGGCGCTGAAAAACGTCTACGCCATCGCCGTCGGGATGGGCTACTCGCTGGGCATCGGGGAGAACACCCGTGCGCTGGTGATCGCCCGCGCGCTGCGCGAGATGACCAAGCTCGGGGTGGCCCTGGGCGGCAACCCCGAGACCTTCCCTGGCCTGGCGGGCCTGGGTGACCTCATCGTCACCTGCACCAGCCAGCGCAGCCGCAACCGTCACGTCGGTGAACAACTCGGCGCGGGCAAGCCGATCGACGAGATCATCGCCTCGATGAACCAGGTCGCCGAAGGGGTCAAGGCGGCCAGCGTGATCATGGAATTCGCCAACGAGTTCGGCCTGAACATGCCGATCGCCCGGGAGGTCGACGCGGTGATCAACCACGGATCGAGCGTCGAGCAGGCCTACCGCGGGCTGATCGCCGAGGTCCCGGGCCACGAGGTGCACGGTTCGGGCTTCTGACGTGGCCGTCTGACGCGGTCAACTGACGCGGCCAAATTCAAATCTTTGCATTCCATATGGGCCTGGCCCGTCCGCTTGACCCTTGGTTTGCCAGCAAAATACCGTCGATGCAGCAGCCAGGGATTCCCGGCCGTGCCAGTGTGGGTCCGGCCGGGTCGTAACCGTTTGTGCGCCAAGAGTTTACGCCGACGTAATACAGCGCAATATGGGGCGGATATCGGAACATCCCCCGCTAACACCTAACGAGGGAAGCGACCGATGCAAAACATCGAACAGCTCGGCAATCAACCTCACGATCAGACCACTAGCCCCCGAAAAGACCGCGTGCGGTCGATCATCCGGCACGACCTGCCTTCGTCGCTGGTCGTCTTCCTGGTCGCCCTCCCGTTGTCGTTGGGGATCGCGATCGCGTCCAACGCCCCGGTGCTGGCCGGCCTGATCGCCGCCATCGTCGGCGGCATCGTGGTCGGCGCCATCGGCGGGTCGCCGCTACAAGTCAGCGGCCCGGCGGCCGGGCTGACGGTGGTGGTGGCCGACTTGGTTTCCGACTTCGGTTGGGGCGTAACGTGTTTCATCACCGTGACCGCGGGCGCCCTGCAGGTGTTGTTGGGGCTCAGCCGCGTCGCGCGGGCGGTGCTGGCGATCTCGCCGGTGGTCGTGCACGCCATGCTGGCCGGCATCGGCATCACGATCGCGCTGCAACAGGCGCACGTTCTGCTGGGTGGAAAATCCAAGAGCACGGCCTGGCACAACGTCATCGAGCTGCCGGGGCAGATCATCGACGCCCACCGTCCTGGGGTCCTCCTGGGCGCGCTGGTGATCGCCATCCTCGTCTGCTGGCGGTGGGTTCCCGCCAAGGTGCGCCGCGTACCCGGCCCGCTGGTCGCGATCGTGGTCGTGACGGTGGTATCGGTCGTCTTTCCGTTCCATGTGCGACGCATCGACCTCGACGGGTCGCCGCTGGACGCGCTGCAGCTGCCCGACATTCCGCACGACGGCTGGGGCGCGGTCGCGATCGGGGTGATCACCGTCGCGCTCATCGCCAGCGTCGAAAGCCTGCTGTCCGCGGTGTCGGTCGACCGGATGCACAACGGGCCACGCACCGACTTCAACCGCGAGTTGGTCGGGCAGGGTGCCGCCAACATGGTGTCGGGCACCATTGGCGGCCTGCCGATCACCGGTGTCATCGTCCGCAGCTCGACCAACGTGAACGCGGGCGCCAAGTCGCGCGCCTCGGCGTTGCTGCACGGCGTCTGGATCCTGCTGTTCACTATCCCGTTCGCCGGACTGGTCGACGAAATACCCACCGCCGCGCTCGCCGGGCTGCTCATCGTCATCGGCATCCAGCTGCTCAAGCCGGCCCACATCGAAACCGCGACGAAGCACGGCGATCTCGCCGTGTACGTCGTGACCGCCGTCAGTGTCGTGTTCCTCAATCTGCTGCACGGGGTGATGATCGGGCTCGCGCTGGCCATCGCGCTGACCGGTTGGCGGGTGATCCGGGCGAAGGTCGAGGCCACGTCTGTCGACGGCGAGTGGCAGGTGCAGATCGAGGGTGCCGCGTGCACCTTCCTCGCGCTCCCGCGGCTCACCCGGGTGCTGGCATCCATTCCCACCGGAACCGTTGTCACCGTGGTTGTTTCGGTGCACTACCTGGACCACGCGGCGCATCAGACGATCAGCGACTGGCAGCGCCAGCACGAGGCCACCGGCGGCACCGTCAACATCCGCGGACGGTTCGAGACGGGCCATGCCGCTCGCAGCAGTGCCGGTGAGATCGTCGAGCCCGAAAGGCCCGGGGCCGCTGCATGATTGGGGGGCTCAATCCCACCCAGAGAGCCCGAAGGTGTCGCTCGGCGCCCTGCCGCTGAGCTTCTGCACGATCCACTGGTTCATCGGCACACCCTGCTCGGTGGCTTCCAGCGCGAGGCGGGCATGCAGCTCGGGTGAGGTCCTGACGATGAACTTCCCGCTGTAGCGGCGCTCGGACAGCGGTTCCGGTATCGAATCACCGCAGGCACGCAGCACCTCGACATGCTCGGTGACGGCCTCCTCGATGGCGGCCACGGCCTGGGGGGCGGTTGGCGCCTCGCGCCTCAGGTAGGGCATTTCCACACAGACGCCCAGATAGTCGTCGTAGTCGGGCAACCACTGGGCTCGGTAGGTGTAGTGGTTCACGCGAGATTGATAGCACGGGCGATATCAAACTCGGGAGTCACACATCCCCAAGGCGGCCTCTCTCCGGACCATATGGCTCTCGGTGAATTTGATATCGCGGGCGATATCAAATCCCGCGGCGCCGCGCGCCATCGCCTAGCCGCGCGCCATCGCCTAGCCGCGCGCCATCGCCTCCAGCCGGCGGATGCGGTCCTCGATCGGCGGGTGCGTCGAGAACAGCGAACCGATCCGCTCGCCCGCGCGGAACGGGTTGGCGATCATCAGATGCGCCTGGCTGGCCAGCTGCGGCTCCGGTGGCAGCGGGGCGGCCTGGACCCCGCCCGAGATCTTGCGCAGGGCCGACGCCAAGGCCAGCGGGTCGCCAGTCAACACCGCACCCGATTCGTCCGCCTGGTACTCACGCGACCGGGACACCGCCAGCCGCACCACGGTGGCGGCAATCGGGCCCAGGAACGAAACCAGCAGCAGCGCAAAGGGATTGCCCTCTTCGTCGCGGTTGCCGCCGAAGAACATCGCCACGTAGGACAGCGCGGTGATGATCGATGCCATCGCTCCGGCGATGCAGGAGATGAGGATGTCCCGGTTGTAGACGTGGGACAGCTCGTGTCCCAGGACCGCGCGCAGCTCCCGTTCGTTGAGGATCCCCAGAATGCCGGTGGTGCAGCACACGGCGGCGTTGCGCGGGTTACGACCCGTCGCGAACGCGTTGGGCGCGTTGGTGTCGCTGATGTACAGCCGGGGCATGGGCTGGTGCGCGGCGGTGGCGAGCTCGCGCACGATCCGGTACATCACCGGGGCCTGCAGCTCGGATACCGGCTGTGCGTGCATCGCCCGCAGCGCCAGCTTGTCGCTGTTGTAGTAGGTGTAGACGTTCATGCCGATGGCGAACAGCACCGCCAGGAACATCGCCGTCCTGCCGAACAGCGAGCCCACGAACACGATCAACGCGGACATACCGACCAACAGGGCGAAGGTCTTCAGCCTGTTGGCATGGGGATGCCAGGTCATCGGTGTCCTCCTTGGAGCATCAACTATCGCTCATTGAACGCCTGAAACGGCGGCCAAGGTTCCCCGGACGCGCTATCCGTGCCGGCTGATGGTGTAGTCGACCAGCGTCCGCAGCGCCTGCCGGCCGGGAACGTCGGGCAGGAGGGCCAGCTCGTCGCGCGCTTGCCCCGCGTATTCAGCCAGCGTCTGCTTGGCCCTGGCCATCCCCGGGGACGCCCGCAACAGCGCCAGCGCCTCGGCCACCGCCTCGTCGTCGTCGATGGGCCCGGCCAGCAGCTCGCGCAGCCGCGCCGCGTCAGGCCCGGGTTCGCGCAGCGCGTAGACCATCGGCAGCGTGTGCACGCCCTCACGCACGTCGGTGCCGGGCTGCTTGCCGGACTCGTGCGAGTCGCTGTCGATGTCGATGATGTCGTCGGAGATCTGGAAGGCGGTGCCGACGATGCCGCCGAGCCGGCTGAGCCGCTCGACCTGCTCGGCGTCGGCGCCCGAGAACATGGCGCCGAACCGGCCCGCCGCGGCGATCAGGCAGGCGGTCTTTTCGTACACCACCTTCAGGTAATGCTCGATCGGATCGGCCCCTTCGGCCGGTCCGGTCAGGCCGCGCGTCTCCCGCATCTGCCCGGTCACCAGCAGGGCGAAGGTCTCGGCGATCAGCCGCACCGCCTCGGGCCCGAGCCGCGACACCAGCCGCGACGCGGTGGCAAACAGGTAGTCACCGGCCAGGATCGCAACGTTGTTCCCCCAGCGGACGTTCGCGGTGGGCGCACCGCGGCGCACCTCCGCCTCGTCCATCACGTCGTCGTGGTAGAGCGTGGCCAGGTGCACCAGCTCGATCACCGAGCCGGCGATGGTCACCTCATGCGCGTCGGGGTTCGGCCCGATCTGGGCGGACAGGACGGTGAACAGCGGCCGGAATCGCTTGCCGCCGGCCTTGAACAGGTGCGTCAGCGAGTCGGTCATCACCTCGTCGGCGCTGCGCAGCTCGGCGTCCATCAGCTGCTCGATCCGCCCGACGCCGTCGCGCACCGTCGCGGCGAAGGCAGGATCGCCGAAGTCGATGCCCGCCACCACCGTCGCCGGAGTACTCACCCGACCAACATACTGGTGAGCGTGGAGACGAAAGCCGACCTGGTGGTCGTGGGCGCCGGACCGGCCGGTTCGGCGGCGGCCGCGTGGGCTGCGCGCGCGGGCCGCGACGTGCTGGTCATCGACTCCGCGAGCTTTCCCCGGGACAAGGCGTGCGGTGACGGGCTGACGCCGCGCGCGGTCGCCGAATGTGAGCGGCTCGGGCTGGGCGACTGGTTGGACACCCGCATCCGGCATCGCGGCCTGCGGATGAGCGGGTTCGGCGGCCAGGTCGAGGTCGACTGGCCGGGCCCGTCGTTTCCGTCGACCGGCAGCGCGGTGGCCCGCCTCGAGCTGGACGACCGGATCCGCAAAGTCGCCGAGGAGTCCGGCGCGCGGATGATGTTGGGCACCAAAGCCGTTGCGGTGCATCATGACTCGTCCGGGCGGGTGGTGTCGCTGACGTTAGCCGATGGCACGCAGGTCGGTTGCCGGCACTTGATCGTGGCCGACGGGGCCCGTTCTTCGCTGGGCCGCAAACTGGGCCGGCGCTGGCATCAGGAGACGGTGTACGGCGTCGCGGCCCGCGGGTATCTGGCCACCCCGCGCGCCGACGACCCGTGGCTGACGTCGCACCTGGAACTACGCGGACCCGACGGCTCCAAGGACAAAGTGCTGCCCGGCTACGGCTGGATCTTCCCGCTGGGCAACGGCGAGGTGAACATCGGCGTGGGGGCGTTATCGACGTCGAAGCGGCCGGCCGACCTCGCGCTGCGACCACTGATCGACTACTACACCGACCTGCGCCGCGAGGAATGGAGCTTCACCGGGCCGCCGCGGGCGGTGTCGACGGCGCTGTTGCCGATGGGCGGCGCGGTGTCCGGGGTGGCGGGGCCCAACTGGATGCTGATCGGCGACGCCGCCGCCTGCGTCAACCCCCTCAACGGGGAGGGCATCGACTACGGGATGGAGACCGGGCGGCTGGCCGCCGAGTTGCTGGACTGCTGCGGCCCGTCTCAAGACCTCTCGCGGGCATGGCCGTCGCTGCTGCAGCGGCACTACGGCCGGGGATTCTCGGTCGCGCGCCGGCTGGCGCTGCTGCTGACCTTTCAGCGCTTCCTGCCCGCGACCGGGCCCATCGCGATGCGCTCGCCGACGCTGATGACGATCGCCGTGCGGGTGATGGCCAACCTGGTCACCGACGAGGACGCCGACTGGGTCGCGCGGGCCTGGCGGGGCGGCGGCCGGTTGTCGCGGCTGATCGATCGCCGGGTGCCGTTCAGCTGAGCCAGCTGACCTGCGCAAACGGTTATCGTGCCTGATTGGGGCCGTGGGCATTTTTCCGCGGACTTCAGGTGAGCGGTGTATAGTCCGGCTAATGAAGGGAACGAAGCTGGCTACTATCGGCGGCCTCGCCGCCGCCGCCCTCGCGCTGGCCGCGCCGGCGCTGGCCTCGCCGCCGCCGTCGAACGACTACGACGCCCCGTTCAAGAACACGGTCAACGGGTTCGGCATCTATCAGCCGCAGGACCAGCTCGCCTGGCTGGGCAAGATCACCTGCGACCGGATCGGCCGGGGCGTGGACGGCGACCCGTACAAGTCGGCCAACTTCATCCAGCACAACCTGCCCCGGGGCACCACCCAGGGCCAGGCGTTCCAGTTCCTCGGGGCCGCGGTGGACCACTACTGCCCCGACCAGGTCGGCTTCGTTCAGCGGGCCGGCGCCCACTAGCCCGTTCTCAGCGCAGGGGCTTGTAGGCCGCGTGTAGCGCCACGATGCCGCCCGTGAGGTTGCGCCACCGCACCGCCGCCCACCCGGCCCGGGAGATGTCGTGCGCCAGGTGCGACTGGTCCGGCCACGCCCTGATCGACTCCGCGAGGTACACGTAGGCGTCGGGGTTGCTGGACACCGCGCGGGCCACCCGCGGCAGCGCCCGCATCAGGTACTCCTTGTAGGCGGTGGCGAACAGCCCATTGGTCGGCGTGGAGAATTCGCACACCACCAATCGGCCGCCCGGCCGGGTGACGCGGGCCATCTCGCGCAGCGCCGCCTGCGGGTCGACGACGTTGCGCAACCCGAAACTGATTGTGACAGCATCGAATACGTCGTCGCCGAATGGCAGACGGGTGGCGTCGGCGGCGACTTTCGGGACATCGCGCGCGGCACCCGCGGCGAGCATCCCGACCGAGAAGTCGGCCGCCACGCACCACGCCCCCGATTTCTCCAGCTCGACGGTGGACACCGCGGTGCCCGCCGCCAGGTCCAGCACCTGCTGGCCGGGGCCGGTCGCCAGCGCCGACCGGGTGGCAGTGCGCCAATACCGGTCCTGCCCCAGCGACAGCACGGTGTTGGTCAGGTCGTAGCGGCGGGCGACGCCGTCGAACATCGACGCGACATCCCGGGGGTCCTTGTCCAACGCCGCGCGACTCACGAGGGAAACGCTACCGCCCGGGAATTACGCGGTGACATCGGCGTTGCAACACTGCGTGACTGAAAAAGTTTGGTTTATCACCGGTACCTCGCGAGGATTCGGCCGCGCATGGGCGATCGCGGCGCTGGAGCGCGGCGACAAGGTCGCCGCCACGGCCCGCAACTTGGCATCGCTCGACGACTTGGCCGAGAAGTATGGCGACGCGCTGTTGCCGATCCGGTTGGACGTCACCGATCGGGACGCCGACTTCGCCGCGGTCAAGCACGCGCACGACCACTTCGGCCGCCTGGACATCGTGGTCAACAACGCCGGTTACGGGCAGTTCGGGTTCGTCGAGGAATTGTCCGAGCGGGACGCCCGGGATCAGATCGAAACCAACGTCTTTGGGGCGCTGTGGATCACCCAGGCGGCTTTGCCGTACCTGCGCGACCAGCGCAGCGGCCACATCATCCAGGTTTCCTCGATCGGAGGCATCACCGCGTTCCCCTTGGTCGGGATCTACCACGCGTCCAAGTGGGCGTTGGAAGGTTTTTCGCAGGCGCTGGCTCAAGAGGTCGCCCCGTTTGGCGTGCATGTCACGCTGATCGAGCCGGGCGGCTTCGACACCGACTGGGCGGGTGATTCGGCCAAGCACGCCGACCCGCTGCCGGCGTACGACGAGGTGCGCGCGGCCGTGGAGGCCGAGCGCAGCACACGGTGGGCCAGCCCGGGCAATCCGGAGGCATCGGCCGCGGCACTGCTGAAGGTGGTCGACGCCGAAAAGCCGCCGCTGCGAGTCTTTTTCGGCGCATCGCCACTGGCGACGGCCAAGGCCGACTACGAGAGCCGGCTGCGCACCTGGGAGGAATGGCAGCCGGTCGCGGAGCTCGCTCAGGGGTAGCGAGGCGCGCACGTCGGCACCCACAAACTGAGTAGTCGATTACGCATGTCGGCCGCCCGGTGCGGACCCATACTTGTGGGCATCTGCGAGGAAAGGCGTTCCGATGTCCGCACCCCAGTCCGCGCCGGTGGAAACCTGCGACGTCTGCATCGTCGGAGCCGGCATCGCCGGGTTGAATGCCTTGTTCGCCGCTAGCCGATATTTGTCGCGTGAGCAGAAGGTGATCCTGATCGACCGCAGGACACGCGTCGGCGGCATGTGGGTCGACGTCTACCCCTATGTCCGCCTGCACCAGCCGCATCCCATGTTCACCGCGGGCAACATCGGGTGGACGCTCGGCAAGGATCGCAGTTATCTGGCGACCAAGGGCGAGGTGCTCGCCCACTTCGAGCACTGCATCGACGTGATCAGGCAGCGGGTCGGGGTCGAGGAGTATCTCGGCTGGGACTTCGAGTCCGCCGAAGAGCTGAACGGGACCGTGCGGGTCACCTGCAGGGCCCCCGACGGCCGAGAGCTCGTTGTCGCGACCAAGCGCCTGATCAAGGCCTATGGCCTCGGGATCACGCCGAACGAACCTCTCGACATCTCGAGCGAGCGCGTCCATTCGGTATCGCCCGACTACTGCGACGTGCGGGCGGGCGACATCAGGGACAGCGATGCGCCCGTGTGGATCATCGGCGGCGGAAAAACCGCGATGGACACCGCGCACGCACTGATCACTACCTACCCCGGCCGCGAGGTCAACCTGGTCGCCGGCCGCGGCACGTTCTTCTCCAGCCGCGACGACCTGTTGCCGAGCGGCGCCCGCCGTTGGTGGGCGGGCACACCGCTGAACACGGTCGCCGCACAGGTAAGTCACCGGTACGACGGCACGAACGAATCAGAGGTGCAGCAGTGGTATCGCGCCACGCATGGCACATTCCTGACCCCCCAGGCGGACAACTTTGTGTTGGGCGTGCTGTCCGAGGCAGAGAACCGCACGATCGCCGCCGGGCTCAACGACCTTGTGATGGACTATTTCGAGGACGCGGTCGATCGCAACGGGACGACCGAGTTGGTGTTCCGCAGCGGGTCAACGACGACGATCGAAGCGGGCAGCTGGGTCGTCAACTGCACGGGTTACGTCAAATTCCCCGACGAACACCCGTACGAGCCCTACGTTTCACCAAGTGGCGCAGTCGTTTCCATCAATGTTCGGTCGGCGATGCTGCACCTGCCGGCGTTCATGGGCTACTTCCTGGGCCACCTGATGTTCCTGGGCAAACTCAGCGATATCCCGCTGTACGAAATTGACTGGATGAATCTGCGGCAGAAGGCGCCACTGGCGTTTCCGTACGTGCTCTTCGCGCTCGTTCAGCACAACCTCGGCCTGATCTACGACAACGTCCCCAGCCGCGTATTCACCGAGAACAACCTAGATTTCGATAAGTGGTACCCGTTACCGCGGCGCCTGCCGGGCATGGCACGGTTCATGCTCACACACCGCCGGGAGTGTGAGCGCCAACGCCGCGTTCTGGACACGGTGCGGGAGCGCTTCGAAATCCGTTGCGGTCCGCTCAGCGGGTAGCGGGCGGGTCGACCTCCGTCATCGCATCACGTGATATGTCGTTGATAGCCAAGGCTTTCGCCATCGCGAAAGACCGGTAGCGCAAGACGGGCAGTCGACTACGCGTGTGGGCCGTCTAGCGCCCAGAAGACTTGGGGATGGAAACACTCAACCGAAGCCCTGGCGACCATGGCGCGGTGCATGCCAAACACCCGGACCCGCGCAATGGAAGCCGGTCACCGGGCCGAGCGGACCGACACCGCTGCCAGTCGAATCCACGCCGAAGGTCGGCAGCGCCGCGACTAGCGCACGGTGCGGATGACGAAGGCGTCGATGTTCTCGTCGTAATCGACCGATTCGTCCACGACCAGCTCGCCCACCGGGTGACCGTCCTCGGCGACGGCGATGAAGGTCGATTCCTCGGGGTTGTACGTCACCGCGCCTTGGACGAACATCGCCGCGACCTCGTGCCCGTCGGCCCCGAAGACGACGAGCTTCAATCCTCCGGCATCCTTGACGTACTCCGCCGCCTCCGCGCGCGTCATGACCATCCTTGCGAGTCCTTTCTGTGCCGCCGAGCCGTCAGGGCGTGGGCTGGAAAAACTCGTGTCTCCAGGAGATATTGGCGTAGCGCCTCGGCCATCCGCACGCGCACCGGCGCACCCGAGGTGACCACGTCGACCAACTGCACCGACAGGTGGGTGTGCCCGCGGGCGCGGACGTGCCCGGTCGACACGCCCGCCGCATCGAGCGCCGCGGCGTAGGCCTCGCCCACGTCACGCAGGGGATCGAACTCGGCGCTCACCACGACGACGTCGACGTCCGGCATCAGCCGGTCTGTGCTGGCCGCATCGGTCATCATCCGATGATCCCGCCGCGCCCAGCCGCTGTCATGAGGACGGCAATACTCGACTTGCTTGCCGGCCGGCGCCGACACCCAGCGGCGGCTCGGACCCTTACCAAATGGGTAGGAAACCCTTCCCTTCCGGGAGGAAGAAGTGGCTGCCGCGGTAATTACCGGATGCCCCATAATCCCCGAGCATTTCAGTCATGACTTGCATGACCACCCTGCCGAACAACCGCATCCTCAGCGACGCGGACCTCGCCCGGGCCGCGGCGGCCGGTGATCGCGCGGCGCTGGCCGACATCTACCGCCGCTACGCGGCCCCGCTGCACGCTTACTGCGTCGGCATGCTGCGTGATCGTCACGCCGCGTCCGACTGCGTGCAGGACGTCTTCTGCACCGCCACCACACAGTTGCCGAAGCTCCGTGACGCGGACAAGCTGAGGCCGTGGCTCTACGCCATCGCCCGCCGCAGCGCGCTGCGGACCCTGTCGGAACGCCGCCGCGAGGCCGCCTGCGACGAGCTGCCCGATGATGCGGCGACCGGCCCGGGGCCGTTTACGTTGACGGCCCAGAATGAACTCCGGCAACTGATCACCCAGGCCGCCGACGGATTGTGTGAGCGTGACCGGCGGGTGCTGGAGCTCGCCTACCGCCACGGCGCGACCGGAATCGAGCTCGCGCAAGCGCTGGGCATCAGTTATGACTCGACCAAGAAGGTCCTGCAGCGACTGCGCGACACCATCGAGCGCTCACTGGGTGCGCTGCTGGTGGCTCGCCGCGCTTCTCAGCACGGATGCCCGCAGCTCGCCGCGGACCTGTCCGGCTGGGACCACCAGCTCACCGTCCTGATGCGCAAACGCATTGCGCGCCATATCGAGTCGTGCACCACTTGCGACGAATACCGCCGTAGTGCCCTCAATGCCGTTGCCATGCTCGGCGGCGGGCTACTCGACGAGCTGTCCAAGCCGCCCGGGCGGTAACGACTGAGTGCTCACTTCTGCTGCGTGCGTCGGTCACGCAGCATCGAGCGGTTGACTGCGCCGAGCCGGATCGCCGCGTTGGCCAGCCGGACTCGGCGATCTCCCTCGGCTGTGATGCCGAACTTGTCGTACAGGTGTTGCAAGTGTTGCTTGACGGCTGCTTCGGTGACAAACAACTCCTGGGCCATCCGACGAACCGATGCGGGCTCGGGAAACGGGTCATCGGACACGAAGGGGCGACACAGAACCTTGAGGACGTCGAGTTCGCGCGCGGTCATGCGGGGCGGCCGCAGGATGGACTTGCCGGTTTCGGTTTCTTGATCACCCGGCGCTTCGTCGACCCGTGACATCCAGAAGACCAATCGTGAACTGCCCAGCCGCAACTCGTCGCCGGACCGCAGAATCCGTTCCGCGACGATCTTTTCGCCGTTGACGTAGGTGCCGTTGCGGCTACCCAAATCCCGCACGGACCAGGCTTGCCCGAAATTCTCCAGGACGGCGTGCACCCGCGACACCGTCGGGTCGTGCTCCAACGACACCGCATTGGTCAACGACTTGCCGAGGGTCACCCGTTCACCGCTGAGCGCGATCAGCTCCCGCCCCGACGGCTTCCACACTTCCAAATGGGACGACATATGGACCCTCCTATCAGGCCCATTCTGACCCCACCGCTCAGAAAAAGACCGGAGAACAGCCCGCCGAGCCGAAAATCGCGCGCTCAAAGGCCGCCGCGCGTTGGCGTCAGGACGGTGTGGCCGACCGGCGGCTCACTCCCCCTGGGCGTACCGCTTGGCGAACATCCGCCTGCGGGAGAACGGCGACAACACCGCCTCATAGTGGCCGAGCAGCTCGTCACAGATGACCGGCCAACTGCGGCCCAGCACGCTGCGCCGGGCCGCCAGTGCGTAGCGGTGGCGTTCGTCGATCAGATGGGTGACGGCCGCCGGCAACCTCGCCTCGAACTCGTCGACGCCCAGTAACAGACCGGTGCGCCACGGCGTGACGAGGTCGCGTGGGCCGCCGGCGTCAGGGGCGATCACCGGCAACCCCGACGCCAGCGCTTCCTGCACGACTTGGCAAAACGTCTCGTGCTCGCCGGGATGCACGAAGACATCCATGCTGGCGTACGCCACGGCGAGTTCGTCGCCGTACAGCGCGCCGGTGAAAACCGCTGACGGCATTGCCTTTTGCAACTTGGCGCGGTCGACGCCGTCGCCGACGATGACGAGTTGCACGTCGCCGCGCGCCGCGAGCGGGATCAGCCGCTCCACGTGCTTCTCGGGAGCCAACCGGCCCACGAAGCCGACGATCGGCTTGCCCTGCGGCGACCATCGGCGCCGGAGCGCCTCGTCCCGCCCCGACGGGGCGAACCGCAGCACGTCGACGCCGCGCGCCCAGCGATGCACCCGTGGGAAGCGGTGCTCGACAAGCGATTCCATCGTCACCGTGGACGGCGCCAGGGTGCGGTCGGCGAGACTGTGCAGATGCCGAAACCAGGCCCACGCGGCCCGCGACGTCATCGGGATGCCATAGCTCGCCGCGAAACCCGGTACGTCCGTTTGATACACGGCGACGCTCGGCACCCCCAGCCAGCGGGCCGCCTTGACGCCGCCGTAGCCCAATAGCGCGGGCGAGGCCAAATGCACCACGTGGGGGTCGAATCCGCGCAGCACGCTCACCATCCGGGGCGTAGGCACGCCGAGTGGCAGCGTGGTGACCTTCGGAAACATCCGCGAGGGAACGCGATGCACGCGAATCCCATCGTGGACGCGATCCGCCGGAGTCACCCCGGGAGGGGTATCGGGGGCGATGACGAGGGCTTCGTGACCGGTCCGGCGCAAATGCTCGAGGACCCGGAGCACCGAGTTGCTGACACCATTGACTTCCGGCAGGAACGATTCGGCGACGATGGCAACGCGCACACCACTACGGTGTCAGCGCCGGCTGTCGCGAAGGTTGCCTGCGAGCATACGTCGCGCGAAATCTGCTGGTCGGACGCTGCCAACCGGGGCTAGACCGGTGTGGCCGCGGCCTCGTCACGGCGATCGAGCAGCTTGTCCAGCACCGCCAGCCCGATCAGGAGGGCCGTTGCGGCCAGCCAGCACACCACCGCGATGGAGCCGGCCGGGATGATGGCCAGCCCGGCATTGCGGTGCTGCACCCGAACCAGATTGGGATCGTTCTTGTTGTACTCGACGTAAATCCGCATGCCCGTTGCGAGATGAGACGGATAGAGCACGCCGAGCTCCGGGCGGTACGTGACCCGCTCGGGCGTGACGAACTCGATGGTGGAGCGGCGCGGCCCGGCGCTGAGCACCTCGGCCTGCGCCACCCCCATGTTGTGTTGAATCGCAAGGTCATCGCGCCAGGCGCCGGCGACCAGCAGGACCGACTGCAGGGTGACCAAGCCGGTCACGATGAGCACCGCAACGCGGGCCCAGCGTAACGCGATCCGGGACGCAGTGTTGGGCGGCTTGTCGCTGCGGCCGTGAATCAGTATGTGCGGCAACCTTTTCAGGTGGTTCACGGGATCCTCAAAGCGCCGCTTTGATGGCCGCATGCAGCTGCCGCAGCGACGACCGGTCGGCCTTGACTTCCAGCACCCGCATACCGGACGCGGGTTCGTCGAGCGCCTCGCCGAGCTGGTCGACCTCGATCTGCCGGCTCTCCACGTGATAGGCGCGACACAGCGCACCCACGTCGACGTCGTGCGGCGTCCCAAAGATTCGCGACGACACGTCGGAGAACCGCGGGTCGCCCTGCTCGAGCAGCTCGAAGATGCCACCGCCGTTGTCGTTGGAGACCACGATGGTCAGCTGCCGCGGTGTCGGCTCGGTGGGCCCGATCAGCAGCCCGGAGCTGTCGTGGACGAACGTCAGGTCACCGATCAGCGCGACGGTGCGTCCCTCATAGGCGAGCGCAGCCCCGATCGCGGTGGACACCGTGCCGTCGATGCCGGCCACCCCGCGGTTGGAACGGACCCGGATGCCGTGGGTGTCCAGGCCGACCAGGGCCGCGTCGCGGACCGGGTTGGACGCCCCCAGCACCAGCTGGTCACCGGGCCGCAGGGCGTCGGCCACGGCCGCCGCCACGTGCAGGCCGGTGGTCAGCGGGTGCGCCTCGAGCTGGCCGCGCACCGCGTCGTTGGCGTGCCGGTTAACCTCCGCGCAGCGCCTCAGCCAGGCCGGATTCGGGGTGCCGGTGATGACGGCCCGAGTGCCCGTGGCCAGTGAATTGCCCGAGACGTCGGGCCAGCGCGGGCCGGTGGTCAACGCGTACACCGGCACCTGCGGATCGGCCAGCAGCGCCGACACCGGCCGGTGCAGGGTGGGCCGCCCGAGCATGATCACCTGCTTGGGGCGCAGCAGCGGAAGGGCCAGCGGGTGCAGCGGGTTTTCCGGGGCGGGCGCCGTCGATTCGGCGACGGTCGGTAACTGCGCGAGGTTGGGGTGCGCGCCCGCGCCGTGCCCGGCGATGACGATGGTGTCGGGCGACAGGTCGATGTCCAACGGCTGGTCGAATGTGACCGGCGGCGTGTAGGTCCACGGCCGGCCGCCGGGACGCCCCTGCGGAACGGCGGCGTTCTGGTGTTCGGGACCGGGGACCAGGGGTTCGCGCAGCGGGACGTCGAACTGCACCGGGCCGGCGTTGGCGGTGCGAGATCCGGTGGCAGCGGCCAGAACTCGGCAGGTGGCCGAGCGCCAAGTGGCGTTGAGAGCGTCCAGGCGCTCGGGCGCGTCCTCGGCCAGGCCCAGGCTGATGGCGGCGCGGACCTGCGTGCCGAAGTAGCCCAGCTGCTCCATGGTCTGGTTGGCCCCGGTGCCCAGCATCTCGTAGGGCCGGTTGGCCGACAGCACGATCAGCGGCACCCGCGCGTAGTTGGCCTCCACCACGGCCGGCCCGAGGTTTGCCACGGCGGTGCCCGACGTCATCGCGACACACACCGGGGCGCCGGCGGCGATCGCCAGGCCGATGGCCAGGTAGCCGGCGGTGCGCTCGTCGATGCGGACGTGCAGCCGGACCCGGCCCGCGCGGTCGGCGTCGTGCAGCGCGAAGGCCAGCGGCGCGTTGCGCGACCCTGGGCACAGCACCACGTCGCGGACGCCGCCGCGAATCAGCTCGTCAACGACGACGCGGGCCTGGGTCGTCGAGGGGTTCACTCCTACAGCCTGTCACAGCCCGCCGACCGGGCGCGTGCAGCGGCCGGGCCGCGAGCGTGGAGTTGTCGGGCCAAATCGGCTTGGTTGCGCGCAACAAATCGAACCTTCGGCACGCGGCCCTCAGTTGCTGGCGAAGAACTTCAGCGCCGCGTCGTTGACGGCGTCCGGGCGCTCGAAGAACCCGAGGTGGCCGGCGTCGGGGATCTGCACGTAGCGCCCGTTGGGCAGCGCGTCGGCGACCTCGCGCCCCAGGTAGGGCGGAGTCAGCACGTCGTCGGAGAAGCCGATCACCAACACCGGCGTCGCGATGCTGCGGTAGGCCGGCAGCCGGTTGGTGTACGGGGCGACGTCCAGCTGGCAGCGCGTCCCCGGCGTCGACTTGATCGGCCACATGGAAAACATCGCGATCCAATCGGCGACGGCGACGTCGTCGTTGAGCGTCTTGCGCGAGAAGTTTTCCAGCAGGCGGATTTTCGCGTCGTAGGAGTTCGGCAGCTGGACCCCGGCGTCGGTGAGCTCGGCCTCGGCGTCGCGAAAGAACTGGCGCGCCTTGTCCATGCGGCCGCGGGTGCCCATCAACACCGCGGAGTGCACCAGTTCCGGCCGGGCCAGCATGAGTTCCTGGGCGATGAACGCGCCCATCGACATGCCGACGACGCGGGCCGGTGCGGCGTTCAGGCCCTCGATCAGCGCCGCGGTGTCGGCCACCATGGTCTGCGTCGTGAAACCCTGTGCGTTCTCGGTGGCCCCGATTCCGCGGTTGTCGAAGGTGATGACGCGGTAGCCGGCCGCCAGGAACGCGGGGAGCTGGTACGGGTGCCAGGTCCGCCCGGCGCCGCCGTGGCCGCTGATGAACACCACGGGCTCGCCGGAGCCGCGGTCGTCGTAAGCCAGGTTGATCACTTGGACGACGGTACAAGGAGCGGGTGGCAGGCCGTGACCCGGTCGATCCACCACTGCCGCCGCTGCGGGGGCGCGGCCAGGGCCCGCAGCCGCGCCGGATCGGGGGTCACCGGCCCGACCGCCAAGGCGCCGTCGACGGGCGCCACGACCTCGGCGACGTCGTCGACGAACAACCCGCCGGTGCCCAGCCCGCACGCGTGGCGCAACACCGGCAGGGCCGCCGCCGCGGCCAGCCCGGCCGCGATGCCCACCGCCGAGTCGATCGCGCTGGAGACCACGACCGGGATGTCGATCTGCGCGGCGATCGAGAGCATGGCCGAAACGCCGCCCAGCGGAGCGACTTTGAGCACCGCGATGTCGGCGGCGCGGGCGCGGACGACCGCGAGCGGGTCGTCGGCCTTGCGGATGCTTTCGTCGGCGGCGATCGGCACGTCCGTTTGCGCGCGCAGCTCGGCGAGCTCGGCGACGGTGGCGCAGGGTTGCTCGACGTACTCCAGCGCGCCGTCGGCGGTGAGCGCCGCCACCGCCCGCACCGCCTGCGCGACACTCCAACCGCCGTTGGCGTCGACGCGCACGGTCGGCACGAGCGCGCGCACGGCGTTGACCCGGTCGACGTCGTCGGCCAGCGTCTGGCCGGGCTCGGCGAGCTGCGCGCGCAAACGGACGTGCCGATCGCCGCCGACGAAAGCATCCGCAAGGCCGTCGACGCCGCCCGCGGCG
>NZ_LZJI01000199.1 GCF_001667775.1 Mycobacterium sp. E1747
GGCCGCGCCTCAGTCATGCTGGTCGGCGTCGGGTGCCGTCAGCGTCTCGGCGGCCGCGATCGCGTTGAGCACCGCGCGCGCCTTGTTGGAGGCCTCGGTGTACTCGTAAGGACCGTTGGAGTCGGCCACCACGCCGCCCCCGGCCTGGACGTAGGCCGTCCCGTCGCGCATCAGCGCGGTGCGGATGGCGATCGCGAAATCGGCGTTGCCGGCGAAGTCGAGGTAACCGACCACACCGCCGTAGAGGCCGCGGCGCGTCTTTTCCACCTCTTCGATCAGCTCCATGGCCCGCACCTTCGGCGCGCCCGACAGCGTGCCCGCCGGGAAACAGGCCGTCACGGCGTCGAGCGCGGTTCGGCCCTCGGCGAGCATCCCGGTCACCGTCGACACCAGGTGCATGACGTGGCTGTAGCGCTCGATGTGGCTGTAGTCCTCGACGCGCACGGTGCCCGGCGCGCAGACCCGGCCAAGGTCGTTGCGGCCCAAATCAACCAGCATGAGGTGCTCGGCGCGCTCCTTCTCGTCGGCCAGCAGTTCGGATTCCAGCAGCTGATCCTCTTCGTCGGTTTGGCCGCGCCAGCGGGTTCCGGCGATCGGGTGCGTCGTCGCCCAGCCGTCGTGCACGGTGACCAGCGCCTCGGGGCTGGAGCCGACGACCGAAAAGTCGGTACCGCCAGTGCCGTTCGGGACGTGCAGCAAGTACATGTAGGGGCTCGGATTGGTTACCCGCAGCATCCG
This sequence comes from Mycobacterium sp. E1747, assembly GCF_001667775.1. Taxonomy (GTDB): domain Bacteria; phylum Actinomycetota; class Actinomycetes; order Mycobacteriales; family Mycobacteriaceae; genus Mycobacterium. The sequence continues at coordinate 739 of NZ_LZJI01000199.1, forward strand.
GTACACGTCGATCGGATCGACGTCGGTGTCCATCTCGAAGCGCTGGGACGGGACGACCTGGAAGGCCTCGCCCGCGGCGATCTGGTCGACGAGATAGTCGACGATCTTGCCGTATTCCTCGACGCTGCGCTGCGAGCGGAACCGCGGGTCGGGCCTGTCGAACGTGGCGACCGTGGACGGCAGCGGCTGGCCCAGCGCCGCGGTCATCACGTCCAGGCGGGCGACCGCATCGTCGTAGGCCTCGTCGACGCGCTCGTCGGTGCCGTTCCAGTTGACCGCGTTCGCGACCAGCGTGATGGTGCCCTCGTGGTGGTCGACCGCGGCCACGTCGGTGGCCAGCAGCAGCAGCATGTCGGGCAGGTGCAGGTCGTCGACGGCCAGCTCGGGTAAGCGCTCCAACCGCCGCACCATGTCGTAGGCGAACAAACCGACCATGCCGCCCGACAGCGGCGGCAGCCCGGGCGGCGCCCCGGTGGCGAGCAGCTCCATGGTGGCCCGTAGCGCGCGCAGCGGGTCGCCGCCGGTGGGTGCGTCCTGTGGCACCGTCCCCAACCACACCGCCTCGCCGTCGCGGACGGTCAGCGCCGACGGCGCGCCCGCACCGATGAACGACCAGCGCGACCAGGATCGGCCGTGCTCGGCGGATTCCAGCAGGAAGGTGCCGGGGCGGTTGGCGGCCAGTTTGCGGTAGGCCGACAACGGCGTCTCGCTGTCGGCCAGCACCTTGCGGGTCACCGGGACCACGCGGTGCTCGGCCGCCAGCAGGCGGAATTCCTCTCGTGAGGTCGTCGCGGCGAGGTGGGCGTGCACCGAACCATCCTCGCAGATGGGCGAGTCGGGCAACGGCGTAGCGTGTCGCCCATGCAAACCGGTGACACGGTCGAGGACTTCGAACTTCCCGATCAGACCGGCACGCCGCGCAGGCTCAGCGAGTTGCTCTCCGGCGGTCCGGTGGTGCTGTTCTTCTACCCCGCCGCGATGACGCCCGGCTGCACCAAGGAAGCCTGCCACTTCCGGGACCTGGCCGCGGAATTCGCCGCCGTGGGCGCCAATCGGGTCGGTATCAGCGCCGATCCGGTGCGCAAGCAGGCCAAGTTCGCCGACATGCAGAAGTTCGACTACCCACTGCTGTCGGACACCGAGGGCACCGTCGCCACGCAGTTCGGCGTCAAGCGGGGCCTGCTCGGCAAGCTCCTGCCGGTCAAGCGCACCACCTTCGTCATCGACACCGATCGCACGGTGCTCAACGTGATTTCCAGCGAGTTCAGCATGGACACCCACGCCGACAAGGCGTTGGAGACCCTGCGCGGCCGGTCAGCGGCTACGGGCTGATCGCGAGGAACACGTAGGCGGCGAGCAGCACCAGATGCAGCTCCCCCTGCAGCCGGGTGGCGCGCCCGGGGACGACCGTCAGCATGCTGATCACGACGGTAAGCGCCAGCAGCACCAGCTGAACGGGTCCCAGGCCGAGCACCAGCGGCCCGTCGAGCCAGTTGGACGCGAGCGCGATCACCGGGATGGTGAGCCCGATGCTGGCCATCGCCGAGCCGTACGCCAGGTTGAGGCTGGTCTGGATGCGGCCCTGGCGCGCCGTGCGCGCCGCCGCCAGGGTCTCCGGCAGCAGCACCAGCGCGGCGATCACCACGCCGACGAACGACTGCGGGAACCCGACCGCGGTCACCGCGTGCTCGACGGCCGGTGATTCCTCCTCGGCCAGCCCCACCACCGCGACGAGGGCGACGAGCAGCAATCCGAGGCTGCCCAGCGCGGCGGCGCGGCTCGGTGGCTCGGCATGGCTCTCGTCCTCGAACAGCCGCTTCTTCTGGCCCTTCTGCGCGACCGGCAGGAAGAAGTCGCGGTGTCGCACCGTCTGCGTGAACACGAAGACCAGGTACACCAGCAACGACGCGACTGCCGCGAACGCCAGCTGGCCCGGCGAAAACTCCCGGCCCACTTGGCTGGTGGTGAACGCCGGCAGCACCAAGCTCAGCGTCGCCAGCGTGGTGACCGTGGCCAGCGCGGCGCCGCTGCCCTCGGCGTTGAACAGCGTGACGCCGTAGCGCCGGGAGCCGAGCAACAGCGACAGCCCCGCGATGCCGTTGGTGGTGATCATCGCCGCGGCGAAAACGGTGTCCCTGGCCAGCGTCGCGGCCTCGTTACCCCCGGACGCCATCAGCGAGACGATGAGCGCCACCTCGATCACCGTCACCGCGGCCGCGAGGACCAGCGAGCCGAACGGCTCACCGACCCGGGCCGCGACCACCTCCGCGTGGTGCACCGCCGCCAAGACGGAGCCGATGAGCAATGCGGCCGCCAGCGCGACCAGTGCCGGACCCAGCTTGTCGCCCCAGATCACGGCCAGCACGGCGACGGCAATCAGCGGCACGACCGCGGTCCACGACACTCGTCTCAACATCTACCGCCATTCTGGTCGAAGGCACCCGATCGGGCGAGTTCGGAGCGAGGTCCCGGCCGGCCGGTGCGACGGCGTCGCCGGAACATTCTTGAGCCGAAAGTCCTCCGACGGTTGCGACAAAAGTCCCTACGTTCGACCGGCGGCGTTTTCTACGGTCGCAACATTCGCCTCGGGTTACTCGGGCTGCCAGAGGGAGTCAACACAGCCATATCCGAACGCTGAACTCTCAGCGCGGCCGGAGCGAAGGGGGACGCGGTGTTAGCTACTCGGATCACCGCAGACGGTGACACCAATAGCCCGATTTACAACCATCTGCGGATTGTGAAGGCGGAAGATCGCGACGCCTGGGTTTCCAGGGCACTGTGTCGCACCGGCGACCCGGACGGGTTGTTCGTCCGCGGCGCCGCCCAGAGGAAGGCCGCGGCGATCTGCCGGCACTGCCCGGTGATCCTCGAGTGTGGCGCAGAAGCGCTCGACAACCGAGTCGAGTGGGGCGTCTGGGGCGGGATGACGGAACGCCAGCGACGCGCGCTGCTCAGGCACCACTCCGAGGTGGTGTCTTGGGCCGATTTCTTGGCCGCCACCAGGCGGCAGCGGTGCGCCCCGAATTAATACGGCGAGGCGACCGCCCGCGCGCCATAACCTAGGTCTCCGGTTGCAGCAACACGTCGGCGTCGAAGCAGCTGTGATCCCCGGTGTGGCAGGCGCCGCCCACCTGGTCGACCGTCAGCAGCACGGTGTCGCCGTCGCAGTCCAGCCGCACCGAGTGCACGTACTGGGTGTGGCCGGACGTCGCGCCCTTGACCCATTGCTCGGCGCGCGACCGCGAAAAATAGGTCGCCTCACGGGTTTCCAGGGTGCGGGCCAGCGCCGCATCGTCCATCCAGGCGACCATCAGGACATCCCCGGTGCCGCGCTCCTGCACGACGGCGGTGAACAGGCCGTCGGCATTGCGCTTCAACCGCGCGGCGATCTGCGGGTCGAGCGTCATCGCACCGTGATCCCTTCCGCGGCCATCGCGGCCTTCACCTCGCCGATGGTCAGTTCCCGGAAGTGAAAGACGCTGGCCGCCAACACCGCGTCGGCGCCGGCGGCGACCGCGGGCGCGAAGTGTTCGGCCGCGCCGGCCCCCCCGCTGGCGATCACCGGGACCGTGACCGCCGAGCGCACCGCCTGCAGCATTGGCAAGTCGAACCCCGCCTTGGTGCCGTCGGCGTCCATCGAGTTCAGCAGGATCTCTCCGACGCCCAGATCGGCGCCGCGCGAAGCCCATTCGACGGCGTCGATCCCCGTCCCGCGGCGACCGCCGTGCGTGGTGACCTCCCAACCGGACGGCGTCGGCACCGAGTCCGGGGGCACCGTGCGGGCGTCGACCGACAGCACGATGCATTGCGAGCCGAATTGCCTTGCCATTTCTTCCAACAGGTCGGGGCGGGCGATCGCGGCGGTGTTGATCGAAACCTTGTCGGCGCCCGCGCGCAGCAAGACGTCGACGTCGGCCACCGTCCGCACGCCGCCGCCGACGGTCAGCGGAATGAAGACCTGCTCGGCCGTGCGGCGCACCACGTCCAGCATGGTGGCCCGTCCCGACGATGAGGCGGTGACGTCGAGAAAGGTCAGCTCGTCGGCGCCCTCGGCGTCATAGGCGGCCGCGAGTTCGACGGGATCACCGGCGTCGCGCAGGTTTTCGAAGTTGACCCCCTTGACCACCCGACCGGCATCCACGTCCAGGCACGGAATCACCCGCACCGCAAGGCCGTTGCCGCACGACATCTCAGTAGTCCTCCGGTCGGCCGGTGTTACGCAGGATTTCCAGTATCTCGGCGTGCGCACGGTGCCCGGCGGCCAGGGCGGAATCCGAGGCGGGTGTCCACGGTTCGCCGTGGACGTCGGTGACGACGCCGCCCGCCGCGCGCACCAGGGCCACGCCGGCGGCGTGGTCCCACACGTGGCCGCCGAAACTGATCGAGCCGCCGAGGACGCCGTCGGCGACGTAGGCGAGGTCGAGTCCGGTGGAGCCGTGCATGCGCAACCGCGACGAGACCCGGCTGAGGTTCTCCAGCACCGCGATGCGGTACCGCCCCGGAAACCGGCCCCGCGCGTCGGCGCTGAAGGAACCCGCGCCGATCAGTGCGTCGGTCAGGTCGATGTCGGCCAGCGGCGGTTGCGGGACACCGTTTTTCATCAGGGGACCGCCCACCACCGCGGTGTAGCGCTGGTCGACGAACGGCAGCCAGGTCAGGCCCGCCACCGGGTCGCCGTGATGCAGCAGGCCGAGCAGGATCCCCGCCATCGGCGACCCCGCCGCGTAATTGAACGTGCCGTCGACGGGGTCCAGCACCCACACCCACTCCGAATCGACGTCGGCGCCACCGAACTCCTCACCGTGCACACCGATGCCGGTCGCCTCTTCCAGCGCGCTGACCACCTGCCGCTCGATCGCGAGGTCGACGTCGGTGGCGAAGTCGTTGCCCTTCTTCTGGACCGCCGAATCGGCGCGGTGGCCGGCCAGGAACGGCTCGGTGGCGTCGTCGAGAATCGCGGAAGCCTTCTCCACCAACGCGTCCAGATCCGCCACGGCCCTACCCCGCAACCGCGGCCAGCGCCTGCGGCAGGGTGAACCGCCCGGCGTAGAGGGCTTTGCCGACGATCGCGCCCTCGACCCCGCGGCCGGTGAGGGTCGCGATTGCGCGCAGGTCGTCCAGGCTCGACACGCCGCCGGAGGCGATCACCGGGGCCTCGGTGCGGTCGGCGACGGCGGCCAGCAGGTCGAGGTTGGGGCCGCCCAGCGTGCCGTCCTTGGTGACGTCGGTGACGACGAAGCGCGAACAGCCCTCCCCGTCAAGGCGTTCCAGCACCTCCCACAGGTCGCCGCCGTCGGTTTCCCAGCCGCGACCGCGCAGTCGGTGCTGTCCGTCGACGATCTGAACGTCCAGCCCGACCGCGACCTTCTCGCCGTGCTCGGCGATCGCGCGCGCACACCACTGGGGGTTTTCCAAAGCCGCCGTGCCCAGGTTCACCCGGGCGCAGCCGGTGGCCAGCGCCGCGGCCAGCGAATCGTCGTCGCGGATCCCGCCGGACAGCTCCACCTGCACGTCGAGCTTGCCTACCACCTCGGCCAGCAGTTCGCGGTTGGAGCCGCGCCCGAATGCCGCGTCCAGGTCGACGAGGTGAATCCACTCCGCGCCGTCGCGCTGCCAGCCCAGCGCCGCGTCCAGCGCCGAGCCGTACTCGGTTTCACTGCCCGCCTTGCCCTGCACCAGCCGCACTGCGCGGCCCTCGACCACGTCGACCGCGGGCAACAAGATCAACACATTCCCTCCCGACCCGTTCTTCACAAAGCCCCAATCCAGTTGCGCAGCACGGCCGCACCCGCGTCCCCACTCTTTTCGGGGTGAAACTGCGTGGCCGACAGCGGCCCTTGCTCGACGGCGGCCAGGAAGGGCACCCCGTGGGTTGCCCAGGTGAGCACGGCCTCGGGCGAGCCCTCCCAGCGCTGCGCGGCGTAGGAGTGCACGAAGTAGAAGGGGGTGTCCGGGTCCAGCCCCTTGAACAGGGTCGTGCCTCCCCCGGCGGCGACCACGTTCCAGCCCATGTGCGGGATCACCGGGGCATCCAGCCGGGTGACCTCCCCCGGCCACTGGCCGCAACCCGTTGTCTGCACGCCGAATTCGATGCCGCTGGCGAACAGGATCTGCATGCCCACACAGACTCCCAGCACCGGGCGCCCGGCGGCGACCCGGTCGGCGATGATGCGGTCCCCCTTGACTCTGCGCAGGCCGGTCATGCAGGCCTCGAAGGCCCCGACGCCGGGCACCACCAGCCCGTCGGCTGCCGCCGCGGCATCGGCGTCGGCGGTCACCTCGACCGACGCACCCGCCCGCTGCAGGGCGCGCTCGGCCGACCGTAGGTTGCCCGAGCCGTAATCCAGGACCACGACGGATGGGTTTGTCACAGAACACCTTTGGTGGACGGCACGTCGGAGACCCGGGGATCGGGCTCGACGGCCTGGCGTAACGCGCGGGCCACCGCCTTGTATTGCGCTTCGGTGATGTGGTGCGGGTCGCGCCCGTACAGGACACGCACGTGCAGCGCGATGCGGGCGTTCATGGCGAGCGACTCGAACACGTGCCGGTTGATGACGGTGTGGTAGGGCACCGAGCTACCGGCGATGGTCGTGTGCAGCAGATGATCCGGCTCGCCGGTGTGCACGAAATACGGGCGCCCGGACACGTCGACGACGGCGTGGGCCAGCGTCTCGTCCATCGGGATGAAGGCGTCACCGAACCGGCGGATGCCGCGCTTGTCGCCGAGCGCCTCACCGAGCGCCTGTCCGAGCGCGATCGCGGTGTCCTCGATGGTGTGGTGTCCCTCGATCTCCACGTCGCCCTTGGTGCGCACGGCCAGGTCGAAGCTGGCGTGGCTGCCCAGCGCCGTCAGCATGTGGTCGTAGAACGGCACTCCGGTGTCCACGTTGACCTGGCCGGTGCCGTCGAGGTCGAGTTCGATGACGATGTCGGATTCCTTGGTGCGGCGCTCGATACGAGCGCGCCGGGTCGCTTTTCCTGCTTCGGTGGTGGTCACGGGGCTCCTACTGGGGTGGCTGCGGCCAATTCGGTAGCGGCGATCCGGGCGCTGGCCCGCAGGAACGCGTCGTTCTCTTCGGCCAGCCCGGTGGTGGCGCGCAGGTAGCCGGGAATCCCGACGTCGCGGATCAGGACGCCGGCGTCCAGGTAGCGCTGCCAGGTGGCGGGGGCGTCGGCGAATTGCCCGAACAACACGAAATTCGCGTCGCTGGGGATCACCCGAAAACCCATGCCGCTCAATGCTTTTGTGACGCGCTCCCGCTCAGCGATCAGTGTGGCGACGCTTCCCAGGGTGTCGTCGGCGTGGCGCAGCGCGGCCCGGGCCGCGGCCTGGGTGACCGACGACAGGTGGTAGGGCAGCCGTACCAGCAGCATCGCGTCGATCACCGCGGGCGTGGCGATCAGGTAGCCGAGCCGCCCGCCGGCGAAGGCGAACGCCTTGCTCATGGTGCGCGTGACGATGAGCCTGGTCGGGTATTCACGCACCAGCCCCACGGCGCTAGGCTGCGAGGAGAACTCGCCGTAGGCCTCGTCGACGATCAAGATGCCAGGCACCGCGTCAAGCAGCCGCCGCAGATCCGACAGCGAAACGCTTTGCCCGGAAGGGTTGTTGGGGCTGGCGATGAACACCACGTCGGGCCGGCGGTCGGTGATCGCGGCCACGGCCGCGTCGACGTCGAGGCTGAAGTCCTCGGCCCGGGCACCCTGAAGCCACTCGGTGCGCGTGGCGTCGGAGATGATCGGGTGCATCGAGTAGGACGGGACGAACCCGATCGCGGTGCGGCCTGGCCCACCGAATGCCTGCAGCAGCTGCTGCAGGATCTCGTTGGATCCGTTTGCCGCCCAGACGTTTTCCGCCCCGACGTGCACACCTGTCTGGGCGCTGAGGTAGCCGGCCAGATCGCGGCGCAGGGCAGACGCGTCCCGGTCGGGATAGCGGTGCAGGTCGGCGGCCGCGGCCGCCACCGACCGCACGACGTCGTCCACCAGCGCCCGGCTGGGCGGGTGCGGGTTCTCGTTGGTGTTCAGTCGTACGGGGACGGCCAATTGCGGTGCGCCGTAGGGCGATTTGCCGCGCAGGTCCTCTCGCAGGGGTAAGTCGTCGAGCGTCGGCTCCCGCGGTTCGGTCATCGCTCGAACCTCCGCCGGATCGCCTCGCCGTGCGCCGGCAGGTCTTCGGCCTTGGCCAGCGTCACCACGTGGCCGGAGACGTCCTTGAGCGCGGCCTCCGTGTAGTCGACGACGTGGATGCCGCGCAGGAACGTCTGCACCGACAGCCCGCTGGAATGCCGGGCCGAGCCCGCGGTCGGCAGGACATGGTTGGACCCGGCGCAGTAGTCACCGAGGCTCACCGGCGAGTACGGGCCCACGAAAATGGCTCCGGCCGAACGGATTCGGGCGGCCACCGCGGGGGCGTCGGCGGTCTGGATCTCCAGGTGTTCGGCCGCGTACGCGTTGACCACCCGGACGGCGGCATCGAGGTCGTCGACCAGGATGATCGCCGACTGGCGGCCGCCGAGCGCGGCGGCCACCCGGTCGCGGTGCACGGTCGTGCGCAGCTGGGCGGCCACCTCGGCGGCGGTGGCGGCGGCCAGGTGCTCGCTGGGGGTGACCAGCACGCTGCCCGCCATCTCGTCGTGTTCGGCCTGGCTGATCAGGTCGGCGGCCACGTGGGTCGGGTCGGCCGTGTGGTCGGCGAGGATGGCGATCTCGGTGGGCCCGGCCTCGGCGTCGATGCCCACCCGGGAGCGGCACAGCCGCTTGGCGGCGGTGACGTAGATGTTGCCGGGCCCGGTGATCATGTCGACCGGCGCCAGCTCGGCGTCATCGGTGTCGGTGCCGCCGTAGGCCAGCAGCGCCACCGCCTGCGCACCGCCGACGGCCCACACCTCGTCGACCCCGAGCAGCCGGGCGGCCGCCAGGATCGTCGGGTGCGGCAGGCCGTCATAGCGGGCCTGCGGCGGGCTGGCCACCACCAGCGACTCGACGCCGGCAGCCTGCGCCGGCACCACGTTCATCACGACGCTGGACGGATAGACCGCGTTGCCGCCGGGCACGTACAAACCGACCCGCTCGACGGGGACCCACCGCTCGGTGACCGTCGCGCCGGCGCCGAGGGTGGTCGTGACGTCGGCGCGGCGCTGGTCGGCATGCACGGTCCGGGCGCGTTCGATCATCACCCGCAGGGCCTCGACGACGTCGGCGTCCAGGCCGGCCAGCGCCGCGGCAAGCGCGGCCTCGGGCACCCGGACGGCCGCGGGCCGCACCCCGTCGAACGACGCCCCGTAGTCGAGCGCCGCCTCGGCGCCGCGCTCGGCGACGGCCTGCACGATCGGCCGCACCTTGGGCAGCACGCTCTCCACGTCGGCACCGCCGCGCGGCAGCGCCGACCGCAATCGGGCAGCCGTCAGCTCGACGCCCCGCAGGTCGATGCGGGCCATCACGGATGCTGAAGCGGTACTCATTGCCTCCATTGTCCCAGAGCAACTCAAGTGGATAACGGACCGGTAGTGTGACCTACATGTCCACTAAGGACCACCCGAACAACGCCCCGGGCGTCCCGATGCTATTCCCGGTCTGGCTCGAGCGTTTTCAGATCAAATACTTCAACAAGGCGGTCAAGCCGATCGCACGTTTCCTGCCCGGGACCGCGATCATCAAGCACCGCGGCCGCACGTCGGGCAAGTCGTTCGAAACAATCATCACGCCCTACCGCAAGGGCAACGTGGTGGCGATCGCGCTGGCGCACGGCAAGACGAACTGGGTCAAGAACGTCCTGGCGGCCGGCGAGGCCGACGTGCAGTTCGGCCGCAACCGCGTGGTGCACATCACCAACCCGCGCGTCCTGTCCGCCGGCACCGAGGGTCCCGACGCCGAACGCCTGCCACGGATGGTTCGCGCGCAGCTGCGCCGGGTCGGCGTGTTCGTCGGCGACATCGCCTGATTCCCGTCCGGCTGCTGCGCGGCTGAAAGGGCCCTACATGTCCAGGCCGATGTCGAGCGCGCGCACCGAGTGCGTCAGCGCGCCGACGGCCAGGTAGTCCACCCCGGTTGCGGCGTAGGTGGCGGCGTTCTCCAGGCTGAGCCCGCCGGACGACTCGAGCAGTACCGCCGGGGCGTGCGCGTCACGCCGCTGCACCGCCATCTGCGTCTGCCACACCGGGAAGTTGTCCAGCAGCACCAGTTCGGGCTTTTCGGCCAGCACCTCGTCGAGCTGTTCGAGCGAATCCACCTCCACCTCGCACGGCAGATCCGGCGCCGCGTCGCGCACCGCCCGCAGCGCATCGACCACCGATCCCGCGGCCACCACATGGTTGTCCTTGATCAGCGCCGCATCCCCCAGCCCCAGCCGGTGGTTGACGCCCCCGCCCACCCGCACCGCGTATTTCTGCAGCGCGCGCAGGCCCGGGAGGGTCTTGCGGGTGTCGCGGATCTTGGCGTTGGTGCCGGCCACGGCATCGACCCAGGCCGCCGTCGTGGTGGCGATGCCCGACAGGTGGCACACCAGGTTCAGCATGGTCCGTTCGGCGGTGAGCAGGCCGCGGGTGTCCGCCCGCACGGTCAGCACCGGCTCGCCGGGCTGCAGCCGGGCACCGTCCTCGACCCCGTGCACCACCTCGTAGCCGCCGGGCAGGACCGCGTCGAGGACCAGCTGGGCGACCTCGACACCGGCGATCACGCCGGGCTCCCGGGGCACCATCGACGCCGTGGCCACGGCGCCGGCGGGCACCGTCGCGAGCGTGGTGACGTCGGGCCCGTAGCGCAGGTCTTCTTCCAGCGCCCGCCGGATGGTGTCTTGAGCGGCGCTCCGCTCGTCGGGCAGCATCATCAGCCCACCGCCGCCAGCGTCTCCACCAGCACCTGGTCGTCGGCCAGCCGCAGCACGCTGCTGCGGGCCTGTTCCAGCGCGGGGCCCGGGTACTCCGCGCGGTGGTGGCAGCCCCGGCTCTCGGTGCGGGCCAGGGCCGCCGCGGTCACCGCGCGGGCGGACACGGCCAGCGCCACGTCCTCGAAATCGCGGCGGTCGGCGATGGCACGCACCGGCGCCTGCGCCAGCGCGTCGGCCAGCCGCGTCAACCCGGCGGCGTCGCGCACCACCGAGGCGTCGCGGCTCATCGCGGCCTGCAATTCGGCGCGCTCGGGCGCGGTGTGGACGACGGGTTCGGGCGCCGTGCCAGGCACGGCCCGGACGCGCCCCGCCGCCCCCGCGTGCGCGGCCGCGGCTCGGCCGGCGCGGCCCCCGACCACCAGGCCTTCCAGCAGGCTGTTGGACGCCAGCCGGTTGGCGCCGTGCATGCCGGTGCGCGCCACCTCGCCGGCGGCGAACAGCCCCGGCAGCTCGGTCTGCCCGTGTACGTCGGTGACGACGCCGCCACAGCTGTAATGCGCCCCGGGCACGACCGGGATCGGTTGGCGGACGGGGTCGACGCCGGCGGCCCGGCACGCGGCGGTTACGGTCGGGAAGCGGGCCGCGAAACCGTCGATGCCGCGGGCGTCGAGGAAGACGCACGGGTCGCCGGTGGCCCTCATCCGCGTGTCGATGGCCGCGGCAACCACGTCCCGCGGCGCCAGGTCGCCCATCGGGTGCACGCCTGCGGTGACCGAATCGCCGTGGCGGTCAACCAGTACCGCCCCCTCACCGCGGATGGCCTCGGTGACCAGCGGGCGCCGCCCACCCGTCGCGGCGGCGTACAGCATCGTGGGATGGAACTGGATGAATTCCAGGTCGCTCACCGCGACACCGGCCCACAGCGCCAGGGCGATGCCGTCGGCGGTGGAGCCTTCGGGGTTGGTCGTCGCGCCGTAGAGCTGCCCGAGCCCGCCGGAGGCCAGGATGACCGCGGGCGCGTGGATGATTCCGTAGCCGTCCTGGTTGGCGACGGACACGCCGGTCACGGCGTCGCCGTCGTGCAGCACGCGCAGGCCGACGTGACCGGTGCGGATGTCCAGCAGCCGGGCGGCGTGGTCGAGCGCGCGCTGCACCTCGGCGCCGGTGGCGTCGCCGCCGGCGTGCACGATCCGCCGCCGGGAGTGCCCGCCCTCGCGGGTGACGTCCCAGCGACCGGGGACCGCCTCGTCGAATCGCGCTCCGGCACCGACCAATTCGGACACCGCGCGATAGCCGTCGGCGACGATCGAGGTCACCGCGTCGGGATCGCACAGGCCGGCGCCCGCGGTCACGGTGTCGGCGACGTGGGCCTCGACGGAATCGTCGTTGTCGGGCAGCACCACGGCGATGCCGCCCTGGGCGTAGTGGGTCGCGGTCACCCCGCGCGCCTGGTCGGCCTTGCTCAGCACGACGACGCTGCGCCCGGCGCGGTGGGCGGCCAGCGCCGCGGCCAATCCCGCGACGCCGGTACCGATGACGACGACGTCGGCGCTATGCGTCCAGGCGGGGCGGGCGATCATTCGCCACCGCCCGGCTGGCCGATCTCGATCATTCGCCGCACGCTGCGGCGGCCCGCCGCCGCGATCTCCGGGTCGACGTCGACTTCGTCGGCCCCGTCGACCAGGCAGCGCAGCAGCGCCGCCGGGGTGATCATCTTCATGTACTTGCACGAGGCCCGGTCGTTGACCGCGCGGAAGTCGACCTGCGGTGCGGCCCTACGCAATTGGTGCAGCATGCCCACCTCGGTGGCGACCAGCACCTTGCGGGCCTGGGTCTGATGCGCCGCGTCGAGCATGCCGCCGGTGGACAGGATCTTCACCCGGTCGGCCGGGAAGGCGCCCTCGCCGGCGAGGTACAACGCCGAAGTGGCACAACCGCATTCGGGGTGCACGTAGAGCTCGGCGTCGGGGTTGGCGCGGGCCTGCTCGGAGAGCTCGTCGCCGTTGATCCCGGCGTGCACGTGGCACTCCCCGGCCCACACGTGCAGGTTGGTGCGGCCTGTCACCCGGCGCACGTGCGCGCCGAGGAACTGGTCCGGGCAGAACAGCACCTCGCGGTCGGGGTCGATCGACTCGACGACGTCGACCGCGTTGGACGACGTGCAGCAGATGTCGGTGAGCGCCTTGACCGCAGCGGTGGTGTTGACGTAGGAGACGACGATGGCACCCGGGTGCTCGTCGCGCCAGGCGCTCAGTTCGTCGGGCGTGATGGAGTCGGCCAGCGAGCAACCGGCCCGCTGATCCGGAATCAGCACCGTCTTTTCGGGGCTCAGGATCTTGGCGGTCTCGGCCATGAAGTGCACGCCGCAGAACACGATGGTGTCCTCGGGGGCCTCGGCGGCGATCCGCGACAGGGCCAGCGAATCGCCGACATGGTCGGCGACGTCCTGGATGGCCGGCAGCTGGTAATTGTGGGCGAGCACGGTGGCGCCGCGCAACTTGGCCAGGCGGCGGATTTCGGCGGCCCATTGCGCGTCTCCGTCGACACCGCCGTAGCCGGCGGGCGAATTCGTCAGGTCGGCCATCATGTCTTCAGCGAGCGTGTCCATGCGATTGATAACCGTCACGGCGGCTCCTTTCAGCCCAGCAGGTTTTCGACTTATAATCGAAAACATGGGCCATATTAGCACTGAACACGAAGTGCTTGCGGTGGTGTTTCAAGTTCGCCGGGTAACCACCGGGCCGCGAACAGAGAAACCGCAGCTGAACGTGCTGTTATGGCAGCGTGCCAAGGATCCGCAGCGCGGCGCCTGGTCGCTGCCGGGCGGGCGGCTGCGCACCGACGAAGACATGACCACCTCCGTCCTGCGACAGCTCGCCGAGAAGGTGGACCTCAAGGAGCTGGCACACCTGGAACAGCTGGCGGTGTTCTCCGACCCGCACCGGGTGCCGGGCGCCCGCGTCATCGCGTCGACCTTCCTGGGACTGGTGCCCTCCCCCGCCACCCCGGAACTGCCGCCGGACACCCGCTGGCACCCGGTCAGCAATCTGCCGCCGATGGCCTTCGACCACGGCCCGATGGTGACGCACGCCCACGCCCGGCTGAGCGCCAAGTTGTCCTACACCAACCTCGGATTCGCCTTGGCGCCAAAGGAATTCGCGCTGTCCACGCTCCGTGACATCTACGGCGCCGCGCTCGGCTACCAGGTCGACGCGACCAACCTGCAGCGGGTGCTCGTCCGCCGCGGGGTGATCAGCCAGACCGGCACCATCGCCCAGTCGGGCCGCAGCGGCGGGCGGCCGGCGGCCCTCTACCACTTCACCGATTCTCAACTGCGCGTCACCGACGAATTCGCCGCGCTGCGACCGCCCGGCCAGGTCTGACAAGGCCGAACACCGCACCCATTAGGCTGGTGGAAAGCGTCCGGGGGTGACGCAGCCGCAAATCGGGTACCAGTGATGCGTCCGACCTGGATGCCCCGGCAAGAAATCGCTCACAGTGCGGCGATTACGTTTTGGTTACCCGCTGTTCGTACGCGAGAATGCCGGATGGCCTAGAAGGGAGCCTCGATGGCTGAGCTCGGCAATCTGGCAGGCACGCACGGGGCGGAGTGGATCGCCCGGCCACCGCACGAGGAACTGCAGCGCAAGGTGCGCCCCCTGCTGCCCTCGGACGACCCGTTCTACCAGCCGCCGCTCGGCTTCCAGCACGCCGAACCGGGGACCGTGCTGCGCTCGCGCGACGTGGAGCTGGCTTTTCTGGGGCTGATCCCGCAGCCCGTCAAGGCCGTCCAGCTGCTCTACCGGACGATGGACATGCACGGCGAACCCGAGGCCGCCGCGACCACCGTGATCGTCCCTGCCGAGCTGGCCCCGGAACGTCCCTGCCCGCTGCTGTCGTACCAATGCGCCATCGACGCCGTGTCGTCCCGGTGCTTCCCGTCGTACGCCCTGCGGCGCCGGGCGAAGGCCCTCGGGTCGATCGGTCAGTTCGAACTGTTCCTGATCACCGCTGCCGTCGCAGAGGGCTGGGCGGTGTCCGTGCCCGACCACGAGGGGCTGCGGGGCCTGTGGGGCGCGCCCTACGAGCCCGGCTATCGCGTCCTGGACGGCATCCGGGCCGCCCTGGGCTCGGAGCGCCTCGGGCTCTCCCCGTTGGCGCCGATAGGACTGTGGGGATACTCCGGTGGCGGACTGGCCAGCGCCTGGGCGGCCGAGGTGTGCGCCGAGTACGCGCCCGAGCTGAACATCGTCGGGGCGGTGCTCGGATCGCCCGTCGGGGACCTCGGCAACACCTTCCGCCGGCTCAACGGCAGTTTCCTGTCGGGCCTGCCCGCGCTGGTGGTGGCGGCCCTCGCCCACATCTACCCCGAGCTGGACCGGGTCATCAAAGAGCACAGCAACGAGGAGGGGCGCGCCCTGCTCGAGTCGCTGGAGAAGATGACCACCGTGGAGGCGGTGGTCCGGATGGCCGGCAAGAACATGGGCGACTACCTCGACGAGCCGCTGGATGCCATCCTGTCGACGCCCGAGGTCACGCACGTGTTCGAGAACATCAAGCTGGGTGTCGCGGTGCCGACGCCGCCGGTGTTGATCGTGCAGGCCGTCCACGACTACCTCATCGACGTCAAGGACATCGACGTGCTCGCCGACGCCTATTCGGCGGGCGGCGCCCGGGTGACCTACCACCGGGACGCGTTCAACGAGCACATGCTGCTGCATCCGCTGTCAGCGCCGATGACGCTGCGCTGGCTCACCGACCGATTCGAGGGCCGGCCGCTGACCGAGCACCTGATCCGGACCACCTGGCCGACGATGTTCAACCCGATGACCTACGTCGGCATGGCGCGGCTCACCAAGATCGCGGCCAAGGTCATCCTCGGCCGCAGGATTCATCGCCGTCCGCTATGACCCCGGCGCTTCCGGGGCGTTGACCGCTCCCACCGGCAGCGCGTCGGAAGACCGGTCGCGCGGCGGAATAGCCCCCAGATCGTCGCGGGCGTCGGCGGCCGCGAGCACCGAGTAGACCAGCGCGGCGATCGCGGCCGGCCACAGCAGGGTGAGCGCGATCCGCAGCGCATCGCTCGCGAAGAACACCGGCGGCGCCTGGATGACGTAGGCCACCGACGGGCCCGTCACCGACGGGCCCTTGGGCAGCGGCACCGCGTCGAAGTTCAACGCTCCGTACCTGATTCGGACCAGCGCCGCCCCGGTTGCCGCCCCGACCGCGGCCGCGGTCAACAGGCCGGTCGCCAGCGCGACGACCATGCCCGGCCCCCGGCGCGCGCGCCACTGCCACGCGAGCGCCGCCGCTACCACCGCCAGCACGGTGAGCAGGCCCAGCATCAGGCAGGGCGCATCGAAGAAGTGCTGGGACTCGTTGCCGAGATAGTCGTGGACCCGTTCACCGGCGCGCGTGAGGGCCACCACGGCGTGGATCGGCGGGGCGATCCACGCCCACAGCGCGCCGACCAGCACGCCGGTCGCCACCGGCGCCAGCCCGGCGAGGGCGATCACGCGCGCGGGCAGGGTGCGCGTGGTGTGCGCGGCCTCGGTCATCGTTGGGCCTCGAGGTCGACGGAGTCGACCTGCCCGTGCCGCGAGCAGCGCGCTCGCCAGCCGTCGGGGCGGACCTGCACCACCATGCGGCGTCCGCATTCCGCGCAGAACCGCGGCGGTTCCAGACCCAACTGCGCCGCTGTCGGCACCGCGGTGCCCCCCAATTCGCCGGTGTAGACGTTGTAGACGCCCGCGCTGACCGGGGCGCCCAGATCGTGAACCACAGTCTCCAAGTCTCTTACAAGGTGGCGTTGAGCGCCTTGATCGGCATCTGCAGGTCGTCGAGCAGCTCCAGATCGGCTTCGGCCGGGCGGCCGAGCGTGGTCAGGTAGTTGCCGACGATCACGGCGTTGATGCCGCCCAGGATGCCCTTCTTGGCGCCCAGGTCGCCCAGGGTGATCTCGCGGCCCCCGGCGAACCGCAGGATCGCGCGCGGCAGCGCCAGCCGGAAGGCGGCCACCGACTTGAGCGCCTCGGCCACCGGCAGCACCTCCAGGTCGCCGAATGGCGTGCCGGGCCGCGGGTTGAGGAAGTTCAGCGGGACCTCGTCGGGCCCCAGCTCGGCCAGCTCGGCGGCGAACTCCGCGCGCTGTTCGAGCGTCTCGCCCATGCCCAGGATGCCGCCGCAGCACACCTCCATGCCGGCGTCGCGCACCATGGACAGGGTCTGCCAGCGCTCCTCCCAGGTGTGGGTGGTCACCACGTTGGTGAAGAACGAGCGGGCGGTCTCGAGGTTGTGGTTATAGCGGTGCACGCCCATCTGCGAGAGCTGCCCGACCTGCTCGGCGGTCAGCATCCCCAGCGAGCAGGCGATGTTGATCTCGACCTCGTTGCGGATCGCCTCGATCCCGGCCGCGACCTGGGCCATCAACCGCTCGTCGGGCCCGCGCACGGCGGCCACGATGCAGAACTCGGTGGCACCGGACTTGGCGGTTTGCTTGGCGGCCTCGACCAGGCTGGGAATGTCCAGCCGGGCACTGCGTACCGGCGACGCGAACAACCCCGACTGCGAGCAGAAATGACAATCCTCGGGGCAGCCGCCGGTCTTCAGGCTGATGATGCCCTCGACCTCGACCTCGGGCCCGCACCAGCGCATCCGCACCTCGTGGGCCAGCTCCAGCAGGTCGTCGAGCCGCTCGTCAGGGAGCTGCAGCACCCGCAGCACCTGGTCGCGACTCAGCCCCTCGCCCCGCTCGAGCACCTGGTCGCGGGCAACCGCCAGAATGTCCGCGTCGGTGGCGTCGGTCGCCGGTCGAGTTGCCGCTTGAGTCACCAGTACTCCCCTGCATCGTCGGTGGCCGAGCGCGCGGCCTCTTGCCCCACGGTCGTGGTGGCTGTGAATAAATGCGTTCAAAGTAGGGTAACGGCCGCAGTGCGTGTCGTCCGCCGGGGTATCTCACCACCATGACCGATCCACACGTCACGTATGTGGCCCACCACATGATCCTGCTGGCGATCCCGGCGTTCCTGCCGGCGATCGTCGTGGTCGGCGTGATTCTCTACGTCGCGCTCAAAGACCGCCGGTCGCCCGGCGAGTCCGAGGACGCCGGGCAGCGCGACGACGAAATCGGTGATTGACCGGCCGATTATTTGGGCATTCCGCTTCGTGCGAGCTGGATCACAGCTCGCCCGGCGGTCCGGGCGCTGTTGGGAGGGTTGACGATGACATCGGCGGAACTCACTTTCGTTGCCGAGGCGCCGGCGCGCGGCGCCGGCCTCAACCAGGTGATCGGCCTGTCGGTCGCGGCGGTCGTGATCGCCGCGGTCATGCTGTGGGTGGGTTATGCCCACCGCACCCATCGCATCGAGTGGCTGACCCGGGTCGCCGACAAGACGGGCGAAAAGTTCCACCGGCCCAACTGGGTGGCGCTGCCGGTCCTCATTTTCACGACGTTCATCATCTGCGCCCTGTTCGGATTCATCTGGGACGTCAGCTGGCATATCGGCAACGGGCGCGACCCCGGCCCCCTGGCCAACCCCGCGCACTACTTCATCATTATCGGCCTGTTCGGCATCTTCGTCGCCGGCATGGTCTCGATCGTGCTGCCGTTCGACGAGCCGGGCCCCGCGGCGGTGCGGATCACGCGCAACTGGCACGCACCGGTCGGCGGCCTGCTGATGGCGGGCTGCGGGATGTACGCGATGATCGGGTTCCCCCTCGACGACATCTGGCACCGGATCTTCGGGCAAGACGTAACACTTTGGGGTCCAACGCATTTGATGATGATCGGCGGGGCGTGTTTCTCGCTCTTCTCGGTGCTGATGCTCGAGCGTGAGGGCGAGGCGCACGACGCCGACGAGGTGACCCACGGCGCGTTCATCACCTTCCTGCGTTACCTGTCGTTCGGCGGACTGTTCATCGGGCTGTCCGTCTACCAGATCGAGTTCGACTTCGGGGTCCCGCAGTTCCGGCTGGTGTTCCAGCCGATGCTGATCGCCGCCGCGTCCGCGCTGGCGGCCGTCGCTGCCCGCCTGACGATGGGACGCGGCGCCGCGATCATCGCGGCGGTGTTCGCCATCGCGCTGCGGGGCGCGGTTGCGCTGGTGGTCGGCCCCATCCTGGGCGCCCCGATCAACTGGTTCCCGCTGTATCTGGGGCCCGCCCTGGTCGTCGAGCTGGTGGCGCTGACGCCGCTGCTCAAGCGCCCGGTCGCCTTCGGCGCCGTCTCCGGCATCGCGGTGGCCACGGTGGGGCTGTGGCTGGAATCGCTGTGGATCGCGGCCGTGTACCACTACCCGTGGCCGACCAGCATGTGGGGCGAGGCGCTGGCGATGTCGGTGCCCGTGGCGGCGTTGACCGGGACATGCGGCGCGCTGTTCGGCCTGGTCCTCACCGGCCAACACCTGCCGGCCCGGCGACTCGGCATCGGCGTCGTCGCGCTGACGGTGCTGGTGATCGGCGTCGCGGTGGCCAACGGGTTGCACATCCTCGTGCCCGGCAAGGACACCGCCACGGTGACACTGACGGATCTGCCCAGCCCCACGGGGCAACGCATGGTGTCAGCCGACGTGATGCTCTCCCCGACGACCATGGTCAGTGACCACCCGGACTGGCTGACGATCCTGTCCTGGCAGGGGCGGATGCAGAACGACCGCGGCCTGATGATCGACAAGCTCACCAAGGTTGGGCCGGGACACTACCGGTCCACCCAGCCGGTCCCGGTGTGGGGTGACTGGAAGACGCTGTTGCGGGTGCAAGACGGCCGCACGATGACGGCCGTGCCGATCTACGAGCCGGCCGACGACGCCATCCCGGCACCCGAGGTCCCCGCGCTGGCGACCAGCACGCGGCCGTTCGTCCTGGAGGTCACGATCCTGCAGCGCGAGCGTGACCAGAGCGCACCCGCCTGGCTGTTCACCGCCGGTGGGATCGTCGTGCTGTTCCTGACGCTGATCGTGATCACCGCCCTGACCTGGGGCGCAGGCCGGATCAACAACTACGACACCCTGCCCAAGCGGCCCGAGGAGCAAAAGCACACGGTGCCCGGCACCCCCCGGGCGGCATGAGCGTGAAGATGCCTAGCGCCCCGGCCGCGGCGTGGGTGGGGACCCTGGCGTGGGCACTGTTCGCGTGCGCCGGTTCGCACAACCACGCCCCGGCCGCCGACCCGACGGTCGACGTCACCATCGCCAAGGGGCAGGTGACCCCCACCAACGCCGCCCTGCAGGCCAAGGTGCGCCAGCAGATCACCCTGCACGTGACCAGCGACGCCACCGACGAGCTGCACGTGCACTCGACGCCCGACCACAAGTTCCCGGTGGCCGCGGCACCGAACCAGACCTTCCAGTTCGCCGTCGACGTGCCGGGCAACGTCGAGGTGGAGCTGCACCACCTGGACCGCACGATCGCGACCATCCAAGTCCAACCGTGAGCCCCCGCAGCGCGACCGCGGTGCTCGCGCACGGCCTCGGCGGATCCGGCGACCTTCCGGTGCCGTACATGTACGCGATGGTCGGCGCGGCGTGGGCGCTGACGTTCACCTTCGCGCTCCTCGCCTTCGCGTGGCGGCGCCCCCGGTTTGATCCGGGCAAACCGGGCCGTCCGCTGCCAGGGGCGGTGACCGCGTTCGTCGACGCGCGGGTGACGCGGTGGACGGCGGCCGCGCTAACACTGGTCTTCGCGGCCTGGGCGGTGGCGGCCGGGGTGTGGGGTCCGCGGTCGGAGGCCAACGCCCTGCTCGGCGCGTTCTACGTGTTGCTATGGGTCGGCCTGGTGGCACTGTCGCTGCTGGTCGGGCCGGTCTGGCGGGTCATCTCCCCGATGCGGACGATCTATCTGCTGCTGCGCCGCGGCACGCCCGAGCGCCTGCACTCACCGCGGCTTGCCTATCCCGATGGCTGGGGCTACCGTCCGGCCGCGCTGGGCCTGTTCGCGTTCGTCTGGATGGAGCTGGCCAGCCCGAACCCGGCTTCGCTGCCGTGGGTGCGGGCGTGGCTGGCCGTCTATGCCGTGGCCATGCTGGTGGGCGCCTGGCTGTGCGGCCAGCGCTGGCTGGCCCGGGCCGATCCCTTCGGGGTGTACAGCATGGCGGTGTCGCGCCTGTCGCCGTTTCGCCGCAACCCCGACAGCGGGCGGATCGTGGTGGGAAACCCGCTCGACCATTTGCCGTCGCTGCCGGTGCGGCCCGGTGTGGTGGTGCTGCTGGCGGTGCTGCTCGGGTCCACCGCGTTCGACAGCTTCTCGTCGTCGGTGACGTGGCGCGGTTTCGCCGACCGGCTCTCCCCCAACATCGGCCTGGCGCCGGCGGTGTCGTCGTCAGTGCTGCGGACCCTCGGGCTGATCGTCTTCATTTCGGTTGTCGCCGTTACCTTTTCGCTCGCCGCACGCGCGACGGGCGGCGTGGACCGTGCGCGGCGCCGGGCCCTGCCCGGGCAGATGGCGCATTCGGTGATCCCGATCGTGGTGGGCTACATCTTCGCCCACTACCTGACCTACCTCGTCGAGCGCGGACAGCAGGCGGCGTTCGCACTGGCCGACCCCTTCGGCCGCGGCTGGAATGGGCTGGGGCTGGCGCATCAGCAGGTCGCCTATGTGCTGTCCACCCATCCGCCGGTGCTGGCCGGGATCAAGGTGGCGTGCGTGGTGACCGGCCACATCCTCGCGGTGATCGCGGCCCACGACAAAGCGCTGCGGCTGCTGCCCAGCGGCCACCAGCTCACCGGCCAGCTGACGATGATGCTGGTCATGGTCGGCTACACGTTCACCGGCCTGTACCTGCTGTTCGGCGGTTAGCCGATCAGGTAGTCGACCTTCTTCTCGCCGTTCCAGTGCCGCAGGGCGGCGAAACTGCCCTCGACGAGCGTGGGCCGACCCGCGATGCGCAGCGCCCGGCTCAGCACCGGCCCGCCGACGCGGCGGGCCAGCGTGACGTGCGGCGTCCACCGGCCGGGCAGGCTGGTGGGGGCCGGCGCGGGGGCCAGATGCTCGCCGCACAGCCGGTGCACCTCGGCGTGGAAATCGAGCAGTTCGGACGTCGGCACGATGAGGCGGGCCAGGATCGCATCGGATCGCCCGAGTAGCAGGGACGCGCCGACGGCGCAGCCCAGCGGCAGCCGTGCGGTCAGCGGGCGCAGCGCGGCGTCGGCCTCCTCGGCGATGCGATCGGCCACCGCGAGCGTGACGTGCGGCCGCCCCGCCGGCGCCTGGCTGGGAATCCCGGCGCCCGCCAACGCGTCCCACAACCCACGGATCGTCGCTTCGGTTTCGCCGTCGAAGAGCAGCTCGATCGAATGCACCATCAGGGGACCAGCGCGGCGACCCAGTCGCGGTCGAACGCCGCCGCGCTCATGTCCGCGAACTGCGCGGCGTCCATCGCCCCGGCGCCTGCGGGCAGCGCGGCCCGCAGCGGGCCCAGCCGGTCCAGGGCGACGCGGTTCGAGGTCTCCGCCGGCCCGGGGCGGCCCGGCCAGCTGCCGATCACCAACCCCGCACACGAGACACCATGTGCGGCAAGCGCTTCCAGGGTCAGCGCGGTGTGGTTGAGGGTGCCCAGTTCCGCGGTGACCGCAACCAGCGCCCCGGCGCCCAGCTCGACGGCGAGATCACGCAGGGTGACGCCGGCGGCGGCGAGCTCGACCAGCAACCCACCGGCCCCTTCCACCAGCGTCAGCCGCCCCGGGCGGTCCAGGCCGGCGATCAGCCGCAGCATCTGGTCGCCGGTGGGCAGCGCCGCGCCGGCCAGCTCGGCCGCGGCGGCCGGCGCCAGCGGCTGCGGATAGCGGGCGAGCCCGGCCAGTTCGGTCACGCCGGACAGGCGCGCGACCTCGGCGAGGTCGTCGTCGCCCGAGTCGGTGCCGGTCTGGACCGGTTTGCACACCGCCACGTCGATGCCGGCCTGACGGGCGTGGCAGGCCAGGGCCGCGGTGACGACGGTTTTGCCGACGCCGGTGCCCGTGCCCGTGACGACGAGGACGGTCAAGGGCGCGCCACAGCGAGGACCCCGGACAGCACCCGCCGGGCGATCTCGAGTTCGGCTTCGTCCAGCGACGCCCGCGCGGTCAGCCGCAGCCGGGACGTCCCGGCCGGCACCGTCGGGGGCCGGAAGCAGCCCACTCTCACGCCGGCGTCCAGGCAGGCCGTCGCGGCGGCCAGGGCCACCTCCGGTTCTCCTAGGATCACCGACACCACCGCCGACTGGGGGGCGTCGGGAACGTCGCACACCTCAGCCAAGGTGCGGGCGTGCCGCAACACCGCCTCGGGTCGCCACGGCTCGGCGCGCAGCACGGTCAGCGCGGCGCGCGCGGCGCCCACCGCGGCGGGCGCCAGGCCGGTGTCGAAGATGAACGTCCGCGCCGCATCGATCAGGTGGGCCCGCACTGCCGCCGGCCCGAGCACCGCGCCGCCCTGACTGCCCAGCGCCTTGGACAGGGTCGTGGTCATCACCACGTCGGGCGCACCTGCCAGCCCGAGCTCGTGCAGCAGCCCGCGCCCGCCGCCGCGCACTCCCAGGCCGTGGGCCTCGTCGACGATCAGCAGCGCGCGATGGCGGCGGCAGGCCTCGTGCAGCTCGGGCAGCGGCGCCAACACGCCGTCGGCGCTGAACACCGACTCGGTGATGACGACGGCGCGCTCCTCGTCGCGGGCGGCGAGGGCGGCCTCCACCGCGTCGACGTCGCGGTGCGGCGTCACCACCACCCGGGCCCGGGACAGCCGGCAGGCGTCGACCAGGGACGCGTGGGAGAGGGCATCGGACACCAGCAGCGAACCCCGGCCCGACAGGCCGACGACGGCGCCGAGGTTGGCCGCATATCCCGACGAGAACAGCAGGCCCGACGCGGCGCCGACGTACTCGGCGAGCTCGGACTCGAGTTGCTGGTGCAGGTCGGTGTCGCCGGTGACCAGCCGGGAACCGGTTGCCCCGGCGCCCCACATGCGCAGCGCGGCGACGCCGCCCTCGATCACGTCGGGGTGTTGGGACAGGCCCAGATAGTCGTTGGACGCCAGATCGAGCTCGGTGGCGACGGCCGGGCGGGGCCGCAACGAGCGACGCAGCCCGGCCTCGCGGCGCTGCTTCTCCACCGCGTCCAACCAGGCCAGTGGCGATGCCTCGATCGGTGTTTTCATCGCCCTAAAGACTACGAGAGCCAACGAGGCGCGCGACCTCGACCATCGCCGAGGCGATCTGGGCGATCTCGGCCGGCGGGCAGATGTAGGGCGGCATCGCATAGACGAGGTTGCGGAACGGGCGCAGCCACACACCGCGTTCCATTGCCGCCGGGGTGGCGACGGCCAGGTCGACCGCGTGGGCGCACTCGATGACGCCGATCGCGCCGCACACCCGCACGTCGGTCACGCCCGGCAGCTCGCGGGCGGGTTCGAGCCCGGCCGCCAGCCCGGCGGCGATCTCGCCGACCCGCGCGCGCCAGTCCTGTTCGAGCAGCAGCTCGACGCTGGCCACCGACACCGCGCAGGCCAGCGGATTGGCCATGAAGGTAGGCCCGTGCATCAGCGCGCCGGCCTCGCCTGCGCTGATGGTGTGCGCGATCTCGGTGCTGCACAGGGTGGCCGCCAGGGTGACGTACCCGCCGGTCAACGCCTTGCCCACGCACATGATGTCCGGGCTCACCCCGGCGTGGTCGGCGGCGAACAGTTCGCCGGTGCGGCCGAAGCCGGTGGCGATCTCGTCGAAAATCAGCAGCACGTCGTGCCGGCGGCAGAGCTCGCGCAGGTCGCGCAGGTAGCCGGGGTCGTGGAAGCGCATCCCGCCCGCGCCCTGCACCACCGGTTCGACGATGACGGCCGCCAGTTCGCCGGCGTGCTGCGCCAGTTGGCGCTCGAACGTCGCGGTGTAGCCGGGGTCGTAGTCGCGGGGGACCTGCGGGGCGAAAACTTGGCGGGCCAGGATGTCGGTCCACAGCGAGTGCATGCCGCCGTCGGGATCGCAGACGCTCATCGGCGTGAAGGTGTCGCCGTGGTAGCCGCCCCGCCATGTCATCAGCCGGTGCTTGTCGGGCCGGCCCCGGCTGCGCCAGTACTGCAGCGCCATCTTGATTGCGACCTCGACGGACACCGAACCGGAATCGCTGAAGAACACGGTGTCCAGGCCGGGCGGCGTGATGTCCACCAGCAGTCGCGCCAGCCGGGCGGCCGGTTCGTGGGTGAGGCCGCCGAACATGACGTGGTTCATGACGCCCAGCTGCGCGGTCAGCGCCGCGTCCAGCACCGGGTGGCCGTGCCCGTGGATCGCGGTCCACCACGAGCTCATCGCGTCGAGCGCCTCGATCGGCTCGCCGTCGCGGATCAGCGTCAGCATGGCGCCCCGCGCGGCGATCGCGACCACCGGCGCGACGGCCTCGCTGCCGATGGTGCTGTACGGGTGCCACAGATGCGCAGCGTCGATCGCGCTGATCTGCTCGGGGGTCAACCCGGCCCTCGCCGCAGGCATAGTGATCGAGGGTAAAGCAGCCAAGTCGCACAACGGCCGCCCATCGGGGAGCATGGGGTCCGATGGCTACGCCGAACACGCCCGGTAGACCCGCCGCGGGTAATCCCCCGACGGCGACGACGAATATCTTGCTGGCCAATTACGACGACGAAGCGCCACGGGTGATCCGGGTGCGGCTGGCGCCGTGGGACGTCGCCTGCACCGTCGCGCTGCTGGCCCTGCTCGTCGTCCTGGCCACCGCGACGGCGTGGCCGGACCGCCTCTTCGGCTTCCTCGAGCACGTGTGCGCGGACGAGACGTGCGGGCCGGTGCCGTTCGGGGTCGACTACTACATCCGACCGATCGTGTGGGGCGGTATCGGGGCTGCGATCGCCGCCGCGGTCCTCGGCCCAATCGTGTCGCTCCTGAAGGGCTGGTACATGTCCTTCTGGCCGGTGTTGGCCCTCGCGCTGGTCATGCTCAGCGCCCTCGTCGGCTCGCTGCTGACGGTTTTCAGCGAACGTTTTTGGGCGTAGTCGCGCCGGCGCCCCGCTCGGTCGACGCTCGCCCGGCTGAGACCGAAATCACAACTGCGCACCCAAATTTGGGACGCGCAGTCACCGTCCGGTCACGTTACGACAAAAAATCCCGCCGGGCCCTGGCGGCTGATAACTTCTGTTGTCAGAGTTGCTGCAGTGACTGATGTGAAACAGGACCACTGTTCACATCCGCAAGTGTCATGCAGCGGCGTTCGGTCCCAACGTGGAGGCTGTCGCCCAGTCATGGATCGGCGGCGGACGCGTGAGGTCACCGCGCTGAGGCCAGTGAGCCCCTGAGAGGCCAAGACAATGAAACGCATCTACGCCTTCGCGGTCGGATTGGCGCTGTTTGCCGCACCGATGGCCGCTCCCGTGATCGCTTCCGCGGACCCCGGCGTGCGGCCGATGGACTACCAGCAGGCCGCCGACGTGGTGATCGCGCGCGGGCTGTCGCAGCGGGGTGTGCCGTTCTCCTGGGCCGGCGGCGGCATCAACGGACCCTCACGCGGCACCGGGACGGGCATCAACACCGTCGGCTTCGACGCTTCGGGTCTGATGCAGTACGCCTACGCCGGCGCCGGAATCAAGCTGCCGCGCTCGTCCGGAGCGATCTACCGGGTCGGCCAGAAGGTGCTGCCCCAGCAGGCGCAAAAGGGCGACATGATCTTCTACGGCCCCGAAGGCACGCAGAGCGTCGCGATGTATCTGGGCAACAACCAGATGCTCGAGGTGGGCGACGTCGTCCAGGTGTCGCCGGTGCGCGCCAACGGCATGGCTCCTTATCTGGTCCGGGTCCTCGGGGTCCAGCCGGCGCCGGTCCAGCAGCTGCCGCAGCAGCTGCCGCAGCAGCAAGCCCCGCTGCAGCAGTCACCGACGCAGCAGTCACCGACGCAGCAAGCTCCGACGCAGCAAACCCCGCTGCAGCAACCGCCGCTGCAGCAAGCCCCGGTGCAGCAACTGCCGACGCAACAGGCGCCGGCGCAGCAGGCGCCGTTGCAGCAGCAGTCGGGCCAGCTCCCGGTGCAGCAGGCGCCGGTCCAGCAGCTGCCCACGCAGCAGGCTCCGGTCCAGCAGGTCCCCACCCAGCAGGTCCCCACGCAGCAGGCTCCGCTGCAGCGGGTCCCGGTGCAGCAGGCGCCGGTCCAGCAGCTGCCCACGCAGCAACTTCCGGTGCCGCAGGCCCCGGTGCAGCTGCTGCCGCCGCAGCAATCACCGTTCCTTCCGCCGGCCGCAGGCACCGCCCGGTAATCTCCCCGGGCTGCTGGGGACGCTCGAACGCCGCCACCTGCTCCTGAACGGGGTTGGGTGGCGGTTTTCGGTAAATTAGCGGTCGATCATGCCGACCCTGTCCCCGTCTCCCCGACCGGTCGCGACCGCGGAACCGGTCGGTACGGCGGCGCGCAACCCGGGGTTCTACCGCTATGACCTCGACGGCCTGCGCGGCATCGCGATCGCGCTGGTGGCCGTCTTCCACGTCTGGTTCGGTCGGGTTTCCGGTGGCGTCGACGTGTTCCTCGCGCTGTCCGGATTCTTCTTCGGCGGCAAGATCATTCGCGCGGCGCTGAATCCGGCCGCCACCCTGTCGCCGGTGGCGGAGGTGTTCCGGCTCGTGCGCCGCCTGGTGCCCGCCCTGGTCGTGGTGCTGGCCGGCTGCGCCGTGCTGACCATCCTGGTGCAACCGGAGACTCGCTGGGAGACATTCGCCGACCAAAGCCTCGCCAGCCTGGGCTACCACCAGAACTGGGAGCTGGCCAACTCCGCGTCGGACTACCTGCGCGCGGGCGAGGCCGTCAGCCCCCTGCAGCACATCTGGTCCATGTCGGTGCAGGGCCAGTTCTACGTCGGCTTCCTGTTGTTGATCGCCGCGTGCGCGCACCTGTTCGGGCGTCCGTTGGGGCCTCGGTTGCGCACCCTGTTCCTGGTGCTGCTGACGGCACTGACGGTGGCGTCGTTCGTCTACGCGATCGTGGCGCACCAGGACGATCAGGCGGCCGCCTACTACGACAGCTTCGCGCGCGGCTGGGAGTTGCTACTCGGCGCTCTGGTCGGTGCGGTGGTGCCGGCCATCCGCTGGCCGATGTGGGTGCGAACGGTCGTGGCCACCCTGGCGCTCGCGGCGATCGTCTCGTGCGGGGCGCTGATCGACGGCGTGAAGGAGTTTCCTGGTCCGTGGGCCCTGGTCCCCGTCGGGGCCACCATGCTGATGATCCTGGCGGGCGCCAACCTGCAGGGCGACCCCGCCGCCGGCGACCGGCTGCCGCTGCCCAACCGCTTGCTGGCGGCCGGGCCGCTGGTCGCGCTTGGCGCGATCGCGTATTCCCTCTACCTGTGGCACTGGCCGCTGCTCATCTTCTGGCTGTCGTTCAGTGGGCACCGGCACGCCAACTTCGTCGAAGGCGCCGCGGTGCTGGTCGTCTCGGGGTTGTTGGCCTACCTGACCACCCGGCTCGTCGAGGACCCCCTGCGCTACCGGACCGCCGGGAAGTCACCCGCGCCCGCACCCGCGTGGCTGGCCCGCCTGCCCCGGCCCACGATGGCGTTGGGGACGGCGATCGTGCTGCTCGGCGTCACGCTCACTGCGACGTCGTTCACGTGGCGCCAGCACGTCACCGTCCTGCGGGCCGCGGGCAAGGAGCTCAGCGTGCTCAACCCGCAGGACTATCCCGGGGCGCGCGCCCTGACCGAACGGGTGCGGGTGCCCGCGTTGCCGATGCGCCCCAGCGTGCTGGAGGTCAAAGAGGATTTGCCGGTCTCCACCCGCGACGGCTGCATCAGTGACTTCGTCAACCCGGCGGTGGTCGCGTGCACCTACGGCGACGTCGCCGGCGCCCGCACGATCGCGCTGGCGGGCGGGTCCCACGCCGAACACTGGCTGCCCGCACTGGACCTGCTCGGCAAGATGCATCACTTCAAGGTGGTGACCTACCTCAAGATGGGCTGCCCGCTGTCCACCGAGGAAGTCCCGTTGATCATGGGCAACAACGCCGCCTACCCGCAGTGCCGGGAGTGGGTGGAGCAGACGATGGACAGGGTGATCGCCGACCGTCCCGACTACGTGTTCACCACCACGACCCGGCCGTGGAACATCAAGCCCGGCGACGTGATGCCGGCGACCTACATCGGAATCTGGCAGCGGTTCTCGGACAACAACATTCCGATACTCGGCATGCGAGACACCCCATGGCTGGTCAAGAACGGCCAGCCGTTCGACCCGGCGGATTGCCTGGCCAAGAAGGGCGGCACCCCCCAGTCGTGCGCGATCAAGCGTTCCGACGCGTTGTCCGACCGCAATCAGACCCTCGACTTCGTCACACAATTCCCGCTGCTGAAGGTGCTCGACATGTCCGACGCGATCTGCCGCGCCGACGTGTGCCGGCCGGTCGAGGGAAACGTGCTGATCTACCACGGCGCCCACCACCTCACCCCCACTTACGTGCGGACCATGGTGGGCGAATTGGGCCGCCAGATCGCCGCCAACACCGGTTGGTGGTGACGCGCCCGGGGCCCCACGCGCGGATAAGGTCAGATGGTGCCGACCGACAAACACGCTTCAGAAACAGGCGTAACTGGTAACCAACAGCCCAAACTGGCCACCGTCTGGCCCGGGAACCCGTATCCCCTCGGCGCTTCCTATGACGGAGCCGGGACCAACTTCTCGTTGTTCTCCGAGATTGCCGAGAAGGTCGAGTTGTGTCTGATCGACGACGCCGGGGCGGAATCACGGATCCCCCTCGACGAGGTCGACGGCTATGTGTGGCACGCCTATCTGCCCAACATCTCCCCGGGCCAGCGCTACGGCTTCCGCGTCTACGGCCCCTTCGACCCGGCGGCGGGGCACCGCTGCGACCCGAGCAAGCTACTGCTCGACCCGTATGGCAAGGCCTTCCACGGGGATTTCACCTTCGGGCAGGCGCTGTTCTCCTACGACATGAAGGCCGTGCGTCCCGGAGGTGACGACGCCGACCCCGGAACGCCGCCGATGGTCGACTCGCTTGGCCACACCATGACCAGCGTGGTGAGCAATCCCTTCTTCGACTG
This sequence comes from Mycobacterium sp. E1747, assembly GCF_001667775.1. Classification (GTDB taxonomy): domain Bacteria; phylum Actinomycetota; class Actinomycetes; order Mycobacteriales; family Mycobacteriaceae; genus Mycobacterium. The sequence continues at coordinate 30,569 of NZ_LZJI01000199.1, forward strand.
GGGCTCGGACCGCTCGCCGCTGACCCCGTACCACGAAACCGTCATCTACGAGGCCCACGTCAAGGGAATGACCCAGACCCACCCGGGCATCCCCGCCGAACTGCGCGGCACCTACGCCGGCCTGGCCCACCCGGTGATCATCGACCACCTCAAGTCGCTCAACGTCACCGCGCTGGAGCTGATGCCGGTGCACCAGTTCATGCACGACTCGCGGCTGCTGGACCTTGGACTGCGAAACTACTGGGGCTACAACACTTTCGGATTCTTCGCGCCGCACAACCAGTACGCGGCCAATCGCAGCTCCAGCGTCGCCGAGTTCAAATCGATGGTGCGCAGCCTGCACGAAGCCAATATCGAGGTGATCCTCGACGTGGTGTACAACCACACCGCCGAGGGCAACCACCTCGGGCCGACCATCAATTTCCGCGGCATCGACAACGCGGCGTACTACCGGCTCGTCGACACCGACCTGCGGCTGTACAAGGACTACACCGGCACGGGCAACAGCCTCAACCCGCGTCACCCGCACGTGCTGCAGCTCATCATGGACTCGCTGCGCTACTGGGTGACCGAGATGCACGTCGACGGCTTCCGTTTCGACCTCGCCGCCACGCTGGCGCGCGAGCTGCACGACGTCGACCGACTGAGTGCGTTCTTCGACCTGGTGCAGCAGGACCCGATCGTCAGCCAGGTCAAATTGATCGCCGAACCATGGGACGTGGGCGAGGGCGGCTACCAAGTCGGCAATTTCCCGGGTTTGTGGACCGAGTGGAACGGGAAGTATCGCGATACTGTGCGTGACTACTGGCGGGGCGAGCCCGCGACCCTAGGCGAGTTCGCGTCCCGGCTGACCGGGTCGTCGGACCTCTACGAGGCGACCGGCCGGCGCCCCAGCGCCAGCATCAACTTCGTCACCGCCCACGACGGGTTCACGCTCAACGACCTGGTTTCCTACAACGAGAAACACAACCTGGCCAACGGCGAAGACAACCGCGACGGCGAAAGCCACAACCGCTCGTGGAACTGCGGCGTCGAGGGGCCCACCGACGACCCGGAGATCTTGGCGCTGCGCCGTCGCCAGATGCGCAACTTCTGGGCGACGCTGATGCTCAGCCAGGGCACGCCGATGATCGCGCACGGCGACGAACTCGGCCGCACCCAGAACGGCAACAACAACGTGTACTGCCAAGACTCCGAATTGTCTTGGATGGATTGGTCATTGGTCGACAAAAATTCGGACCTGCTGGCCTTCGCGCGCAAGGTGACCACCTTGCGCAAGACCCATCCGGTGTTCCGCCGGCGGCGGTTCTTCGAGGGTGAACCGATCCGCACCGGCGACGAGGTGCGCGACATCGCCTGGCTGAATCCGAGCAGCCGGGAGATGACGCACGAGGACTGGGGCGAGAGCATCCACAAATGTGTGGCGGTCTTCCTCAACGGCGAGGCCATCACCGCGCCCAACGCGCGCGGCGAACGGGTCGTCGACGACTCGTTCCTCATGTGCTTCAACGCCGGCGAAGAACCCGTGGAGTTCGTGATGCCGAACGACGACTACGCGCAGGAGTGGACCGTGGAACTGGACACCAACGACCCGACGGGCGACGCCGACCAGGTGGTGAATGCCAAAGCGAAGGTCTCGTTGCCCGGGCATTCGCTCCTGGTCTTACGTAAGACCATGTGACGCATGCCTTTTCCGATACTCTCGACCTACCGGTTGCAGCTGCGCGGTGAGGCCAGCGGGTTCGCGTTCACGTTCGCCGACGCCGAGAACCTACTGGACTACCTGGACGAACTCGGGGTGTCCCACCTCTACCTGTCCCCGATCATGACCGCGGCCACCGGGTCGAACCACGGCTACGACGTCACCGACCCGACGACCGTCTCCCCCGAACTCGGCGGCCGCGCGGGGCTTCAGCGGTTGTCGGCCGCGGCGCGCGAGCGCGGCATCGGCCTGATCGTCGACATCGTGCCCAATCACGTGGGGATCGACCAGCCCCAACAGAACGCCTGGTGGTGGGACGTGTTGCGGCACGGCCGGTCATCTGACTACGCAACGTATTTCGACATCGACTGGGATCTCGATGAGGACGGCCGCATCGTGCTGCCGATTCTGGGCTCCGACGACGACGACGCCGATCTCAAGGTCGACGGGGACTTGCTGCGGCTCGGCGACCTGGCGCTTCCGATCGCGCCCGGCACCGCCGACGGCACCGGGCCCGAGGTGCACGACCGTCAGCACTACCGGCTGGTGGGCTGGCGCAACGGCGTGTGCGGCTACCGGCGCTTCTTCTCGATCACCTCCCTGGCCGGGTTGCGTCAGGAAGACCGCGCCGTGTTCGACGCCACCCACTGCGAGGTCGCCCGGTGGGCCGCTGAAGGCATCGTCGACGGCGTCCGCATCGACCACCCCGACGGGCTGTCGGACCCCTGCGGCTACCTGGCATGGTTGCGCGAATCGGTTGGGCCGCAAACATGGATCGTGATCGAGAAGATCCTGGCGGTCGACGAGGCGCTCGAACCCACGCTGCCCATCGGGGGCACCACCGGCTACGACGTGCTGCGGGAGATCGGCGGGGTCTTCGTCGACCCCAGCGGCGCGCCCGCGCTCACCGAACTGGTCGAATCGGCGGGGCTGGACTACGGCGCGACGCCGGAGATGTTGGCGGACCTCAAGATCCGCGCGGCCACCGGTACGCTCGCGAGCGAACTGCGCCGGCTCCGCCGCGCCATCGTCGCGGCGGCGGGCTCCGACCACCCACAGTTGCCCGAAGCGGTGGCCGCGCTGCTCGCTCACATCGGCGTCTACCGCTGCGACTACCCGGGGCTGTCCGCGATCATGCCCACCGCCCTGGCCGAAACGCAGGCGCAGTCACCGGAATTGGGGCCCGCACTGCAGGTGCTCGCCGCGGCGCTGGCCTCCGGCGGCGAGCCGGCCACTCGGCTGCAGCAGCTCTGCGGTGCGGTGACCGCCAAAGCGAGCGAGGACTGCTACTTCTACCGTGACGCGCGGCTGGTGTCGCTCAACGAGGTCGGTGGTGAGCCCCATCGCTTCGGTGTCGGCGCGGCGGAGTTCCACCACAGCGCCGCCACCCGCGCCCGCCTGTGGCCGCACACGATGACCACGCTGACCACCCACGACACCAAGCGCGGCGAGGACGTGCGGGCGAGGATCGGGGTACTCTCGCAGGTCCCGTCACTGTGGGCGGAGTTCGTCGCCCGCTGGGAGGTCGCCGCGCCCTCCCCCGACCCGGCCACCGGACAGTTCCTGTGGCAGAACATCTTCGGCGTGTGGCCGGTCAGCGGCGAGGTGAGCTACGAGCTGCGTGAGCGGCTGCACGGCTACGCCGAGAAGGCCATTCGGGAAGCGGCCTGGCGCACCTCGTGGAACGATCCGGACGCCGAGTTCGAGGACGCGGTGCACCGGTGGCTGGACAGCGTGTTCGACGGCCCGGTGGCAGGCCAGCTGACCGAGCTCGTCGCCCAGCTCAACCCGCATGCCGCCAGCGACGCGTTGGGCCAGAAGCTGCTCGCCTTGACCGTGCCCGGGATACCCGACGTCTACCAGGGCACCGAACTGTGGGACGACAGCCTGGTGGACCCGGACAATCGCCGGCCCGTCGACTACACCGCCCGGCGCGCCGCCCTGAAGGCGTTGGAGCATCCCAAGATTCGCGTGGTGACCACCGCGCTTCGGGTGCGACGCGCCCACCCGGACACCTTCTTGAGCGGTGACTACGTTCCCGTGCTGGCCGACGGCGATGCCGGCGATCACGTGCTGGCCTTCCGCCGGGGTTCCGACATCGTGGTCGCGGCGACCCGGTGGACGGTGCGCCTGACCGAAACCGGTTGGGGCAACACGGTGCTGGCGCTGCCGGAGGGCACCTGGAAAGACGCGCTCACCGGCGTCATCGCGGACGGGCCGACGGCCGCGGCCCAGTTGTTCGCCGAGCTGCCCGTCGTGCTGCTGGAGCGCCACCATGACTGAATTCCGCGTTTGGGCACCCAAACCGGAGCGGGTCCGGCTCGACGTCGAGGGTCAGGAGCACCCGATGACGCGCGCGGACGACGGCTGGTGGCACGCGTCCGTGGATACGGCCCCGGACGCCCGCTACGGGTTCTTGCTCGACGACGATCCCATGGTGCTGCCCGACCCGCGCTCACCCCGCCAGCCCGACGGCGTGCACGCCCGCTCCCAACTGTGGGCCCCGGCCGGCGCCGCCTGGACCGACGGCGACTGGCCGGGCCGGCCGGTCGAGGGCGCGGTGATCTACGAGCTGCACCTCGGCACCTTCACCCCGGCGGGCACCCTCGACTCGGCCATCGAAAAGCTGGACTATTTGGTGGATCTCGGCGTCGACTTCGTCGAGCTGATGCCGGTGAATTCCTTTGCCGGAACGCATGGCTGGGGTTACGACGGCGTGCTGTGGTACAGCGTCCACGAGCCCTACGGCGGCCCCGACGCCCTGGTGCGGTTCGTCGACGCCTGCCACGCGCGGGGCCTGGGCGTCCTGATCGACGCGGTGTTCAACCACCTCGGCCCGTCGGGCAACTATCTGCCGAAGTTCGGCCCGTACCTGTCGTCGGCGAGCAACCCGTGGGGCGAAGGCATCAACATCGCCGATGCCGATTCCGACGAGGTCCGGCGCTACATCATCGGATGCGCGCTGCGCTGGATGCGCGATTTCCACGCCGACGGGCTGCGCCTGGATGCCGTGCACGCCCTGGTGGACACGACGGCGATCCACATCCTCGAGGAGCTTGCGACCGAAACCGATTGGCTGTCAAGGCAAGTGGGGCGCCCGCTGTCGCTGATCGCCGAGAGCGATCTCAACGACCCGCGGCTGATCACCGCGCGCGACCGGGGCGGCTACGGCCTGACGGCGCAATGGGCCGACGACATCCACCACGCCATCCACACCGCGGTGTCCGGCGAGCGCCAGGGCTACTACGCCGACTTCGGCGGCCTGGCCACCCTGGCCCAGACCCTGTGCCACGGCTATTTTCACGCCGCCACCTATTCGTCGTTCCGGCGGCGCCGGCACGGACGCCCGCTGGACACGGGCTCCATCCCGGCCACCCGGCTGGTCGCGTACACCTGCACCCATGACCAGGTCGGCAACCGGGCGCTCGGGGACCGCCCGTCGCAGAACCTCTCCGGCGGCCAGCTGGCGATCAAGGCCGCGCTCGCGCTCGGCACGCCTTTCACCGCAATGCTTTTCATGGGCGAGGAGTACGCGGCGTCGACCCCGTTCCAGTTCTTCAGCTCGCACCCCGAGCCGGAACTGGCCAAGGCCACCGCCGAGGGTCGCAAGGCCGAGTTCGCCGAACACGGTTGGGACGCCGACGAGATTCCCGATCCCCAGGATCCGCAGACGTTCCAGCGCTCGAAACTGAACTGGGCCGAGGTGGACGCCGGCGAGCACGGCCGACTGCACCAGTTCTACCGCGACCTGATCGCTTTGCGGCGCCGCGACCCCGACCTCGCCGACCCCTGGCTGGCGCACCTCGCGGTCGACTTCGACGAGGAGCAACGCTGGATCAGCGTGTCGCGCGGCCGGTTGCGCATCGTGTGCAACCTCGGCACCGAGGCGGTGACGGTGCCCGTCGCCGGTGACGTGCTGCTGGCCTGGGGCGACCCCGTCGTCGAAGCCGACAAGACGGTGCTCGATGGACATTCGCTCGCCGTGCTCGCGGTGCGCGAGGAGCTCTGACACCTGTGGATAGCGGTGCGCGGCGCGGCGCGCGACCGCCGATGATTCGCCCATGGATCAATCCGTATTCGGTCGGTGGATCGGCTTGCTGAGGAAAAAGGAGCCGGTCTCGGCTCCGCTCGTCGCACCCGAGGAGACGCCGCAGGAACGCAGCGTGGAGCTGTTGTGGACGGGCCCCGGCCTGGGATCCGTGTGCGGCGAAGGACGCTGACGCTCGCCTAGACGCTGGCGCGGCCCGCGCCGTGCAGCGCCTCGGCGATCGCGTCCGCCAGCGGGTCGATCTCGTCGGCGCCGAGGTCTGCGATGGTGACGCGGATGCCCGGCGGCGTGCCGATGCGGAACCGCGTGCCCGGCGCCGCGGCCCAGCCCGCCCCCAGTAACCGGGTGATCGCGACCGTCTCGTCGGGCACCGGGATCCACACGTTGAGTCCGGAGCGGCCACGCGCGGCGACGTCGCGCCCGGCCAACGCGGCGGACAGCCCCCGGCGCGTGTCGGCGTACCGCCGCTCGGCCGTGGCGACAAGGCGCGCGGCCGCCGGGTCCGACCACAGGCTCACGGCCAGGTCCTGCAGCAGGTGGCTGACCCAGCCCGGCCCGAGTC
>NZ_LZJI01000200.1 GCF_001667775.1 Mycobacterium sp. E1747
GGGCCCCCGGATGGGGGACGCGGCGGCGGACGTGTTGATCGGGGGACCGAGTCCGGACCTGGCCCCGGCGGGCGCGGTGTATCGCGAGATCGCGCCGTCCGACATCGAGCCCAACCCGCGCCAGCCGCGGCAGGTGTTCGACGACGAGGCGCTCGCCGAACTGGTGCACTCCATCCGCGAGTTCGGTCTGCTGCAGCCGATCGTGGTGCGCGCGGTACCCGGCGCCAAGACGGGTCCCCGCTATCAGATCGTGATGGGGGAGCGGCGCTGGCGGGCGGCCCAAGAGGCGGGGCTCGCCACCATCCCCACCATCGTGCGTGAGACCGGCGACGACAATCTGCTCCGCGACGCCCTGCTGGAAAACATCCACCGCGTCCAGCTCAATCCCTTGGAGGAGGCGGCGGCTTACCAACAGCTGTTGGACGAATTCGGCGTCACCCACGACGAACTTGCCTCACGAATCGGTCGCTCGCGGCCCTTGATCACCAACATGATCCGGTTGCTCAAGCTGCCGATCCCGGTGCAACGGCGGGTGGCGGCGGGCGTGCTGTCGGCCGGCCATGCCCGCGCCCTCTTGTCCCTGGAAGCCGGGCCCGAGGCGCAGGAGGAGCTGGCCAGCCGGATCGTCGCGGAGGGACTGTCGGTGCGGGCGACCGAGGAAGCGGTGACGCTGGCGAATCGGGCCGGCGCGACCACCCCCGCACCCCAGCGGCGCAAGCCGATTCAGATGCCCGGCCTGCAGGAGGTGGCCGAGCGCTTGTCGAATGCGTTCGATACGCGGGTCACGGTCAGCCTGGGCAAGCGCAAGGGGAAGATCGTCGTGGAGTTCGGGTCCGTCGACGATTTGCAACGAATTATCGACATAATGACCGCCGCGAAGGCCTGACCCCGCCATACCCTGTAATTACGTCACTGTGACACCGCAGCGGTCACGGATCGGCGACGACCGGTGCTCGGCACCGCGGCATCACGAAAGCACGTGCGTTTCAAGGATTTTCGGTAACGAATCAGCCGGGACGGTAACGCTGCGAGGCTGACCGCGCCGTGACCGGCGCCTCGACCCCAAAGCTGGCCCGATTGCGACATACTCTCCTATCCTGGAGGGGTTGTCGGTGCAATTGGCTGCAGTACCGCACAGGAGCCAGGAGGCTAGTGTCCGCTCGAATCACACCGCTGCGCCTCGAGGCCTTCGAGCAGCTTCCCAAGCATGCACGCCGCTGCGTGTACTGGGAGGTTGACCCGGCGACCCTCGGTAACCAGGACCACCTCGCCGATCCCGAATTTGAGAAGGAAGCATGGCTGTCGATGGTCATGCTGGAGTGGGGCTCGTGCGGTCAGGTCGCGACCGCGGTCACCGACGACAGAAGCCAGAGCGAACCACCGTGCCTGGGCTACGTCTTTTATGCGCCGCCGCGGGCGGTGCCGCGCGCCCAGCTATTCCCCACCGCTCCGGTCTCCGCGGACGCGGTGCTGTTGACGTCGATGGGTATCGAGCCGGGGCAGGCCACCGACGACCTGCCGCATGGTCTACTCGCCCGGGTGATCGACGAACTGGTGCGGCGCGGAGTGCGGGCCCTGGAAGCCTTCGGGCGCACACCGGCGGCTTCGGAGTTGCAGGATCCGCTGGCGGCGAGCCCGGACGTGCGGCCGGTGCTGGAGGCCGTCGGTGACTGCTCGGTGGACCACTGCGTGATGGACGCCGAATTCTTGCAGGACGCGGATTTCGTTGTGGTGGCGCCACATCCGTACTTTCCGCGGCTGCGGCTCGAGTTGGACAAGGGCCTGGGATGGAAGGCCGAAGTCGAGGCTGCCTTGGAGCGACTGCTGGAAAACGCCCAGTTGCAAGAGCCGGTAGGAGCGGGGACCGGGGCGGGAAATACGTTGCGGGGCGCCGAGATCGGCTAGGAGCCGCCGAGCCGGCTGGCCCGCTCCACCGACAGTTCGTGAGCCAGCAGTTCGGCGAACGTGAAGGTGCCGGTGGGCCGGTCGTTCTTGCCCAGCAGGTAGAGCCGCTTGACCGCGGCGAGAATTCCTTCGGCGATGGCGTCGCGGGTCTGGGTGGAGATCAGCATCGCCCGATCCTGCGGATTGGTGATATAGCCGACGTCGACCTGAACGGTCGGCATGCGGGTCAGGCGCAACAGGTCCCAAGTCCGGCCATGCGTTCGGCAATCCCGTAACCCGGTGCGGGCCACGACTTCTCGTTGGATGAAGTCCGCGAGGTTGCGCCCGATCGTGGAGACCGAGCCGTGTGAGTTTCCGAAATGAAAGGAAGCGACGCCGTTCGCCGCCGGGCTGGGCTGGTTCTCGCAGCGCAAGCTGATCATCAGGTCGGCCCCCACGTTGTTGGCGGTGGCGGCGCGTTCGGCGTCGGACGGGCTGCGGTTGACTGGCCGCGACAGGAAGGTCTCCATGCCGATGGCGGTCATCCGTCCCTCAAGCCGGCTCGCCAAGTCCCACAACACATCTGCTTCGCTGACCGGACCCGATGGACCGTGCATCAGCTCCCCGAGGTCGGTGCCGCCGCGGCCCGGATCGATAATGATCCGCTTGCCCGACAGCTTCGGCCCCGAGCGACGGACCAGCTCCTCCTCGCGAATCGCGTGAGGGGAGCCGCCCGTGACGCGGGAGCTCAGAAAGTACAAGGAGCGCAAGGTTTCTGGGCCACAGATGCCGTCGGCGGCCAGCCCGTACTCACGCTGGTACGACATCAGGGCATTGTGTGTCTGCAATCCGAAGTGCCCGTCGACCAGACCGGTGTAGAAACCAAGGTCCTGGAGCCTGGCCTGCAACGTGGCGACGTCGTCACCGTAGAGCGGGGCCCCGAATTGGTGATACAGCGTGCGGGCCCCCAGCCGGTACGACGCCTCCTTCAAGGCGCGATAGGTGGCCTCGCCGACGATGCCGTCGACCAGCAGGCCGCGGTGCTGCTGGAAGGCCCGCACCGCCTGGTCGAGCTCGGCATCGAAGAGCTCGGGGGGCACAAGCCGGCCGGTGGTGAGCTCTTCCTCCGGGGTGTCCAGCAGCCCTAGCGTTGCCAGCGTCGCCCGGATTTCGGTCACAGCTGCGCTGCGGTCACCACAGCGCAGCGCATCGCCGTATTCACGGCGCGGACTCGACATACCAAAGGCCCTCCGGGACACACTGACAGGCTCACATCTGGGCAACAGCTAACCGCAATTGTCGCAGATGCTTCGCCTAATCGGGAAAACACCAGGCCGAACGCGGGGGCGTGGTGTGATGGCGTAATTCAGGATCAACCCAGGTTGGGAACCACGTCCGAGAGCTCACGCAGCAGCGCCGCCTTGCCCTTTGCGCCAACGATCCGCTTCACCGGCTGGCCGTCCTTGAACAAGATCATGGTCGGAATCGAGACGACCTGGAAATCACGCGCAGTCACGGGATTGGCGTCGACGTCGAGCTTGGCGATGGTGAGCTGCTCGGCTCGCTCACTCGCGATCTCCTCGAGGACCGGCGCGACCATCTTGCACGGCCCGCACCACGTGGCCCAAAAGTCAACCAGCACAGGCTTGTTGCTGGACAACACCTCGGTGGAGAACGATGCGTCAGAGACTTCGATTGTGGCCCCGGCTTTTTCGGCGTCGGTCATTGAGGTGCTCCAATCATCTCAGTACTGCCAGGAAATTCGGTTGCGTCGCTTTGGGCGGCCGAGCTTGATTCGACGTGGTCGGCCAGCCAGCGTTCGGCGTCGATGGCCGCCGAACAGCCGCTGCCCGCAGCGGTGATGGCCTGGCGGTAGGTGCGGTCCACCAAGTCGCCCGCGGCGAACACGCCGTCGATCGAGGTGGCGGTGGTGTGGCCCTTGACCAGAACGTAACCGTCGGGGTCGGTGTCGAGCGCATCGCGGACCAACTCCGAGCGCGGGTCGTGACCAATCGCCACGAATACGCCCGTCACGGGCAGGGTCGATTCCTCCCCAGTCACCGTGTCGCGCAACCGCAAACCGGTCACCGTCTGGTCCCCGTCGACACCGAGCACGGCCTTGTTGGTCAAGATGGTGATCTTGTCGTTGTCCCGGGCGCGTTCGAGCATGATGCGTGACGCGCGGAATTCGTCGCGGCGGTGCACCAGGGTGACGCTGCGTGCGAACCGGGTCAAAAAGGTGGCTTCCTCCATGGCCGAGTCGCCGCCACCGATCACCGCGATGTCTTGATCTTTGAAGAAGAACCCATCGCAGGTCGCGCACGAGCTCACGCCGCGGCCCAGCAGTTCCTGCTCGCCGGGCACGCCCAGGTACCGAGCCGCTGCGCCCATGGCCAAGATGACCGCCCGCGCACGGAACGCCTCGCCCTCGGCGGTGGTCACCGACTTGACCGGGCCGTCCAGCGACACGGACTCGACGTCTTCCATCCGCAGGTCGGCCCCGAACCGCAGCGCCTGTTCGCGCATCTGGTCCATCAGCTCCGGGCCGGTGATGCCATCACGGAAACCGGGGTAATTCTCCACCTCGGTGGTGGTCATCAACGCGCCACCAAACGACGTTCCCTCGAATACCAAGGGGGCCAGCTGTGCCCGCGCCGTATACAACGCCGCGGTGTACCCGGCCGGACCCGAACCGATGATGATCACGTCGTGCACAGTGTCGGCGGTCATAGAGCCCTTTCAAGAAATCGTCCCCGGATTGGTACAAACGCCAGCGTAGGCACGGCTGTTCCCGGGCGTCGGCCCACCCATCGCACCACACTAGGGGCGCGGGATCTGGGTGTTGGCCAACAGGCCGGTGTCGGCGGCGCTGCAGTTCAGCGCGACCGCGTAAACCGCCAGGCTGCGGGGAGCGTCGCCCGGCACCACCAGCACGACCCCGGGGCGCGCGTTGACCTCGACCGGCCGCGCGCCGAGCACCTGTGTGGATGCCGGGTAGCCGAGGCCGGTGAGACAGGAGGCGCGCCGCGCCGGGTCGGCCAGCGGGCCGTAATCCGGGGTCTGGGCAAGCAGCCGGAGGATTTCCTCCTCCGACAGCGGGACCGCCATCGGCGGCGTCGACACCGTGATGTGCTCGGCGGTGACCTCAGTGCTGGGCGCAGGCTCGGGCGCGTTGATCAGCGCCGCGGTCCCCACGCCGACCGCCGCGAGCAGCGCACCGATGCCGGTGACCCCGGCGACCACCCGCGCGGGCCGAACCCGCGGCCGGGCGGAGTGCGCGAGGGGCTGGCCTGCGTCCGCGGATTCGAGCGCCGCCGTGATCCGGGCGGACACCTCGGGCGGGACCGCGGGCGCCGGCTCGGCCCCCAGCGTGGCGACGTCGCTGCGGGCCCGGTTCAGGGCGCGCAGGATTTTCTCGGCTTCCGGGTTGTCGCGGACCCGTTGACGCACGCGGGCCGCGGATTCGTCGTCGAGCAGGCCGGCCTGCAGGTCGGCGAGAAGCTCAACCGTCAGGGGCGGCTCGTCGCCTTGGTCGTCGGCTTCACCCATCCGCCCCAGTGTCCGTCATGGGTTGCCTGACGGCCATGGGTGGGGCCGGGTTGGGCGCCGCGTTGAGGTAGCCGAGGAGTTCCGCGAGCCGCATGCGGGCCCGGGCGCATCGGCTCTTGACGGTGCCCTCGGCAACGCCGAGCAGCGCGGCGGTGTCGGCCACCGAGTAGCCCTGCATGTCGACCGCCACCACGGCGGCCCGCTGCTCGACGGGCAGCCGCAGCAAGGCGCGCTGCACCACCATCGCGGTCTCGACCTGGGCGGTGCGGTCAGCCACCGCGTAGACGTCCTCTAGGGCGACGGTCGGGTGCGCCTTGATGCGGCGCAGCCGGTCCAGGCACGCGTTGACGACGATGCGATGCAACCAGCTGCTGACGGCGGCGTCATGCCGGAACGCGCCGGCCCCGCGGTGCGCCGAGAGCATGGCGTCCTGCAGCGCGTCCTCGGCGTCCTCGGCGGTGCGGGTGGTGAGCCGGGCGAGGCGGTGCAGCTGTCGCTGGTGGCGCAGGAACAGTTCGCCGAAGGCGTGGCGGTCGCCGGCTACATGGGCCGCCAGCAGCTCGGCATCACTGCGTTCGCGCTGGATGTCTCCCCGGGAGCCCACGGCCGGACAGTAACCAATCCGTTGTGGGGCGGCACTTCACCACGGGACGGATCTGTGAGCGTCAGGAAGCGGCCTGGACCGTGATCTCGAAAAAGCCGGCCTGGCTCTTGCCGTTGGTGGTTCCCAACGTGGAGATCCACACCAGCAAGTTCGAGGTCGGGGAACCGGCTCGCACCGGGATGACGTTGTGGCCGGGTCTGAGCGTGAACGCCGGCGCCAGCACGGTGGTGTCGTTCAGGGACGCCGGCGACGCCGTGGCCGACGAGCGGATTTCGACCTTGGTGCCGGTGCTGGGTGTGTCGATGCTGACTTGGCCGATCACGGTCGCGCTGGGCAGCTGCAGCATGAGCCCTTCGCCCTGCTTGAAGCTGGGGAACGGGACGGCGTCGGTATAGACCTCGGTGGCCCAGGCGGTCGAGGGGTCGCCGTCGATCGCCTGGCCAGCCGTGCCCGCGTTGTCGGCGTCACCGTCGGGCGAGTAGACCGTCGCCTTCGTCGGCTTGACGACGCTGCCGGCGGCCGCGGAACTCGTGGCCGACGACGAGGTGGAAGACGACGGGCCGTTCAGCCCGAGCTCGTCCTTGTTCAGGCCGCCGCCGACGTTGCCGAAGATCTTGCTCACCACCGACGCCAAGACCAGTAGCGCCACGATGATGACGGCAAGGCCGGCGCCCATGCCGATCAACAGGTTGCGGCGCCGGCGCGCGAACGCCGCTTCGTCCGGGGCCGCGGATTCTCGGGCGGTGGCCGGCGCGGGCGAATCGTCGATCGGACCCAGCACCTCGGTCCGGTCGGCCACCGCGGTCGCTTGCTGTAGCAGGTTCAAAAGCGTTGAGGCGCTACGGATCCCGCCGTCCTCCTGAACCGCCCGCACCGCGACGGCGGAAATCTGGAAGGGAATGCCGCGGTCGATGATCATCGGTTCCACCGGCTGGCCCGTCGAATCGCGTTCGGCAGGGGCGAGTCCGCTCCGCACGCTGGATTCCGTGAGCGGCCACCGGTTGACCAGCAGGGCGTACAGCGCGGCACCAATGCCGCGGATGTCGGCCTGCGGGTTGGCGTCAGGCATGGTGGCCGGGTAGGCGAGGACGACGTCGCCCTCGATGCTGACGCGGACCCGGCTCGGGTGGTCGATCGACAGCGCGACGCCGGCTCGGTGGGCCGCGTCGGCGGCCGCAGCCAGCGACTGCATGGCCCGGACAGCACCGACCGGCGACGGCGCGGTGTCGGCCACTTCCTGCAGCGAACCGCCGCGCACCCACTCGGAGACCACCAGGCCGCCGTGACCGGTGTGAACCACGTCGAGCACCCGGGCAATGCCGGGCTTGTCGATCCGGCTCAGGCGCAGCGTGCGGGACAGGATCTCCTGCAGCACCTCGTCGGGCAACGCCCCGTCGGGATCGACGAATGTGAGCGCCACCTGCCGGTCCAGCGCGGTGTCCAACGCTTGCCAGAACTGCAGGGGCGGCGCTCCGCCGTGAAAGACCAGCAGCCGGTAGCGGCCGCCGGCGATGCGGGCGCCCGGAACCAGGTGGACGTCGTCTCCGGACGGGTCCGCGCCACGGTCCCGCGGTGCGTCGAACGGGGCAGGACCTCGTCGCGACTCTGGCGGCAGGTCGCCGTTGGACGGGCGCGCGGCCGGGGGTTCCGGCGCGCGCTCGGCCGGGATGTCTGGCTGGAAGTCGTCGGCAACCGGTGGTGGCAGCTCGGCCCCCGACGCGGCACTCTCGATAGGGCGGTCGGTCACCTCCGGTCCTTTCGCTATCCGGGCTTGGGTAGCCCGCTCCGGAGGTCTGCGCCGGATCGGCTCCTGGACCGCATTTACCCCAGGTGTGGACGAATTCCTCTGCTCAGGGTACGTGACCCGGGCACGGCGAGACGATCGGTCCTTTGTCACCGGATTGCGCGACATCGCCGCCCGGCCGCCGAAGCGCCGGCGGACGACGTCGAGGGCGGCCTGCGCCTCCGGGACACCGGCGCGAAGCAGGACCGCGGCCATGATCGGCAGCATGATCACCGCCAGGATCAGCAGCCGCAGCAGCGAGCCCGCGGCGCCGCCGTGCGCGGTGAGCGCGTCCAGTCCCAACAGCCGGTCGGCCACATGGGCCACCAAACCGGCCAGCATCGAGGCGGTGATCGTCACCAGGATCGTGCGCAGCTCGCCTTTGCCGATCAACTCACCGCCCGCCGGCAGCAGGGTGTGCCGCAACAGCAGGTAGCCGATGATCGCGCCCGCCAGGAAGCCGATTCCGTTGGCCAGTCCCAGATAACCGGCCACCAACTTGGGGTCGTCGGTGAGGTGCGGGGCCAGGACGGATCCGACGATCTTGACGGCCGTGATGACCAGGATGATGACGATCGGCGTCCAGGGCTGCTCGCGCGCGTAGAAGACACGCAGCTGCAGCAGCACCAGCCCGTAGGGGATCAGCGTGAAGGCCGATAGCGCGATCGCGGTGCCCAGGTATCCAGCGTCGACGCCGCCGAAGTGGCCGTAGGCGAACAGCGCGCTGCCGATCGCCGGGCCGCCGACGGTCATGACCGCGACGATCGGAATCAGCGTGATCAACGTCAGGCGGGTGGCCAGCGACAGGTCGGCCAGCACCGCCTTGGTGTCGTCGGCGGCGGCGTTGCGGCTCAGCCGCGGCATCACCACCGTCAGCACGGTGACGCCGATCATGCCGAACGGCAGCATCAGGACCAGCCACGTGTAGTTGTAGATCGCCGGGCCCGACGCGGCCGCCGTGCTGGCGATCTGGTTACCGACCACCAGGCCGAGCTGGCTGATCAGCACGTAGAGCACCATCGCGGCGGCCATGGTCCCGAAGCGCTTGAGGCGTTCGTCGATTCCCCAGAGGGGACGCAGGTCCACGCGCTGGCGGCGCAGCGCCACCAGCAGTACCGCGGTCTGCGCGAACACGCCCAGCGTGGTGCCGATGCCGAGGACCAGCAGCTTGGTGTTGCCCATCCGGACGGGGTCGACCGACAACTCACCGGGGACGGCCGCGTACACCGCCAAGGTGGCGAGCGCGACGACGTTGTTGACCACCGGCGCCCACGCCGTCGGCCCGAAGACGTTGCGGGTGTTCAGGATCGCCATGAACACTGACGTGAGGCCGTAGGCGAGCACCTGGGGGAGCAGCAGGTAGGCGAACGCGGTCGTCAGCGGCTCGTTGACCTGCGGAACCCGGCCCAGCATCAACCGGACCAGCAGGGGAGCGGCGAGCACCGACAACGCCGTCGCCAACACGAGCAGCGCGGTCGTCAGGGTGACCAGGCGCCGCACGAACGCCGCGCCGCCGTCGGGGTCACTCTGCTCGGCGCGGGCCAGCACCGGAACGAAGATCGCGGTGAAGGTCGCCTCGAGGACCAGCGCCGCGACCAGGTTCGGCAGCTGGTTGGCCACCGAGAACGCACTAGACAGTGCGGCGCCCAGGATCGCGGCCAGGAGCACGATCCGGGCGAAGCCGGTGAGCCGGCTGACCAGCGTGGCGAGGGCCATCGCCCACGACCGCGACACCAGGGCGGCATCGGAGAGTTCGGGCCGCCGGCGGTCGATCCCCGCGGGGACCGGCGGCAGGGGACCGGTGGGCGGCGAGCCCGGGCTGCGGGGTCGCCGCGGCGGCTCTGGCAGGCGGTGGGGTTGCGGTGCGGCCTGCCGGTGGCCGGGCTTCATACGCGGTGCTCTTGTTCGAGCCGGTCATCGGCCCCGTCATCCACCCCCGCGGATCGGGCGCCCGGCGGGTCGGGTCGGTCGAGGTCGGCGGGGTCGGGTTGGCCGCGGAAGCGGTGCCAAAGGCGCCGTCCCGCCAGCAACACCAGCACGGCCGCGGCCGTCATGGTGATCGCGAACAGCACCTTGCCGTAGGCGTTGGAATGCACCGACAGGCGCACCGGGTCGCCCAGCCGCAGTCCGTCGGGGGTCCGCAACGACACGTCGATGGCGACCCGCTGGGTGAAGTTGACTTCGATCGGCACCCGCAGCGGTAGGTATCCGGGCGGCAGCTCGATCTGGCCGACGTCGGTGACCGTCATGCCCGGCGGGGCGTCGACCTGCAGCCGCACCCGGATCGGGACGGCCAGTCCGTTGTGCAGAGCCAGCGGCAGGGGGCTGTGCTCGGTGGCCAGGGTGTAGGAGCCGCCGGGGTTGACGATCGTGACCGCCCCGAACAAGTCGTTGATCGTCTTGCCGACGACAGCCAGACGCTGCTGGGCCATCCCGTTACGGGTGTCGGGAGGCTGGGATTCGCTGAGCGCGCGCAGCATGTCTTCGCGCAGCGGGGCGGTGTACTGGATGCCGTTCAGCCCGGTGCGTTCGTCCGTGCTCAGCGCGGACGTCAGGCCCCACAGCCGGCCGACCTGGCCGGCCACCAGGGCGGTGACGTCGTCGCCGAAGCGGCCCCGCGCGGACGTGTAGGCGCCCACCTGTTCGGACGGCTCGGTGCGGGCCGCGGCCTCGGAGATGACCGCCGGCAACGGTCGTGGGATCGCCAGGCCGGACCGGATGGCGGTGGTCAGCGCGGTCAGGATGACGTGCGCGTCGTCGGCCTGCAGGTTCCACGTCGCCGGCGGGGCCAGGACCTGCGTGCGGGGCGCGTCGTCCTGCCGCAAGGCGTGCCAGAACATGGACCCCAGCGCGTCCTGGCGGCGCGCGGTCACCGAGTCATGCGCGAGCCGGACGGTCAGCGAGGAGTCCAGATAGGTGGGGACGGAGGGCGAGCTGCCCGCCCCGGCCAGCGCCGCGCCCACGGCCGGGTCGAACGGTGCGAGCACGACTTGCGGGGACAGCCGCTGCGGCGCGGTGTCGACGGTGGCGTCGGAGGACGCTTGGCCGTCCGGGGCCGACAATTCTGCGGCGGCTATGGCGACGGTGCTTTCGTTGCCGCCGAGCAGGCTGACCGCGCGGCTGGTCAACGGGCCGTCGGGCAGCAACGTGGCGCCGCGGACGGAGGCGACGTCCAGGATGCGGTCGACGATGGTGTTGACGCCGGTGGTCGCGGTGGCGCTGAGCCCGCGGTCGTTGACGCGTTGCAGGGCGTCCAGGTCGGCTTGCGCATACGGCAGCGGCGCCACGCAGGTGCGGTGCGCCAGGGCGCGCAGCCGGTTGAGCCACTCGCCGGCCGCGGCCTGCCCGGCGCCGGCGTGGGTCGGGGTGCCGGGCACCTGCGCGGGCCCGTCGGGGGAGTCGGACACCACGTAGCCGGCCGTCATCGCGTTGACGGTGACGAGCAGGTCGGGGTCGATGGCCAGACACAGCGCTCGGCCCACCGCGCCGTCGGGGTCGACGTCGTGGCTGGTGGCTACCTCCGCGGCCGACAGCAGGATGTCCAGCCGGCCGCCGCTGGCCAACGAGGTGGCCAGGTCGTCGTCGACGAGGCGGACCGGGATGGTGCCGCCGGGCACGCCGGGGGCCAGCCGGGGCCGGTCGGCCAGCGGCCACAGCATGGTCATCCACACGGGTTTGGAGGTGTCGGGCGCGACGGCGGAGGCCAGATCGCCGCCCTGATCGGGTGGCACGCCGACGACCGGCAGCAGGAAGCGCGCGTTGTCGAGCCGCGCGGGGGCGCCGTAATCGGGTGTGCCGTTCGCGTTGACCAGGACCGGATAGATGCCCGGCTTGTCGATCCCCAGCGATTGCTTGGTCAGCGAACGCAGCGGGGCGGACAGGGTGAACCCGACTTGTTGCCCGCGCTGCAGTTCGGGAGCGACCGTGAGAAAGTCGGCGGCCGGTTGGTACTGGTCGGTGTCGCCGTCCAGTGTGGTCCTCAAAGCCGCGGACGCGGTGACGGCCCCGGCGTGTTCGAGCCGGACCATCACGTCGCGGACGGGGCGGTCGCCGATGTTGGTCACCATGCCGGTGACGGTGACGACGGGTTGGCTGGACGTGGTGACGACGTCCGGCGTGACTTGGTCGATGCGCACTCGGACGAACGGCGTGATGCCGGGTTCTTTGGCGGCCGCGCGCGGCATGGCGGGCCAGGTGAGCATCGCGAACCCGGCCACGATGCCGATCACTGCCGCGAGGCGCAACAAGCAGAGCCGGGATGCCGTCACGGCCCGGGCCCGTGGCCGTTCTTCCGGCTGGTGGCCGGTTTGTCGGCGTGCCGGGTGCGCGAATGCGTTTGCGGTCGGCGCCGCGGTGAGGTGGGTGGCAGCGGTGGCAGCGCGGCGGGGCCGTCGGTCTGCAGCTTGTCGATCAGTTCGTCGGCGACTCGGGCGAGGCGCCGTTCGTCGGCGTAGGCCAGCTTCGAGGGCAGCTCGTGCACCGGAACCCAGGCCACCTCGGCGACCTCGAGGTCCTCGTCGGACAACTCTCCGCCGGAGAAGCGCAGTAAATAGTGGTGCACCGTCTTGTGCACCCTGCGGCCGTCGGTGACGAACCAGTAGTCGATGCGGCCCAGCGCGGCCAGCACGCTGCCGCGGATGCCGGTTTCCTCGGCGACCTCTCTTATCGCGGTCTGCTCGGCGGTCTCACCCATTTCGATATGCCCCTTGGGCAGCGACCAGAGCATCCGACCACGCCGATCGATGCGGCCGATCAGTGCCGCGACCAGTGAGTCGCGCGGCCCGTCGAGGCCGTCGACGACCAGACCCCCGGCGGATGTTTCGTGCACGGTCCGCAGCCGATCCGGTCCGCGACGAGGCGAACGGGATCGGTGCGATTTCGTCGCCGTCGAGTCGGCGGGCGCTTGGCCGTTCGTCTGGTTCTCGGTCGAACTCACAGCGCCACGACCGCGCCGCCGCCCCCGGCGCCGACGTGGCTTACCCTGTTCGCCGTCCGACACCCAAGCGATAGTAGCTGGCACGGCATAGTCTCCCTGGACATACTCGCCGCTAGTGGGGCGTGCGACGGCTCAGGACTTGATGCGTGCGCTCAGATTGGACCGATCGCTCCGGCGATGACAAATGCGGGGATGAAGATCAGGAGTGAGAGCGGCCCGGACAGGCTGCCGATCATCATCCCGCGGCCGATCTGGCCGAGTCGGCCCGATGCCAGGCCGATGAGGGCGCCGACGCCGATGTAGACCAGCGTTGCCGGCAGAACGATAAACACCAAGGGCCACAGCGGCAGAACAAACAGCCAGGTGACGAAGTCCACCACGAAGACGTGAGCTATGGCGACTGCGAAGGCCAGCGGCCCATACCGATTGTCGGTCATCGGCGCCCTTCAGCGCAGGACCAGATAAGCGAAGGCCGCTCCGCCGGCGAGCACGACGGCCGAACAGGCCACGGTGCTGAGGCCGAGGCCGCGATTACGCTGCGATGGCGACCTGAGGAGTGCGGCGCCGACAAGCACCGACACCAAGGTCGTTAGGACGGTGGCGGTCAACATCCACACGCGCTCACCGGCGTACGCGCTGTGCGTTTCGAACGGCCACTTGCCCAACAGCTGCATGGCGACGAGCAACAGCGCCAGTATCAGTTGCACGACCAACGGCGCCGACCATGTTGCTGTGCGCCAGGCGCGGCCGTCGAAGAAGTCCGCTCGCTGAGAACTCGACATATTGCTCATGTATCGCAGAACCGCATTGCCCGCGGTTTTCACCCTTCCCGTTGCGCAACGGTACTGCCGCACGCCGGCCGGTCAATTCACTCCGTCGCGTGCCACGGCAGCGGGTGCGAGGCTCCTCACACGGGCTTTTCGGCCCGGCCTACTAGGCTGATCGAACGTGTCCGACGCCGATATGCAGCTGCTTGCCGCCGCCCAGGTCGCCCTGAACCAACACGCGGACATGCTGCGCGAGCTGGGGTCGGCGTTCGACGCGGCCGGCCACGAGTTGTACCTCGTCGGCGGTTCGGTACGAGATGCGCTGCTGGGCAGGCTGAGTCCCGACCTGGACTTCACCACCGACGCCCGCCCCGAGCAGGTGCAACAGATCTTGCGGCGATGGGCCGACAACCTGTGGGACACCGGCATCGACTTCGGCACCGTCGGCGTCGGCAAGGATGGCCATCGCTTGGAGATCACCACATTCCGCGCCGACGCCTACGACCGCGTCTCGCGTAAGCCCGAGGTGCAGTTCGGCTCGAGTCTCGAAGATGATCTGGTGCGCCGTGACTTCACGGCCAATGCGATGGCCGTGCGCATCACGCCCGACGGGCCGGGTGAATTCCTCGATCCCCTAGGCGGTTTGGCGGCTCTGCGCGATCGCGTGCTCGACACCCCGGCAGCACCGGAGGTGTCCTTCGGTGACGACCCGCTGCGGATGCTGCGCGCGGCGCGGTTCGTCTCGCAGCTCGGCTTCGCCGTCACTCCCCGCGTGCGGGAGGCGATCGAGGCGATGGCGCCCGAGCTGGGCCGGATCAGCGCCGAGCGGGTGGCCGCCGAACTGGACAAGCTGCTGCTCGGTGACGACCCGGTGTCCGGCATCGACCTGCTGGTGCAGACCGGCATGGGGGAGGTGGTGCTGCCCGAGGTCGGCGGCATGCAGATGGCCATCGACGAACACCACCAGCACAAGGACGTCTACCAGCATTCGCTGACCGTGCTGCGGCAGGCGATCGCGCTGGAGGACGACGGCCCGGACCTCGTGCTGCGCTGGGCCGCGCTGCTGCACGACATCGGCAAGCCCGCCACCAGACGCCACGAGGCCAACGGCGGTGTCAGTTTCCACCACCACGAGGTCGTCGGCGCCAAGATGGCGCGAAAGCGGTTGCGCGCGTTGAAGTATTCGAAGCAGATGGTCGACGACGTCTCGCAGCTGGTGTATCTGCATCTGCGGTTCCATGGCTACGGCGAGGGCAAGTGGACCGATTCCGCGGTGCGCCGCTACGTCACCGACGCGGGGCCGTTGCTGCCTCGACTGCACAAGCTGGTGCGGGCCGACTGCACGACCCGCAACAAGCGGCGCGCGGCGCGGCTGCAGGCCAGCTATGACCGGCTGGAGGCGCGGATCGTCGAGCTGGCGGCGCAGGAGGATCTGGCGCGGGTGCGGCCCGACCTCGACGGCAACCAGATCATGAAATTGCTCGACATCCCGGCGGGCCCGCAAGTCGGCGAGGCGTGGCGCTTCCTGAAGGAGCTGCGGTTGGAACGCGGGCCGTTGACGACCGACGAGGCGACCGCGGAACTGGTCAACTGGTGGCGCTCACGGGGGAACCCGTAGCGGTGATTGCGCGTCGGAGCATGCATGGACTACTGCGCTGCAGGCGACGACGGTACGGCATCTATCTGGCACCACGACCTGGACCTCGACCTTGATGGCGACGGCCGGCTCGATGCTTTCGGGCTCGACTTCGACGGCGATGGGCTGCGCGACGACGCGTTCGCGGACCTCGACGCGGACGGCATCGCCGATCACGCGGTGCTCGACCTCGACAACGACGGCAATCCCGAGGCGTACTTCACCGATGATGGTTCCGGGACGTGGGGGGTGGCCACGGAGCAGGGCCGACAATTGCGCTGGTTCGGCCTCGACGGCGTCGAGCACACCGGTGGCCCGCTGGTCGACTTCGACGGGCACGGGCACGCCGATGACCGGCTTTTCGATACCGATGGCGACGGGCTGGCGGACCGGGTGCTGTGTGCCGACGAGGGCGGCGTGACCGCATACGTTGACACCGACGGTGACGGCAAGTGGAACGTGCGGCTGAGCGATTCGGACGGGGATGGGTTGGCTGACGGCGCGAGCGCGTTGTAGGGGTCCGTTTAGGCGAAGTGAATTGACCACCGCGCGTGGCGTATTTAGCTTGGTCAATAGTGGCGCGGGGATCGCTGCATGGATCGGAAGGGGCGGCAATGTTCGTCGACACTGACCTTCTGCACTCCGGGGGAAACGAATCGCACCGCGCCGGCGGGCATGCGCAAGAGGGGGCCGACCAGCTCGGGCGGGGGCCGCTAGGCGCGGGGATGTTCGGTGACTTCGCGGCCGCCGACGCGTTTCAATCGGCGGTGACCGCGGCGCATACGCAGCACGTGCAGACCCTGCAGGGTCACCAGCGGACGCTGACCGATGTCGGGGCGAAGGCCCATCACGCGGCCAAGGGCTTCACCAGCATGGACCAGCAGAATGCCGGCGATTTGGAGGCCGTGCGGCCGAGCGCCAACGGCTCAGCGCCGCGAGTTTGATCGCTCGCGGGCGCTCAGTGCGCGGGGCAGCGTTGTTTCAATCACTCTCTTACGGTGTTGATGTGCAGTGCCGTGGATAGTTCAACGGAATGGCTTCGCACGGACTGAGGTATTTCCACGGACTGAGGCATTTCATGGGAGGGCTGTATGGGTGATCTCCCCTCGGATTTTGGTGGGAACCGCCTGTCGGCCCGCCAGCGGGCCAGTGGCAGCCGACGTATTCAACGCAAGCCATGAAACGTCCACGGACATGGCTGGCGATTGTGTTGGCATCGATCGCCATCCTACTGAGCGCCGTAGGACCTAGTTGTGGTGGCTACACGGTCGACGAACATCTCCGCCCCAAGCTCACCGATCACGTCAGCAGCACCGATGTACACAACGGCGGTATCGGCTGCGGCGCACAAGAACCTCTGCGGCGTCTACACCCTGACCGCACGTGCCGTGCAGATTGGAACCAACGGTGACAACCCGGCTTTGTCTGGCATTGCCGTTGTCAACGGAGCCCTAATGCTGGAACACGTGGTGGGCGCAAATCCGGCGTTGCCGCCTGCGATCGAGACGCCGCACTGGCACTCGCGGACGCTTATAGCAATTCTCAGGCGATCGCCGCCACGGTGCAGCAACGTGATGATCCGTTATGGCAGTCGACCATCAGTGACGTCAACAACAAATATGCTGTGATGAAGAGAGTTCGCGGTCGCGGGTAAGGGGGCCATCGATAGCTCGGGGATCAAGATGGCGGGAAGGACACCTCGGTGTTCGCTCGAATCGTGGCCGGACCAAGAGCGATCGGCATGCCCCGGATGTCAGTTCGACCGCAAAGGACCGGAGCGCGTCGCAGCCCCGGTTGCTCACATGCGCTGCGCACGTGAGCACTTCGAAGGCGGGACGGACCGCAGTGGCGGATTTCAACGCAGACCTTGCGCTTGCGAGCGCACGTCTTAGAAGGTGTTAGCGCTGCGCCGGTAAATTGCCGGCTTCCCGTTGCCTGTTCCACTATGGAGCGGAAGGGGGCACGCATAATCGGGGTTCTTTGGATCCGTCGGCCGCGGTAAGGGGTACATGGTGGGGAGCGAATCTTGGGGGCCGGGCGAGGCTCCGGCCGCCCCAGCCGCCCAGCCGTCAACGGCGAATTGGGCACCGAGCTTTTCCGCTCAGCCACCGGCGCGCCCGCGTCCGTGGCTGGGGGTCGCGGTAGCGTTCACGGCCGCCGTGGCCACCGCCGCCCTCGTCTTGGCACTCACACGTTCGACGACGGCAAGTACGACAACGACCACCACGAGTACGCCGACCCATGGGCCTGCGGAAGTTGCCGCCGCGCAACAACGACTGTGCGGAACCTATAAATTGGCAGCCCGAGCCGTGCAAATTGACACCAATGGAAGCGACAAAGCGCTGGCTCGCACCGCCACTACGAACGCGGCTCTCATGCTCGAGAATGCGGCCGATGATCCAGCGCTTGATGCCAGACACCGCGACGCCGCCCGCGCGCTCGCTGCGGCCTACCTGACAGCGACGGCAAAGGCTACGAGCGGTGTGGTACCCGACTCGGAATGGCAGGCAGCGATCAACGACGTGATCGCTAAAGACGCGCCAATGAAAATGCTCTGTGGTGGCGGGTGACCGCTTGATGGATAGCTGAGCGGCCCTAGATGGTGTTAACGACGCCGCTCGCTCCCTTGAGCCGTGCCGGTGCCCCCGAGATCCCAAATGTCAGCTTGACCGCATAGGACCCATAAGAGTTGCACACCTGGCGGTCCCAGTTACTCGGCCGCGCGGCATAGTCCCCTCGCTTCGAGGGGGCACAGCCGTAGTGGCGGCCGATCTCAATGCACACCTCGCTAGCCCGCATCGCGGCTCTAGATCGCGCTAGCGGGCGGCGCCGGTGAATTGCTCGCTTCCGATTGCCTGATCCACTATGGGGAGGAGGGCACGCATAATCGGGAGACCGGTTCAATTTCGATCCGTCGGCTTCGAGGAGGGGCGCATGGTGGGGAACCAGCCTTGGCGGCCTGGCGAGGGAACGGCCGCCCAGCCGCCATTGGCAGATTGGACACCGAGCTTTTCCGGGCACGCAGGATCACGCTCGCGCCCGTGGCTGGCGGTCGCCGTGGGTTTAACCGCGGCAGTGGCTGTCGCCGCGTTGATCGTCGCCGCGACGCGATCGGCTCCGCAGCCCACGAACTCCACAGCGGCGCCCATACCGAGCGCTTCCGAAACGGCTGCGGCGCAGAGACAACTATGTGACACATATAAGCTGGCCGCCCGTGCAGTGGAGGTCGATACCGGCGGCAACGATCGTGCATTGGCCCGTATTGCCACCACCAATGGTGCCGTCATGCTAGAGAACGCAATTGCTAGTCCCGCGCTCGATGCCAAGCACCGCGACGCGGCACGTGCGTTGGCTGGCGCCTACGCAACTCTTACCGCTATGAGTAACAACACTGTGGCGACCGATGCGCAATATCAGGCAGCACTTGACGACATCACTGCCAAAGACTCCGTAATGAAAAGCGTGTGTGCGAACGGTGGTAGCTGATCTTCCGCCCGGCAGGTGGACGGCGCTGTTGGTTGGGCCCTGGTGGCCAGCTCCTTCCGCAGCTATGCGCGGTGCTGGGCAGTACTGGCGGCAGGCTTGCCTAGAGCAGCAGCAGTATTCGCAGGATCTGACTAGTTTGCAGAATCTCCTAGCAGCGAATAATCAGGGGCACACGGCAGATGACCTCGTTGCCCGATACCACGATGGCGCCAAGTTTCACATGGATCTCGCCGAAAAGTACAGGAACAAGGCTGAAGCTTTCGATTCCGGTGCCGACGCGGTCGATTTTCTGCGGAGCCGATTGAGCGAAATTGCTAGCGACGGCGATCGGGATATCGATCGAATTCTTGCGTCAAAAGAGCCGTTGCCGCAGCAGCTAACCGAAATACTTGGTGTTCAAGAGAGGTGCAACGCGGACGCGGCGAACGCGAGCCGAGACGCGACCAATAAGATCGTCGGCGCCACGCAAAAAATCCTAGATGCCGAAGGTGTCGGTGCTGACGCACGAACGTGGGCGAGTCAGCATGGTTTCAACAGCGACCCTGCTTCACCGCCCCGTCCAATCAGCAAAGAGGATTTGGCTGCGCCACCAGTACATTCCGGCGGGCGCCCAGAAAATGGCGGCGCTGGAGGCATCCCAGGGGGTACGGAAAGTCGGGGGCAGCCGGCGCCTGTGGTCCATGGCGCTGGGCGCTCTGGTGACGGTGCTCCGGGAGTGAGAGCCGCCCCCAATGGGCAGCCCTATACCCCGGCTGTAGTACACGGCGAGGGGCGCGGTCTGGGCACAGTGCCCGGCCCAGCTTCGACGCCGGCTCCTGGCGTCCAGGTGGCCGGGGGCGGCTCGGTGCTGCAGGGAGCGCCCGCCATGCCCGGTGGGACGATGTCACCCGCTGGCCTCGGCCAAGCCGGGCCGCCCAACTTGGCCCAATCTTTTGCAAGCGGCCTGGCGACGGGACAGCCAGCAGGTGCCGGCGCGCAAGGTCTCTCGACGGGCGCAATCAACGCAATGGAGTCGGGACCGGGGACACCGCCGCAAGCCGGCCCGCCGGTGGGGACACCGTCTGTGGCTCCGACCGCACCTAGCGCCGCAGTTTTTGTCCCGACGGGC
Organism: Mycobacterium sp. E1747; assembly: GCF_001667775.1. Classification (GTDB taxonomy): domain Bacteria; phylum Actinomycetota; class Actinomycetes; order Mycobacteriales; family Mycobacteriaceae; genus Mycobacterium. The sequence continues at coordinate 19,754 of NZ_LZJI01000200.1, forward strand.
ACGCCGGTCGACGCGCCTCCGCCTGCCGCGCCCGCGCCGCCGACCACCGGAGGAGCCGCTCCGGTAGCGCCGGTAATCACGGGGGGCTCATGGTCGGGACCGGCAGCGCCGGTATCTGGTGGCCCAAGCATCCCACCTGGCTCACTGCCGGCTTATGGCTCCGACCTGCGGCCGCCGGTCACGGCGCCCCCCGCGATGCCTTCGGTTCCGACGGGGCCGGTCTCGGGCGCCCCGGTCGCTCCCTCGGCCGCATCGTCCCCGGCCGCTGGCGGACCGCTTGTTTCGCCGGTGGAACGCGGAGCGGCCGCGACCGCTGCCGGGCACGCGGGCGCGAATTCGTCGAGCATGGTGGGCGCATCAGCAATGTCAGCCGCGGCCGGCGGGACGGCAGGCGCGGTTTCCAGTAGGGCTGCCGAGCAGCAGCGCCTGCAACGGCTCGTGGATGCCGTCGCTCGCCAGGAGCCGCGAATCTCGTGGGCGGCCGGCCTGCGTGATGACGGCACCACCACTCTGCTGGTCACCGACCTCGCCGGCGGATGGATACCGCCGCATGTCCGACTGCCGGCCCATGTGACCCTGCTCGAGCCAGCCGTACGTCGTCACGACGCCAGCGTCGTGGACTTGCTCGGAGCCGTCGTGGTCGCCGCGGCGCATGAGCACAACACCTATGTTGCCGAATCAGACCCAGAGGCACCCACGCTGAGCGGTGATCGACCAGCCCGCTCGGCCGCGCCGCGCGTAGACGAACTCGGACCAGCCCTCGTGGAAGCGGTGCGTCGCCGCGATGGCCTGCCGCGAATTGCACAGGCCATCGCGGCGCCAGCGGTACGGAATACCGGCGTGCTCGACAATGAGACTGAGCTCTTACGCAGGTGCACCGCCGATCTGCAGAATTCGGTCCTGTCCGCGTATCCGGAGCACGCCGCGGCTGCCGTCGCGGATTGGATGTTGCTCACGGCCATCGAGGCCCTGATCGATGGACATCAGTACCTTGCGAACTACCACATGGCATGGTTCGACGTGACCTGCACTTAGGGCGGCGCGCGGATACGCGATGCGCGAAATGCAAGGTGAATACCGTTTCCAGGCAGCTATGCCAAACTGAGTAAGTACGAATTGCGTGTGCGTGGGCGCATGCGAAGTGATCGCCGGATTTTCGAGCGGATTGGGGGTGAAGCCATGAGCGGAGACGGGGTGCCGGCATTTCCCCCGAATCCTGGTGGAAACCCGATCGTAGTCACACCGGACATTTTGTTGCAGGGATTGGGGATACAGCCGCCGCCACCGGTGACGATGCCACCTCCGCCGCCGCCGGACCCGTCGCCGGTTGGGGGTGCCGGTGGAGGGCTGTATGCTGCCGCCGGCACCGGGGTACCTAAGGACGCAGCCGACAGCGCCCAGGGAGACGCCGACCGCCGTGCCCACGCCGCCGATGCCGCAGCGAAGTTTCCTGCGAATGAGGCAGATTCGGCGCAGCAGATGCAAAACATCGGGCAGCAAGCCCCGCAGATGATGCAACAGATGCTGCAAAGCATCACGGGCGCGCTCGGCGGCGCGGTTGGCGGCATCATGCAGCCGCTGACGCAGTTGCCGCAGCAGGCGATGCAGGCCGGCCAGAGCGCAATCCAGCCGCTGATGAGCGCGGTTCAGGGCGGCGCTCACGGTGCCAGCCTCGCCGACGCGACGCATTTGGTCGACAGCGTCGGCCCCGGCTCCGGAGGCGGCGGCGCGGGATTGGGCGGCGGCGGCGCGGGCCTCGGCGGCGGGGGCACCACCCCGGCCAGCTCACTGGGGCCGCCACCGGTACCGACTTCCTCCCCGCCGACGACCCCCGCCGGGGCCGCCAAGGCCGCCATGACGCCGCCGGTCAGCGGCGCGCCCACAACGTCGGGGCAGACCGGGATGGGTGGCATGGGGATGATGCCACCGGGCGCGATGGGCGCGGGTGGTGAAGGCGGCAAAGAGAAGCCGCCCGAGAAGCGGATCTCGGCCCCGGGTGTGCCCAACGGTCAGCCGGTCAAGGGCCGCCTGACCATGCCGCCGAGCCCTCCGGGTCCCAAACCGGGCGAAGAAAAACCGACTGTCGTCACCAACCGGCCCAATCGGCGAATCGTGATCATGCCCGCCGAGGACGACGCGAAGGAATAGCCCACTACGGCGCCGTCCCCACTCCACCTGGAGGTGAGTGGTTGGGGCCTGCGTCCGGCAGTAGGGTCGCTACTAATCAAGCGAGTTCGGGTCACTCGTTATTGACAGCGGAACTGCGGATTCGTGCATGCTATTGACACGGGTTTTTCGCGGCCAGAGGGTGTGGGAGTAGCTCGGGTGTCCAGGACGGATGGGCGCAAAGGGGACCAGGGTGGGGCAGTCGTTGACTGATCCGCTGACGACGCAGGCAGTGGCGGCGTTGGCTCGCGGCCACGGCTTGTTCGCGGGCGAGACCGTCGCCGCTGCGGTTGTCGGTGCGCAGGAACACGCTGACGTCAGGACCGATGGTCTTCCCGCTGCAGCAGCGACGAGGTCCATGAACGCGCTGTACGAAGTGCGCCGGTCCAGCGGCACCGACCGCGCTCTCGCACGAATCATGGCGACGGCGCGCGGCGACCATGCGCACGCGAGGCGCACCACCGGGACGGTGCTGAACGACGCGATAGCCGACACCAAGCCGGCCGACACCCCACTGGCACGCCGCGAGGCGATGGCCCGCATGGCGGCGAGGTTGCGCACTCAGCATCGGCACATCCTGAACGCCCGCCGACGAGCTCGGCTCCTGGCCCTTCGAATGAGGCGACTGCGCTACCGACAAAGGCGGACGGCAATGCGAGGCGAGCAGGGCAGCGGGCGGTCAGCGGTCATAGCGGCGATCCGTAAAGCCCTGGACATCAAGGGCATCCACGACCCAGCTGCGCGCGCCCGCTGGGAGCGCGGCATGGACCTGGTGGCTCGCCGCGAGTCCAACTACAACGCCGGCGCGGTCAACGATTGGGACTCCAACGCGGCACAGGGCACGCCGAGCAAGGGAGCCTGGCAGTTCATCGCGCCAACGTTCGCGGCCTATCACGAGCCCGGAACGTCCCGCGATATCCACGATCTCGTCGCGCAGGCGTGCGCGTTCATCAACTATGCGGAGGACCGCTATGGCGTCTCCGCCGACGCGTCGAATCTGGCTGATCGGATTCAGCAGGCCGATCCTCGCCGAGCACCCAAGGGGTACTGAGCATGCCGCTGAGCTTGTCGAACCGCGACCAGAATTCCGGTCACCTCTTCTACAACCGACGGCTGCGCGCGGCGACCACCCGGTTCTCGGTGCGGATGAAACACGACGACCGCAAGCAGACCGCGGCACTGATGTTGTCGATGCTGTTGGTGGCCATCGCTGCCGGCTGGATGTTGCTGCTGAACGTGCTGAAACCGACTGGCGCCGTGGGTGGATCAGCGATCATCGGCGACCGTGACTCCGGCGCGGTCTACGCCCGCATCGAGGGCCGGCTCTACCCGGCCCTGAACCTGACCTCGGCCCGGCTGGCGACCGGGACGGCGAACCCGCCGACGTGGGTGAAGCGCAGTGAGATCGCGAAGTATCCGACGGGCCCCCTGATCGGTATCCCTGGCGCGCCCGCGGCGATGCCGGTGAACCGCGGTGTGATTTCGGCGTGGGCCGTGTGCGACACGGCGGGCCGCCCCCGTAGCGGGGAGAAGCCGGTTGTCACGTCCATCGCAGGCACGCTCAACGGCGGCGACCGCGCTGCACCACTGGGCGACGACGCCGGTGTGCTCGCGACGTTCGAGGGCAACACCTATGTGATCTGGGGCGGCAAACGCTCGCAGGTCGATCCGGCGAGCAGAGCGATCACGCTGAGTTTGGGGTTGGACCCCGGAGTCACCTCGCCGGTTGAGATTTCGCGCGCTCTGTACGACGGGCTGCCCGCGACCGAACCACTGCGCGTCCCCGATGTTCCCCAGGCGGGCACGCCCTCGACCTGGGTCTCGGGTTCACAGGTAGGCGCGGTATTACAGGCCCAAACCGCCGGCGGCGGCAAGCAGTTCTATGTGCTGTTGCCCGACGGGGTGCAGAAGATCACGAGCTTCGTCGCCGACCTGCTTCGCAGCGCCAACTCCTACGGGTCGACGGCACCCCGGGTGGTGACGCCGGACGTGCTGGTCAACATCCCCCAGGTGAACTCGCTGCCCGTCGACTACTACCCGACCAAGCGCCTGAATTTCGTTGATACGGCGGCAAATCCGACCACGTGCGTGGGTTGGGAGAAGGGCTCGACGGATCCGCAGGCCCGCGTCGTCATATACAACGGGCGCGGGCTTCCGGTGTACTCCTACCTGGACGACCGGATTGTGCACCTGGTGCGCGACGACCGTGACCCGGCGTCCGTGGTTGCCGACCAGGTGCTGGTGCTGCCGGGGGCGGCGAACTTCGTCACCTCGACCAGCGGGGTGATCACGTCGGATTCGCGCGAATCGCTGTTCTGGGTGTCCGACAACGGCGTCCGGTTCGGCATCGCCGCCAACGAAGACACGTTGCGCGCACTCGGGCTCGACTCGGCCTCGGCGGTGCAGGCGCCCTGGCCGTTGCTGCGCACTTTCGCCGCGGGGCCGGCGTTGTCGCGGGAGGCCGCGCTGGTGGCTCGCGACACCGTGCCGGCGCTCGGCAAGGCAGCCGTCGTGACGACGTCGGCGAAGGTGGGAGGTTAGGGAATGTCCAAGAAAGCGTTTCCCATCAACCGGGTCAAGATCGAACCGCCGAAACCCGTTCGGGTGGCACCGAACGCGCCGATCGCCCTGCCCGAGCGCGAGCCGCGCAACATCTGGGTGATGATCGGGGTGCCGGCGCTCATCGTCGCGCTGATCGGCACCATCGTCATGCTCTACGTCTCCGGCGTGCGAAGCCTGTCCACCGGGTTCTTCCCGCTGATGGGTATCGGTGCGTTCAGCATGCTGGCGTTCTCCGGGCGATTCGGGCGGGCACGCAAAATCACCTGGGGCGAAATGGAAAAGGGTCGCCGCCGCTACCTGCGTGACCTCGACAGCAACCGCGACGAGATCCAGAGCGCGGTCTGCGCGCAACGCGAATGGCAGAACGCGGTGCACTCGGATCCTCGCGGGCTCGGAGCGATCATCGGTGGCCCGCGAATGTGGGAACGGGGCCGTGCCGACACGGACTTCCTGGAGGTGCGGCTCGGCACCGGCGTACAGCACGCGCCCGATTCGGTGCTGTCGGTGACCTGGCCCGACATCGCCTCCGACGAGGAGCTCGAACCCGTCACCGGACAGGCGCTGCGCGATTTCATCCTGGAACAGCGCAAGATTCGCGACATCGCCAAGGTGGTCAACCTGCGGTCGGCGCCGGGCTTCAGCTTCGTCGGTGAGGACCTGGACCGACTCCGCTCGCTGCTGCGTTCCGTGCTGTGCTCGCTGGCGGTGTTCCACAACCCGCGCGACCTGAAATTGATGGTCGTCACCCGTAACCCGGAGGTATGGTCGTGGATGGTGTGGCTGCCTCACAACCTGCACGACGAGCTGTTCGACGCGTGCGGCTGGCGGCGGCTGGTCTTCGCCACACCCGAGGAGTTGGAGGAGACCCTCGGCGCCGAGCTGCACATGAAAGGCAAGCGCGGCGCCTGGACGCCGCCGGCGTCGGCCAGCCCGACCGCCATGGGCTCGGCACTCGAAACCGGCTCCGCCACCATCGATCTCGGGCCGCACCTGGTGATCGTCGATGACAACACCGGCAGTCCCGACGCGTGGGAGAGCGTGGTCGGCCAGGTCGGTAAGGCGGGCATCACCCTGCTGCGCATCGCATCCCGCGTGGGTACCGGGGTGGGATTCGCGGTGGACCAGGTCTTCGAGATGACCGAGCGGCACGGCCCAACCGCCAACGACGAAGTCAGGTTCGGCCGCAACGGCTTCGACGCCGATGGAGAAGACGGACGCCCGGCGCCCCTGCTGCGGGTGCGGGACAAGTTCTTCGCCCACGCCGATCAGCTGTCGATTCACCGCGCCTATCGGTATGCCCGGGCGATGGCGCGGTGGTCGCCGACGAGCCGTAGTGAGATCGCCGACTCGGCGGGCGGCGCCGCCGAGTTGTTGCGCGGGCTGGGCATCATCGACCCTCGCGAGCTGGACGTCGACCGGCTGTGGGCCGAGCGGCGCGGCCGCGGCGACGAGCGGTGGTGCGAAATCCCGGTCGGCGCGAAGCCCACCGGTGAGTTGCAGAACATTATCATTCGGGCAAAAGACTTCGGCGGCTTCGGTTTCCACTCCGTCGTCATCGGCACCAGTGGCTCGGGCAAGTCGGAGTTCTTTCTCTCGCTGGTCTACGGCATCGCGCTGACACACTCCCCGGAGACGTTCAACGTCATCTTCGTCGACATGAAGTTCGAATCGGCGGCCCAGGACATCTTGGGCATCCCGCACGTGGTGGCCGCCCTGTCGAACCTGGGTAAGGACGAGCGGCATCTGGCCGAGCGGATGCGCCGCGTCATCGACGGCGAAATCAAGCAGCGCTATGAGCTATTCACCTCGGTCGGTGCCCGCGACGCCAACGACTACGAGGAGATCCGGCTCGCAGGCCGAGACCTTCCTCCGGTACCGGTCCTGCTCGTCATCGTCGACGAATACCTGGAACTCTTTGCCAACCACGAGAAGTGGATCAACCTGATCATCCACATCGGGCAGGAAGGCCGCGGCGCCAACGTGTTCTTCATGTTGGGCGGGCAGCGCCTGGATTTGTCGTCGCTGCAGAAGGTCAAGTCCAACATCGCGTTCCGCATCGCGCTGCGTGCGGAATCCGGAGACGACAGCCGCGAGGTGATCGGGTCGGACGCCGCCTACCACCTGCCGTCGAAGGAAAATGGCTTCGCCCTGCTGAAGGTGGGGCCGCGCGACCTGGAGCCATTCCGGTGCTTCTACCTCTCGGCGCCCTTCGTCGTGCCGAAGGCCAAGGAGGTGTCGACCACGGTCGACATGACGTTGACCAAGCCCCGGCTCTACAACTGGCAGTACCAGCCGCTCGACCAATCGGACGCCGCGGCGCTCCAAGCGGCCGCCGCCGTCGACGCCGAACCGGACGAATTCCTTTACCATGACGACGGTTTCAAGAGAAAGAAGATCGTCGACGTGCTGCGGGAGTCGCTGCACCAGGTCCCGCACCGGTCACCGCGGCGGCCCTGGCTGGAGCCTTTGGAGGACCCGGAGCCGATCGATACCCTGGTGGCCGCCTACCGCGGCAAGCCGTGGCACGTCGACTACGGCGACAACCCGGGGCTGATGTTCCCGGTGGGCGTGATGGATATCCCCGAGGAGTCCAAGCAGGTGGTCCACGCGGTCGATGCGCTGCGCAGCAACGTCATCGTGGTGGGAGCCAAGCAGCGGGGCAAGACGACGGCCCTGATGACGCTGATGTCCTCGGCGGCAACGATGTACACCCCGGCACGGGTGACGTTCTTCTGCATCGGCGGCGCGACCCTGGCGCAGGTGGCCTCACTGCCGCACGTCACCGACATCGTGTCACCTAAGGACGCCGAGGGCATCGAGCGGATCTTGAGCAGTATGGACGCCCTGATCGACGCGCGCGAGGACTCGTTCCGACGGCTGAGGATCGACCTCGACGGCTTCCGAGAGCGCCGCTTCGGACCGGGCAGCGACGGCCTGGGCGGTACCGATCCCAATGACCCGTTCGGTGATGTCTTCGTGGTGGTCGATGACTATGACGACGTCTACTCGAAAGACACCATCCTGGGGGATCGGATCATCTCGCTGAGCAGTCGCGGACCCGAGTACGGCGTGCACGTGATGTGCAGCGCGGGCGGCTGGATCCACGGCCAGCGGCAGAGCCTGTTGCAAAACGCCACGGCCCGAATCCAATTGCGGCTGGCCGACCCGAGCGAGAGCCAGATGGGGCATTCGTCGCTCGAGTCGCGCGACGCCGCGCGCCGGACGTTGAACCGCCCGGGCTTCGGACTGACCGACAGCCTGCACGAGCTGCGTGTCGGGGTACCTGCGCTCACCGACCCCGCGACGGGGTCGCTGGTGAGCATCGTCGACGTCGGTGCGCGGATCGCCGACGTGGCGGGCGTGACGAAACACGCGACGCTGCAGCGGCTTCCGCAGCGGGTGGAGTTGCGGGCGATTCTGGAGTACGCCGCCGCGCATCCGAGCGGCGACGACCTGTCCATCGCGTTCGCGATCGGCGAGCGCCACGAACTGGGCCCCGTTCCGTTGAAGCTCCGGGAAAGCCCGGGCTTGATGATTCTGGGCCGGCAGGGCTGCGGCAAGACCCTGTCGCTGGTGTCCATCGGCGAAGCCATCATGAGCCGGTTCAGTCCGGAGGAGGCGCAGCTGACGCTGATCGACCCGAAGACCGCCCCGCACGGGCTACGGGATTTGAGTGGGCCCGGCTATGTGCGCGCGTACGCCTACGATCAAGACGAGATCGATGAGGTGATCACCCAACTCGCACAACAGGTCCTGTTGCCTCGGCTGCCACCCAAGGGCCTGAGCCAGGAAGAGCTGCGGGCGCTCAAACCGTGGGAAGGGCCAAGGCATTTCGTACTGATCGACGACGTCCAAGACCTGCGGCCCGATCAGAGTTACCCGCCCAAGCCGCCGGTGGGGGCGGCGCTGTGGAAGCTGATGGAACGCGCCCGCCAAATCGGCCTGCATGTGTTCACCACCCGCAACAGCGCGAACTGGGCGACGCTGCAAATGGATCCGTGGATGAGGTTCCAGAACTCGGCGAAGGTGGCGCAGCTTTATATGGACAACGACCCGCAGAACCGGATCAACCGGATGGTTCGCGCGCAAGCGCTGCCACCGGGGCGCGGTCTGATGGTGAGCGCCGACGGCGACGTCGAAGGTGTGCTGGTCGGAATGCCGGCGACCGCGCTCCAGCAGTAACCGGCGGCCGCACAGGTGTTTTCACGACGGCGCTGACCCCGCGGGGTAGCGCGCGCGGCCACCAGAACCAGCGACCGAGCAGCGCCAAGATGGACGGCACGATGAACGCCCGCACCACCAGGGTGTCCAACAACAGGCCGACCGCGATGGTGCTGCCGATTTGAGCGATGCTCAGCACGCTGCTGCTGAGCAACGCCAGCATGGTGAGCCCGAAGACGATGCCTGCGACGGTGGCCACCCCGCCGGTGCCACCGAAGGCGCGAATGATGCCGGTCTTGAGGCCGGCCGACGCTTCCTGTTTGATGCGCAGCCCGGTGGCGGGGTTGGTCGTCGTGGGGACGGTCGTCACTTCCTATGCGTCGGCAGTCGGTGCGAGCGTGCTGATCTGGCAACACCTGCTCCACCACGATTTGCACTGGGCTGTCGCGCCGATCGCATTCATCGCGCTGATCGCCGTCGGTGCGGACTACAACCTCCTGCTGGCACTGCGCATCAAACAGGAAGCGTCGGCCGGCCTCAAGACCGGCATCATTCGCGCCTTCGGTGGCACCGGCGGGGTGGC
>NZ_LZJI01000201.1 GCF_001667775.1 Mycobacterium sp. E1747
TCCAGAATCTTCGTTGTGCAGCCATGTATGCGCGCGTGTCAGGGCCGTAAGCGACCGCCGTGAGCCCAGCCGATTCGGCGAAGCCAATCAAGTCGGGCGGGACCGCGATACGCACGTGGTGCCCTCGCCGCTGCAGTTCGGACCCGACCACAACCGACGGCTCGACATCACCTCGAGTTCCGTAGCTTGCCAGCACAAATCTCAGTGCGGGCGGTTCGACGTAGCCGCACGCCGCATCACGGTCAGTCACCTTGTCCCTTCCTACCATTTGCGGTAGTGCGAGAGCCTAGACATGAAGGCCGCAGGTGGCCAGCGGCGAGTATTCCTAAGAGCCTGAACAGCCGCGCGCATCCGGTTATGCTGCGGTCGTCTGAACCGGGGACGTTGCGCGGCCGCTCCAAATCCGACCATGCGCCAGGGGAACTGGAAGGGTGAAGATCCGCGATGAAATTTGTGCTGGCGAATTGGGGCACGCGCGGCGAGGTCGAACCCTACCTGACTGTCGGGCGTGAGCTGGTGCGGCGGGGACACGACGTGACGATGGCTGTCGCTCCCGAGATGGTCGACTTCGTCGAGTCGGTCGGACCGGCCGGCGTCGCGTATGGGCCGGAATTGAAGGCCGTCCTCGACCCGCACCGCGACTACTGGACTTACTGGTTCGAGAACCCTTGGAAGGTTCGGAAGCTCGACCGGATGTGGCGGGAAGTCGTGGAACCCCTCACCCTGTGCCGAGCGGAGGTCAGCAGGACGCTGACGTCCTTGGCAGACGGGGCCGCCCTGCTGCTCACCGGCATGAATTATGAAGACACGGCCGCGAACGTCGCGGAATACTGCGGGATTCCGCTGGCGACGCTGCATCACTTCCCCTGGCGGACCAACGGGGCGATCGTGCCCTTCGC
>NZ_LZJI01000202.1 GCF_001667775.1 Mycobacterium sp. E1747
GCGACCTGCTCCGCCTGTCCCATCCTGGCGGGGATGCGGCGCACACCGCCCTGTACGACTACATCTGCCGCGGTGAAACCAACCGTGACTTCCCTGATCTGGTGGATGCGTTTGAGGAAGTGCAGCGCGCTACCACAGTTCAGGGCTGGCTGGGAGCTCTGGCCAACCCGAACCTGTCGTGGGAGATGTTGCCCGACGCCGCTCTGAGTGAACCCGATGTGTGGCGGGCACTGTTGGACAACGGGATTCCGCAGACAGCGTTGATGCGCCAGCTTCCCCGCCTCACCCGCCTTGGTGTGTTGAGCGGCAACTATGCCACTCTCGTGGCCGAGCAGCTGGCTGACGGGGAGCGGTTGAAGAAGGCCCGCGTCCACCCAATCAACGTGCTGGTGGCGCAGCGCACCTACGCATCCGGTGCGTCCGCTCGAGGCGAGTCGACATGGACTCCGATACCTCGCATCAGCGATGCACTGGATGCGGCCTTCTACAACGCCTTCGCCGCTGTGGAACCCGCGAACAAGCGGACGCTGCTCGCGCTGGATGTGTCA